>DASRGQ010000045.1:0-61264 GCA_035650975.1 Gaiellaceae bacterium
GGCATCAACATCAACGGCACCGCGCCGTTCCTCGGACCGTTCCTCGCGCAGTTCCTGCAGGGCGGCACGTACATCAACACGGACACGCTGTCGCGCTTCTACGCGATCCACATGCTCATGATTCCCGGCGCGATCGCGGCGCTGATCGCCCTGCACCTCTATCTCGTGATCAGGCTCGGCGTCACCTCGCCGCCGTGGTCGAAGGAGGCCGCCGGCACGGGGCCGCTGAACGGCAAGCCGACGCAGCCCGTCGCGCGCAAGGGGCTCATCCGCTTCGTGCCGCGCAGGAGCGGGAGCGGCTCGTAGCGATGGCCTCCGACCGGATCGTCGAGCGGCGCAAGGTCTTCCAGCAGTACAAGGAGGACGTCAAGGAGCGCGGCAAGCCGTTCTACCCGTACGCGATGTTCCACGACACGGTGATGTCGCTCGTCGTCGTTGCCGTGATCGCCGGGCTCGCGATCGTGTGGAAGTACACGACGCCGGGCGACCACCACACGACCGCCGCGGGCTGGCTGGGGAAGCTCTACGACGCGCCGGCCGACCCGGGAACGATCAACTTCGTCCCGCGGCCCGACTGGTACTTCTACTTCCTCTTCTACCTGCTGCGTATCTTCAAGTGGCCGAACTCGGTGTTGCTCGGGACGATCGGGCTGCCGACGATCCTGCTCGTGCTGCTGCTCGCGGTGCCGTTCTTCGACATCCGCTCCGAGCGGCGGCTGCTGCGCCGCCCGGTCGCGATCGTCGCAGCCGTGCTCGTCGTCGTCTCGATGGGCGTCCTCACCTACAAGGGCGCGACCGCGAAGGAGGCGCTCGGGTCGGAGCTCCTTGCGCAGGTGCCGAACTGGGCGGCGAAGGAAGGGTTCACAGGTAACACGAAGGCGATCGCGGGCGCGAAGCTCTTCGCGCAGTCCGGCTGCCTGAACTGCCACACCTACAACGGTGCCGGCGGTCACAATCTCGGTGCGCCGGAGCTGACCGCCGAAGGCGCGAAGAACAAGGGCGTCGCCTTCGAGATCGCACACCTCAAGTGCCCCGCCTGCGTCAACCCGGGCTCGCCGATGCCGTCGTTCGCAGGGCTCGGCGAGGCACGGATCGAGCAGCTCGCGGCGTTCCTCGTCGCGTCCAAGGGCGGCAAGAAGTAACTCGGATCTAACCTTCCGGCGATGCGGGTGTTCCTCGGCATCACCGGAGCCTCGGGCGCGCCGTATGCACGGCGCCTCTTGCGCGCGCTCGCCGACGCCGACTGCGAGGTCGGCGTGTCGGTGTCCGGTGCGGCGATCGAGGTGCTCGCCACGGAGCTCTACGCCGACGCGCGGCTGTCGCGCGACGAGACGATCGCGCGGCTCACCGAAGCTGTCGGCGACAACGTCGTCGTCTACGAGCCGAACGACTGGCACGCGCCGTACGCGTCCGGCTCCGCAAAGGTCGACGCCTACGTGATCTGCCCGTGCTCGATGGGAACGCTCGGCACGGTCGCGTCCGGCGCGATGCAGAACCTCATCCACCGAGCCGCGTCGGTCGCGCTGAAGGAGGAGCGGAAGCTCGTCCTCTGCCCGCGCGAGACGCCGCTCTCGGCGATCCACCTCGAGAACATGCTCACGCTGCGCCGTGCCGGGGCGACGATCCTCTTCCTGGCGCCCGGTTTCTACCACGGCGCGGAGTCCGTCGACGACCTCGTCGAGTTCGTCGTCGCGCGCATCCTCGACCAGCTCGGCATCGACAACAGCCTCGTCGCCCGGTGGGGGAATCCATGACGTTGGCCCCCGAAGCGGTGCGCACGATGTTCGACCGGATCGCGCCGGTGTACGACGCGATGAACCGGGTGATGACGCTCGGGCTCGACCTGCGCTGGCGACGGCTCGCCGCCGAGGCGGTGGTGAGGCCCGGCGATCGCGTGCTCGATGCGGCGTGCGGGACCGGCGATCTCGCCATCGCGGACGTGAATGCGGGCGCGGGGACCGTCGTCGGGCTCGACTTCGCGGAGCGGATGCTCGAGCGCGCGCGCCGCAAGCGGCCCGAGCTCGAGTGGCATCAGGGCGACCTGCTCCAGCTTCCGTTCGACGACGCGGCGTTCGACGCGGCGACCGTCGGTTTCGGCGTGCGCAACGTTGCCGACCTGGACCGTGCGCTGCGCGAGCTGCGTCGAGTGCTGCGGCCCGGCGGCCGTCTCGCGATCCTGGAGATCACGCAGGCGCGCGGCCTGCTGCAGCCGTTCTTCTCACTGTGGTTCGATCGCATCGTGCCGCTCCTCGGCAAGGTTGTTCCGGGCGGCGCGGCCTACAGTTACCTGCCCGCGTCCGTGAAGCGCTTCCCCGACGCCGAGACACTCGCGCAGCTGCTCGCGGACTGCGGCTTCGTCGACGTGCAGTTCCGACTGCTCGCTGGCTCGATCGTCGCCCTGCACACGGGAAGCGCCGAATGACGTTGGCGCAGGTGCACGCGACGCCCGGCGTCGCCGCGTACATGGCCGAGGTCGAGGCGGGGCTTGCGCGCGCCGTGTCCCTTCGCCCCGGGCTCGCCGAGGAGGTCGCCGGTGAGGCGCTCGCCGCCGGCGGCAAGCGGCTGCGGCCGCTCCTCTGCTTCCTGACCGCGTCGGGGCAGCCGTCGGTGGAGGCCGGCGTCGCCGTCGAGATGGTGCACATGGCGACGCTCGTGCACGACGATCTCGTCGATGGCGCCCGGATGCGCCGCGGCCTACCGGCGGCGTGGTCCGTGTACGGCGTGGACGCGGCGAAGGCTGCAGGCGACTACCTCTACGCCTGTGCGTTCGCGGTGCTCGCGGAGACCGGTGACGCGCACGCGGTGACGACGCTCGCCGACGCGGCGCTGTGCCTCGCGCGGGGTGAGGCGATGCAGCGCCTGCAGACGCACGATCCGTCGACGACGATCGATGCCTATCTCGAACGCTGCTCGCTGAAGACGGGCAAGCTGATCGAGGCTGCGTGCCTCCTCGGCTCGGGCGGCGACTGCGCGCTCGGAAGCTACGGCGCCGCGCTCGGCCTTGCCTTCCAGATCGCGGACGACATCCTCGACTGCGCCGGGCAGACCCAGGAGACGGGGAAGATCCCCGGCACCGACCTGCGCGAGGGGACGCCGACGATGCCGCTCCTCTATGCGGCCGAGAATGACGACGTCGTTCGCCGCGCCCTCACCGGCGGGACGCTCGACGGGGCGTTGCTGCGCGTCGCCGCGACGGGCGCGATCGAGCGGTCGCGCAACGCGGCGCTCGACTACGCTGCGCGCGCGCGTTCACATCTCGGCGCGCATCCGCACCGGGAGGAGCTCGAGGCGTTGACCTACGCAGTGGTGGACCGCGCCGGATGATTCGTCTCGGTCGCATCGGCTACGTGAACATGGCCCCGGTGTTCTTCCGGCTGGAGGCGGAGGTGGACGAGGTCGTCGGCGTGCCGACCGCGTTGAACCGGCAGCTCGTCGCCGGCGAGCTCGATCTCGCGCCGATCTCGTCGATCGCGTACGCGCGGCACGCCGACACGCTGCGGCTGCTGCCCCGGTTGTGTGTCTCGAGCGAGGGTGCGGTCGAGTCGATCCAGCTGATCTCGAAGACGCCGCTCGAGCGCATTCGCACCGTTGCGGTCACGCCGGAGTCCGCGACCTCGGTCGTGCTTACGAAGGTGCTGTTCCCGGATGCGGAGCATGTGCCGCTCGGCGAGGACGCCGAGGCGAAGCTCCTGATCGGGGACGCTGCGCTCAAGTCGGCGTTCGAGGATCCGACGCCGCACCACGACCTCGGGCGTCTCTGGCTCGAGCGGACGGGCCTGCCGATGGTGTTCGCGGTCTGGGCCGCGCCCGAGCCCACGCATGCAGACCTGCCCGAGCTGGAGGACGCACTCGTCGCGTCGGTTCGCGCCGCGCGCGCGGAGCCGGAGCAGCTGGCGTTCGAGTCCGCCGAGCGCTACGGCTATCCGGCCGGCTTCCTCGCGCGCTACTTCGAGAAGCTGCGCTACCAGTTCGGCCCACGCGAGCGCGCCGGGCTCTACACGTTCCTCGAGCTCGCCCGCGACGTCGGCGAGCTCGACGAGGTTCCGGAGCTCCGCTTCGTCGCCGCACCCGCGGCGGTTTAACTCAGGTCATACAGCCAGCCGGGCTGCCAGACGAACTCCTCGGCGGCGAGCTCTGCCAGCGAGCGTCCGTGGACGCGATGCTCGAGAGCCCAGTGCGTTGCGATGTGGCCGATCACGAGCACGCGGCCACCGTCGAGCTCGTCGAGGAACGAGCTCACTCTTGCGACTGCTTCGCGCCAGCTCTCGCCGCCCGGCCACGGCTCGTCGACATGGGCTGCGCGTTCGGCGTCGAGTTGCGAGCGCGGCATTCCGTTCCAGGAGCCGTAGTCGCATTCACGGAGTCGCCAGTCGAGGAGCACTGGAATGTCGGACTCCGCGAACGCGATGCGCGCCGTCTCGACGGCGCGATTGAGATCCGAGGCGTACACGATTTCGATGCCGTCGTCCCGCCGGCGGGCGCCGAGGCCGACAGCCTGAAAGCGCCCTGCGCGCGAGAGTGTGCCGCCGAGCCAGCCGGTGGCGATCCCGCGTTCGTTGTCTTCGCTCGTCGAGTGGGTCTCGAAGACGACGACTGTCACGCAGCCGTGCCGAAGCGGGCGGCCGAGCGGGCGCGCCGCTTCTCCGCCTCGACCTCGCGGTCGCGCGGCGGTGCGGTCGTGACGAGCTCGCCGAGCAACCGGCGTGTCACCGCTGCGACCTCGTCGATCGCTTGCTCGAACGCGGCTTCGTTCGCCTTCGACGGCTTGGTCATGCCACTCACCTTGCGCACGAACTGCAGTGCGGCGGCATGCACCTCGTCGTCGGTCGTCGGCGGCGAGAAGTTGTAGAGGATGCGGATGTTCCGGCACATGCGCCCAGTCTACGCGGGCGCACCCGCCGTCATGGGCCGACGGGTCGGCTAGCCTCGAACAGCGATGCTCCGCGGGGCCTCGACGATACTCCTGCTCTTCGTGATCGTCGCCGCGCCGGCGAACGCGCAGCCGACCGAGCTGATGCCCGGCGTGACCTTCGACAAGACGCTGGAGTTCACCCCGCACGGCGCCGTCGTGCTCGACGTGATCACTGCCCCGCGGCCGGGCGACGACGCCGGCCTCTATGCGCTCGCACCCGTGCTCGCGGGCGGCGCCGTCGGCGGCGGCACGGCGCCGCTCACAGAGCTCGAGCGAAGCGTCTCCGCGCAGGCGACCGTGGCCGGCATCGACGGCGACTTCGCCGCCCCGGACGGCGAGCCGGCGGGCGTCGTCATGCAGGACGGTGCGCTGCTCCATTCTCCGGCAGCCGGGCGTTCCTCGATCGGCATCGACGCCGCCGGCCTCATGCACGTCGACCGCGTCCGGCTCTTCGGAACGTGGCAGGGCACCGGGCAGCGGAGACCGCTCGACGGCGTGAACGAGCCGCCCTTGCCGGGCCAGACTGTGCTCTTCACGCCTGCGTTCGGGCCTGCGGCACCCGTCGCACCGGGATCGGCGGACGTCGTCCTGGGAACACTGCCCGCAGTTGTGCCCGGCGGCGTCGTCACAGGTGCCGTTGCGGCGGCCGGCTCGGGCGGCGGCGAGGCGATCCCGCCCGGGGGAGCCGTCGTGGTCGCGACCGGGGCCGCCGCGGCGAAGCTCGCGGCCGAGGCGCCGCTCGGCACCTCCGTATCGATCCGGCTCGCGCTGCAGCCGGACTGGACTGGTGTGACCGAGGCGCTCGGCGGCGGTCCGGTGCTCGTGCGAGCCGGGAAGCCCGTCTTCCGCACGACCGAGGACTTCACCGACGACCAGGTGACCTCACGCTCTCCGCGGGCGGCCGTCGGGCAGCTCGCGGACGGCCGTGTGATCCTCGTCGCCGTCGACGGGAGCCAACCCGGCTACAGCGTCGGCCTGACGAGCTTCGAGCTCGCGCAGACGCTCGTGCAGCTCGGCGCCGTCCGCGCGTGCGGGCTCGCATCCGGTTCTCCGGTGAGCTCCGCGTTCGACGGCACGCTGCTCGACCGCCCGACCGTCCCGGGCGGCGCACCCCTCGAGGAAGCTCTTCTCGTCGAGTACTTCGGCGTCTACGCGCCGCCGCCACCGCTCGCGCTCGTGACCGGCGAACCCGGCCGGACGGCGGAGCTGCTTCAGTACAAGATCGTGCGCCCGTCGAAGGTGACGGCGCAGCTCGTCGGGCCCGACGGCGCCGTCCACGTCCTCGAAGCCGGCGTGCAGCACGACCCGGGCACGTACGGCTTCACGTACTCGACGTTCGACCGCGAAGGCGGCTGGCAGTGGCAGGTGTCGGCGACCGACGATCTCGGGCGGACGTCGACGGACACGCAGAGCTTCCGGTACGACACGACGCTACGCGCGCTCGTCGTGCCTCGCGCGGCGCGCTCGTCGCTGACCGTTCGCTTCACGCTCTCGCGGCCCGCCACGGTGAAGCTGCAGATCGAGACCCGAGGCGGCGTGCCGATCGCGACGCTCGCGCCGACCTTGCTCGCCGCTGGCCCACAGACGCTCGTGTGGGACGGGACACTTGCGACGCACACCCGTGCGTTCGCCGGCGCGTACGTGGCGCACCTCTCTTTCACGAGCAGTGTCGGCACGTCGGACATCTCGGCGCCCTTCACCTTTAGGGTCACCCAGTGACGTCGTTCGTCGGCAACCACGGGCTGGCCGCGGTCTTCGTGCTGATGTTCGTTGCGGCCGTCCTGCCGGCGGCGAGCGAGCTGACGATGGTCTACGGCGGAGCGCTCGCCTCGGGTGCGCTCGCGGGTCATATCGGCGGCGTGCGGCCGGGCTTCCACGCGTACGTGGCGATCGTCGTCACGGGCGTCGTCGCGAATCTCTGCGGCGCCGTCTTCGGCTGGGCGCTCGGCCGCTACGGCGGCCATTCGCTGCTCGAGCGCCACGGCCGGCTGCTCCACGCGACGCCGGAGCGGATCGCGCGGGCCGAACGTTGGTTCGCCCGCTTCGGAGTGGTAGCCGTCCCGCTGGGCTTCGCGACGCCGATCGTCCGCTCCTTCGTCGCGCTGCCCGCCGGCATCCTCGAATGGCCGCTCCGGCGGCTGCTACCGCTGGCCGCGTCCGGCTGCATCGTGTTCTGCGCGACCATCGCGGGTATCGGGTGGGCGGTGGGCTCGAGCTGGCACTCGGCGAGTCACGATCTGCGATACCTCGACTATGCGGTCGTGGCCCTCGTGGTCGCCGCCGCGGCGTCTTGGCTGCTTTGGAGACGGCGGTCATCTACCCTAGGACGTCATGGCGATCCCTCACGTTGACGTGAAGGCGCAGTACGCGCCGCTCGTCCCCCAGTTGCAAGAGGCTTTCGCACGCACGCTCGAGACCGGCCGCTTCATCTTCGGGCCGGAGGTCGAGGCGTTCGAGCGCGAAGCGGCAGAGCTGCTCGGTGTTCAGGAGACGGTGAGCTGCGCGAACGGCACCGACGCGCTCGTGCTCGTGCTCGATGCGATGGAGATCGGCCCCGGCGACGAGGTCGTCTGCCCGGCGTTCACGTTCTACGCGACCGCGGAGGCGATCGCGCGACGCGGCGCGACGCCGGTCTTCGCGGACATCGACCCGGTCACGCTCAACCTCGATCCGGCCGATGTCGAGCGCCGGCTCTCCGATCGCACGAAGGCGATCATGCCGGTGCACCTGTTTGGCCGCCCCGCGCCGGACCTGAGCGGCTTCGGCGTGCCGGTGATCGAGGACGCGGCGCAGGCGTTCGGCGCGCGCGGGATCGCGACGTCGATCGTCTCGACGTTCAGCTTCTTCCCGTCGAAGAACCTGTTCGCGCTCGGCGACGGCGGGTCGATCGCCGTCAACGACGCGAAGCTCGCGCAGCGTCTCCGCATGCTCCGCTTCCACGGCTCCGAGTCGAAGAAGGAGTTTCTGTACATCGGCTACAACTCGCGGCTCGATGCGATGCAGGCGTCGTTCCTGCGCATCTTCCTGCAGCACATCGATCGCTGGAACGAGCAGAGGCGTGAGGCGGCCGCGCGGTACGAGGAGCTGCTCGACGGCGTCGTCGAGACGCCGGCCGACGACGGACGTCACGTCTACCACATGTACTGCGTCCGCTCGCCGGAGCGCGACCGGCTTGCCCGGGCCCTGAAGGCAGCGGAGATCGGATGCGCCGCCTTCTATCAGCCGCCGCTCCACCTGCAACCCGCGCTTCGCTACCTCGGTTACGCCGAAGGCGACTTCCCCGAGACCGAGAAGGCGTCGCGGGAGAACCTCTGCCTGCCGCTCTGGGCGGGGATCGCCGAGGAGCAGCAGACGGAGGTCGCGTCAGTGCTGAAGCGCGCCTCCGAGCTCGTCCGGTCGTAATGCGCTTCCCGGTGAACCGCCACCGGGCCTGGCAAGTTCTCTTCGACGCGGTCCTGATCGTCGCCGCGTGGCGGCTCACGTTCTTCCTGCGCTTCGACAAGACGACGCCGGTCTTCTACCGGCACCTGCTCGACTGGCAGGTCGTCGCGCTTGTCGTCGCGATCAAGCTCGTAGTGTTCGTGGTAAGCGGCTTCTACAACCGCTGGTGGCGATACGTCTCGACGCACGACATGTGGAGTGCTGCCCGTGGCGTCACTGTCGCGTGCGCGCTGACGTACCTCATCCTGTACGCGTTCCCGCCGAACCACACCTCGCGGCTGCCGCGGGGGATCGCCGCCTTCGACTTCCTGCTGCTGCTCGCGCTCGTCACCGGGACGCGGCTGCTCGCGCGCTCGCTGATCGAGCGGCCGCCGTCGGGGCTTGTCGCGCACGGCAAGGAAGTGCTGATCGTCGGCGCGGGCGACGCCGGGCAGCTGATGGTGCGCGAGATGCAGCGAAACCGGCAGCTGCACTACACGCCGATCGGCTTCGTCGACGACGACCCGCGCAAGCGGGGCGATCGCATCAGCGGCGTGCGCGTGCTCGGCACGACCGCCGATCTCGCGCACCTGCTGCGCGACAACCGACCCGATGAGGTGTTGATCGCGATTCCGTCGGCGCCGGGCGCCGTGCGCCAGCGCATCGTCGAGAGCTGCCGCGCCGAAGAGGTGCCGGTGAAGACTCTGCCGGGCCTCAACGAGTTGATCGCAGGAGACGTGAACCTGGCAGGCCAGATTCGTGCGGTGCAGGTCGAGGACGTGCTCGGCCGCCAGCAGGTCGAGGTCGATCTCAAGCTCGTCGCGTCGTACGTCCAGGCGCGCGTCGTCATGGTGACGGGCGCGGGCGGCTCGATCGGCTCCGAGCTCTGCCGTCAGCTCGTGCGGCTCGGCGTGGCACAGCTCGTGCTCGTCGACAAGGGCGAAGCGGCGCTGTTCGACATCGAGCGCGAGCTCGTCGACGAGCGCGACTTCACCGCGGGCGTCGCTGTGCTCGCGAACTGCGGTGACCGTCCGAAGATGCGCGAGGTCTTCGAGCGGTACCGGCCGCAGGTCGTCTTTCACGCCGCCGCGTACAAGCACGTGGGGATGCTCGAGACGAATCCGCTCGAAGGTGTGCGCAACAACATCCTCACCACGCGCGCGCTCGTCGAGACGGCGATCGAGGCGAACGTCGACCGGTTCGTGTTGATCTCAACCGACAAGGCGGCGAGCCCCAAGAACGTGATGGGGCAGACGAAGGCCGTGTGCGAATGGATCGTCGAGTCCTTCGCGCTCCGCGACGACGTCGACACCAGGTTCGTCGCGGTGCGCTTCGGCAACGTGCTCGGCTCGTCGGGCTCGGTGATCCCGATCTTCCGCAGGCAGATCGAGCGCGGCGGGCCCATCACCGTCACGAGCCCCGAGATGACCCGGTTCTTCATGACGATCCCGGAGGCTGCATCGCTCGTCGTGCAGGCGGGCGCGATGGGCGGCCGCGGCCAGGTGTACGTGCTCGACATGGGCGAGCCGGTCCGGATCCTCGACCTCGCGAAGCAGATGATTCGCCTCTCCGGGAAGGCCGACGTGCCCATCGTCTTCACCGGCGCGCGGCCGGGCGAGAAGATCCACGAGGTGCTCTGGAACGACGGCGAGACCGTCGGCCCCACCTCGCACCCGAAGATCATGCGTGCCGCGCGGGCCGTGATCGGCCACGACTGGCTCGAGGAGCAGCTCACCGAGCTCGAGCGGCTCGTCGACGAGGGGGACTCGCTGGGCGTCGTCGCGAGGCTCTCTGCGATGGTCAAGGAGCCGCACCGCGTCGGCAGCGAAGGGATCCTGGAAGACACGTTGCACTGATGTTGCAGCTGCCCGCCGGGGTCGCCGGTACCGTGAGCCGGTGGATGCCCTCGCCGGCCTGAACCGCGAGCAGCGCCGCGCGGCCGAGGCCGTGCGCGGCCCCGTCTGCATCCTCGCGGGGGCCGGCACCGGCAAGACGACGACGATCACGCGCCGCATCGCGCACCAGGTGGCGACGGGAGCGTTCGGGCGGGCGCAGATCATGGCGGTCACGTTCACCGACAAGGCTGCCGGCCAGCTCCGCGCGCGACTCGCGGCGCTCGACGCTTCCGGTGTGCGCGCATCGACGTTCCACGCCGCAGCTCTGCGCCAGCTTCGCCACTTCGCGCCGGAGCAGGTCGGGACGATCCTGCCGTCGAAGGCACTCGCGCTGCGTCAGATCGCAAACCGGTTGCCCGCGCCCTACAAGTTCCGGCCCGCGGCCGACCTCGCCACCGAGATCGAGTGGGCAAAGAACCGCCGCATCGGCGTGCACGGCTATGCGGACGCGGTTCGCGAACGCGAGCCGCCGATTCCCGCCGACCTGATGCTTCGTGTGTTTCGCGAGTACGAGCGGCGGAACGAGGAGGCGGGAGCGATCGACTTCGAGGACCTGCTCGAGCTCGCGGTCGGCCTCTTCGAGCGCGACGAGCGCGCGCGGGAGACGTTCCGCGAGCAGTACCGCGCGTTCACCGTCGACGAGTACCAGGACGTGAACCTGCTCCAGCAGTCGCTGCTCGAGCTGTGGGTCGGCGACCGCGACGACCTGTGCGTAGTCGGCGACGACTACCAGTCTATCTACGCGTTCACCGGCGCCGGGCCCGAGCATCTGCTCGCGATCCCTCGCCGCTATCCGGATGCGCTCGTCGTTCGCCTCGAGGAGAACTACCGCTCCTCACCGCAGGTGCTCGCGCTCGCGAACACGCTCGTCCCCCGCCTCGGCGGCGCCGAGAAGACGTTGCGCGCGACGCGCGCGGACGGACCTGAACCGACCGTGCGCCCGTACCCGTCGGCCGCCGACGAAGGGGCGGCGATCGTCGCGGCTATCCGTGGGCTCGAGTGCCCGCTCGACGAGGTCGCGATCCTCGCGCGCACGAACGCGCGCCTCTCTGACTTCGAGGAGCTGCTGCACGCGGCGGGCATCGCGTTCCAAGGCGCGTCGCTCCTCGATCGCGACGCTGCGCGGCGGCTCTGCCGGCGGCTCGAGAGCTCCGCGTCGCCGGCAGCCTCGGCTGTGCGCGCGGCCGCGCTCGACGCAGGCTGGGCCGAGCCGCTCCCCGCGAAGCTCGGCGACCGCGAGCTCGTGCGGCAGCACGACCTCGGCCGGCTCGTCGCCCTCGCCGAGGAGTTCGACGGCGATGCGGCCGCGTTCGTCGCCGATCTGCGTGCCCGCTTCGCGCCGGGCGGCGACGGTGCACACGGCGTTCACCTGCTCACGCTGCACCGGGCAAAGGGGCTCGAGTTCGAGGCGGTGTTCCTGCCGCGCCTGCAGGAGGGCGAGCTGCCCTCGAAGCAGGCGCGCGCGACTGACGAGCTCGCCGAAGAACGGCGGCTGCTCTACGTCGGCCTGACGCGCGCGAAGCGCATGCTCTGGCTCTCGTGGTCCGGGAAGCGCTCGCGCTTCGTCGCCGAGCTAGGGCACGCCCAGCCGTCGACGCTGCACGAGACCGCGACGTGGACGCCCGGCGCGCAGAAGCTCCGCGAGTGGCGGCTGGAGCGCGCCAAGGCCGACAATGTGCCGCCGTACGTCGTCTTCCACGATGCGGTGCTCCATGCGATCGCCGATGCCAAGCCGGCTTCGCTCGGCGAGCTGGCGCAGATCTCCGGCGTCGGCCCGGCGAAGCTGGAACGCTACGGCACCGAGGTGCTAGCGCTCGTCGAGCGCTGAGAGCAGCAGGTCGAGCAGCTGCTGAGGGTCGCGCCGCATGCGGCCGTCGTCGTGCGGCTCGCGCTTTTGCAGCTCGAGCGCGCGCGGGTCGGTGAGCGGCCGGAGGCGGCCGTCCCGAATCAGCTGCTCGTCGACGCCGCCCAGTCGCCCGCCGTACGTTGTGTACACCGGCACGCCGAGCGCCGCGGCCTCTCTGTTCATCGTGCCGCCGGCCGAGACGACGAGGTCGGAAAGCGCGATGAGGCTCTGCGCGTCGACCGCGCGCTCCGGGACGATCACGGACGGCAGCGCGAGCGACTCGACGAAGAGCCGCTGCTCGTCGGTGCGCGGTATGACGAACGCGTGCACGTCGCCGGCGCGGCCGAGGTGCTCGAGCGTCATCGGGAAGAGCGGGTTCGAGTGACGGTGGTACAGCGAGACGTCGGGTGGCGGCCGCAGCACGACGAGCACACGTGCGGGATCGATCGACCACTCGCCGAGCACGGAGCGGTCGGGCTCGAAGTCGCTCAGGTAGTACTCCTCCTTGAGGCCCGCGTACTGCTGGAGCTTGGGCGGCACGGCGGAGTAGCGCGCAAGGCGCTCACGCGGGATCGAGTCCGGCACCACGACGCGCGTCGCCGCGCGGCAGCCAAGCTGATGCTGCAGCCACGCCCACTCGTAGTCGAAGGTCGTCGCGCTCGGCACCCCGAGCCGGTGCGCGGTCATGGTCAGCTCGTGCGAGCCGTGTGCGAGCGCAAGGTCGAACCTACGTGGCTTCGCCCAGGCGCGGAGCGCCTTCATCCGCGTGCGCATCTGCCGCGCCTTGCCGAGCGACGAGCGGCCGCCGTGGTGGCCGACGACGGTCGCGTGCATCCCGTGCGACTCGATCAGCTGCAGCGTCTGCGCGTAGTCCCGCGCCGTGATCTCGACCTCGTTCCCCTGCTCCTGCAGCAGCTGGACGAGCGGGCGGAAGACAAGCGGATGCGCGGACGCCGTGAAGTCGACCCAGACTCTCATCAAAGTGCGACCGCTTCGAGCGGCACGTTGCGGTCGATGCCCTCGACGTGGTGCTCATGCCAGAGCGTGAACGCGAGCAGCCCCCACAGCTGGCGTGACAGGTCGTCCGTGCCGGCGACGTGGCGGTCGATGAGGCGCTCGACGGCGGCGGGCTGGAAGAAGCCCTGGCGGCGCAGCGTGTCCGCCGAGAGGGTCTCGCGGGCGAACGGCTCGAGCTCGCCGCGCAGCCACGCGGCCGCGGGGACCGAGAAACCGCGCTTCCGGCCGTTCACGACCTCGTCGGGGAGCAGCGGCTCAACCGCGCGGCGAAGGAGGCGCTTCTTCGAGAAGCCGCGCACCTTGTGCTTCGCAGGCAGCGAGAACGCGAAGTTCGCAACGACCGTATCCATGAATGGGACGCGCGCTTCGAGCGACCATGCCATCGAGGCGCGGTCGGTCTTCGTCAGCAGATCGTCGACGAGGTAGAGCCCGAAGTCGACGTCCTGCAGCCGCGTCAGCAGCTCGTGCCCTTCGGTTGTGTCGAAGCGCGCGCGATACCCGGCGAGCGGGTCGAAGCTCGACGTGCGGCCGGTCAGCTCGGCGCGCGCGTCCGAGGAGAAGATCTCCTTCCAGCCGTGGTGGCGCTCGAGCGGCGGCAGGTTCGCGGCGCGTGTGAAGCGCTTCGCCTTGTAGTCGAAGCTGACGCGCCGCGACGACGAAGGCAGCAGCTCCGCGACCGGTCGTGCGGCGGCGGCGGCGCGCCCGACGCGCGCTGCGAGGAGGTCGGCGACGTAGGTGTAGTAACCGCCGAAGAGCTCGTCGCTTCCCTCGCCGGAAAGCGCGACTTTCACGTCCTCTGCCGCCAGTTTCGAGACGAGGTATGTCGGGAGCGCCGATGAGTCTGCGAACGGCTCGTCGAACGCCGCCGCCAACGCCGGTAGGAGCAAAGCCGCGTCGGGACGCAGCACGAGTTCGCGGTGGATCGTCGCGTAGCGCTGTGCCACGGCGCGCGCGCCGGCGAGCTCGTCGAACGATGCCTCCTCGAAGCCGATCGAGAACGTGCGCACCGGCGCCGAAGACTCCTGCGCCGCGAGTGCGGCGAGTGCACCCGAGTCGACTCCGCCCGAGAGCAGCACGCCGACCGGCACGTCCGCGATCAGGTGTGCGCGCACGGAATCGCGCAGCCGCGCGCGACACTCCTCGACGAGCTCCGCCTCGTCGTCGTCGCGGACCGGCAATGGGCCCGTCTGTGCGAAGGGCTCGATCGTCGTGCGGCCGTCCTCCCAGGCAAGCACGTGGCCGGGCTGCAGCTTGCGCACGTCTTCGAAGATCGAGAGCGGTCCTGGAACGCAGTTGAACGCGAGGAACGCTTCGAGCGCGTCGAAGTCGATCTCGCCGTGCGGCAGTGCGTCGAGCTCGGATGCGAACGAAAGCTCGCCGCCCGCGTCGCGGTAGTAGAACGGCTTGATCCCGAACCGGTCGCGGGCGAGCACGAGCCGCCGCCGGCGTGCATCCCAGACCGCGACCGCGAACATGCCGCGCAGCCGCTCCCAGAGCTTCGCCCCCCACTCCTCGTAGCCGTGCACGAGCACCTCGGTGTCGCAGTGCGTGCGAAACGCGTGCCCTGCGCGTTCGAGCTCGCGCTGCAGCTCGCGGTAGTTGTAGAGCTCGCCGTTCTGCACGACGACGACGCTTCCGTCCTCGTTCGCGATCGGCTGGTCGCCGCCGGTCAGGTCGATGATCGCGAGGCGGCGCGCCGCGATGCCGACGTGCGTGTCGACGTGCATGCCTTCCGAGTCGGGACCACGGTGGTAGAGCGTCTGCGACATCGCGCGGACGCGATCGGCGTCGACGTGCCCGCGCGCGCTCGCGATCCCGCAGATCCCGCACATGGTGGATCAGCCTAGACGCGGCGTCCGAAGGTCTGGCGAACGACGCGGACGCCGGTGACGGCGACGGTGCGCAGGTAGAGGCGTACGGAGCGGTCGGCGATCCATTCGAGATCGTGCGCGAGCTTCTCGGCCATCGACGTCTCGTAGCCTTGCCGCACTTGCGCGAAGCCTGTTAGGCCAGGCCGCACGACGAGGCGCTGCCAGTAAGCGGGCAGGTCTGTTGCGAGCTCCGTGAAGAAGCGCGGGCGGATCGGGCGCGGGCCGACGAACGACATCTCGCCGCGGAGCACGTTCCAGAGCTGCGGGATCTCGTCGAGCTGCGATGCCTTCAGCCAACGTCCGAGCGTCGTCAGCTCGGCGTCGGTGCGCCGCACGAGCTCCTCGCCGAGGTACTGGCCGATGCGCTCCTCGGCGCCGGGCTTCATCGTCCGGAACTTGAGCATGTGGAAGAACCGGCCGCGGCGGCCGACGCGCTCGCCGCGGTAGAGCACGGGCCGCCCGGAGGTGGCGAGCTGGACGGCAGCGATCGCGAGCCCGACGGGCAGCAGGAGGATCCCGAACACGCTCGCGAGCGTGACGTCGAGGATGCGCAGCTCGAGATCGGTGCGGCGGTGCTCGGCCTCGGAGGCGAGGCGAACGTACCCGCGGACGAGGGTTTCCTCGAGCGGTGGCGGCGCCGTTGCCACGGTGTTGATGCTAGACCCTCGATGTGGCGTTTTCCGGGATCGACCACGTCCAGGTCGCGGCGCCGGCGGGGTGCGAAGAGGCAGCCCGTGCCTTCTACGGCGTTCTGCTCGGCCTCGAGGAGCTGCCGAAGCCGGAGGAGCTGCGGGTGCGCGGGGGCTGCTGGTTCCGGGTCGGCGTGCAGGAGCTCCATGTCGGCGTCGAGGAGCCGTTTGCGCCCGCACGCAAGGCGCATCCGGGGCTCGTAACGGACGACCTCGCCTCGCTCGCCGCGCGCCTGCGGGCGGCCGGAGTCGGCGTTGTCGACGACGGCGCGATCCCGGGCGTCGAGCGGATCTTCGTCGCGGACCCGTTCGGCAACCGCCTCGAGCTTCGGCAGGCGTGACAGTTTCGTCGCGGTGGCTGCCACCCTCGGCTTGGGGGAAAACTCCGCATGGATCCACGGAAAATCACACTTCTGCTCGTCTTTCGTGACAGTTTCGTTGCGGTGGCAGCCACCAGACTGGTCTCGAAGCGGCTTGTCCCGCGAAGCGGCGCGCGTATAAGGTTCGCTTATGGACACGAGGCAGCTGCAGGCGTTCTGCGAGGTGGTCGAGCGGCGCTCGTTCTCGCTCGCGGCCGAGCGGCTCGGCGTCACGCAGCCCGCTGTGAGCCTCCAGGTTCGCGCGCTCGAGAAGCGGCTCGGGACGCAGCTCCTCGATCGCTCCGGGCGCCGTGTCGAGCCGACCGAGGCGGGGCTCCGCTTCTACCGCGGCGCGCAACGGCTGCTTGCGCTCGAGGAGGAGATCGTCGACGAGCTCGACGCCAAGGCGGAGGGAGACCTGAGCGGCACGCTCGAGATCGGCGCGTCGACGGGCCCGGGCGGCGTGCTCTTGCCACAGCTCCTCTGCGAGTTCGCGAAGGAGAACCCCGCGGTCTCGATCGCGCTCATGGTGTCCGACACACAGCGCATCGTCGACCGAGTCGCCGAGCGCTCGCTCGCGATCGGCATCGTCGGTGCGGCGCCGCGCCATCGCGGCGTCGAGTATGAGCCGTTCTTCCGCGACTCGCTCGTGCTCGCCTGCCCGGTCGACCATCGCTTCGCCGGCCGGCGGATCAGCATCGAGGAGCTGCGCGGCGAGACGCTCATCCTCATGCAGGAGGGCGCCGGCGTGCGCGACGTGGTCGAGGACGAGTTGCGCGAGCTCGGCGTGCGGCTCAAGGACATGGACGTCCGTCTCGAGCTCGGGCTGCAGGAGTCGGTCGTGAGCGCCGTTCGCGCGGGGTACGGCGTGGGGTTCATCTCGCGCACGTCGATCGAGGCGGACCTCGAGGACGGCCGCCTCACCGAGTCGCGCGTGATCGGTCTCGATGCCGAGCGCGAGATCTGGGTCGTCCGGGCCGCCGGCCGTTCCGAGACGCGTGCAGCGAGCGCCTTCCTCGACTTCGCGCGCGGACGGCTCGTGTGATCGTCCGCTTCGGGCTTGGCGAGCTGCCCGGCGTGTTGCAGGAGGTGGGGATCGAGCGGCCGTACGTGATCGCGAGCGACCGCTGGCGGCGACTCGACGTGCCGCACACCGCCTGGCTGGCGGAGGTTCCGTCGGCGACAGTGGCGGTTCCGAGCGAGGCGGATGGAATCCTCGCGATCGGCGGCGGCTCCGCGATCGACACTGCGAAGTTCGCGTCGGCGCAGAGCGGCAGGCCGGTCGTGCACGTGCCGACGACGTACTCCGGCGCCGAGTGGACGACGTTCTACGGCGTGCGCTCGCCCGATCGCATCATGCGCGGCGGCGGCGCGGGTGCGAATCCGGTTGCAATCGTCTACGACGTCGACCTCACGCTCGACCTGCCGGCCGAGGTGACTGCGGGAACGTCGCTGAACGCGCTCGCGCACTGTGCCGAGGCGCTCTACGTCGCCGGCCGCTCACCTGCCGGCGACGAGCAGGCGCTCGCGGGCGCGCCGTTGATCGTGGATGCATTGCCGCCCGTGCTCGCCGAGCCGACGAATCGCAACGCGCGCGAAACGCTCCTTCGCGGCGCGATGCACGCGGGCCATGCGCTGGGACTCGCGGGGCTCGGGCTCGCGCACGCGATGGCCCAGGCGCTCGGCGGCACCTACGGCATCGCGCACGGCGCCATGAACGCTCTCTGCCTGCCGCCCGCGCTCGAGTTCAACCGAAGCGTCGTTCCCGACGAGATCGCCCGCTTCGGCGAGGCGATCGGCGGCGACGCGGTCGAACGTACGCGCGAGCTCGCGCGCCTCGGCGGCTTCGAGCGGCTGCGCGACTTCGGCGTGCCGGAGCCCGATCTGCCACAGCTTGCCGCCGCGGCGGCGCAGCGCGGCGGGAACCAGGCGAACCCGCGCCGCGCGGCTCCGGCGGAGATCCTCGGGCTCTACCGGGCGATCTGGTAGGCAATAAGCCAGCTTTATCTCAGGTATAGTCCAGCTATGACTGCGCCGGCGCGGAGCTTCGACGTGCTCGTGGTCGGGAGTGGGGCCTCGGGCCTTGCCGCGGCCGTCTCGGCCGAACGGGTGGGGGCTCGCGTCGCTCTCGCGACGAAGGGCTCGCTCCAGGCGAACAACTCCTCGAAGGCGCAGGGTGGCATCCAGGCCTCGTTCGGCGCCGACGACTCCCCCGCCCGCCACGCCGAGGACGTCCAGCGCTCCTCCCACGAGACGGCCGACGAGCGGCTCGTCGCGGCGCTGACCGGCGACGCGGGCTCGGCGATCCACTGGCTCGAGGAGCTGGGTGTCGCGTTCAGCCGCGACCCGGACGGCGGCTACCGCCTCGCCCGCTGTGGCGGCGCGACCGCGAAGCGCCTGCTCCAGGTCGGTGACCGGACCGGACACGCGATCACCAAGCAGCTCCGCGATGCGTGGGAGGCCTCGACGGGAACGAGCTTCACGAATGCGCCGTTGCGCGAGCTCGCGCAGATCGACGGGCACTGGCGCGCGACGGTCGGCGACCACGTGCTCGACGCCGGCACCGTCGTTCTTGCTGCAGGCGGGCGGTGCTACGCGGAAGCCGAACGCCGCGGCGAGCTCTCGACGAACCATCCGAACGCGACCGGCGAGGTGACGCAGCTGGCGCTCGACCTCGGCGCCGAGTCGCGCGACCTAGACGCGCTGCAGTACCACCCGAACGGTGGCGCATGGCCGCCGAACATGCAGGGCTACTCGATCCCGGAGACGACGCGCGCCTATGGTGCCGTCCTGCTGAACGCCGAGTTCGAGGAGTTCGTCGACTCGCTCGCGCCTCGCGACATCGTCAGCCAGGCGATCTTCGACGAGGTCGCAAAGGGGAACGGAGTCGAGACGCCCGACGGACGTCCTGCCGTGTACCTCGACACGACGCGCATCCCCGAGGCGGACGCGGACGTCTCGCTGCCGTACATGCTCCGCCGCTACCGCAGCGCCGGGATCGATCCGCTCGAGGAAAAGATCCTCACCTACCCGGTCCTCCACTACCAGAACGGCGGGCTCGTGATCGACACGAGCGCGGAGACGACGCTCGAAGGTGTCTACGCGTGCGGAGAGATCGCAGGCGGCACGCACGGGCGGAACCGCATGATGGGCAACTCGCTGCTCGAGTGCGTCGTGTTCGGGCGCCGCGCCGGGCGCGCAGCAGCGGACAAGGCGCGCTCGTGAACGCCGTAGCCACCGACTTGCAGCACACCGTCGAGGACGCGGCCGCGCACCTCTACGTGTGGGCGCTGAAGGACATCCCGCAGGACCTGCGCGACGCGCTCGCCGCAGCGCGCGACCGGGAGACGTCGGTGCCCGGGCGCCGCGTGCTCGAGACGATCCACCGTAACGTCGAGGTCGCCGACGCCGAGCGGAACCTCGTGTGCCAGGACACCGGCATCGCCGTTTACCACGTGCGGGTCGGCGAGCACTTCCCGCTGCATCCCGCACGCATCTACGACAGCCTGCGCGACGGCACCGCGCGCGCCACGGTCGAGCATCCGCTGCGCGCCAACGCCGTGCACGCGATCACGCGCGAGAACACCGGGCCGAACATCGGCTATCGCCTGCCGATCGTGCATTGGGAGTTCGAGCGCGACTCGGACGAGTTGCACATCAAGTGCGTGCCGAAGGGCTCCGGCAGCGAGAACATGAGCTTCCTGAAGATGTGCGTGCCCGCCGACGGCGTGAAGGGCATCAAGCAGTTCGTGCTCGAGTCGATCGTCGGCGCGGGTGGCAAGCCGTGCCCGCCCGGGATCGTCGGCGTCGGCATCGGCGGCTCGGCCGACTACGCGATGCACCTCGCGAAGGAGGCGATCATGCGCCCGATCGGGACGCGCAATGCCGACCCGCTCGTCGCGCAGCTCGAAGACGAGCTCTTCGGGCTCCTCAACGAGACGGGGATCGGGCCGATGGGGCTCGGCGGCGACGTCACGGTCCTGCAGTGCCACATCGAGCACGCGGACACGCACATGACGCTGAACCCCGTCGCCGTGAACTATCAGTGCTGGGCGGCGCGCCGCGCGTCGGCGCACATCGCTGCCGACGGAACCGTCGACTACGACCGGGAGGCGTGATGGCGAACCACGAGCTCACGTTTCCGATCACAGACCCGGAGGAGATCCTGAAGTTGCGCGCCGGTGACGAGGTGACGGTGCAGGGGCACATCATCGGCATCCGCGACCGCACGCAGATCCGCATCTTCGATCAGGGCGTCACGCCGCCGATGGACCTGCGCGGCGCGTTCCTGCTCCACACCGCGCCGAATGTGCGCAAGGTCGGTGACGGCCGTTACGAGAAGCTCTGCATCGGCACGACGACGAGCGCGCGCATGGTGCGCTTCACCGAGCCGCTCGGCCGCGAGTACGGCGTGCGCGCGATCTGCGGCAAGGGCG
Source organism: Gaiellaceae bacterium (assembly GCA_035650975.1). GTDB lineage: Bacteria > Actinomycetota > Thermoleophilia > Gaiellales > Gaiellaceae > PALSA-600. The sequence goes on from DASRGQ010000045.1 coordinate 20,446, forward strand.
GCTTCCCCGATGAGGCGATCGAGCCGATGCAGCGGCTCGGCATGGTGTACTTCGCAATCGTCGGGGGCGCGGCGGCCCTCGAGACCACGCAGATCGAAGAGATCGAAGAGGTCGCCTGGGAAGAGCTCATGCCCGAATGCCTCTGGAGGTTCCGCGTCAAGGACTTCGGCCCGCTGACGGTCGGCATCGACGCGCACGGCAACTCGCTCTATCGCGACGTCCAGACTCGCGCCAAAGCCAAATTGGAGGAGCTCTATGCCCGACTTTGATCTCGACATCCGCGGCGACGGCGGCCTGACGCACGTGCTCGACAAAGGCCTCGGCCCGCGCGGCTGGGAGGACGTTCTCGAGATGGCCGGCGAGCACATCGACATCGTCAAGCTCGGGTGGGGAACCGCGTACGTCACGAACAACCTGCAGCGGAAGCTCGACGTGCTCAAGGAGAAGCGTGTCGTGATCGGCGGCACGTTCTTCGAGGTCGTCTACCTGCGCGGCAAGTTCGACGAGTACAAGCGGTGGCTGCAGGAGCTCGGGCTCACGCACGTCGAGATCTCCGACGGGACGATCGAAATCCCCCGCGAGCGCAAGCTCGAGCTGATCGCCGACTTCGCCCGCGACTTCACCGTGCTCTCCGAAGTCGGCTCGAAGGACTCAGAAGTCGTGTTCGCGCCCTACGAGTGGGTCGAGTGGATCAAGGAAGAGAAGGACGCCGGCGCGTGGAAGGTGATCACCGAGGCGCGCGAAAGCGGCACGTCCGGGATCTTCCGCCCCGACGGTGACATGCGCACAGGCTTGATCCAGGAGATCGAGCACTCGATCGACTTCCACGATCTCGTGTGGGAGGCGCCGACGAAGAGCTCGCAGGCGTGGTTCGTGAAGCACTTCGGGCCGGACGTGAACCTCGGGAACATTCCCCCCGAGGAGGTCATCCCGCTCGAGACGCTGCGGCTCGGCCTGCGCGGCGACACGCTGAAGGAGGTGCTGCTTGGCGACGAAGCTGCAACTGCCTCCTGACGTCGAGGCGATGAGCGCGGAGGAAGTGCTTCGCTTCTGCGTCGAGCAGTTTCCCGGCAGGGTGGCGCTCGCATGCTCCTTCCAGAAGGAGGAGAGCGTTCTGCTCGAGCTGCTCTTCGGTGTCGAGCCGAACGCGCGAGTCTTCGCGATCGACACCCACCATCTCTTTCCCGAGACGTACGAGCTCTGGCGTGCGGTCGAGCGCCGCTACGACACCAAGGTCGAGGTGTTCGAGGGCGCGCCCGTCGAGGACGGATTGTGGGAGCGAAAGCCCGACCTGTATCTCGCGATCGCGAAGGTCGAGCCGCTGAATCGCGCGCTGCTCGATCTCGATTGCTGGATCACGGGCGTCCGCCGCGATCAGTCGCCGACGCGCGCGAACGCGCCGAAGCTCGGCTGGGACGAGGCGCACGAGCTCTGGAAGGCAAACCCGCTCGCGGATTGGACCGACGACGACTGCTGGGCGTTCATCCGCGAGCGATCGCTGCCGTACAACGTGCTGCACGACCACGGGTACGCATCGATCGGCGACACGCACTCGACGATCCCGGGCGAAGGCCGCGAGGGACGCTGGGCCGGCACCGACCGCACGGAATGCGGCCTGCACGTGGACGGGGGATCGTGACCGCCGTCTCGCGCCGCACGCTGTCGCATCTCGACGTCCTCGAGTCCGAGGCGATTCACATCATGCGCGAGGTCGCCGCCGAGCGCGAGCGGCCGGTGCTGCTCTTCTCGGGTGGCAAGGACTCGCTGGTCCTGCTCCGGCTCGCCGAGAAGGCGTTCCGGCCCGCGCGGTTCCCGTTCCCGATCATGCACGTCGACACGGGCCACAACTTTCCCGAGGTGATCGAGTTCCGCGACCGCCGCGTCGCGGAGCTGGGTGAGCGGCTCGTGGTCGCGAGCGTGCAGGAGTCGATCGACAACGGGCGAGTCGTCGAGCAGACCGGGCCGCGCGCGTCGCGGAACCAGCTGCAGACGACGACGCTGCTCGACGCGATCGAGGAGCACGGGTTCGACGCCGCGATGGGTGGCGCGCGGCGCGACGAGGAGCGCGCTCGTGCGAAGGAGCGCATCTTCAGCTTCCGCGACGACTTCGGGCAGTGGAACCCGCGCGCGCAGCGCCCCGAGCTCTGGAACCTCTACAACGCGCGCATTCGCAAGGGCGAGCACATCCGCGTGTTCCCGATCTCGAACTGGACCGAGCTCGACGTGTGGCAGTACGTCGCGCGCGAGAATCTCGAGCTGCCGTCGATCTACTACGCGCACAAGCGCGAGGTGTTCCGCCGTGACGGGATGCTCTACGCGGCGTCGGAGTTCGTGGAGCGGATGCCCGGCGAGGATCCCTTCAGTGCCACGGTGCGCTTTCGCACGGTTGGCGACATGAGCTGCACGGGCGGGGTCATCAGTGAGGCGGCGACCCTCGAGGAGGTCGTCGCGGAGATCGCGACGACGCGTGTCACCGAGCGTGGAGAGACGCGCGCCGACGACCGCGTCAGCGAGGCGGCGATGGAAGACAGGAAGCGCGTTGGCTACTTCTAGACGAACCTGGTTGCCGGCGAAGCCGGAACCAGGTTCACGTCTGGAGCACCTGTGACCTCGCCCAACCTCCTCGACACGGAGCTCGTCCGCATCGTCACCGCGGGCTCGGTCGACGACGGCAAGTCGACGCTGATTGGCCGGCTGCTCTACGACACGAAGCAGATCCTCGTCGATCAGCTCGAGCACATCGAGGACGCGTCACGACGCCGCGGCCACGACTACGTCGACCTGGCGCTGCTCACCGACGGCCTGCGGGCGGAGCGCGAGCAGGGGATCACGATCGACGTTGCGTACCGCTCGTTCGTCACGCCGCGCCGCCGCTTCCAGCTCGCCGACGCGCCCGGCCACGTGCAGTACACCCGCAACATGGTCACCGGCGCGTCCACGGCCGACGTTGCCGTGATTCTCGTCGACGCGCGTCAGGGCGTGATCGAGCAGACGCGCAGGCACTCGTACATCGTCGCGATGCTCGAGCTGCCGCACGTCGTCTACACAGTGAACAAGATGGATCTCGTCGACTACTCCGAGGAGCGCTTCGACGAGATCGTGCGCGAGCTCGCGGAGCTCGGCTCGCGCCTCGGGCTGCACGACGCGCACATGATCCCCGTTTCCGCGCTGAAGGGCGACAACGTCGTCGACCGCACCGACGCGATGCCGTGGTACGACGGGCCGACGCTGCTCGAGCAGCTCGAGAACGTCGAGGTCGCCGCGGGCCGCGATGAGCAGGATCGGCGCCTTCCGGTGCAGTGGGTCATCCGGCCGATGGCCGACGAGCACCACGACTACCGCGGCTACGCGGGGCAGGTCGCCGGCGGCATCTGGCGTCCGGGCGATCCGGTCGTGGTGTTGCCGTCGGGGCTCCAGACGACCGTCGCCTCCGTCGACACGGCGGACGGCCCGCGCGACGAGGCGCTGCCCGGCGAGTCGGTCACGATCCTGCTCGCCGACGACGTGGACGTCTCACGCGGCGACATGCTCGCCGACCCGGAGCGTCCGCCCGTCGTTGCGCGCGAGCTCGTGGCGCGCGTCTGCTGGATGTCGGAGCGCCCGGTTGCGGATCGAGCCCGGATTCTGGTCAAGCACACGACGCGCACAGTGGCCGCGCGTGTCGAAGAGATCGTCTCGGTCGTCGACGTGCACGCGCTCGTCGATGCTCCCTCGCCCGGTCGTCTCGAGCTGAACGATCTCGGCCTCGTCCGGTTGCGTCTCGCCGAGCCGCTCGCGGTCGACCCATACGCGCGCAATCGCACGACCGGCGCGTTCGTGCTCGTCGACGAGGCGACGAACGACACAGTCGGCGCCGGCATGGTCGTAGAAGCGTCGTGACCTGGCAGTTCTCGCTCGGCGGGCTTCTGATCGGCGTGCTCGTCGGCATGACCGGCATGGGCGGCGGGAGTCTCATGACGCCGATGTTGATTCTGATCTTCGGGTTCGATCCGAAGACTGCGGTCGGCACCGACATCCTGCACGGCGCCGTCTTCAAGTCGTTCGGCGCATGGCGTCACCGCCAGCTCGGGAACGTGCACGTGCCGCTTGCGCTCTGGATGCTCGTCGGCTCCGCGCCGCTCTCGCTCGTCGGCGTCCAGCTCGCGAGCTCGTTCTCCGACTCGACGCAGTCTGCGATGGGGCAGGTCGTCGGCGGAGCGCTGATCGCCGGCGGCATCGGCTTCGCGATCAAGACGTTCCTGCGCGGCCGCGCGACAGGCGACGAGCTCGTGCTCACGTCACGTCAGAAGGCGATCGCGATCGCGATCGGCGCGAGCTGTGGCTTCGTGGTCGGGCTGACGTCGGTCGGGTCCGGGACGTTCTTCGGGCTGGCCATGCTCGTGCTCTATCCGCTGACGGCGCCGCGGATCGTCGGCACCGACATGCTGCACGCCGCGCTCCTTCTGTGGGTGGCGGGTGCCGGCCATCTGCTCCACGGGAATGTCGACCTGCACGCGATGGCATGGCTGCTCGTCGGCTCGATCCCCGGCGTGCTCCTCGGGTCGCAGCTCTCGCTGCGCGTCCCCGAGCACGCGCTGCGCGTCACGTTCGCGTTCGTCCTGATCCTGTCGGGCATCAAGCTCGTGAAGCTCCCTGCCGCCGACACGATCATCGAGGTCGGCCTCGCCCTCGGAGTGGTGGCGCTCGTCGTGTGGTCGATGCGGGCGCTGCGCCAGCGTCGCGTGCTCTCCCAGAGCGCGGCGTAACATCAGCCGGGCGTGGCCCGGGCCCTACCCACGGCGCTCGTCCTCCTCCTGCTCGCCGCCACAGCGGGCGCCTTCGCACTCACCGAGCGCGCGAAGCTCGAGCGGTCACCGATCTACGCGCCGCGGATCAGCCCGATCTTCTCGCCGGACGGCAAGGCCAAGCCGGTCGCGAACATCGACTTCCGGATCAGGCCGCGCGAGCGCATCGACGTCTGGATGGAGGACGCGCACGGCCGTAAGGTGATCCAACTCGTATCGCGGCGATCCGTCGCGCCGCACAGCGCCGTCGATCTCGTCTGGGACGGCGTGACGCCCGCGGGCATCCAGGCGCCGGACGGCGTCTACCGGCCCGTGGTCAAGCTGATCGACTCGCACCGCACGATCGTGCTGCCGAGCGACGTCCGCCTCGACACGCACCCGCCGACCATCTCGGTGAAGCATCCGCAGTACCCGATCATCTCGCCGGACGGGGACGGGCATGCGGACGTGTTTCGCATCCCGTACACGCTGAGCGAGCCCGCGCATGCGATCCTGCTGCTGCGCGGCGAGCAGATCGAGTTCACGCGCACGCGGAAGACGACCGGCGAGCTCGTCTGGACCGGCAAGAAGCCGAAGACGAAGCGATCGCTGCCACCGGGCCGGTACGTCCTCGACGTCGCTACGCAGGATACGGCGGGCAATCGTTCCAAGGGCATCCCGTTCGCGATCGTCCAGATCCGGTACGTGACGCTCGCACGCTCGCGTGTCGTCGTCCGTCCGGGCGGCCGGTTCGCGCTGCGCGTCTCCACCGACGCGCCCGACGTGCAGTGGACGCTCCACGGCCGGTCGGGAGTCGAGCCGCGCGGCACGCTCCACTTCCGCGCGCCGCGGCGCCCAGGCGTCTACCACCTCTACGTCACCGTGCGCTCGCACACCGCCGCGTGCACGGTGGTCGCGGGATGAACGTGCACGTCGCGCAGGCCGCCGGGGCCGTCGGCGGGCTCGGCTTGGCCGTGCTCATCCTCGCGCCGCGGCGGCAGCTGCGGGCGCTCGGGCTCGCGGCTTGGGCGGCCGGCTGTCTCGGGCTCGCCGTCTACCTCGCGCCGCACGGCCACCATCGGCTGATCGCAGCCGCTGCGGATGTCGGCGCGCTCGCGGCCGCCCTCGGTGCCTGGATCGTGTTGCGGGTCCCGTGGTTGCTCGCGCTCGCGACGCTCGCATGCGTGCCGGCGAGGATCCCCGTGCACGTCGGCTCGACGCAGGCCAACCTGCTGCTGCCGCTCTATGCCGTGGTCGGCGTTGCAGCCGTCGCGCTCGCCTGGGAGCTCTTCGGAGACGGCGTCCGGGTCCGCGAGCTCGGAGCGCTCTCGTGGCCGGTCGCGCTCTTCGTCGCCTGGGACTCGCTGTCGCTCGTCTGGTCGCAGGACGTGCGCGAAGGCGCGATCGAGCTGCTCTTCTTCGTGCTGCCGTTCGGCCTGCTGGCGCTGGCCCTCGCTCGGCTGCCGTGGTCGCGGGCATTCATGCTCACGCTCTACGTCCAGCTTGCAGGGATGGCGCTCGTCTTCGCGGTGATCGGAATCGTGCAGTACGAGACGCGCAACATCTTTTGGAACCCGAAGGTGCGCGTCGACAACGCGTACGCACCGACCGGATGGTTCTACCGCGTCAACTCGGTGTTCTACGACCCGTCGATCTACGGCCGCTTCCTCGTCGTCGCGGTGCTCGCGAGCCTTGCGCTCGTTCTGCGGCGCCGCGGGGATGCGCTGTGGCGCATCGCGGTCGTGCTCGTCGTCGCGATCACCTGGGCAGGGCTCGTGCCGTCGTTCTCCCAGTCGAGCTTCGCTGCGTTGATCGCTGCGCTCGTCGTCGCCATCCTCGTCGTGTGGGGCCGCGCGAGCCTGCTGCTCGTCGCGGCGGGCGCAGCGGTGGTCGTCGTCGCGGCAGTGGTGTCGCCGGCGATTCGCCACAAGGCGTCGCTCTCCCATGCGACGAGCGGGCGTTCGACGCTCGTTTCGAAGGGGATTCGGCTCGCCGTCGACCACCCGATTGCAGGCGTCGGCGTGGGCGGCTTCCGCCGCGCGTATGCGAACCTCGCCCACCTGCGAGGCAAGGAGCCCAAGGCGGCCGCGTCGCACACGACCCCCGTGACGGTGGCCGCCGAGGCCGGCGTCCCGGGCCTCGTGCTCTTCGCGTGGCTCGTGCTCGCTGCGCTGCGTACCGCGTTCGCGCGGCTTGGCGAGGGCTTCGACGGCGCCGCCCGTCTCGCGCTCGGTCTAGCCTTGGTCGCGATCCTCGTGCACTGCGTCTTCTACAACGACCTCTTCGAAGATCCCACGTTCTGGGGCCTGCTCGCGCTGGCAGTGGTCGCGAGGCGCGCCGTGGAGGTTCCGGCGTGATCGACGGGATCGAGCGCGCGCTCGTGCTCGCGCCGCACACGGATGACGGCGAGTTCGGCTGCGGCGGCACGATGGCGCGGCTGGTCGAGGCTGGTGCCGAGGTGCGCTACGTCGCGTTCTCGATCGCGACCCGGTCGCTGCCGCAGGGGTTCGCGCCGGACACGCTCGCGCGCGAGGTGCGCGAGGCGACGGCCGAGCTCGGCATCACACCGGAGCGCCTGACGGTGCACGACTTCGACGTGCGGACGTTCCCCGACCACCGGCAGGAGATCCTCGAGCTGCTGATCGAGATCTGGAACGACTGGCAGCCGGACTGCGTCTTCCAGCCGTCGTTGCACGATGTCCACCAGGATCACCAGACGATCGCGAGCGAAGGGCTGCGCGCGTTCAAGCGCACGACGATCCTCGGCTACGAGATTCCCTGGAACAACTTCGACTTCAGCTACCAGGCGTACATCGCGCTCGAGCGCTCACACGTCGAGCGCAAGGTCGCCGCCCTCGAGCACTACGCGTCGCAGCAGCATCGTCGCTACGCGAACGCCGACTACGTCTGGAACGTCGCGCGCACGCACGGCATCAACGTGAACCGCGAGTACGCCGAGGTGTTTCAGGTCTACCGCGTCGTCGCCTGACGCTCGAGGTGCTCCTCGATCGCCTCGCGGACGATCGTCGGGAAGTCGTAGGTGATCGAGAGCTGCCAGTCGTCGTCGACGAGCTGTCCGTAGTGCTCGAGCTCGAAGTCGGTCGCCGCGACACGATAGGTGCGCCGGGAGTCGATCGCGCTGCTGCCGGCGACGCAGAGCGGGCCACGCGGCGTACCGCGGAGCGCCCTCGTGGTCGTCTGCTGAAAGTCGGAATCGTTGCCGCGCTCGATCATCCGCGCGAGTTGCGCCCCGGTGAGCTCGACGACGGCCGGGTTGGCGGTCGAGTGGCAGACGTCCCACAGCTCCGCGCGGCGGAGCGGCCCGGCGGGGAGCGGCCGGTCGAGCATCGCTCCTGCGGTGGCGAGTCCGATCTCGGCGCCCATCCGCTCGCGCAGCATCTCCGCGATCCAGGCTGCATCGAGCGGCGTCTCGAGCTCGGCGATGCGCTCTCCGAGCGAGGCGTCGAGGCTCTCCTCCGCCTCGGCGACCGCCGCGAGCACCCGCGGGTGCCGCTCCACGTCCTCGCCCACGTCGATCATCGAGACGCGCACCTCGCCGTCGGCGATGTCGATGCGCCCGAGGTGCTCGGCATAGCAGCCCGCCTGTGCGATCGTCACCGATCCGATGCGCTCTCCGTTCGGCAGCAGGTCGTGCGAGTGCGCGCCGACGATCACGTCCACGTCCCCCTGCACGTGCTCGGCGAGCTCCGGATCGACGATCACCGGATCGCTTCGGCCCTCGAGCGCGCTGTAGCCGAGATGCGACAGGAGGACGACGAACTTGGCTCCTTGTGAGCGAAGCTCGCGTGCTGTTTCTCGGACCGCGCCGACTTCGTCGAGCGCCGTCAGGCCGTAGACGCCGGTCGCGAGGAAGCTTCGGAACGGGTCGGTGACGCCGATGAAGCCGACGCCGTCGATCAATGTGGTCGGTCGCGCTCCCTCGACCGGGACGAGGTTTGCGAGCAGCAGCGGGTAGGTCGCGACGCGCGCCTGCTCGGCGACCACCTGCTGCCCGTAGCGCAGCCAGACCGCGTTCCCGACGGCCGCCGCCTCGCAGCCTGCGGCCGAGAGCAGACGGTGCATCGCGACGCCCTTCGTCAGGTTGGAGAGCCGCACCGTCGTCTCCTCGACGTCGCCGGCGTCGACGTAGATCACGCGGTGCCCGGCGCTCGCTCGTAGTTGCTCGACCAGCGTCGCGATGCGCGCCAGCCCGTCGATCCGGCCATGGATGTCGTTCGTGTGGAGAAGCGTTACGCGCATCGGTAACGCAGCTCGGCGGGCAGCGGCAGCGCGTGGATGACGGTGAGCGTCTTCGTCGGCCGGGTCAGCGCGACGTACAGCTCGCGCAGCTCGATCAGTGCGGGCTCGACGACGACGACGTGGTCGAACTCGAGGCCCTTCGCCTCGCGCGGCGTCAGCACCGGCACGAGCTCGTCGGTCGGCATCCTCTCCGCGAGCGACTCCGGCGCGATGATCGCGACGATCCCGTCCGGGGCCTCGGCCGCTACGCGGAACGCCTCGGCGCCCAGCACCGGCTCGCCGACGCGCCGCACGACCGGCGGGTCGGCTCCGGTGCGGTAGGAGATCGGCGGTGCGACGTGCGGTGCGATCGTGTCGAGCAGAGGCAGGGCCACTTCCATGATCTCGCGCGGCACGCGATAGGCGTGACGCAGCTCCTCGACGACCGCTTCCGCCTCGCTCGCGACGAACGGCAGTAGCTCGTCCCAGCCCGCATAGCGGATCGCCCCCGTCCCTTGAGCGACGTCGCCGAGGATCGTCAGCGCGCCGCCACGGGCGCGGCGTACGACCATCCGCAACTGCATCGGCGTCAAATCCTGCGCCTCGTCCACGATCACATGCCCGAACGCCTGGGGCGGCGCGTCGAGCAGCGTTCGCGCTTCGTCGAGGAGCGGCACATCGGCGTCCGACCAACCGGTGCCGCGACGGGCGAGGAGCTTCTGCTCCTTGCTGCCGAGGATGCCGTCGGCCGCCTCGGCGAGCGCGGCGCGCGAGGTGAAGAGCGAGCGCACGAGGCGATCCGGTGCGACGCTCGGCCAGGCCGCTTTCAGCACGCGGTCGAGATAGCCCTTGGCGCGGAGAGCGCGCTCGACGTCCTCGAAGCTGCGGATCGCGCCAGCGCCGAGGACGCGGCCGTATTCCTCGTAGAAGCGGCGAAGCAGCGTCATGCGAAAGCGCTCGCGCGCGGCCGCGCCGAGACCGAGCTCTGCCCGTGCCTGCTCGACGAGCTCGCGCACCTCGCGCTCGTGCACCCACACGAACGACCCTTCGAGCCGGGTCACGAGCTCCTCGGGCTCCGCCTCGAGACGCAGCTCGGCGGCGCGGCGGACGACCTCTGCCAGCCGCAGGTCGGCCTTCAGCACTGCGACATCCGGCGTGTCGCGGACACCGGGCACGACGCCGTCGACGAGCTCGCCCACGGCGCGTTGCTCGACGGCGTCCTCGCCGAGCGCCGGCAGCACGTGCGAGACGTACTCCATGAACGTCCGGTTCGGGCCGACGACCAGCACGCCGCGTGTGCGGAGCCGCTCGCGGAGCGTGAAGAGGAGCCACGACGCGCGATGCAGCCCGACCGCGGTCTTGCCGGTCCCCGGGCCGCCCTGGACGACGAGCACACCGTCCGGGTCGTGCGTGATCAGGCGGTACTGGTCGGCCTGGATCGTGGCGACGATGTCGCGCATGTGCGCATCGCGGTTCCGCTCGAGCTCTTCGAGCAAGAAGTCTCCGACGGCCGCGCCGTCGAGGATCGAGCCGTCGAGCGCCTCGTCCGAGATGTCGAGCAGCCGGCGGCCCTGCGTGCGAAAGCGCCGGCGGAGCGAGACGCCCCTCGGGTCCTGCGGCGTGGCTGTGTAGAACGCTCGCGCTGCGGGTGCCTGCCAGTTGACGACGAGCTGCCGCTGCGCCTCGTCGTGCACCCAGCGGCGACCGATGTAGAGCGGCCGCTCGACGGTCTCGACGTCCAGGCGCCCGAAGCACAGCCCGCGCTCGGCGTCCTCGAACGTGCGCAGCCGCCGCGCCGCCCAGGCCTCCATCGCGACCTGTGCGACCTCGCCGTCGACAGCATCCGCCGCGCCGGCCACCGCCGCGCGCATCCGTTCCAGGTGCTCGTAGGCGCTGTCGACGTAGGCCTGCTCGGCCGCGAGCTCGGGATGGGCCATCTCTCTTCACCGTAACGGGACCTCGGTGCCGGTCGGCGACGTAGTTCGTGCGTGAACCGCCGTGCCTTCGTCCGGGCCGCCGCGCTCGCGCCGTTCGCGCTCCGCGCTGCGCCTGCGCTTGCCCGGATGCGCGCACCGACTGCGCTCGTCACGTGCGACGCGGAGGCACGGCTCGCCTGGGTCGACCTCGGCTCTCTGCGGGTCGTCGGACACGTTGCGACGCTGCCGGACCCGCGTGCGGTCGAGACGGTCGGCGACGCCGCCGTGGTCTGCCACACCGCCGTCGGAGCGCTGTCGGTCGTCGACCGCGGCGGTGTGCGCCATGTCGTGCACGGCGTCGAGGAGCCACGCTATGTCGCAGCACACCCCGACGGCAGACACGCATTCGTCACGGACTCCGGACGGAGCGGAGTCGTCCTGCTCGACGTGCTCCGTGGACGCATCCTCGATCGCGTGGCGCTGCCCGGGTGGGCGCGGCACATCACGATCTCACCCGACGGCGGCCGAATCTGGGCCGGCCTCGGCTCTGCGTCGGTGCACGTCGCTTCGCTCGCGACTGCGCCGCTGCGCCACACGGGCATGTTGACGCCGGGCTTTCTCGCGCACGACGTCGGCCACGCCCCCGATGGGCGACTGTGGATCACCTCGGGCGCGAGCCGCGTGCTGGCTGTCGCAGGCGTGGACCATCCTGCCGACCTCTCCCCGCAGCACGTGACGTTCGGCGAGGGGCGCGTGTTCGTGACGAGCGGCGACTCGGGCACGCTGCATGTGCAGGCTCCCGACGGCCGGGTGCTCTCCCGCACGAGCGTGCCGATCGGCTCCTACAACGTGCAGTACGGCGCAGGCTTTGTGATCACGCCCTCGCTCAACCGGGGGACGCTCGCCGTGCTGAGCGGCCGCGGGCGGTCTCTCGGTGTGGTGCAGGTGGCGGGTTCCTGCCACGACGCCTGCATTTTCGCCTGAGGTTTTACACAAGCCTTACCGCTCGCAAGGTGGATCTTCGTGATCGGCCGGGAACATGGCGGCGAATGGCCCGCGTTGCCCTGCTCGCCGCGACCCTCGGCTCCGTCCTCGCGGCGCTTCTTCCCGCGTCCGCGAACGCCTCGGTTCCGTGCCGCGACCGGATCTACAACGACTGGTACAAGGACGGCAAGATCGCGAGCACGTATCCGATTTCGTGCTACCGCGACGCGCTGAAGCACGTGCCGGCTGACGCGCTGACGTACTCGAGCCTCGGCGACGACATTCGTGCTGCGATGCAAGGTGCGCTCGCCCGGCTGCACGGCAAGAAGAACGTGCCGAGTCAGATCGGAAGCGGGGGTGGTGCGAGCTCGCCGACGTCGAACGTCAAGCACCTCAAGAAGCCGGGCTCGTCGACGCAGCCGTCACAGGGCCCCAACCCGAAGACAGGCTCGACGTCGACGGTTGCGGTGAGCTCGTCGTCGGGGTCCGGTGGCGGTGTGCCGACGCCGATCATCGTGCTCGGTGCGCTCGCGCTCGTGCTCGTGGCCGCCGGCGGCGTGGGCGCCGGCGTGCGGCATTACCGTCGTCGTTAGAACGTCGGGACGAGGCGCCGTAGGCGCGCGCGCTCGGCGGGCAGATAGAAGCCGCAGACGGCGAGCGCGATCGGGTAGACCGCGACGAGTGCGAACGACGGCGCGAGCGACAGATGCCATGCGCGGGCGATGACGTTCAGCGCGGCGGCGACGCCGATGGCGGTGACCACGCGTCGCCACTGGTAGGAGACCGGGTAGACCCGCTGTGCGTACAGCGTCATGCCGGCAAAGAGGACGACGTACGCGGCGAGCGTCGAGATCGACGCTCCGACCATTCCCCACCGCGGGATCAGCCAGAAGTTGAGGCCGATGTTCGCGGCGGCGCCGACGCCGGTGACGACCCAGTTCAGCTGGGTCTTGCGCGCACGGCCGCTGCCGATCGCGAGCACGGTGTAGCCCGCATAGATCGCGCCGGCGAACGCGAGCAGCGCGACGCCTTTCTCGGCTCGCAAGTAGCCGGCGCTTCCGGTTAGGAGCCTCGTCCACCATGGCGCGAGCCCGCCGAGCGCGAGTGCGACCCACGATGCGAACGCGAGCAGGTACGTCAATACGAACGCGTACGTTCGCTTCGCTTCCCGCTCGTCTTCGATCGAGTACGCAAACGCCGGCCATGCTGTACGGAACGCGATCATCACGAACGTGATCACGGAGGCGATCTTCACTGCGGCCGAGTAGACGCCGACCTCGGTCTTGCCCTTGTACCAGACGACGAATTCGCGATCGATGAAGTTGATCGCCCAGAGCGCAAGTGCAGACGGGACGAGTGGCATCCCGAAGTGCTGCATGCGCCGGAAGAGTGCGCGGTCGAACTCGAGACCGAGCTGTTCGGTGCGATAGGCGACGAGCGCCAGATAGACGACGAGCGTTCCGGTGAAGTTGCCGACGACGAGCCCGACGGCGCCCCAGTGGAAGACAGCGACGAACACGACCATCGCAACCACGGTGACGAGGACATTTGCGACGCTCGCGATCGCGAACGCCGTCGATCGCTCCTCGGCGCGGAAGAGGTTCGTAAGCTGCTGGTAGTTCGTCTGCGCCCAAAGGCCGACTGCGCCGGCGCGTACGAGCCAGGGGTCGTGCCCGAGCCCGATCCAGTGGCCGACTGGGTTCGCGAAGACGACGCCGAGCACGAGGCCGAGCGTCGCCATCGCCATCGTGAACCAGAAGGAGGTGCGGACGACGGTGAGCTTTCCCGCGTCTTCCTTCTCGTCGAAGTAGAAGCGGAAGAACGCCGAGGCGATCCCAAGTTGGAGCATGATCGCGAGCACCGCCGTCGCCGCCGTGACGATCTCGACGCGACCGAAGGCACCGGGCGGCAGGTAGTGCGTGTACAGCGGCAGCAGGATCGTCGCGAGGATCCGCGAGACGAGCCCGCCGATCCCGTAGACGGCCGAGTGGCGTGCAAGACGCCGCATCTGGAACGCGAGACTCATCCGCTCTACAGCGAACGGTAGACGGCGAGCAGGCGGTCGGTCACGCGGTCGATGTCGTGTACCTGCTCGACGTAGGCTCGGCTCGCGGCGCCGATCTCTCGCCGCAGGTCGGGTCGCTCGACGAGCGGGCGGAGCGCCTCGGCGAGGGTGTCCTTCGTCGCGGGCACGATCGGGATGCGGACGCCGTAGCCCTCGGCGCTCTGCTCGACCACGTCCGGCTTGAGATAGGTGACGACCGGCTTCCCGAGCGCCATCGACTCGAGCGCGAAGACGCCATGCCAGCCGGCGTTCAGCTGGTCGACGACGATGTCGGCGCGGGCGTACCGCGCACGCGCCTCGTCGTGTGGCACTCCTTCGACGATGTCGAGCTCGACCGGCAGCTGCTCGCAGGCCGCGATCACGAAGGCGGTGCCCTTCTTCTTTCGATTCGAGGGTGCGTGCACGACGAGTGGGCGCGGTGCGTCCGATGGGGGCGCCGGCTCGTACTCGCGTAGGTCGAGCCCGGGTGGGACGACGTGCGCGCCGGGCACCCAGCGTGTCGCGTCGTAGCTGCCGACGATCTCGGCGTCGGCCCGCTTTCCGTAGGCGAGCTCCGTGCGGGGTTTCCCGCGGATGTCGCTGCCGAGGTAGTGGAACACGCTCTTCTTGCGTAACGCACGCAGCAGCGGGAACTGGATCGACTTCGGTAGCAGCGTCAGCCCGAAGTAGAAGTGGAAGACGTCGGTGCGCGGCGCGAGCTTCGCGAACGCTGCGAGTTGTTGTGCGAGCTTTTGCGGCAGCGGGCCGTGTCGCTCGAGCGACCAGTCGGCCTCGGGGTGGAGCTTCCCGCGCTCGAAGACGACGAGCCGCGCGTCGACTCCGTGCCGCCGCTGTGCGACGACGTTCTGCCAAGGGATCCCGGCGACATTGACCGGACAGTGCGTGACCCGAAGGGGCTGTGGAACGCGCGTCACACTTCTGTCACCCTTCCCGGGGAACGGTCACAGAAGTGTCACGCGTCGAACTCGAGCTGGTCGAAGTAGCGGAGCGCCGTTCGGCCCGGGCGGACGCGCGCGGCGAAAGAGGCGAGCTCGTCGTCGGAGATCTCGCCGAGCGCGCGCTTCACGCCCACATACGGCAGGTTCAGATCCTCCTGATAGACGATCGTCGAGATGCGCGGGTTGATCTCGATCACGTAGTCGCCGACGAGCTGGATGTTGAAGAAGTGCTCGATGCCGAGCTCGGCGACGATCAGGTTCGCGAGCCTCATCAGCTCCGGGTCGTCGAGTGTCTCGAAGTACATCGCGAGGCCGGCACGCATGGCCTCGCGTGTCTTCGGATGACCGAGCACGATCTCGCGGCCGTTCGCGATTCCGTCGATCGTCCGCTCGCCGCCCGTCGCGAGCTCCATCACGAGCAGGTCCGGCCCGCCCTCCGCAGGCAATAGCTCCACGGCTTCTTCGAGCCGCATCGCTACGGACCCCGGACGCTCGTGCAGCAGCTGGTGAGCGCGGTCGACGGTCGGATCGAGGATGCGAAAGCCGCGTGAGCCCGACGAGAACACCGGCTTGAAGCACACGGGCCGATCCGGATAGCCGAGCTCCGCGGCCGCAGCCGCGACTTCGCTTGCTCCGTTCACGCGCCGGAATGCGGGAGCCGGCACCCCGATCCTGTGCAGCAGCTCGTAGCTCTCCGCCTTGTCGTTCGACCTGCGGATCGCCTCAGGGCTCGACACGAGCACCGGCATCGGGAAACGGTCGACGTGCGCCGCGAGCCCTTCGAGGTCGAACGACGACTGCGGCAGGATCGCGTCGACATGCTCGCGCGTCGCGACCTCGAGCATCGCGTCGGGAAACGCAGGGTCGGCACCGCCGGGCACGAGGTGGAACGCGTCGCAGAGGTGGCGGCCCACCGACCGCTCGCTCATGTCGGTGCCGACGAGCCGCACCTCGCGCTCGCCGTTCCGCTTCAGCGCGCGTAGGAGCGCCGCGGTGCCGGGCGCGCCCGAGGCGGTGACCATGACGGTGATCGGCTTCACGCGTCGACCGTAGCGAGTCGAGCGAAGGCGGACGGCGCCGGACCGTCGGCGAGCCGGGCCGCGATCGCCGCTGCACATTCCGCCGGGCTTGCGAGCGACGTATCGAGCTCGAGGTCGTAGGCCCAGCGGTGCACTGCGCGCTCCCAGCGCTCGACCATCGCCCGCTCCGTCGTGTAGGTCGCAGGGTCGGACGCGCGCCGCTCGATCGCGACGTCGACAGGGCAGCGCACGCCGACGAGCAGCACCGATAGGCCGTCCAAGCGGCGCGCGCCGTCCGCCGCAACGGCCGGGTCGTGCAGCCCGATGTCCGCGGCGACGTTCAACCCGAGCCGCTCGTGCGCCGCGATCGACTCCCACAGCGCCGCCCACAGGACGGGGGCGATCGAAGCCGCGGGATGCTCGTTCTCGCCCGGCCGGAGTCCGATGCCCGGCTGCGCGGACGGCGGGGTCGTCCGTCGCGAGACGTCGACGCCCAGATTGATCCACACGCCGGGTAACAGCTCTTGCAGCGCGGCCGCGATCGACGACTTCCCGGCGCGTGGTGCACCATTCAGGAGCACGATCATTCGAGGCGCGCCGCAAGCGCGGGTGTGTGCAATTGGAGCCAGGCGATGTTCTGCTCCACCGCGTCTCGTCCCGTGACGCGCCAGTCGGCTCGAGCGAGGCGCCCGCGTCGTTGCGCCATCAGCTCCGGCAGCAGCGACGCGCGCTGCTCCGCGCCGAGCCCGTAGGAGTCGCAGAGGATTCGCAGCCGCTCGCCGCGCCGTTCGAGCGGAACGCCCCACGGTGCGAGCTGGTCGTCTGCGCGGATCCCGGCCCAGTACGTCGCAGCGAGCGCCACGTCGAGCACGCGAGTGCACGGCGCGGCGAGCTCCCAGTCGATGAGCGCCGCCGGCAGCCCGTTCCTGAACACGACGTTCGTCCAGAACAGATCGAGATGCCCGATCACCTCGCCCGCCTGCACTCCGGCGACATGCGTGTCCCAGTTCGGCGCCTGCGGCGGCACGAACCCGTCCTGCGCGTCGTGCGCTCGGCGAAGCAGCGTCCCGATCGCGGCCACGACCTCGTCACCGCACGGCACCGGCGCGAAGCCGGGCTCGCCTTCCACGAACGAAAGCACCTCGCGGCCCTGTTCGTCGAAACCGAGGAATCGCGGCGCGCCGTCGAACCCCACATGCTCGTACCACTCGAGCAAAGCCCGCACGCCGGGCGGCTCCGGCGGCCGGCGCACCGTGTCGCCCACCCGCACGACGACGTTGACGTCGCCACCGACGAGCGGCACCTCGGTCACGAAAGATCGATGCGGTCAGCGCGCAGATGCTCGAACCTCGCTGCGCGGTCGGCGACCAGCATCGACTCCATCGTCTCGCGCATCGTCGTGCCTTCGAACGCCCAGATCTCCGGATGCGTGAGGAGTTGCAGCCACTCGAAGCGATGCTCGTGCAGGTCGTCGTGCGGACAGCCGTTCCGCCAGTGCTGGTTCGAGTCCGAGCGATAGCGCTCGCGATCGAAGAACGGCGCCGCCATCACGTTCACCGCGCCGGGGATCGGCTGCTCCATGTACTCCGGATCCGGGTTGTGCCAGGCGACGACCGGGTCGAAGCGGTGGTCGAGGTCGACGTTCGGCCACACCGCGTGATGCGCCACGCGGTGCCCGAGCTCGCGCAGCCGTGCGATCGCACGCTCGCCCTCCGCCGATGCGAGGTTGTAAAAGACCGAGCGCGTCATCAGGAACCACGTCGACCACGCGTCCTCTTCCGCCTCGAGCTCGGCGACCGCGAGCGCGCCGTCGAGCGACAGGTCGACGTCGTGGCGGAGGATGAGGTCGCCCTCGCGCGGCGCACGGTCGAAGCCGGCGAAGCGGTAGCCGCCCTCCTTCGCCGCGCGCAGCAGGTCGCGGTAGTGCGCAAGCGAGAAGTCGCACGCCGTCACGTCACTCCACCTCCACGTCGAGCAACGTCGCCGCCGCCTCGGCGCGCTCGAGCGCCTGCAGGTTCGTGTCGCCGGTCGCGATCACGTAGCCGCGTCGGTCTCCGTCGAGCCGCACAGGCCGAATCGTCTCACCGACCTGCAGGTAGACGTCCGCCTGCACGACGCCGGGGAACGCAAGCACCTTGTCGAGCGGCCCGATGCGACTCACCGTGCCCGTAGGGAGCGGCCCCGGCTCCGCGGTGAAGAAGCGGATCGCGAGCGGCTGCGCGAACTGCGGGTGCACGACCTCGTCGGACAGCTCGTCGCCGAGAGCAAGCTTGATCTGCACGCCGACGAGATCGACCCCGACCGCGAATCGCACGAGGTCGGCCATCTGGCCTCCCGGGATGCGCGCCGCACACTCGACGACGACGACGCGACCGTCGCGTGCCGCGATCAGCTGCGGGAAGCCGATGCCGTCGCGCAGGCCGAGCGCATGCACCGTGTGCGACGCGACCCGCTCCGCCTCGATCAACTGCTCCGGCGGGATGGTGGGCGGATAGACGTGGATCCAGCCCACGCCGAAACCGATGCCCGGCGGGCGCATGCGGTCCGACAGCGTCAACAGATGAGGCTCACCGCGGCGCGCGACGACGATCCCGTTCAGCTCGACGCCGTCGACGAACTCCTCGAGGATCGCCTCGCCGGTCGGCGACGCGACGAGCGCTTCGTGCAGGTGGCGATCGACGTCGTCGAGCGAGTCGACGCGGAAGACGCCGCGCTGCCCGCCCGAGTCGGCCGGCTTGAGCACCGCAGGGAAGTCGACCTCCTCCGCGGCGCGCCGCGTCTCCGACAGGTTGCGCACCGCTGCGAATCGCGGCTGCGGCACGCCGGCGCCCGCGAGCCGCCGCCGCATCGCGACCTTGTGCGTCATCAGGTGCGCCGTCTCGACGCCGATCCCCGGCAGCCCGCGCGCCGCCGCCACCGTGGCGACGACAGGCACGGCGCGATCCGCGCTCACCGTCAAGACGCCGTCGAGCCGCAAGCGCCTCGTCGCCTTGAGCACGGAATCGACGTCCGAGAAGTCGACGGCCTTCGCGATGTCGGCCTCGGCGAGCCCGGGCGCGTCGGGGTTGCGGTCGACCGCCGCAACACGCAGGCCCATCTGCTTCGCCTGGAGGATCGCGCGGCGCTGATGGCGCCCCGCGCCGACGAAGAGGACGGTTCTCACGGGCGACTGAGGATGCTACTTCGGTGCGAGCGCGGACCGCAGCAGCTCGATCGTCCCCTCGACGTCGATTGGAATGCCGAACCGCGCCGCCTGCTGCACCGCGAGGCCGTCGAAGACGATGCCGAGGAAGCGCCCGAGCGTGTCGAGCGAGACGTCGCTGCGGATCGTGCCGCTCGCCTGCAGCGCGGTGTAGCGCGCCTCCAGCCGCTTCTGCGCGTCGGGATTGAGCGACTGCCACCGCGCCCGGAGCGCCTCGTCGGTGCGCAGCATCCGCGACACGTCGAGGTACACGCCGAGCCAGTCGGGGTCGTCCTCGACGATGTGCCGGACAACCGCCTCGTGCCCTCCGGCGAGCCAGAGCTCGAGGATGCGGTGCTGGTCCTCCTGCGCGAGCGCGACGAAGAGGTCGAGTTTCGTCGGGAAGTAGCTGAAGATGGCGCCGCGCGAGAGGCCGATCTCCTGTTCGAGCAGCTCGACCGTCGTCCCGTGGTAGCCGTTCGCGCCGAATGCGCGCCGGGCTCCAAACACGATCTGCCGGCGGCGCTCCATGCGGTGGGACTCGCTGACCTTCGGCACGGACGTACTTTACAAAAACGGACAGACGTACTATTTTTCTCGGGTCATGCGGAACCGGACGCTGACGGCGCTCCTCGTCGCCGAGCTCATCTCGACGTCCGGCAGTGCGATGACGTTCCTCGCGCTCCCCTGGTTCGTGCTCGTCACGACCGGCTCCGCGTCCCGAATGAGCATCGTGCTCGCTGCGGAGATCCTGCCGATGGCGCTCTTCGGGATCCCGAGCGGATCCGTGGTCGCACGGTTCGGGTCGCGCAAGACGATGCTCTTCTCCGATGCGTGCCGCGCGCCGCTGATCGCGCTGATTCCGCTCCTGCATTGGACGGGTCACCTCGGCTTCGCCGGTCTCATCGCGATCGTCTTCGTCTTCGGCCTCTTCACGGCGCCGTACCTGACGTCACAGCGGACGATCATCCCCGAGCTCTTCGCCGACGACGAGACGGCCGTCGCGAAGGCGTCCGGCCTCCTCGGCGGCGCAAATCAGCTGCCGCTCGTGATCGGCCCCGCGCTCGCCGGCGTCCTGATCTCGTGGTTCGGCACGCCCCCGCTCCTCATCGTCGACGCGGTGACGTTCCTGTTCGCGTTCGTCGTCGTGTTTACGCTGGTGCGAGCCGGCAGCCCGGTCGCGCCCGACGACGAGAGCAAGGGCGTGCTCGCAGGCGTGCGCTACCTGGTGCGCGACAAGCTGCTCGGGCCGATGACGCTGACGTTCATCGTGCTCGACGGCGGCGCCAATGCGCTCACCGTCGCCGTGCCCCTGCTCGCGTTCTCCCGCTATCACCGGAACCCGCACATCGCCGGCTGGGTCTTCACCGCCTTCGGCATCGGCGCGGTGATCGGCTCGGTGCTCGTCGTGAAGCTGCTCGACCGCGTCAAGCCGCTCACTCTCTCGTCCGCCGCGATGGCGCTCGTGACGCTGCCGCTGTGGGCGATCGCGTTCGACGTGCCGTGGCTCGTCGTCTGCGCCGCGCTCGCCGTCACGGGTCTGCTCGTCCCGTTCGTGAATGCCCCGTTGATGGGCATCATCTCCACCCGTCCGCCGCTCTCGCTGCGCCAGAAGGTCATGACCGCCGTGATGACGGCGAGCGGCGTGGGCTCGCCGCTCGGCCGGCTCGTCGTCGGACCGGTGTACAGCTGGGACGGCAACGCGGCGGTGTGGATCGTGCTCGCCGGCGCGATGACGTTCGGCGCCGTTCTTTTCATCGGCGCGGCGCTTCGGCCATCAGCGCGTGACGCGGCGAACGTCGTCCCGGTAGCGCCGGTCACGTAGCGCGGGCCGCCTGAGCTCTGGGTCTCGCTCCGCGCGACCAGGCTAACCTTGCCGGGATGCTCGAGGGCAAGCGGATCTTCGTCACCGGCGGCGCCGGCTTCATCGGCACGACCCTCGCGCGGGAGCTCGTCGAGCGGAACGAGGTGATCGCCTTCGACAACCTCCATCGCGACGCGCTCTCCGGCACGGAGCTCGGCGACCACGAGAACTACACGTTGATCCAGGGCGACGTTCTCGACGCCGATGCGTTGCGGGCGGCCGCGGAAGGCGCGACGCACTTCGTCCACTGCGCGGCGATCGCGGGTGTCGACACGGTGCTGCAGAGCCCGGTGCGCGTGATGCGCGTGAACGTGATCGGCACCTACAACGCGCTCGAGGCGGCGCTCGCGACGCTCGGCTCCATCGAGCGGTTCGTCGATTTCTCGACGAGCGAGGTCTTCGGCACGCACGCCTTCAGGGTCGAGGAAGGCCAGGTATCGACGATCGGCTCCGTCGGAGAAGCCCGCTGGACGTACGCCGTCTCGAAGCTCGCCGGCGAGCACATGGCGCACGCCTACCACGACGAGCTCGGACTGCCGGCGGTCACTCTTCACCCGTTCAACGTCTACGGGCCCGGCCAGATCGGCGGCGGCGCCATCCGCGCGTTCATCGAGAACGCGGTCGCCGACCGCGACCTGACCGTGCGCGGCGACGGCTCGCAGATCCGCGCGTGGACGTACGTGACCGACATGGTGAGCGGCGTGCTCGCCTGCCTCGAGCATCCCGACGCGGCCGGCCAGACGTTCAACATCGGCAACCCCCGGTCGACGGTGACGGTGTACGACCTTGCACAGCGCATCAAGCGCATCTCCGGCACACGGGGCGAGATCGTGTTCGCGCCGCTCGACTACGTGGACGTCGAGCTGCGCATCCCGAACGTCGAGAAGGCTCGCACCGTGCTTGGTTGGGAGCCCGAGGTCGAGCTCGACGACGGCCTCGAGAAGACGATCGCGTGGTACAGGGCGAGAACGCTCGTATCCGGCTAGGCCTGCCCGACGTCGGCGAGGCCGAGCTCGCCGAGATCGCCGAGGTCTTCGAGAGCGGCATGCTCACGATGGGCCCGAAGGTCGACGCGTTCGAGGCCGAGCTCGCTCGGCTCTGCGAGGTCGAGGACGCGATCGTCGTCACGTCCGGTACCGCGGCGCTGCACCTCGCAGTGCTCGCGCTCGGGCTCGAGCAGGGCGACGAGGTGCTCGTTCCCGCATACACGTTCCCCGCGACCGCCAACGTCGTCGCGCTCGCGGGGTTGCGGCCGGTGCTCGTCGACGTCGACCCGGAGACGATGAATCTCGATCCCGCGAAGGTCGAGCCTGGCCCGCGCACGCGCCTGATCCTCGGCGTGCACCTCTTCGGGCGGCCACTGCCGGTCGACGACCTCCCCGCCGATGTGCCGTTTCTCGAGGACGCGGCCGGCGCGCTCGGCGCGCGCTACCGCGGCCGTGCGTGCGGCGGGCTCGGGATCGCGGGCTGCCTCAGCTTCCATCCGCGGAAGATCGTCACGACCGGCGAGGGCGGGGCGATCACGACGTCCGACGCCGGCTTCGCCGATCGCGTGCGGCAGATGCGCAACCACGGCTGGAAGTCGCTGTCGCCGCCGGACATGCCGGTGGCCGGGCTCAACTACCGGCTGTCCGACATCCTCTGCGCCGTCGGGCTGCCGCAGGCGCGCCGCCTGGACGAGCTGCTCGCCGCGCGCACGCGCATCGCCGGCGGCTACAGCGAGCGCCTTGCGCATCTGCCGGTCCAGCTGCCCCACGCGGACGAGGGCGACGTCCACGGCTGGCAGGCCTACGTCGTGCAGGTGGACGACCGTGACCGGATCATGGCGGCGCTCCGCGCCCAAGGGATCGAGGCGCAGATCGGCACCTATGCCTTGCCGCTCCTCGGCGCCTACCGCGACCAGGGCGAGTTCCCCGGCGCCCGCCGGGTCTTCGAGCGAGCGCTCGCGCTCCCACTCCACACCCGGCTCTCCGACGGCGATCTCGACCGGGTGGCCGAAGCTCTTGACAAACTAGTGAGTAATCACTAACCTAGAGAGATGGTCAGCACGACCGAGCGGAAGTCGAAGGAGGAGCGGCGCGAGGAGATCCTCGACGTCGCGCTCGAGGCGTTCGCGGAGCGCGGGCTCCACGGCGCGTCCACCGAGGAGATCGCCCGCCGGGCGGGCATCTCGCAGCCGTACGTCTTCCGCCTGTTCGGGACGAAGAAGGAGCTCTACAAGACGGTGGTCGCCCGCTGCTTCCGGCAGACGCTCGAGCGGTTCCAGCGTGCGGCGGAGGGCAAGCGGGGCGAGGAGGCCCTGCAGGCGATCGGCGAGGCCTACCGGCAGCTCCTGGACTCCGACCGGACCTACCTGCGGGGCCAGATGCAGGCCTACGCCGCCTGCGACGACCCCGAGATCTGCGCCGTCGTCCAGGCCGGCTACGGCGATCTCGTCACCTACGTCGAGCGCGTCTCCGGCCTGGACGAGCAGACGATCGCCGAGTTCTTCGCGAAGGGGATGCTGATGAACGTGCTCTCCTCGCTCGAGCTCCAAAATCCAACCGAGCCGTGGGCGGTCAGGCTGCTCGCGGGCTGCAAGCAGCACGACTAGTCCTCTCTCTTTTTTCGCACGGAGGTAAGTGATGACTCACAAATCGCAGATCGACAGCCGGACATGGTGGACGTTCGCGATCACCTCGCTCGCGCTCTTCATGGTGACGCTCGACAACCTCGTCGTCACGACGGCGATCCCCGTGATCCGCCGCGACCTTCACGCCGGGATCAGCGGCCTCGAGTGGACGGTCAACGCCTACACGCTCGTGTTCGCGGTCCTGCTCCTGACGGGCGCGGCGCTCGGCGACCGCTTCGGCCGCCGCACGCTCTTTGCGCTCGGCATCGGCATCTTCACGGCGGCTTCGGCCGCGGCGGCGCTCGCGCCCACGATCGGCGTCCTCGATGCGGCGCGCGCCGTGCAGGGGCTCGGCGGCGCGATCGTGATGCCGCTGACGCTCACCATCCTCTCGTCGGCGGTGCCCGCCGAGCGCCGCGGTGTGTTCCTCGGCGCGTGGGGAGGCATCAGCGGCCTCGCCGTCGCCTTCGGCCCGCTCGTCGGCGGCGCCGTCGTGAGCGGCATCTCCTGGCACTGGGTGTTCTGGCTGAACGTGCCGGTCGGCCTCGTCCTGCTGCCGCTCGCGCTGCTCCGGCTCGACGAGTCGAGAGGCGCGTTCGGACGCGTCGACCTGCGCGGGCTCGTGCTCGCGAGTGCAGGTTTGTTCGGCGTCGTCTGGGGGCTCGTGCGCGGCAACTCCGTCGGCTGGAGCTCGCCGGAGATCGTCGGTGCCCTCGTGGCCGGCGCGCTTCTGACCGCGCTCTTCGTCGCCTGGGAGCTGCGCGCCGAGCATCCGATGCTGCCGATGCGCTTCTTCCGCAATCGGGCGTTCGCGCTCGCAAACGTCGCGTCGCTCCTGATGAGCTTCGGGATGTTCGGCTCGATCTTCCTCTTGGCCCAGTTCTTCCAGACGGTGCAGGGCTATTCGCCGCTCGGCTCGGGCCTCCGGATCCTGCCGTGGACGGCGATGCCGATGATCGTTGCGCCCATCGCAGGTGCGCTGTCGGATCGCATTCCCGCGTCGCGCATCATCGGCACAGGTCTCGCGCTGCAGGCACTCGGTCTCGGGTGGATCGCCGCCGTCTCGACGCCGACCACGCCGTACGCCGACCTCGTCCTGCCGTTCGCGATCTCCGGCATGGGCATGGGGATGTTCTTCGCGCCGATCGCAAACGTCGTGCTCGGCGCCGTCCGCGGCGTGGAGGAGGGGCAGGCATCTGGTGCGAACAACGCGATCCGCGAGCTTGGCGGCGTGTTCGGCGTCGCGATCCTTGCGTCGGTCTTCTCGCACTACGGCGGCTACACGAGCGGCACCTCGTTCGTGGACGGCATGAACCCGGCCGTGTGGATCGGCGCCGGCGTCGTCGGGGTCGGCTCGCTCGCCGCGTTCGCGATCTCGCGGCGGCCGAAGGGCGCCGAGGCGGTCGAGCGGCTCGAGCCCGAGCTCGAGGCAGCCGCGTAAGAAGCGAAGCGACTACGCCTGCGGCTCGAAGAGCCGCAGGCGTGACGCGGCGACGAGCGCGAGTGCGGCGACGCCGGCGAGCACGCCGAACGAGACGCGCAGCGATGCAGCCTGCGCGATCCCACCGACGAGCGGCGGGCCGACGAGCAGGCCGACGTAGCCCAGCGTCGTGACCGTGGCGACCGCCGACGCCGACTTCCGTCCGGCTGCTCCGAAGACGATCGGCGCGTTCAGCGACACGCCGAGCCCGCCGAGCACGAAGCCGACGAGGGCGACCGGCGCACTCGGCGCGAGTGCGGCGACGATGCAGCCGCCTGCCGCGACTGCGGCGCCGCCGACGAGCAGCAGACGGTCGGAGAGCCGCGTCGCCTGGCCGAAGAATCGGCCGATCGCCATGGAGGCGCCGTACACCCCCGGCCCGAGCCCGCTCACGGCCGGCTGGGCGTGCAGCTGGCGCTCGAGGAAGAGTGCGCTCCAGCTCTCGATGCCGCCCTCGACGACGAACGCGGCGGCACCGATCAGGCCGATGAAGACGAGCACGCGCGCGAAGTCGAGACCCTTCGACTCCGGTGCGGCGAGCTCGGCGGTGTCGGTCGCGGTCCAGAAGCCGACGAGCGCGATCACAGCGGAGACGACGAGCAGGATCGGCTCCCGGCCCGAGCCCGCGCCGCGCGCGAGCCCGGCGCCGACCGCGCCGACCAGCACTCCGACGGAGTAGAGCCCGTGCGCGAGCGGCATCAGCCGCTGTCCGCTCTCGGACTCGATGCGCGCGGCGCTCGCGTTCATCGACACGTCGAGCGCCCCCGTTGCAGCGCCCGTCACCGCGAGTGTGACGATCAAGACCGGCAGCGACGTTGCGAGCCCGGGCAGCGTCGTCGCGGCGGCGAAGCAGAAGCACGCACTCGTGACCGCGCGCATGCCGAAGCGGTCGACGAGCGGGCCGGCGGCGAACAACATGGTCGGGATCGCGGCGAGCGTGACGAAGAGGAGCGCGAGGCCGAGCGTTCCCTTCGAGAGGTGCGCGGCGCGCTGGACGCTCGGGAGCACAGACGCCCACGCGCCCCAGAAGAGCCCGAGCGCGAGGAACGCTGCGAGCGTCGGTTGCTTACGGGGCACGCAGCTCGTACACCGACATCGGGTCGCCGGAACGGGTGAGCCCGGGGCCGCGAACCGCGAAGCCGAGCTTCGCTGCGACACGGTGCGAGGCGGCGTTCCCGGGCCTGATGTACGCGACGAGGTGTGTGGCCCGCGCGCGTGTCCAGACGTCCTCGATCGCCGCGCTCATGGCCTCGGTGGCAAGACCGAGGCCCCGGTGCACCTTGTCGATCTCCCAGCCGGTCTCGATCTCGTCGGTCGCGATTCCGCTGACGCCTGGATGGGCGAAGTGAAGCTCGGCTGCGCCGACGAACATTCCTTCGAGGAGGACCGCCCACGACCCGAAGCCGTGCGCGCGCCAGTGCTCTTCGGCGAGCGAGCATTCACGCTCGTCGTACGCGTCCGCATGCTCGGGGCCGAGCGGGACGAGTGCGAGCCGCTGTGTGCGCAAGGTGTCAGACACCGGTGGTGTCTGACACCTTTTCGTACCGAGCGTCCCAGTGCGGCTCGGGCTCCCAGAGCGCCCACGACGCGTCCCACCACTGACCGCGTGCGGCGAGCTCCGCCTCGATGCGCTGCGCGCTTCGTCGAATCTCATTCGCCTGATCTTGCGTGAAGCGGCCCTCCGCGACACGAACGTCGAGCAGCTCCTCGTCCTTGCGCTCGACGCGGCCGTCCGGATGAAGGATCAGATCGAGCTCGAGATCCTGTGTGTCGTAGCCCTCGGCGGTGCGCCGGAACGGCTCCTGCAGGTTGAGGTACCAGCTGCGAAATTCGCGTTCCGGCCCGTGCCAGAACACCCAGACCGCGTATGCGTCGCGCGGGCGCTGCAGCATCAGCACGCCGTGGCCCTGCCACGCCTTCCGCCCCGCCCACGGATGCGGCTCGGGTCCGGACGGAAACGTGAACGGCGTGCCGGTCGCGACGTAGGTTGCGAGGAGCTCGCCGGTGTCGCACACGACGACGACCGGAACCTCGAGCCAGGCCCAGCCTTCGTTGCGAACCTCGCGGCGAAGCACGACGTCACCCGGCGACCACACGGCCTCGACCTTACGAGGGTCGGGTTAGGGTCTTGTGAGATGGACGTATCGGTTGTTGTCACGCTGTTGAACGAGGAGCGCTCGGTGGAGGAGCTGCACCGGCGGATCGCCGGGGCGCTCGACGGTGCAGACTGGGAGGCGATCTTCGTCGATGACGGCTCGACGGACGCGACGTTCGAGAAGCTGCGTGCGGTGCATGCGCGCGACCCGCACGTCCGCGTCGTCCGCTTCAAGCGCAACTTCGGCCAGCATCCCGCCATGCACGCGGGGCTCACACGCGCGCGCGGCGACCGCATCGTGACGATGGACGGCGACCTCCAGAACGAGCCCGAGGACATCCCGAAGCTGCTCACGGCCCTCGAGCGTGTCGACGTCGCGTCCGGTCGGCGCGTCGCACGGCGTGACTCCCCAGGCCGCACCGTGCCGAGCAGAGTGATCAACGGTCTCCTGCGGCGCTTCACCGGCGTCGACATCTCGGACTTCGGCTGCGCGTTCAACGCCTACCGCCGCGATGCGATCGAGCCGATGCTCGGCGCAATCGGCAGGCAGAAGTTCACCAAGGCGCTCGTGCTCTCGAGTGGCGTCACGGTCGAGGAGGTGGACGTCTCCCATGCCGCGTCCGCCTCGGGCTCCCGGTATTCGCCGATCCGCCTCGTCCGCCTCGCGCTGCACGTCGTGGCCGGTTTCTGGCCCCAGCCGGTGCAGTGGCTCGGTGTCGCGCTCGGGCTCGTGTGCACGTTCGCGGCGACGGCGATTGCGATCTGGGGCGTCGTCTACTGGATCGCGCACAGCAACTTCCCCGGCCCGCTCTTCGCGGGAGCAGGCATAGTCCTCGTGCTCGGCGTGCAGGGATTCGTCCTCGCGCTGATCGGAGAGTCGCTGGGCAGGATCCAGCGGGACGTGGAACGAAGGCCGCTGTACACGATCGAAGAGGAGCTATGAGCCGTAGGCTTGACGGAGGCGACCAAATAGCGAAGGTGCCGGCGCCGGAGCGGAACCTATGAGCCGGAAACGCGTATTGGTAACGGGTGGAGCGGGGTTCATCTCGTCGAACTTCATCCGCCACCTGCTCGAGGCGACCGACCACGAGGTCGTGACGCTCGACGCGCTCACGTACGCGGGGAACCTCGAGAACCTCGCCGACGTGATGATCCACGAGCGGCTCTCGTTCGTGCACGGCGACATTCGCGACGCGGGGCTCGTGCGCGAGCTCGTCGGCGGCGTGGACGTGATCGTGAACGCTGCCGCCGAGTCGCACGTCGAGAAGTCGATCCAGCACGGCGCGTCCGAGTTCGTCACCACAAACGTCGAGGGAACGCAGATCCTGCTCGACGCGATTCGCGAGACGCCGGTCGAGCGGTTCATCCTCATCTCGTCCTCCGAGGTGTACGGCACCGCCGAGCGCGCGCCGATGGACGAGGAGCATCCGCTCAACCCGCGCTCGCCGTACGCGGCGACGAAGGCGGGCGCCGACCGGCTTGCCTATTCGTACTGGACGACGTACGACCTGCCGATCGTGATCGTGCGCCCGTTCAACAACTACGGGCCGCGCCAGCACCCCGAGAAAGTCGTGCCACGCTTCATCACCCAGGCGCTGGCGGACGAGCCGCTGTCGATCCACGGTGACGGCCACGCCTCGCGCGACTGGCTGTACGTGTTCGACGACGCCGAGGCGATCGAGGCGGTGATCGCGGCGCCGATCGAGCGCATTGCCGGCGAGGTGATCAACGTCGCGACGGGTGTCGACATCTCGATTCGCGATGTCGCAGCGCTCGTGCTCGAGGCGCTCGGCAAGCCCGTCGACTTCACGCGCAACGTGCCCGAGCGGCTCGGCCAGGTCGACCGCCACATCGGAACGACCGAGAAGGCAGAGCGACTGCTCGGCTGGACGCCGCGCACGTCGTTCGCCGAGGGCCTCGAGCGCACTGTCGCGTGGTATCGCGACAATGAGGCGTGGTGGAGAGCGATTCTCGCTCGGGAAGCCCGCGCCTTCTCGTCCTAGGCGCGGGGGCGGCGCAGCTCGGTCTGCTCGAGGCGGCCCGCGACCGTGGGCTGTGGGTCGCCGCCGTCGATCGCGATCCGGCGGCTGCCGGCTTCCGCTACGCCGACCGCCGCTGCATCCTCTCGACCGAGGACGAGCCGGCGATCGAGCGCCTCGTGGGCGCCCTTGGCGTGGACGGCGTGATCGCGCCCGGCACCGACTGGCCGGTCGGCGTCGCGGCCCGTGTCGCCGAGCACGCCGGGCTGCCGCACCCGATCTCGCCGGCGACCGCCGTGCTCGCGACGAACAAGCTGCGACAGCGCGAGCGGCTCGCCGAAGCGGGCGTTCCGCAGCCTCGCTCCTGGGTCGTCGGCGGCGAGGACAAGCCGCCTCGGCTCACCGGGCCCGTCGTGGTCAAGGCGCCCGACCGGCAGGGGCAGAAGGGGCTGACGCTCGTCGTCGACGAGCGCGCGCTCCCCGGGGCGATCGAGACCGCGCGGTCGGTCGCACGCAACGGACTCGCGCTCGTCGAGGAGCTCGTCGACGGCCCGGAGGTGACAGTCGTCGGGGTCTCGACCGGCGGCTCGTTCACGCTCCTCGCCGTCACCGACCGCGAGGTCGCCGAGCCGCCTGCGTTCGGGGTGGCACTGGCGCACGTCTGGCCCTCGACCGTGTCTGACACCTTCAAGGTGTCAGACACCGTCGCGCGCGCTGTGCGCGCTCTGGGAATCGAGAATGGCCCGTCCTACACGCAGCTTCGGATCGGCCCGGCGGGGCCGCAGGTGATCGAGGTCGCCGCACGGCTCGGCGGCGGTCACGACGCGGAGCTCGTCCAGGCGGCGACCGGCGTCGACCTGAACGGTCTCGCGATCGACGCAGCACTCGGCCTCGACATCGCGCCGCCGGTGCCCGGCGAGCGCGTCGGAGGCGCCGTCACTCGGTTCCTCGTCGCGCCGCCGGGAGTGCTCGAGCGCGTCGAGGTGCCGGACGACCTCGAAGGAGTCGAGCGCGTTCGCCTCTACCGCGAGCCGGGCTACGTCCTCGTCCCGCTGCGCCGCGGCGCCGACCGGGCAGGCGCGGTCCTCGTCACCGGCGTGTCTCGCGAGGAGGCGCTCGCGCGTGCCGACGCGGCGGCGGACCGCATACGCTTCTTCACCGCAGATGCCGGATCCCTCCTCCATCGCTGAGCGCCGCACGTCGCTTCTCTCCTTCCAGCCGCCGGCGATCACGGAGGACGAGATCGCGGCGGTCGCCGAGACGCTCCGCTCCGGCTGGCTCACGACCGGCCCGCGCACCGCGGAGCTCGAGCGGCGGATGCGCGAGTATCTCGACGCGAAGCACGTGCTCGCCGTATCGTCGTGCACCGCGGCGCTGCATCTCTCGCTTGTCGCGCTCGGCGTCGGGCCTGGCGACGAGGTGATCACGACGCCGATCACCTGGCCGGCGACGGCGAACGTGATCGTGCACACCGGCGCGACTCCCGTCTTCGCCGATGTCCGCCCGGACACCCTGAACATCGACGCTGCGAAGGTGCGCGAGCTCGTCAACGAGCGCACGAAGGCGATCGTGCCCGTCGATCTCTACGGCCAGCCTGCCGACCTCGACGAGCTGCGCGAGATCGGTCTGCCGCTCGTCGAAGACGCAGCGCACGCGCTCGAGTCGGTGTATCGCGGCCGCAAGGTCGGCTCGATCTCCGACCTCACCTGCTTCTCGCTCTACGCGACGAAGAACGTCACCGCCGGCGAGGGCGGGCTCATCGCGACGAACCGCGACGACCTCGCGGACGCGCTCGACGACTTGCGCGTCATGCGGCGCGGCCACGGCTCGCTCTACGACATCGCGGTCCCGGGCTACAAGGCGAACCTCAGCGATGTTCTGTCGTCGATCGCGCTCGTACAGCTCGACAAGGTCGAAGCGCACGCACGGATCCGCGCGCGGCACATCGCGCTCTACGAAGAGGGTGTTGCGGGACTCGACGGCGTCGAGATCGTCGCGCGTGACCCGCGTGACGTGCACGCCAACCACCTCTTCGTCATGCGCGTCTCGTTCGCCGACCGCGACGAGGTGCAGCGGGCGCTGACCGACGAGAACATCGGCACGTCGATCCACTTCCTGCCCGTGCACCTGCTGACCGCGTACCGGGAGCGGCTCGCACCGACGCAGCCGCCCCTGCCCGTCGCCGAGCGCGCGGGCGCAGAGCTGCTCTCGCTGCCGACGTCGCCCGCGCACTCGGACGACGACGTGCGCGACGTGGTCGCAGCTCTGCGGCGGGTGCACGCGCGTCTCGCATGAAGAAGGCTTTGCGCGTCGCGGCGACGCTCGTCGTCACGTCGGCGGCGGTCGCGTACATCCTCTCGAAGGTCGACCTCGGAAAGACGTGGGACATCCTCACGTCGGCGAGCATCCCGTGGCTCGTCGCGTCGGCGTCGCTGACGATGGTGACAGTACCGCCGATGGCGTGGCGCTGGCAGCAACTTCTGCGCGCGCGCGGCGTACACGACAGTGTGCGCTGGCTCACGCGCGCCTACTTCGTCTCGTACGCCTTCGGACAGGTGCTGCCGACATCCGTGGGGGGCGATGCGTGGCGCATCTTCGAAACGAGCAGGCGCCACCGCGGCAACGTGACGCCGGTCACGGGGTCGGTGCTCCTCGAGCGCGCGCTCGGCGGTGCCGTAACCCTCGTCCTCGCCGGGATCGGCCTGCTGCTCGCGATCGGACGCGGCTACCCGATCGGCGCCTACCTCTGGGTCGAGGCCGCGTTCGTCGTTGCCACGATCGCGGTCGCCTTCGTCTTTTTCTCGCGCTCGATCCGGAGCAGGCTCGCGTTCCTGCTTCCGCTCGCCCGCAGGCTGCGCTTGGAGACCGCGGCACGAGCGGTCTACGACGGCCTGCACGGGTATCGCAGCCACCCGGGCACGCTTGCGCGCGTCTCGCTGATCACGGCCTCGGCTCAGCTCGTGCGGGTGGTCGCGATCTACGCCTCCGGGCGCGCGGTCGGGATCCATCTGTCCCTGCTCCCGTACGTCGTCCTCGGCCCGCTGCTCTTCCTCGTGATGCTCGTGCCGTTCACGGTCAACGGGATCGGCGTCCGCGAGGCGTTCTTCATCAGCTTCCTCGGCAAGCTGGGCGTTCACTCGGACATCGCGTTCGCGTGCGGGTTCCTGTTCTTCGTGATGACGGTTCTGCTTGCGCTGCCCGGCGTCGCCGTGCTGCTCTGGGAGAACGTCTTCGCGCGCACGCCGGTTCCCGATGGCACGGCCTGACGCTTCCGACGTCACCGTCGTCGTCGTCACCTGGAACGCGCTGCCGTGGCTCGAGCAGTGCCTCGACTCGGTGCGCGGGCACGAGCTCGTGGTCGTCGACCACGGCTCGACCGACGGGACGCTCGACTTCGTGCGGGAGCACCATCCCGGCGCGCGGATCGTCGAGCAGGAGAACAAGGGCATGGGCGGCGGCAACAACGCCGGCATGCGCGTGGCCGAGGGGCGGTACTTCTTCC
Source organism: Gaiellaceae bacterium (assembly GCA_035650975.1). Lineage (GTDB taxonomy): Bacteria > Actinomycetota > Thermoleophilia > Gaiellales > Gaiellaceae > PALSA-600. Next base: position 53,082 of record DASRGQ010000045.1, read on the forward strand.
TGCTCAACTCGGACGCGTGGGTCGTGGGCGACGGCCTCGAGCAGCTCGTCGCGTTCGCGGATGCGAATCCCGATACGGCGGTCGTCGGCCCGCGCCTTCGCAACACCGACGGCTCGCTTCAACGCTCGGTGCGCGGCGACCCGACGTTGTGGCGCCTCGCGACCGAGTACCTCTTCATCCGCAAGCTCGCGCCGCGCACGAACGCGCTCAACCCGCTCTATGTCGGCGGCTTCGATCACGACCGCGAGTGCGAGGTGGATTGGCTCTACGGGCCGGCGCTGCTCGTCCGGCGCGACGCGACGGAGCAGGTCGGGCTGTTCGACGAGGACTTCTTCATGTTCAGCGAGGAGGCCGACTGGATGAGGCGGTTTCGCGCTGCGGGTTGGAAGGTGCGCTTCTTCCCCGGCGCTGAGGTCGTGCACGTCGGCGGCGCGTCGCACGGGGGGCGCATGTACGTCGAGAATCTGCGAAGCCACGTCCGCTACGCCTGGAAGCACCGCGGGCCGAGGGCCGCGGAACGCGTGCGTCTGCTGCTCCTGTGGTCGCTGCGCCTGCGCGCGCTCGTCCTGCGCCGCGAGAGCTACCGCGAGGGGATTGCGTTCCTCTCGTCCGGCCCGGCCGAGACCCTGCTCCGCAAGTGATCGAGTACATCCGCCTCGCGTTCGCGACCATGCTCGTGTTCCTGCCGGGGAGCGCGGTGGCGCGTGCGCTCGGCCGTCGCTCGGCGTCGACGGTGCTCGCATGGACGCTCGCTTCGCTCTTCGTCGCCTGGGCCGTCGTGTTCGCCGTGCACTCGAGCATCCGGCTCGCCGTACTTCTGCTCGCAGTGATCTTCGTCGGCGCGAGCTTCGTGCGCCGACGGCGCCCGCGAAGACGGGGTTCCGGGGAAAAGAGCTCGAGCGGCGGCGTGCTCGCCGTCGGCGTCGTTCTCGGCTGGTTCCTGTGGCACGTTGCGGGCGCCGTCGTCGGCGACGGCCTGTTCCACGAAGGCCGTGTGCGGAAGCTCCTCGACTTCGGCGACCTGCACCTGCGGACGGTGGACGAGTTCAAGGACGGCGGCCTGCATCCGGGCTACGCGTTCCCGCTCTGGCACGAGCTCGACGCGCTCGTGGCGTGGCTTTCCGGGCTCGATCCGGACGTCGTGATGCGACATGAGTCGTCGCTCCTCGCGCCGATCGCGGTCGCGGTGGCATACGAGGCGGGAGTCGCGGTGTTCAAGTCGCGAGCGGCGGGTGTCGCCGTTGTTGTGGCGCAGCTCGCGATCTTCTGCTTCGGCCCCGGCCACGGCGGCAGCTTCACGACGCTCACGCAACCGGGAGCTGCTGCGCGGCAGCTGCTCGTCCCGGCGGCGATCGCGCTCTTCTTCACGGGCGACCGGGCGGCGACGGTCGCCGCGTTCGGCGCGCTCGCACTCGTGCACCCGACGTACGCGGTGTTCTTGCTGATCCCGCTGCTCGCCGTCGCGTTCTGGGAGCGCTGGGCCTACGTCGCCGCGGTCGTGCCGGTCGGTGCGGTGCTGCTCTGGCTGCGGCCGATCGTCGACCAGACGAACACTCACGATCCGACTGCCGCAACGCGCGCGAACGACCTCGTCCAATACCGGGATCAGCTTGTGATCTCGAGCCCGACCCACTTCCGGCTTGCGCCCGAGGTGTTCGGGCGAAGCGGTGCGGTGGCCGTCGCGGCGCTCCTGGCGGTCCCGCTGTGCGCGGCCGGCGTGCGCGAACGGTGGGGGAGGTTCGTGCTCGGTGGAGCGCTGATCGTGCTTCTGCTGCTCGAGGTGCCGTGGCTCTTCGTGCACTTCTCGAACGCGGTCTCGCTCTCGCAGTCGCGCCGCGCCGCGGGCTTCGTGCCGTTCCCGTTTGCGTTCGCGGCCGGTGCGGCGCTGCTTGCGCGGCGGGTGTGGACGGTGCCGCTCGCGCTCGTCGCGGGCATCGTGTTCCAGCGGCTCTGGCCCGGCGACTTCGAGTACGGATTGCGCCACGGTGGGCCGGCCGTCGCGACGTGGATCGCACTGGCGGGCGGAGTCGTTGCGCTCGTCGTCGCGGTTGCGGTTCGGCATCGATTGCCGGGACCGCGTTTCGGGCTCGGCGCCGCCGCGGCGATCGCCTTCACGCTCCCAGTGTTCGTGCACGGCGCCTGGCATTGGAGCCCGTCGACGCCCACCGATCCACAGGCGCTTTCACCGCGGCTCGTGCACAACCTGCGCACGAAGGTGCCGAAGGGCTCGACCGTGATCGCGCCGATCCAGACGAGCTACCGCATCGAAGCCGACGCGCCGCTCTACATCGTCGCGGCGCCGCTCACGCACGTCGCCAACACGAAGGCGAACCATTCGGTGGCCCGCTACCGCGCGGTGAAGCACTGGGTGGCGACCAACGATCCGCGGGTTCCGGCGAAGTGGGGCGCCACGTGGGCGATCCGGCGCGGGCGCCTCTATCGTCTCGCGAGGTGAAGGTCCTCATCGTCAGCCTCTACTTTCCGCCCGCGGGCGGCGGAGGCGTGCAGAGGCCGCTCAAGTTCGCGACGCACCTGCCCGAGCTCGGCGTCGAGACGCACGTGCTCGCGCCCGACGACCCGAAGTGGATCCACCGAGACGACGAGCTGCAGCCGCCGACGCTGGCGTGGGTGCACCGGGCTCGCTATCTCGGCCCGAAGGGCCGCAAGCCGGCGGAGGAGCTGCACGGCACGCAGGGGCTCGAGCGCATCTCGCGGCAGGCGCAGCTCTTCGGCAGGCGCTTCTTGATGCCGGATGAGAACGTCAGCTGGAACCTGACCGCGATTCCCGCTGCGATTCGCATCGTGCGTAACGAGCAGATCGACGTCGTCGTCACGACATCCCCGCCGTCGAGCGTGCACTTGATCGGCGCTGCCGCGAAGAAAGCAACCGGCGTTCGGTGGGTCGCCGACCTGCGCGACTCGGTCGTTGCGCATCCGCATCGTCACGCCGAGCGCTTCGTCGTGCGTGCAAAGGAGCAGGGCGAGCATGCGGTCGCGCGCCTGATCGCCCGTTCGGCGGACGCGATCACGTGCGTCTCCGACGCGATCGCCGAGGAGGTGCGCGAGCGAAACCCACGCGGCACCGTGACGACGATCGCGAACGGCTCCGACTTCGACGACTTCGCCGGTCTCGAGCGGCATCCATCCGAGCGCTTCCGGCTCACGCACACGGGCTCGTTCTTCGGCAAGCGCGATCCGCGTCCGTTCCTGACGGCGCTCGAGCGCTCGGGCTTCGACGACGTGGTCGTCCGGTTCCTCGGCGATTTTCGCGCCGCCGATCGCGAGTGGGCGGAGGGCCTCGGGCTCGGCGACCGGCTCGAGCTGATCCCGTATGCACCGCGCCGCCGTTCACTCGAGTTGCAGCGCGACTCGGAGGCCCTGCTGCTCCTGATCCCCGACGCGGGCGGGCGCGGCAGGGGCGTGCTGAGCGGCAAGGTGTTCGAGTACCTCGCAGCCGAGCGGCCGATCCTGGCGGTCGTGCCGCCCGACGGCGCCGCCGCCGATTTGATCCGCGGCGCGGGAGCGGGTTTCGTCGTAGCGCCCGACGACGTCGACGGGATGGTCGGGGCGCTCGGCGAACTGCGTGCCCGTTGGCGTGCCGGCGAGCTCGACGACGCACCGCTCGCCGACGACTGGCGGCGCAAGGTGTCACGTCGCGCACGGTCCGAGGACTTGCTTCGCGTGCTCGAGGAGGTGACGCAATGAGGCGCCTCACGAGCTTTTTGTTCCTGGCGAGCATCTTCTGCGTCACGTTCGAGAAGGTGCACTGGAGCTTCGCCGGGACGGTGTCGCTCGCCGACATGCTCGCGATCCTCTTCATCTGCGCGTTCGTCGTCGGGACGGCACGTTGGCGCGTCCCTCGCACCACGGCGATCCTCCTCGGCTTCCTCGCGTGCTTCCTCGTCGTGTACCTGCTCGGCTACTTCGACCTCTCGGACTCGGATGCGCTCGCGCAGTGGGCAAAGGGGCTGACGAAGTGGCTGATCCACTTCGCGTTCCTCGCCTGCGCCGTCGTGTGGCTCTCGCGGCGGGGGCAGCACTACTTCTGGCGAACGCTTGCGTGGTTCGGTGCGGGGATGGTCTTCAACGCGGCGTACGGCGTGCTGCAGCTCCTCGACGCCCGCCGTGGCGGGAATCTCGACGCGGCGGTGCTCTCACCGATCACGGGCGGGGCGAGCTCGATCAACATCTACGGCGCCATCAACGGCGCGAGCGTGTACCGGCCCAATGCGCTGACCGGCGACCCGAATCACCTCGGGATCATGCTGATCGTCCCGCTGCTCGTCCTGACGCCGCTCTACCTGCGACTCGAGCGCGGTCATCCGTGGCGGAAGTGGCTCATGCCGACGATCGGCTTCCTGCTGATCGTCGAGGCGACGACGCTGTCGCGTAGCGGCCTGCTCGGGCTCGGCGTCGGCGTGCTCGTCCTCGCAGTGCCGTACAGGCGTTACCTCCGTGCGCCGCAGCTGCTCGTGCCGGTCGGCGCGGCGCTCGCGATCTTGCTTGCGATCGTGCTCTCACGGCGTTCGTTCTTCACGACCGTGCTGAAGTCGCGTGTCGAGACGAGCGGGAGCTCGGAGAACGCGCACTTCCAGGTGTACAGCTTCATCCCGCACGTGATCCACGTCGACCCGCTGTTCGGTCTCGGGTTGAACACGTTCTCCGTCTACTACGAGTTCGTCACCGGCAAGACGAACTGGGGCCCGCACAGCTACTACGTTGCGCTGATCGTCGAGACGGGGCTCGTCGGCACGACGCTGTTCGCGCTGTTCCTGCTGTGGGTGTTCAAGCGCCTGCAGGCCGCGCGCGCGCTCGGCCGGGCGCTCGCGATCGCGAACGATCCGCTCAGCGCGCGCGTGCGTCCGCTCGCCTGGGGCTGCACGGCGGCACTCGCGGGCACGCTCGCATCGAACGCGTTCTACCTGACGATGCAGTTCTATTACTTCTACGCGTTCGTCGCGCTTGCGCTGTCGATCCCCGTCGTGTTCGCGCAACAGGAATGAAAGTCGTCGTCCTGACGACGTCGTACCCGACGCCGTCGCACCCGGTCGCTGGGCACTTCGTCGAGTCGTCCGTCGCTGCGGCTCGCTCGCGGGGCATCGAAGTCGAGGTGGTGTCCCCGGCGAGCTTTCGGCACTTCGGCGTCGCCTACGGAGACGGCGTCGTGCAGAATCTTCGCGCGGCGCCGTGGAAGCTCGCGTTCGTGCCAGGCTTTCTCGCAGCGTTTGCGCGGGCCGCCCGCCGCGCTGCGCGCGACGCGGACCTCGTGCACGCGCACTGGATCCCCTCCGCGATCGCAGCCCGCGCGGCACGCAAGCCGTACGTGCTGCAGCTGTGGGGGACGGACGTCGAGCTCGCACGCAGAGTGCCTGCGCTCGCGCGGCCGCTCGTGCGGGGCGCGCGTGCCGTGCTCGTCGCGTCCTCGTTCCTCGCCGATGCCGCGCACTCCCTCGGAGCGCGGGCCGTCGAGTTCGTGCCGATGCCGGTTCCCATCCCCGAGCACGTCGGCCCGCCCGAGTCTCCGCCGCACGTCCTCTATGCCGGCCGCCTCAGCGAGGAGAAAGGGATCCTCGAGTTCCTCGAGGCGACGCAAGGCGTACCGCGCGTCGTCGTCGGAGACGGGCCGCTGCGGCTGCGCGTGCCGGAGGCCGTCGGCTTCGTGCCGCCGGACGAGGTCGGCGGCTATTACGAGCGCGCCGCGGTCGTGTGCATGCCGTCGCGCAGGGAGGGCGTCGGGCTGACTGCACGCGAGGCGCTCGCCTACGGGAGGCCCGTCGTTGCGACGCGCGTCGGCGGGCTCGCCGACCTCGGCGCGGGAGCGGTGCTCGTCCCGCCGCGAGACGTTCCGGCATTGCGGGCGGCGATCGACGAGCTGATCCGTGACCCGGAGCGGCGAAGTGAGCTCGGCGAAGCGGGCCGCGCCGGCGCGGGCTCGAGGGAAGCCTCGGCGGCGGCACTGGTTGCGATCTACGAGTCGCGGCGCACGTAGACGACCACGCCGCCTGCGTCATAGCGCTTTGTGAACCGAGCCCTGACGTACGCGAGGACGCGGGGCTCGTCCCGGAGCTGGCGCGAGACGACGACCGCGCCTGCGCCGGCCAGATCGCGCTCGACGGCCGCCTGCGTCAGCGACTTCGTCTCGAAGCGCAGGAGCGCGAGGTCGACGAGCGGTCCGACGACCCGCCGGCCGGCGAGGAACGAGATGATGGGCCGGTCGTCGACGACGAGCATGCGACCGGTGGTGAGCCGTGCGAGCGCGTGCGCCGCGGCGACGTTCGAGGCGGGCTCCGGCGCGTACGCGACGTCGACGCGGTGCCATTGCTGGACGTAGGCAGCGGCGAGCACGACGCCGACTGCTGCGTACACGGCCGTGTGACGCGGCAGCATCGCCGCAAGCGTCGCGCCGGCTGCGATCGCGAGCGTTCCCGGCACGAGGATCAGGTGGTTCGGGTGCAGGGGCTGCTGCAGGAGCAGGAAGCCCCACGCGAGCGCGAGCCAGAGCCAGAGCGGCCACACCTGCACCCGCAGGCGGCGAAGCGCGGTGGCGATGACCGCTGCGACGAGCGCGGCGATCGCGAACCAGACGAAGGGCGTGCGTGCCGGCATCTGCTCGAAGATCTGTCGGTAGGGGTGCGGGATCACAGCCGGTGTGCTGCGAGCACGCACGTGGTAGGTGACGCCGCTTGCCCAGAGCGAGCCCAGCGCGTGCGCGTGCGCAGCGAGCAATACGGCCGCGAGCGCCGCAGCGCCGGCTGCCGTGGCGACGACGCGGCGGCGCAGGAACCAGAGGAGCGCTGGAATCGCGGTGATCGCCGTCAGCTTCACCGAGACCGCCGCACAGATCACGAGGCCGGCGCAGACGGCAGCGATCGGCCCCTCGATCGTGGCGAGGCCGACGGCAAGGATCGAGAGTGCGAGCGACGGCGGGTCGGCGAGCACGTCGGGAGCGAAGAGGTCGAGCGGCGGCGCGACGATGAACAGGCCGGCCGTGAGCGCACCACCGCGGAGCCCGCCGTAACGCCGACCGATGAGCCATGCGCCGACGACGCCGGTCGTGTAGGTGAAGAGCATCGCGGCCCGCATTCGATCGACGGTCAGCCCTGCCACAGCGCTCAGGCCGCGGAGAAGGTCGTAGAACCCGGGCAGCTGCGCCGCGAAGACCTGCGAGCCGAGCGCCTGGCCGTGTCGCAGAGCGTCGGTCGCGGCGAGGTAGACCCCTTCGTCGTAGTTCGCGGCGGTGTGCAAGAGGCGCCACGAGAGCGCGACCGCGGCCGCGCCGACGGCGACGAGCGCGCAGACTTCGAGCGCAGCCGCCGGCGCGGGCCGCCGTGGACCGTCAGCCGGTGACATCGGCGAGCAGCTGCCGGTACCGGGCGACCGCCTGCTCACGGCTCGTCACGCGCTCCGCGTACGCCCGCGCGCTCCGGCCAAGCTCTGCGAGGTCGTGCCGCCCGGACGCGAGCGCGCGGATCGCGTCGGCGACCCCGGCCGGGTCGTCGGGCGGCACGACGACGCCGCAGTGCGCCTCGCGCACGAGCGTCGCCGTCTCGCTCTCCTCGTCGACCGCCGCGAGGATCGGCCGGCCGGCGGCGAGGATCCCGTGCACGCGGCTCGGGACGATGTAGCCCGCGAGCCCGCGCGGCAGCCCGACGAAGTGCACGTGCGCCGCCGACAGCGCCTCGGGGAGACGTTCGTACGGCTGATACGGCAGGAACGCGACGCGCTCATCGGCGAGCCGATGTGCCAGCTCGACGGTCGCCGCGTGGCGCGCCCCCGAGCCGATGATCACGATGCGAAGCTGGTCGAGGTCGTCCAGGAACGCCGTTGCGCGTAACAGTGTCTCGAGGTTCTGGGCGTGGCCGACGTTGCCCGAGTGCATGACGACGAACTGCCCGGCGAGGCCGTGCTCTCGCGACCAGGCGTTGTCGTGCTGTTGTGGTGTGATGCGTTCGGTGTCCGCCCAGTTGGGGATGACGGCGATGCGATTTGGGTGCGCGCCCTTCGCGACGAGTCGATCGCGCATCACGGCGCCGATTGCGACGACGCGGTCTGCGTGTTTGAGCGCATGCTTGATCGCGGCCCGGAGAAGCGTGATCGCAAACGGGCTCTTCAGGCGCCCGAGCGCGACGGCGATCTCGGGGAAGACATCCTGGCTGACGAGAACGAGCGGGCGGCGAAACCGC
>DASRGQ010000046.1:0-31473 GCA_035650975.1 Gaiellaceae bacterium
CGTCGAGAGCGACCTCGTCTTCGTCGGCCCCCCGGCGGACGTGATGGCGCTGATGGGGGACAAGATCTCTGCGAAGCAGACGATGCGCGCAGCAGACGTGCCAACCGTCCCCGGCACCGACGGTGCGACGAGCGCGGCCGACGTGCGCGCGGTCGCGCGGGAGATCGGCTTTCCGCTTCTGTTGAAGGCCACCGCGGGCGGCGGCGGCAAGGGGATGCGGCTGGTGCACGCCGAGGGCGAGCTCGACGACGCTTTTCGGATGGCGTCCGGCGAGGCCGAAGCGGCGTTCGGCGACGGGACGATGTACGTCGAAAAAGCGCTCGTGCCGGCGCGGCACGTAGAGATCCAGGTGATGTGCGACACGCACGGCAGCGTGCTCACGCTCGGCGAGCGCGAGTGCTCCATTCAGCGCCGCCATCAGAAGCTGATCGAGGAGTCGCCGAGCGCGGCGTTGACGTCCCACGCGCGCGAAGCGATGGAAGCGGCGGCCGAGCGCGCGTGCCGCGCCGTCGGCTATCGGAACGCGGGCACGTTCGAGTTCCTGCTCGGCCCGGACGGGAGCTTCTACTTCATCGAGCTGAACGCGCGCCTGCAAGTGGAGCATCCGGTTACGGAGATGTGCACCGGCATCGACCTCGTGCGCGAGCAGCTGCGTGTTGCCGCGGGGGAGCCGCTCGTCGCGACGGGCCGTGCGGAGCGGCGCGGGCACGCGATCGAGATCCGGTTGAACGCGGAGGACCCCGAGCACGATTTCCGCCCGTCGCCGGGCCAGGTCGCGCGCTTCCAGCCCGCGGAAGGCCCGGGGGTGCGGGTCGACACGTTCATCGAGTCCGGCGCGTCCGTGCCGCCGTTCTACGACTCGCTGGTCGCGAAGCTCGTCGTGTGGGACGCCGACCGCGATGCCGCGATCGCGCGTGCCGAGCGGGCGCTGCGCGAGACGATCCTCGAGGGCGTTCCGACCACACGGGACGTCGCGCTCGAGGTGCTTGCGAGCGCACAGTTCCGAAGTGGTGTGTACTCGACCTCGACGCTCGACGAGCTGCGGGCCGAGTCCCGAGAGGCTTGATGCTGTCGCGGCGACAGGCGAGGCGCCAGGCGCTGATGCTGCTCTATCAGTGGGACCTTTCGGGGCAGCCGATCGGCTCGCAGTACGCCGGTGAGATCGACCCGTGGGCGCGCGGCGTCGCCGAGGCGGTGGCCGGGGAGGCGGAGCAGCTGGACGTGCGGATCACCGCCGCATCGGAGGGCTGGACGGCAGACAGGCTCGGCACGGTCGAGCGAAGCGCGCTCAGGGTCGCGGTGCACGAGCTGCGTGCGGGCGACGTACCGTTCGAGGTGGTGATCAACGAGGCGGTGGCGTTCGCGAAACGCTACGCGTCGGAGGACGCCGCGCGGCTCGTCAACGGCATCCTCGGCCGCATCCAGCGGGAGGACGGGTGACACGCTCTGCAAGGATGAAGCGTCCCGACGAGAGGAATGAATGACAGCGGAAGAATCGCTCAACAGGGCGGAGGACCTGCTCGCGCGACTCGAGGCGGCACGCACGCGGCTCGAGCAGACCGAGGATCCCGACGCCGCCATCGAGATCCTGCAGGAGCTCGCCGAGCTCGCGAAGGAGGTCGAAGGCGAGCTGCAGCGTGCGAAGCGCGCCGCCGAGACAGAGGCCCTGGCGCCGCCCCCGGATGCCCCAGCCGCCTGACCGGCTCCGTGCGCTGATCGAGAGCTACCTGGCCGAGCTCGTGCTCGCGCCGGAGCTCGGCACGCTCGACGAGCCGATGCGTTACGCGCTCGGCGGCAAGCGCGTACGCCCCGTCCTGTTGCTCGCGACGGGCGACGCGGTCGGTGCGCACGTCGAGGGTCTCCTGCCGGCCGCCGCGGCGGTGGAGCTCGTCCACTCGTTCTCGCTCGTGCACGACGACCTGCCGTCGCTCGACGACGACCGCGAGCGCCGCGGCGCGCCGTCCGTCTGGGCGCAGTTCGGCGAGTCGACGGCGATCCTTGCGGGCGATGCGCTGCTCGCCGAGGCGATGCGGCTCGCGCTCTCCTACCCGACCGGGGCCGTCGCGCGTGAGCTCGTCGACGCGACGCTCGCGATGATCGGCGGCCAGCAGCTCGACCTCGAGGGCGGGGCGCCGCTCGACCAGCTGCACGCACTGAAGACCGGCGCGCTCTTCACCGCCGCCGTCATGTGCGGCCTGTGGGCGGCTGCGGTTCCGGTGGAGGAGCACCCACCGTGGCGCGCGTTCGCGCAGGAGCTCGGCCTCCTGTTCCAGATCGTCGACGACGTGCTCGACGGCGACGGCTACGTGCTCGAGGTGGGGGCGGACGGCGCGCGCCGCCTTGCGAACGAAGCGGCCGATCGCGCTCGCACACGGCTCGCGCAGATCGACGCGGACACCGACGTTCTCGCAGGCATCGTCGGCGACCTCGCCGTGCGCACTGCATGACCGGCGTAGGCTCGACGGAGCCGTCGAAGAAACGTGCCGGCTTTGCCGGCACGTTGGGAGCACTGTCCGAACGCGATTTTCGGCTCGTCTTCTCGAGCACGACGATCTCCGCGGTCGGCGACGGTGTCGCTGCGATCGCGCTGGTCTTTGCGGTGCTGCACATCGCGCACAACTCGCCGACTGCCGTCGGCGTCGTGCTCGCGGCTCGCCAGGTCGCGGCGGCAGGGATCGCGCTCGCCGCGGGAGTCGTCGCCGACCGCCTGCCGCGCCACACCGTCCTCGTCGCTGTCGCAGCGGTTCAGGCGGCCGTGCAGGCGACCGTCGCCGTGCTCGTGCTCGGCGGGCACGCGACCGTCGCTCTCCTCGCCGGCCTAGGAGGGGTCTACGGCCTCGCGGACGGCTTCGTCATCCCCGCGACGAACGGCTTGATTCCCGCGGTGATCAGCGCGGCGCGCCTGCAGCAGGCAAACGCGCTGATCGGGCTCAGCAGATCGATCCTCGGCTTCGCGGCGCCCGCGCTCGGCGGCGTCCTGGTCGCGGCGGGCAGTCCCGGCGGTGCGATCCTGATCGACGCGATCAGCTTCGCCGTCGCCGCGGTCCTACTCGCGCGCGTCCACGTCGCAAGCCGCGCCGACGCCGTCGAGCCGGAGCCGTTCCTGCGCGAGCTGCGCGACGGCTGGACCGAGTTCCGACGGCAACGCTGGATCTTCAACACGATCGTGTTCTTCGGAATCGGCAACTTCGCCGGCCAGGCGTGGGGTGTGCTCGCACCGCTCGTGATGAAGGAGCACTACGGCGGCGCGTCGACCTACGGCGTGGTTCTTTCTGTGTTTGGTGCGGGTCTCGTACTCGGCGGAATCGTCGTCCTGCGGTGGCATCCGACGCGGCCGCTCCTCGTCTCGTGCCTCTGCGCCCTGCCGTTCGGGCTCGGTGTCTGGATGATCGCGTTCCTCGTGCCGCTCCCGGTCCTGCTCGCGGCGCAGCTCCTTGCGGGGACCGGCCTCGCCATTCACCTCGCGCTCTGGTTCACCGTCTTCCAGGAACAAGTGCCGGAGGCGGCCCGCTCGCGCGTCAGCTCGTACGACGCGCTCGGGTCCTTCGTCCTGATCCCGCTCGGCACCGCGGCGGCCGGCCCGATCGCAGGCGCGATCGGCGTGAAGGAGACGCTGATCGCCTCGGGAGTCGTGACGGTCCTCTCGAACCTGCTCGTCGTCGCGCAGCCCGTCGTCTGGACGATCAAGCGCACCGCGGTCGCGACCGCATGATCCGCAACCGGTCGCTGCTCGCGCTGACGACCGCCGAGCTGATCTCGACGCTCGGCTCGAGCCTCTCCGGGCTCGCGCTGCCGTGGTTCGTGCTGGTGACGACGGGTTCGGCGACGCGCATGGGGATCGTCTTCGCCGTCGAGCTCCTCCCATTCGTCTTCTTCGGCATCCAGGCCGCGTCGGTCGTCGACCGGCTCGGGCCTAGGCTGACGATGCTCGTGTCCGACGCTGCGCGCGCGCCGGTGATCGCGCTGGTCCCGTTTCTGCATCTGGTCGGCGGGCTCTCGTACGCGATCATCCTCGCTGTCGCGTTCTTGCAAGGCCTGTTCTCGACGGCGTACTTCACGTGTCAGCGGGCGGTGATCCCGGCGATCGTCGGGACGAACGAGCAGGAGATCGCGCGGGCGAACACGCTGCTCGAGGGCGCGACGAACTTCACCAACTTCGGCGGCCCGGCGCTCGCGGGGGTGCTGATCAGCCTGATCGGTGCGGCGAACGTGATGTGGCTCGACGCGGCGTCCTTCGTGATGTCGTTCGTACTCGTCGCGATGTTCGTGCGCGTCGTCCGTGAGGTGCAGGACCGGCGGGAAGCGGGTGGGATCTGGGCGGGCCTCGGCTACCTCCGACGCGACCGGTTCGTAGGCCGCGCGGTGCTCTCGCCGCTCCTGTACGGGCTCGCATTCCCGTTCGTATTCGCGTCGTTTCCGGTGCTCGCGTATCGCGACTACCACCACGATGCCCGCGTCGCCGGTCTGCTCTTGGCGGCCTACGGCGGCGGCAGCGTCGTCGGCTCGTTCGCCACCTACGCACTCCTCGCGCGCGTCAAGCCGATACCGCTTTCGATCGTCGCAGTGATCGCGATCGCGCTGCCCTTCTGGCTGCTCGTGCCGCACGTGCCGCTCGCGGTGATGGTCGCCTCCCTTGCGGTCATCGGCTTCGCCAACCCGATGACGAACGCACCGTTCATCGGGATCCTGACGATGCGCGTGCCGCCCGCGCTTTTCCCGAAGGTGATGCAGACGATCATCGTGTCGAACCAGGTGATCAGGCCGGCCGCCTACGCGACGGCCGGGTACCTGTTCGCCACGATCGGGCTGCACACCGTCTACGCCCTGGCCGCTGTCGTCGCCTGCCTTGCGTCGCTCAACTTCGTCCTCGCAGTCACCGCGAGCCCGCCCGTCGTTGCCCAAGAAGCGGGTTGACGTCCTGCTCGTCGAGCGGGGTCTCGCCGAGTCGCGTGCGCAGGCGCAGGCGCTCGTCATGGCCGGCCGCGTTCCCGGCCACGCGAAGCCCGGCGAACAGGTCGACGAGAACGCGCCACTCGAGGTCACGGCTCCGCCGCCGTACGTATCGCGCGCGGGCCACAAGCTCGCGAACGCGCTCGACGCGTTCGCCCTCGACGTCACCGGGCTCGACGCGCTCGACCTCGGCGCGTCGACCGGCGGCTTCACCGACGTTCTCTTGCAGCGCGGTGCGCGGCGAGTGATCGCTCTCGACGTGGGCTACGGCCAGCTCCATTCACGGATCAGGGACGACGAGCGGGTGACGGTGCTCGAGCGGGTGAACGCGCGCGCGCTCAGCGAGCTGCCGTTCGCGCCGCAGCTCGTGACCTGCGACGTGTCGTTCATCTCCGTGACGCTCGCGCTGCCCCCGGCACTCGCGCTCGCCGCACCCGGGTGGCAGGCGCTCGTGCTCGTGAAGCCGCAGTTCGAGGCCGGCCGGGCCGATGCGCCGAAAGGCGTGGTACGCGACAAGGAGGTGCGGCGACGTGTCGTGCACGATGTCGCCGAACGGCTCCTCGCGGCCGGGGCGGAGCCGCGCGGGATCGTAGACTCGGGGCTCCCGGGCCCGAAGGGAAACCATGAGCTCGTCCTCCACCTCGTCCAGCGAAAGCAACCGCAGCTCCCGGCCGGCTTCGACCGGTGGGTCGCCGATGCCGTCGGTTGAGCGCGCGGCGGTCGTCACGATCGAGCGCGAGGGCGTGGGCGACGCGCTCGCGAGGCTCGAGCACGTCGCGGCGGAGCGCGGCGTCGAGCTGGTCGACGAGTCGGCCGACGTCGACATCGCGATCGTGCTCGGCGGCGACGGAACGATGCTGCGCGCGCTCGGCCGCTTCCTCGGCACCGGCGTCCCGGTCGTCGGCGTCAACTTCGGACGCGTCGGCTTCCTGACGGCTATTCCCGCGGAGCGGCTCGAGGCGGATGTCTCCCGCGTGCTCGCCGGCGAGTACCGCACGGTCGAGCTGTCGACGCTCGACGTCTCCGTCGGCGGCGAGACGCGAACTGCGGTCAACGACGTCGTCGTTGCCGGCGGCAGGCTCGGGCGCATGATCGAGGTCGGCTATGCGATCGGCGACGAGCAGCTCGGCTCGCAGCCGTGCGATGGGCTGATCTGCGCGACGCCTGCCGGCTCGACGGCCTACAACCTCTCGAACGGCGGGCCCGTGCTCGTGTGGGGCCTCGACGCGATGGTGCTGACGTTCGTCGCGCCGCACGCGCTGCACATCAGGCCGCTCGTCGTTCCGCGCGGCCCCGACGTGACGATGACGAACCTGACGCCCGACCTGGAGACCGCCGTCCTCGTCGACGGTCAGCAGATCGGCACGCTCGCCACGGATGAGAGCGTCACCGTCCGAGTGGGGAAGCAGCCGAGCCTCCTTGCGACGCTGCCCGAGGTGACGTTCTTCACGCGGTACGCCGCAACGTTCGGGCGCTAGAGAGACGCGTCATTCGTTTTGGCTCTCGGCTGCCCGGATAGCCGAAGCCGGTGACCTCCTCCGTCGCCCGCTCGAGGGCCACGCAGCCCGAACGCGCCCGGAGACAAACGGGCGACCGCCGCGCTCTCGTCACGGTCACGCTCAGCTGGCTGCTCGTGATGACGGGCGCGAACCTGGCTGCGCCGCTCTACGCGGGCTACGCCGCCCGTTTCCGCTTCTCGAGCCTCGTGCTGACGCTCGTCTTCGCGACGTACGCGTTCAGCCTCATCCCGACGCTCTTGCTCTTCGGGCGCCTCTCGGACCGCGTCGGACGGCGCCCGGTCCTGCTCGCCGGGCTGGCGGCCGCGGCCGCGGGGCTCGTCGTCTTCGCGCTCGCGACGTCGACGCCGTGGCTCTTCGCCGCGCGGTTCATGCAGGGTGTCGCCGTCGGGATGATCAGCGGTCCCGCCACTGCCGCGCTCGTCGAGCTCGATCCGCGTCGCGGCGAGCGGCGCCCCGCACTCCTCGCCGGGCTCGCGCAGGCGGGTGGAAGCGGAGCCGGGCCGCTCCTCGCCGGCACGCTCGCCGCCTGGGCTCCGGCGCCGGATCGTCTGTGCTACCTCGTCGTCCTCGGCGGAACGGCGTGCGCGGCTGTCGCGACGTGGCGCCTGCCGGAGCAGAGCGGAGGCGGCAACGAGAAGTGGCGCGCGCAATGGCCACGTGTGCCCGGCGCGATCGCGGCGCCGTTCGCCCGCGTCGGCATCACCGCGGGGCTCGCCTGGGGCGCGCTCGCGCTCTCCCTCTCGATCGTGCCTTCGTATGCTGCGAACCTCGGCACGTCGAGCCTCGCTGCGCTGGGAGCGCTTGCTGCGATCGCGCTCGCGGCATCGTGCTCCGCGCAGGTCGTCACGCAACGGCTGCGTCCGGACGTCGGGCGTGCGCAGGCGCTGGGGCTCGTCGTGATCGCTCTCGGTCTCGCGCTGCTCGCACTCGCATCACCGGTCCGGTCGCTCACTCTGCTCGTCGCAGCGGCGATTGCAACCGGCGTGGGGCACGGACTCGCGTACCTCGCGGCGCAGGACGAGCTGAACGCGCTGGCGCCCGCCGAGCGTCGCGGCGAGGTGACCTCCGCCTTCGTCTGCTGCATCTACGCGCTTGTCGCGACGGCGGTGATCAGCACGGGCCTGCTCGACCTCGACCTGTCACTGCAGACAGCGGTGGCCGGAACGGCTGCGATGCTTGCCGTAACAGCGCTCGCGGTCGCCGGGTGGCAGGTCCGAAGGGACAGCTGACGACGGCGGATGCCCTTTCTACGATGAAGCCGTGCTTCGGCGCCTTCGCATCACGAACCTCGTCCTGATCCACGAGGCGGAGCTCGAGCTCTGCGCCGGGCTGAACGTGATCACCGGGGAGACCGGCGCGGGCAAGACGATCCTCACGAACGCAATCGGCCTGCTCCTCGGCGGCCGCGGCGACGCCGGCCTGATCGGAGCCGCGGGCGACGAGGCGTACGTGGAGGCCGAGTTCGACGACGCGGGCGACGAGACGCTCGGTGCGCTCGCCGACCTTCGCCCGGAGGGGGAGGACGCCGTCGTCGTCGCGAGGCGGATCTTCGCCGACGGCCGCACCCGCGCCTACGCGTGGGGGCGGAGCGCCGCCCGCGAGGACGTCGCGGGGGCGGTCGAGGCGTTGATCGCGATGAGCGGCCAGTTCGAGCAGCGCCGGCTCGCGCGGCCCGCCTATCAGCGCGAAGTGCTCGACGCGTTCGCCGGCGTCGACACGCATGCCGCGGTCGAGTCGTGGCGAACGCTGCAGGCGGCGCGGCGCGCGCACGACGAGCTCACACGCGATGCCGAGGGCGCCGCCGCCCGGGTCGAAGAGCTTCGGCGCCTCGCGGAGGCGACGGAAGGGCTGGAGCACGGCCACGAAGACGCACTGCGCGCGGAACGCGAGCGCCTGCGCCACGTGTCGGAGCTCGCGCACGCGGCGCAGACCGCGACCGCGGCGCTCGCGCCGGACGACGGCGAGGGCGCGAGCGACCTGGCCGGCCGCGCCGAGCGGGCGATTGCGCCGCTGGAGCGGCTCGCACCCGAGCTCGCTGCAGCCGGCGACGCGCTCCGCCAGGCGGAGCTGCAGCTGCGCGAGACGGCATCCGACCTGCGGTCGTTCCTCGCGTCGCTCGACGCGGAGCCCGGCCGGCTCGAGGAGCTCGAGGCGCAGCTCGAGGAGCTCGCAGACCTGAAGCGCCGGCATAGGGCGCAGACCTACGCAGAGCTGCTCGAGCGCGGCGCGGAGGCGCGCTCCGAGCTCGCGGCGGCGGACGGAGGCCGCGATCCGGTCGAGGCCGCCACGGCCGCGCTCGCCGCGGCTCAACAGGAGGTCGAACGGGTGCACTCCTCATTGCACACCGCGCGGGCGAAGGCGGCGAAGCCGTTCGCCGCGGCGGTCGCTGCGGAGCTGCGAGGCGTCGGGCTCGGGGACGGCGAGTTCCAGGTCGCGCTCTCGGCGCGCGACCCCGGCCCGAGCGGTGCGGACGAGGTCGCGTTCCTGATCCGCCCGAACGCCGGGCTGCCTTTCGGCCCCGTGGCCGAGACCGCCTCCGGCGGCGAGCTCTCGCGGGTCGCGCTCGCGATCGCCGCGGTCGCCGGCGGGACGACGATGGTGTTCGACGAGATCGACGCGGGCATCGGCGGCACGACCGCGCACGCGGTCGCGGACACGCTGCGCCGCCTCGCCGAGCGTGCGCAGGTGCTGTCGATCACGCACCTCCCGCAGATCGCGACCGTCGCCGACCGGCATTTCCGGGTCGAGAAGGTGCCCGGCGAGCCGACGCGCACGCAGATCGAGCAGCTCGACGAGCTCGAGCGCCGCGACGAGGTCGAGCGGATGCTCGGCGGCGCCGAGTTCCTCGCGTCGCTCGAGCGGTGACGACGCGCTCGGCGGAGCTCGAGCTGCTCGCGTCGCGTGCCGACGTCTGGGCGTTCCTCGCCGAGCCGCACCACCTGCCCGACTGGTGGCCGGGGATCACGGGCGTCGAGCCCGACCGGCGCGGCTTCGCGGTGGGCGCGCGCTGGAAGGTGCACGCGACGAAGCGAAACGTCTTCACCGGCCGCCGTCGTGTCGAGACGCTTCTGCTGGTGCGCGAAGTCGAGCCGTACGAGCGGTGGGCGTGGCATCTGCTCGAGCCGAAGCTCGACGTGGAGATCCGCGTTCGTTCGACTGCACCCGACCGCACGCGTGTCACCGTAACGGCGAGTCGCGGCAAGCCGGACCTCGCCGTCAAACGGCTCTACGACCTCGTTCAGACCGCCGCGTCCGGCTAGGTCCCTACGATCCCGCGCGGTGAGTGCGCTGCTAGGATGGTGTCCCGTGGGTCGTTCCACGGAGATCGGCGTGTAGGTGGCGAAATTCGTCTTCGTCACCGGCGGCGTCGTCTCGTCTCTCGGCAAGGGAATCACCGCCGCATCGCTCGGTCGGCTGCTGAAGGCGCGCGGCCTCAAGGTCCAGGTTCAGAAGTTCGACCCCTACATCAACGTCGACCCGGGAACGATGAGCCCGTTCCAGCACGGCGAGGTGTTCGTCACCGAGGACGGCGCGGAGACCGATCTCGACATCGGTCACTACGAGCGCTTCATCGACGAAAACCTCTCGCGTGCCGCGAATCACACCGCCGGTGCGGTCTGGGACCGCGTGCTGCGCAAGGAGCGCAAAGGCGAGTACCTCGGCTCGACGGTGCAAGTGATCCCGCACATCACGAACGAGATCAAGTCACGCATCCGCTCGGTCGCCGAGGCGACCGACACCGACGTCGTGATCACGGAGATCGGGGGCACCGTCGGCGACATCGAGTCGCAGCCGTTCCTCGAGGCGATCCGGCAGTTCAGGCGCGAGGCCGGCCAGGAGAACGTCGTCTACCTGCACGTGACGCTCGTCCCGTACATCGACACCGCCGGCGAGCTGAAGACGAAGCCGACGCAGCACTCGGTGAACGAGCTACGGCGCATCGGTATCCACCCGGACATCCTCGTCTGCCGGTCCGCGGAGCCGCTGCAGCGCGACATCAGGGACAAGATCGCGCTCTTCGCCGACGTCGACGTCGACGCCGTGATCACGAACTCCGATGTCTCCGACGTCTACCTCGTCCCCCTCGACCTGCGTGAACAGGGGCTCGACGAGCTCGTCTGCCGCAAGCTCGGCATCGACGCACCCGAGCCCGACATGGAGGACTGGCTCGAGCTGACACAGCGCATCAGCGCGCGTCGCGAGTCGATCGAGATCGCGCTCGTCGGCAAGTACGTGAAGCTGCACGACGCGTACCTGTCCGTGCACGAGGCGCTGAAGCACGCCGGCATCGCGAACGGCTGCCGCGTGCACGTTCGCTGGGTCGACGCGGAGGACATGAGCCTCGAGGAGGCGCGCGGCGAGCTCGCGGGCGTCGACGGCGTACTCGTCCCCGGCGGCTTCGGCTCTCGCGGCTGGGAGGGGAAGATCCTCGCCTGCCGGGTCGCGCGCGAGGACGGCATTCCGTACCTCGGCATCTGCCTCGGCATGCACGTCGCCGTGTCGGAGTTCGCGCGCCATGCGTGCGGTCTCGACGGCGCCAACTCGACGGAGATGGATCCCGAGACGCCGTACCCGGTGATCGACCTGCTGCCGGAGCAGAAGGAGGTCGAGGATCTCGGTGGGACCATGCGGCTTGGCGCACAGGCGGTCGAGCTCGCCGAAGACACGCACACACGCGAGGTCTACGGCAACGAGCCGGTGATCGCCGAGCGCCACCGGCATCGCTACGAGGTGAACAACGCGTTCCGCCAGCAGCTCGTCGACAACGGGCTCGTCGTGAGCGGCACGTTCCAGGAGGGCCGGCTCGTCGAGATCGTCGAGCTGCCGGGGCATCCGTGGTTCGTCGCTTCGCAGTTCCATCCCGAGTTCAAGTCGCGCCCCACGCGGCCGGCACCGCTCTTCCGCGAGTTCGTCGCCGCTGCGTTGCGGCGCGCGCACGACCGCGAGCACGCGCACGTCGAGGTCGGCTAGTCAGCGACGTTCTCGAGCTGTTCTGCGAGCTCGCGGCGATCGCGAGCCCGCCGGGCGAGGAACGCGCCGTCGCCGATCTCGTCACGCGGTATCTGCGCGACTGCGGTCTCGAGGTCGACGAGGACGCGAGCGCGCCCGTCACCGGCTCGACGATGGGCAACCTGTACACGCGGCTCGAGCCGACGGTCGAAGGCGAGCCGCTCCTTCTGTGTGCGCACCTCGACACCGTCCCGCCGACGGCTGCGATCGAGCCCGTCGTCGCGGACGGCGTCGTGCGCAACGCGGCCGGAACGGTTCTCGGCGCCGACGACAAGGCCGCCGTCGCGGTGATGCTCGAGGCGACGCGGCGTGTGCTCGCGGAGAGCCGTCCGCACGCCGGGATCGAGCTGCTCTTCACCTCGAAGGAAGAAGTGGGGCTGATCGGCGCCTACGCGTTCGACCACACCCGGCTTCACGCGCGGCTCGGGTACGTCTACGACCAGGCGGCGCCGATCGGCGTCGTCATCCTCGGGGCGCCGTTCTCGCAGTCGCTCGAGGTGACGTTCCACGGTCGCGCGGCGCACTCCGGCATGCATCCGGAGGACGGGCGCTCGGCGATCGCCGCGGCTGCGCGTGCGATCTCGGAGCTCCGGCTCGGCCGCGTCGATGAGCTCTCGACGGCGAACGTCGGGACGATCACGGGCGGCACGGCGACCAACATCGTCCCCGAGTGGTGCACGTTCGTTGCCGAGGCCCGGTCGCACGACGAGCGCCGGCTCGCCGATCTCGTCCAGGAGATGCAGGACGCGATCACCTACGCTGCGGGCGTCGCCGAGTGCGATGTCGAGACGACGATGCGGAAGAGCTACCGCGGCTATCGCTTCGGAAAGAGCGATCGCGCCGTCGCGCTCGCTGCCGAGGCACTGACGCGCTGCGGGCACGAAGTCTCGTACGACCTCTCTGGTGGAGCGGCCGACGCGAACGTGTTCAACGAGCGCGGGCTCGAGTGCGTCAACCTCGCAAACGGGATGACCGACATCCACACGCCGAACGAGCACATCACGACGGACGATCTCGAGGCGATGGTCGACGTGACACTGGCGCTGCTCGACGCCGCTGTTCAGTAGAAGAGGTCGGTGCGGATGCGGCTGCGCAGCTCTTCGCCAGCGAGGTAGCGCCGCAGGTTGTCGGCGAACAGCTCGACGATCCGCTCGTTCTCGCGCCGCGAGAGCGCGGCCGTGTGCGGGCTGAGGATCACGTTGTCGAGCTCCCAGAGCGGGCTGTCCGGAGGCAGCGGCTCCTGCGCGAACACGTCGAGGGCCGCGCCACGCAGCCGGCCGTCGCGCAGCGCGGCCACGAGCGCGTCCTCGTCGATCACGCCACCGCGGCCGACGTTCACGAGCATCGCCCCGCGCGGCATGAGCTCGAGGCGCTCGCGGCCGAAGAGCCCGCGGGTCTCGTCGGTGAGCGGCAGCGTGAGCACGACCGCGTCCGCGCGCGGCAGGAGCTCGTCGAGGTCGCCCTTGCGCCGCGTGACCGAGAGCACGGTCATCCCGAACGCCTCGGCCAGCCGCGCCACCTCCGTTCCGATCTCGCCGAGACCGACGACGAGCACGGTGCGCCCGCGCAGCTCGTCGACGGGATAGTGGTCCCAGTGATGCTGCTCCTTGTCGCGCAGCAGGCGCGGCAGGTCCTTCGCGAGCGCGAGCAGCCCGAACAGACTCCACTCGGCGAGCGGCGTCGCGTGCACGCCCGCGGAGCTCGTCCACGCGATCCGGTCGAGCTCCTCGCGCGTGAGACCGGCGGCGGCGAGCTGCTGCCCCGCGCCGGCGAAGGTCCCCTGGACGAAGCGCAGCCCCGGCGCGACGCGCACCGCCCAGGCGATCTGGGAGGGATCTTCGCGCGGGTAGCCGAAGAGCACCTCCGCACCCGCGACCAGTCGCGTGAAGCGCTCTTCCTGCTCCGGTGTCCGCCGGAACTCCGGGTCGCCGGCGTGGTCGCAGGGGTAGCGCGGCGGCGGCAGCAGGTCGCCCTCGTAGGCGACATCGAGCCGCTCGTCCACGGCGCGCAGCCGCTCGACGAGCTCGTCCTCGATCGGGGTGGCAATCACGACACGGACCATCTCCGGCAGGATCTTGCCGATGGCGCTCTTCGAGGGGGCGATCTTCAGCGTCGAGCGGCGTGCCGGCCGCGACGTTGTCGTGCATCCGCCCGTCGCTGCTGTGGTCGCTCTCGACGTTGACGACTGCATCACGCTCGTTCGGCAGGAGCGCGTCGCAGCAGGCGGGAAGCTGCTCGAGCTGCCCGCGGGCTTCGTCGACGAGGGCGAGATACCGCTCGAGGCGGCCAAGCGCGAGCTCGCAGAGGAGACCGGGCTTCACGGCGGCGAGTGGGTCGAGCTGACGAGGTTCTTCACGTCGGCGGGCTTCACGGACGAGAAGCTCCACCTGTTTCTTGCCACCGGGCTCGAGCAGGGCGACGCGTCGCCCGAGGAGACGGAGGAGATCGAGCTCGTCAAGCTGCCGCTGCGCGACGTTCCCTCGCTGCTCGAGTTCTGCGAAGACGCGAAGACGCTCGTCGGGCTGCTGTTCCTCGCGCGCGAGCGCGGTCTGTAGGCTTCCGCGCGGCATGAAGGTCGGCGTCGCCAGGGAGATCAAGCAGGACGAGTATCGCGTCGCACTGACGCCCGCCGGCGCGCTTGAGCTCTTGAATCGCGGCCACGACGTTGTGATCGAGCAAGGGGCCGGCGTCGGAAGCGCGTTCCCGGACGATGCCTACGAGCGCGTCGGCGCGCGGATCGCCGATGTCGACGAGGTATGGGGCGCGTCGGACATGGTGCTGAAGGTGAAGGAGCCGATCGCGGCGGAATACACACGGCTGCGTGAAGGCGCGATCCTCTTCACGTATTTGCACATCGCCGCGGATAAGCCGCTCACCAGAGCGCTCGTCGACTCGGGCATCGCCGCGGTTGCGTACGAGACCGTGGAGGTGAATCGCACACTGCCGCTGCTCGCGCCGATGTCGGAGGTTGCTGGCCGGCTGGCGCCGCAGGCAGGTGCGTACTTCCTGGAGAAGCCGATGGGAGGCCGCGGGCTGCTGCTCGGCGGTGTTCCCGGTGTCGCTCCGGGGAAGGTCGTGATCGTCGGCGGCGGAGTCGTCGGCTACAACGCTGCGGTGATCGCCCTCGGGCTCGGTGCCCAGGTGACGATTCTCGAGCGCTCGATCGACCGGATGCGCCACCTCGAAGAGGTGCTGTCGGGCCGTGTGACGCTGCTCATGAGCTCGAGCCTGCAGGTCGGCGCGTCCGTGGAGGAGGCCGACCTCGTGATCGGCGCGGTGCTGATCCCGGGAGCGGTCGCGCCGAAGCTCGTGACACGCGAGATGATCGCGTCGATGCGGGATGGTGCCGTCGTGGTCGACGTCGCGATCGACCAGGGCGGCTGCTTCGAGACGTCGCATGCGACGACGCACGCGGAGCCCGTCTACGTCGTCGACGGTGTGACGCACTACTGCGTCGCGAACATGCCGGGCGCCGTCCCTGTCACCTCGACGAAGGCGCTGACGAACGCGACGCTACCGTACGTCGAGGCGATCGCAGAGCACGGGCTGCGCGCAGCTTGCACCGCCGATCCGGCGCTCGCGAAGGGCGTCAACGTCCTCGAGGGCAAGGTGACCTACGAGGCAGTCGCCGAGGCGCACGGCCTGGACTACACGCCGCTCGACGACGTGCTGCCGCTCGCCGCCGTGTAGCTCGCTACGACTTCTGCTGCTTCTTCGCCGGTGACGGGCTGAGCCGGACGACGAGCCAGGTGACGCCGGCCGAGAGGGCGAGCATCACGGCGATGAAGACGGCGATTCCGACCAGTCCGAGGGCTTCCTTCACGAAAGTAGGATAGCCCGAGATGGCGAACCGGCTCCTCCTTGCACTCCTTGCAGCCCACGCGAACGCACGGGCGAACCGCCGGCCGGCCAGCTGATGCCGAGAGCGTGCGTGATCGTCCTCGACGCAGTGGGAGCCGGAGAGCTTCCAGATGCTGCCGAGTTCGGCGACGAAGGCTCGAACACGCTCGGGAACGTTGCGCGCGCGGTCGGCGGGCTCGATCTGCCCACGCTCGAGGCGCTCGGGCTCGGCAACATCGAGCCGCTCGAGGGTTGCGCGCCGCAGCCGGGCGCGCCCGCGATCGCGGGCCGGCTTGTCGAGCGATCCCGTGGCAAGGACACGACGACCGGTCACTGGGAGCTGATGGGCGTCGTCACACCGCAGGCAATGCCGACGTATCCCCTCGGGTTCCCCGACGAGGTGATCGACCCGTTCATGAACCGCACGGGGCGCGGCGTGCTCGGCAACAAGCCGGCGAGCGGCACCGAGATCATCCAGGAGCTCGGCGAGGAGCATCAGAAGACGGGCAAGTGGATCGTCTACACGAGCGCCGACTCCGTGTTCCAGATCGCGGCGCACGAGGAGACCGTGCCGCTGGAGGAGCTGTACGACGCCTGCCGCATCGCACGGGAGATTCTGACCGGGAAGCATGCAGTCGGGCGTGTGATCGCGCGGCCGTTCGTCGGCGAGCCCGGCCTGTACGAGCGCACGGCGAACCGTCACGACTTCTCGCTCGAGCCGAGGCGACCGAACTACCTGAGCCTCATCCGCGACGCGGGCCAGAAGGTGTACGGCGTCGGGAAGATCCCGGACATCTTTGCGCACCAGGACGTCGACGACGAGTTTCCGACGAAGTCGAACGTCGACGGCATCCAGCGCACGGAAGAGCTGTTGCGCACCGTCGACGAGGGGTTCGTCTTCTCGAATCTCGTCGAGACGGACTCGTTGTGGGGTCACCGCAACGATCCCGTCAACTTCCACCGCTGCCTGCAGGACTTCGACCGGCGACTGCCCGACCTGCTCGACGCGCTACGGCCGAACGACCTCTTGATCCTCACCTCCGATCACGGGTGCGACCCGACCACGCCGTCAACGGATCACAGCCGCGAGCACGCGCTGCTGCTCGCGTACGTAGAGGGCAGGAACGCGGCAGGCCGCATCTACGAGAACGGCGAGTTCGCAGACGTCGGCGCGACGGTCAGTGCGTGGCTGGGCGGCAAGACGGCCCCGCGTGGTGTTCCGGGCTCGCCGATCGTCGAGCGGTGACGCGGCTCGACGACCCGTCACTCGTCGCCGACGAGTACGCAGACGAGACGCGCCTGCGCCGCCGGGCCGCGATGTTCACAGGCGCCGGCATCGGCGAGGACGCGCGCGTGCCCGCCGTCGCCGCTGTGGCGCAGGCAAAGCCGCGCCGCATTCTCGAGGTGGGCTGCGGCTGGGGCGAGCTTGCGGAATGGCTCGCACGCGAGACCGGGGCGGAGGTCGTCGCGACGGATCTCTCGCCGCGGATGGTCGAGCTGGCGCGCGAGCGCGGAGTGGACGCCCGGCTTGCCGACGTGTGCGGGCTGCCGTTCGAGGACGCGTCGTTCGACGCCGTCGTGGCGGCGTGGATGCTGTACCACGTCGCGAGGCTGGACGTCGCCGTGGCCGAGCTTGCGCGCGTCCTGCGCCCTGGCGGCACGCTTGTCGCGATCACGAACTCGGCATTCCATTTGCAGGAGCTGCGGGACCTCGTCGGGAGCGGTCCGTCGCCGAGCACCTTCACCCGCGAGAACGGCGAGGCGATCCTGTCCGCGGAGTTCGCGGCGGTGAAGCGCACCGATCTCGACGGGAGATTTGACTTCGACTCTCGTTCCGCCATCGAGGAGTACGTCCGCGCATCGATCTCGATGTCGCCGTTCGTCGGGAGCCTGCCGGTAGACGTGGCGCTGCCGTTCTCGGTTCGCCGCGGAAGCTCGATGTTCGTGGCGACGAAGGCGGCGTGATGTCGTTCGACGATCCCGCTCGGGTGAAGGAGCAGTACGCGAGCGAGGCGAACCTGCGCGCGCGGCAGGCGCTCTGGGCCGATGCCGATGGCACGGACGCAAAGTGCGTGCTGTGGGACGTGCTTTCGTCGCTGCGGCCGCTGAGGGTGCTCGAGGTCGGGGGAGGTCAGGGGGAGCTCGCCGAGCGCATGCAGACAGAGCTCGGTGCGCGGGTCGCGTTCCTCGATCAGTCCGAACGCATGGTCGAGCTCGCGCGTGGACGGGGCATCACGGAGGCGCACGTCGGTGACGCGCAGGACCTGCCGTTTCCCGATGCGAGCTTCGACGTGGTCGTTGCGGCGTGGATGCTCTACCACGTCCCCGATGTCGACCGCGCGCTCGCGGAGCTCGCGCGCGTCCTGCAGCCGGGCGGGCATCTCGTCGCCGTGACCAACTCGGTTCGGCACATAGAGGAGCTGCGGGACCTGTTCGGCGTGTTGATGCCCGGCTTCGAGCGCGTGTTCAACGCCGAGAACGGCGAGTCGCAGCTGCGCCGTCACTTCACGAAGGTCGAGCGCACCGACGCCGAAGTCGTCGCGACCGTCGAAGACCGCGAGCTGCTCGTCCGTTACCGCGACTCGCTCTCCTACGAGACGAGCCCGGTCCCCGACGACGTGCCGCTTCCGTTTCGCGTCCACGGACGGACGACCGTGTTCGTCGCGACACGATGATCCGTCCTGCGGACCTCATCCAACGCAAACGCGACGGTGAGGAGCTCGGCGACGACGAGCTTGCCGAGCTGATTCTTGGCTACGCGCGCGGCGAGGTTCCGGACTACCAGCTCGCGGCGTTCTGCATGGCGGTGTACTTCCGCGGGCTCTCGCCGCGCGAGACGTTCGTGCTCACCGACGCGATGATTCGGAGCGGTGAGACGATCGATCTCGGTGCCGCCCTCGGGCGCAAGGTGGTCGACAAGCACTCGACCGGCGGCGTGGGCGACAAGACGTCGCTGGCGGTCGCCCCGATCGTCGCGGCCTGCGGGGTGCCGCTCGGGAAGATGAGCGGCCGCGGGCTCGGGCACACGGGCGGGACCCTCGACAAGCTCGAGTCGATCCCGGGCTACCGCACGGAGCTGACGCTCGACGAGTTCGTGGCGCAGGTCCGCGACGTCGGCTGCGCGATCATCGGTCAGACAGGCGACCTCGTGCCGGCCGACAAGCTGCTCTACGGGTTGCGGGACGTGACGGCGACGGTCGATCAGCGGTCCTTGATCGCCGCGTCGATCATGTCGAAGAAGCTCGCGGCAGGTGCGCAGGCGATCGTGCTCGACGTGAAGGTCGGCGACGGGGCCTTCATGCGAACGCTGGCTGAGGCTCGTGCGCTGTCGGAGACGATGATCTCCCTGGGCCGCGAAGCCGGCCGCGAGGTCGTGTGCCTGCTGACGGACATGGATCAGCCGCTCGGGGCCGCCGTCGGCAACAGCCTCGAGGTTCGCGAGGCTCTCGACACGGTGCGCGGCCGCGGCCCGGCGGACTTCACCGAGCTCGTGCTCGACGCGTGCGGCAAGCTGCTCGCGCTTTCCGACCTCGGGGTCGACGAGGCGGAAGGGCGCCGCCGTGCCGAGACAGCCGTCCAGGACGGCTCGGCCGAGACGACCTGGCGGCGCTGGCTCGAGGCGCAGGGCGGCACCGCGGACGAAGCCGCGTTGCCCGTGGCGCCGGTCGTGCGCGAAGTCGCCGCGCCGCATGCCGGGCATGTCACCGCGCTCTCGGCGATAGCCGTCGGCAACGCGGCCATGCAGCTCGGCGCTGGGCGGCGCACGAAGAGCGACGCGGTCGACCACGCGGTCGGCATCGTGTGCCACGCGAAGCGCGGAGCCGAGGTCGCAAAGGGCGACGTGCTGGCGCACGTGCACGCGCGGACCGCAGAGGCCGCAGAACAGGCGGTCGCCGGCATCCTCGCGGCGTACACGATCGGCGATGAGGCGCCGTCCGTGCGCGGCGTTCTGCTCGAAGTCGTCGACTGACAGCGGCTCGGTACGGTGGCGGCATGCCCGAGCTGCCGGAGGTCGAGACCGTGCGCCGCCGGCTCGCACCGGTGCTCGAGGGCAGGCGGCTCGCGGACGTCGCGATCGCCGACGCGCGCCTGACGCGCCCGGCCGATCCGACGGAGGTCGCCGCCGAGCTCCTCGGCGAGCGGATCGCTGCGGTCGAGCGTCGCGGCAAGTATTTGATTGTCCGGTTCGAGTCTGGGCGCGCTCTGGTGGTTCACCTCCGGATGACGGGGTCGTTCCTGCACGCGGGACGCGGTGCTCTGCCGGACGATCCCCACCGCCGCGCAGTTGTCAGTCTGGACGACGGGTCGGACGTTGCGTATCGAGATGTCCGCCGATTCGGCACGTGGCTCCTGCTCGAGCCCGGCGAGCTCGCCGCCTATATCGACGCGCGCGTCGGACGCGAGCCGCTCGAGCCCGGGTACCAGCCACGGCACCTCGGGGAGCGGCTCGCGGGCAGGCGGGCGCCGGTGAAGGCGGTCCTGCTCGACCAGCGGGCCGTGGCAGGCGTGGGGAACATCTACGCCGACGAGGCCCTCTGGCGCGCCCGGATCCATCCGCTGACGCAGGCGTCGACGATCACACGGGAGCAGGTCAAGGCGCTCCACCGCGGCGTGCGCGACGCGCTGCGAGCCGGGCTTCGCCGGCAGGGCTCGACGTTGCGCGACTACCGCTTACCCGACGGAGCCCAGGGCCGCGCGCAACACGAATTCAAGGTGTACGGCCGCGGCGGCGAGCCGTGCGAGCGGTGCGGCACGCCGATCGACAAGATCCGCGTCGCCGGACGCGGGACGTGGTACTGCCCGGCCTGTCAGCCGCTTGATGCGGATTACGCGGCATCCGCGGCCAGCAGGTCGCCCAGCCGTCCCTCGCGGTCGAGACGCCAGAGCTCGGCGTAACCGCCGATCGGCCGGCCGTCGATCAGGATCTGCGGGACCGTCCATCCGCCGGTGAGCTCGTTGAGCCGCGCTCGGAAGGACGGATCGTCCCCCAGGTCGATCTCCTCAAAGGCGATCCCGCGCGACCGCAGCAGCGCTTTGGCGCGCACGCAGTAGCCGCACCAGGCTGTCGTGTACATCTGAACTCTTGCCATCAACGGTTACAACGCAGAAAGCCCCGCCGGAGATTCCCGGCAGGACCGCTACCTAGACTGGCGGGACGTGGCCGGGAAGACGTACAAGACCGAGGCGGTCGTCCTGCGCTCGCTGCGCTTCGCGGAGGCCGACCGCATCCTGCACCTGTACACGGCGGAGCGCGGACGAGTCGGTGCGATCGCAAAGGGCGTCCGCAAGACGAAGTCACGCTTCGGCGCCCGGCTCGAGCCGCTTTCGCACGTCGAGCTGATGCTGCACGAGGGCGGCGGTGAGCTTCAGACGGTGACAGGGGCGCAGCTCGTCCGCTCGCATCACGCAGCCCGCGAGGACCCCTACCGGTTGAACGTGGGGCTCACCGGCGCTGAGGCGATGCTACGGCTGTTCGCCGAGCCAGAGTCGAACGAGCGCGCGTTCATCGCGCTCACGCGGTTCCTCGACGTGTTGGACGACACGCTGCCGCAGGACTCGCGGCCGGCCGTCGATCCGCTTGCGCTCTCCTTCCAGCTGAAGCTCCTCTGGCTCGCGGGATACCTGCCGCACCTGACGAGCTGTGTCGAATGCGGAGCCGACGAGCTCGAGGGCTTCTCCGCGCGCGCCGGCGGCGCCGTGTGCGTGGTGCATGCGGCGGGTGCGCTGCGGCTCTCGCGCGAAGGAATCGCCGGCGTCGAGCAGCTCCTGTCGTCGCCGCTCGCCGACGCGCAGGCCGCTGATCTGTCGGATCGCGCACGGCGTGACGCGCTCACCGTCGTCATGTCGTCGTACGAAGAGCACGGAGGGTTTCGCCTGAGGACGCTCTCGGCGTGAGGCGTGTCCTCGAGGACGGGCTCGAGCTCGACGACGACAAGGCGCGCGTCGACCGCGACGAAGTGCACCGCTTCCTCAGCGACGCGAGCTATTGGGCGAAGGGGCGCCCGCGCGAGACGCAGGATCGTCTGATCGAGGAGGCTGCGCGCGTCGTCGGTCTTTACGACGGCGATCGTCAGGTCGGCTTCTGTCGCGCTGCGACCGACGGCGTGTCGTTCGTCTATCTCGCGGACGTGTACGTGCTCGAGGAGTACCGCGGGCGCGGCCTCGGCGAGGAGCTCGTGCGCGAGATGGTGGAGGGCGGCGAGCTCGCGCATCTGAAGTGGCTCCTGCACACGACGGACATGCACCCGCTGTATCGCAAGGTCGGGTTCGACGTGCCCGGAGTGAAGCTGATGGAACGCGTGCCGTCCGAACACCGCGGCGCGCGCCCCGAGTAGACATGCCGCGCCGAGACCAGTCCGGTGGCAGCCGACGTAAAGCCGGCTTCACATCCTGGACAAGGCCCGAGTGGGCAGGCATCACTCCGAGAGACGCTCGACCAACCACGCGAGCGAGGCCGGATAGCGGCCGCTCACGCCGCGATGGCCGCCGTCGAAGAGTTCGAACTCCAATCGCTCCTTTACAAGCCCCGCGGCGAGCAGCGCATCGCGTAACGCGACCGCACCGAGGTCGAGGTAGTACTCGTCGCGTCGGCCCGCGTCGAGCCACACACCGCGCAGCGCCCGCACCGCTTCGGCACGCTCGGCGGCGATCCGCACCGGGTCGCGCTCGAGCCACCGTTCCCACACGTCGGGAACGAGTCGCGCGGTGTCGACGCGAAACGGCAGCGCGCCGCCGGAGAACGCGTGTGCCAGCGCTCCCGTCTCGACGAGCACGACGTCGCCGGCCGACGAGAGGCCGTCGATGCCCGCGAGAGCCTCGTCGAGCGACGCGCCGCGCTCGCGTAGCTCGCGCGCGACCGCCGGGAAGTCCCGCGCGATCGTCACCTCGAACAGCGCCATCGGTGCGTGTGCTGCGACCGCGTGGAACACATCCGGCCGCTCGAGCGCATTGACGATTGCGCCGTACCCGCCGGACGACTTGCCCTGCAGGCCGCGCAGGCCGTTCGCCGGGTACGAATCCTCGACGGATCCGACGACGTCCTCGCGGAGGTACGTGGCGAACGCGCCGAGATCCGAGTCGATCCATTGCGATCCGCCGACCGGAGTCCAGCCGTCGACGAGTGCGACGATCGCTTCGGGCGCGAGCTCGTCGATCGCCTGCGGGTACGACCGCTCGAACGGCTCGACGTTGAACCATGAGGGCCCCGTCCGCATGTGCGCGTGCAGCACGTAGACGACCGGGTAGCGGCGCGCTTCGTCTGCCGGCGACCACACCCACAAAGGCCGCTCGTCGCCGAGCGCTGCCGAGGCGACGCGATGCTCCCTCCAGCTCACGCCGCGAGGCGGTCGAGCAAAAGCTGCTTCGCTGCCTCCAGCGGGACGCGCTCCTGCTCGAGCGTGTCACGGTCGCGCAGCGTCACGGTGCCGTCGGCGAGCGTCTGCTCGTCGATCGTGAGCGCCCACGGCGTGCCGATCTCGTCCTGGCGGCGGTAGCGCTTGCCGATCGCGGCCGCGTCGTCGTACTCGGCCGACATAGACCGGCGCAGGTCCTCGTAGAGCGGGCGCGCCTTCTCGGTCATCGGCCCGTCACGGCCGATCAGCGGCAGCACCGCGACCTTAACCGGCGCGATGCGCGGATGGAGATGGAGGACCGTGCGCGGACGGTCGGCGACGACTTCTTCCTCGTAAGCGTCGCAAAGGAACGCGAGCATGAAGCGATCGACCCCGCCTGCCGGCTCGACGACGTGCGGCACGTAGCGCTCGTCCTGCCCAATCCACTCGAGCTTCGTGCCGGAGTGCTCGGCGTGGTGCCGAAGGTCGTAGTCACCCCGGTAGGCGATGCCCTCGAGCTCTTGCCAGCCGATCGGGAAGAGGTACTCGACGTCGGTCGCCGCCGTCGCGTAGTGCGCGAGCTCGTCCGGCTCGTGCGGCCGCAGCCGCACGTGGCTCTCGCGAAGGCCGAGCGACACGTGCCATTGCCTGCGCTGCTCGATCCAGTAGCGAAACCACTCCTCCGCGTCGTCCGGCGGCACGAAGAACTCCATCTCCATCTGCTCGAACTCGCGCAGCCGGAAGATGAAGTTGCCGGGCGTGATCTCGTTGCGAAAGCTCTTGCCGATCTGCGCGATCCCGAACGGCGGCTTCACGCGCATCGACGAGGTGACGTTCTTGAAGTTGACGAAGATGCCCTGCGCCGTCTCGGGACGTAGGTACGCGACCGATGCGTCGTCGCGCACCGCTCCGACATGCGTGTCGAACATCATGTTGAACTGACGCGGCTCGGTCAGGTCGCATTGCTCGGTTTCGCCCGGCTTCTTCGATGGCCGTTTGCCGCACGAGCCGTCCTCGAGCTTGTCGGCGCGGAAGCGGAGCTTGCAGGTACGGCAGTCGACGAGCGGATCCGAGAAGCCTCCGACGTGGCCGGACGCGACCCACACCTCCGGGTTGAGGATGATCGCCGAGTCGAGGGCGACCATGTCGTCGCGCTCCTGGATCATCGAACGCTGCCATTCCTGCTTCACGTTCTGCCGGAGCAGCACACCGTAGTGCCCGTAGTCGTACGCCGAGCCGAGGCCGCCGTAGATGTCCGAGGACGGGAAGACGAAGGCCCGCCGGCGGCAGAGCGCGGCGATCTTCTCGATCGTGACATCGGTCGAGGCCACGCCTCGAACCTACCTAGTCGCGCGTCTCGCCGTCCCAGTAGTCGAGGTGCTCGACACGGCCGATCACGCCGAGGCCGCGGAACGAGATCTTGTTCGAGCGCGGGTAGAAGCACATGTCGTTCGCCCGGCGCGTGCCGTAGATGAGCATCACGCAGCCCTCGTCGCCTGCTCGGAACCAGTGCGACACGCCGCTGCCCGCCGGACGCGCGACGACGTGGCCGGGCTGGAGCTCGTGCTCTTCCCGCTCCGCACCGCGATCGGCCTTGAGCGGAGACGGCCAGAGATGAAGCGTCGCGGTTCCCTCGAGGATGACGAAGATCTCCTCTTCCTCGGAATGGCAGTGCGGGACCGAGCCCGTCTTCCCCGGCAGGATGCGCTCCCAGTGGAAGCCCGCGAGGCGCGAGCGCTCGGGGGTCGCGAGTGGCGCCGTCTCGATCGAGCCGCCGTACGGCACGAGCTCGACCTCGTCGATGTTCAGGATGTTCTCCGGGCGCGGCTTCGGCTCTCCGACCTCGAGCGGCGGGACCGTTGCCTCGACGTCCCACGGGTTGTCGTCGCGCCCCTCGACCCACGGCCAGCTCGTCCGGATCGCGCGCGACCGCGGCAGCCATGCGAGCTCCGTCGGGTGGCGCGTCCCGAAGACGAGGAACTCGAGCCCGTCGTCGCCTGCGACAAACGTGTGCTCGAAGTGGTCGGCGGTATGGATCACGCAGTCGTGCGCGCGAAGCTCGTGGACGTCGCCGTCCTGCCATGCGAGCCCCGACCCGGCGAGGACGTAGTAGATCTCCTCGGAGGCGCTGTGCGAGTGCGGCGGCGTCGGCAGCTTTCCCGGCGCGACGCGAACGCGGTTCAGCCCGACCTCGACCGTGCCGGCGGCGGCACCGAGCTGCTGCCAGACGGCGTCCATCTCTCCTACCGCCGCCCGGTGCTCGGGCACCTCGGCCCAGTGCGCGAGACCCACGGGCCGAGACTACATAGTGTTGGCGCGTGAACCAGGTCGAGCTGCACATGATCTCCGACTCGACGGGCGAGACCGCGCAGCGGCTCGTCCAGGCGCTCGAGGCGCAGTTTCCCGACCAGGAGTTCCTCGAGATCCGGCATCCGCGCGTCGAGAACGTCGCCGACCTGCAGCTCGCCGTCGACCGCATGAAGGGCCGGCCTGCGGTCGTCGTGTACACGCTCGTCGAGCCGGAACTGCGCGAGGCGATGCGCACGTTCTGCAGAAAGGCGAAGCTGCACTACTGCGACCTGCTCGGCCATCCGATCGATGCGGTCGCGAAGGTGTCGGGGCAGACGGCCCGGATGAAGCCCCGCGCGCGGCCGCCGCTGAACGACGCGTACTTCCGGCGGATGTCCGCGATCGAGTTCGCGGTCAAGTTCGACGACGGCGTCGGCTCCGGGCTCGAGGAGGCGGATGTCGTGCTCGTGGGCGTTTCGCGCACGTCCAAGACGCCGCTCTCGATCTACCTCGGCTATCTCGGATACAAGGCGGCGAACGTTCCCCTCGTCAAGGGCATCGACCCACCGCCGGAGCTTTTCACGATCGACCAGGCGAAGATCGTCGGCTTGACGATCGACGCGCAGCGACTGTCCGAGATCCGCGGCGAGCGCATCCGCTGGATGCGCGGTGACCGGAAGTACGCGAGCCTGGTCGAGATCTACGACGAGCTCGAGTACGCCGGCCAGGTGCACCGCCGGCTGGGCTGCCCGGTGATCGAGGTGAGCGAGCTCTCGATCGAGGAGATCTCGCATCGAATCATCCGCGTCGTCACCGAGCGCCGCGACAGCGCGCGAGTGGCCACCGGCCCGTGAAGCCGAAGCCGCCCGTTCCCGCCTGGCGCTGGGGAGTCTGGTACACGGCGCTCGCGGCGGCGCTCGTGCTCTTCTACGGGCTCTTCACGCCGTTTTGGTTCGGGCTTCGCTCGCTCGCGTGGCTTGCCGAGTTCCGCGCACGCCGTCGCGGGTAGATTCCCGCCGCAATGGCGACGAGGCACGTCTACGACTTCGACGAGGCCGCGCCGGGCGGCCGCGAACTGCTCGGGGGCAAGGGGATCGGTCTCGCCGAGATGACGCGGCTCGGCGCGCCCGTGCCGGCCGGGTTCACGATCACCACCGACGCGTGCCGCGCATACGTCGCCGCCGGCGATCTCCCCGCGGGGCTCGAGGAGGAGGTGGCGGAGCACGTGCGCCACCTGGAGGAGAAGACCGGCAAGCGATTTGGCTCGCACGACGACCCGCTGCTCGTCTCCGTGCGCTCGGGCGCAGCGGTGTCGATGCCGGGGATGATGGACACGATCCTGAACCTCGGCCTCGACGATGCGGCGACCGAGGGGCTCGCGGCGCGCACCTCGAACCCCCGCTTTGCGTACGACTCGTACAGGCGCCTCATCCAGATGTTCGGCGAGGTCGTCGACGGCATCGACGCGCACCGGTTCGAGAGCGCGCTCGCGTCGTTGAAGCGGGAGCGCGGCGTGCAGCTGGACACGGACCTTTCTGCGGACGATCTCCGCGAGCTCGTCGCGACCTTCAAGCAGATCTACGAGGAGGAGACCGGCGGGCCGTTCGCAGCGGATGCACGAGATCAGCTTCTCCGCGCGGTGCGCGCCGTGTTCGACTCGTGGGACACGCCGCGTGCGCAGGTCTATCGCCGCGCGCACGAGATCCCGGACGACCTCGGCACCGCGGTCAACGTCGTGCAGATGGTCTTCGGCAACAAAGGCGACAACTCGGGGACCGGCGTCGCGTTCACGCGCGATCCCTCCACGGGCGAGACCGGTGTCTTCGGGGAGTTCCTCGCGAACGCGCAGGGCGAGGACGTCGTCGCAGGCATTCGCACGCCGCAGCCGCTCGAGACTATGCGCGACGTCGCGCCACAGGCGTTCGAGGAGTTCCTCGAGAACGCGAGGCGGCTCGAGGAGCACTACCGCGACATGCAGGACGTCGAGTTCACGGTTGAAGACGGCAGGCTGTACCTGCTTCAGACACGCGCCGCGAAGCGCACGGCGGCGGCGGCGCTGAAGGCGGCGGCGTCGATGGTCGACGAGGGCCTCATCGGGCGCGAAGAAGCGGTCGCGCGCATCGACCCGGCGCAGCTCGACCAGCTGCTTCACCCCATGATCGACCCGAATGCGGCGCTCGAGGTTGCGGCGCGCGGGCTGAACGCATCTCCCGGCGCCGCGAGCGGAGCGATCGTGTTCGACGCCGACACCGCGGTCGAGCGTGCGAAGAACGGCCCCGTGCTGCTCGTCCGCTACGAGACGACGCCAGACGACATCCACGGGATGATCGCCGCGCAGGGGATCCTCACCGTGCACGGCGGCATGACGTCACACGCAGCAGTCGTCGCGCGCGGCATGGGAAAGCCGTGCGTCGCCGGCTGCGACGAGCTCTCGATCGGGAACGGCGAGGCGACGATCGGCGGCGCGAAACTCCGCGAAGGCGACGTGATCACGATCGACGGCGGCACCGGTCGCGTGTTCGTCGGCGAGGTACCGCTCGTGCCGCCGCAGCTGAACGACGATTTCGAACGCGTGCTCGGCTGGGCCGACGACCTGCGGCGACTCGCGGTACGCGCGAACGCCGACACTCCCGAGGATGCGGCGCGCGCGCGCGAGTTCGGAGCCGAGGGGATCGGACTCTGTCGCACCGAGCACATGTTCTTCGGCGAGCGCCTGCCCGTGGTGCAGGAGATGATCCTCGCGGACACGGAAGCCGGCCGCCGTGCTGCGCTCGACCGCCTGCTCCCGTTCCAGCAGGCCGACTTCGAGGGGATCTTCGAGGCCATGGCGGGGCTACCGGTGACGATCCGGCTGCTCGACCCGCCGCTGCACGAGTTCCTACCGCCGGAGGAGCAGGCGGCGGACGAGCGGATGCGCGCGCGTATCCGCGCGCTGCATGAGACGAACCCGATGCTCGGCACGCGCGGCTGCCGGCTCGGCCTGCAGTTCCCGGAGATCTACGAGATGCAGATCCGTGCGATTGCGCGGGCTGCGAAGGCCGTCCGCGACAGAAGCGGCGAGGTGCCGCTCGTCGAGGTGATGCATCCGCTCGTCGGGTTCCGCGAAGAGCTCGCGCGGCTACGTGACCTGACCGAAGCCGTGTGGTCGGAGGAGGCGCCAGATGTTCCGCATCTCGTCGGCACGATGATCGAGGTGCCGCGCGCGGCGCTGCGCGCCGACGAGATCTCGGAGGTCTCGGACTTCTTCTCGTTCGGGACGAACGACCTGACGCAGACGACTCTCGCATTCTCGCGCGACGACGCCGAGGGAAAGTTCCTCACGCACTACCTGCACGACGGGATCGTCGAGCGTAATCCGTTCGAGTCGATCGACATCGACGGTGTCGGCGACCTGATGCGCATCGCCGTCGAGCGCGGCCGCGGCGCGAAGCCGGGTCTGAAGCTCGGCATCTGCGGCGAGCACGGCGGCGAGCCGCGCTCGATCGCGTTCTGCCACGGGCTCGGGCTCGATTACGTGAGCTGCTCGCCGTTCCGCGTGCCGCTCGCGCGGCTCGCCGCAGCGCAAGCCGCGCTCGCCGAGTCGGGCGCCGGCTCGTACGTCGCCGCCGGCGGGTAGGGCGGAGGGCCTGTTTCTTCGCCTGGTCGATCAGGCATCGCTTCATCGAACTGGACTTCCTCTTCTCCTACCTCGTCGCGGGATCGCCGCCCTACTGATCGCCAGCGCCTACTGGTAGCCGTGCACCTTCGCGTAGGCGAGCAGGACGCTCGCGGCCGCGACGGCGAGCAGCACGCCGATGCTCCACGCATTCGACCGTCGCACGTGCAGCAGCAACCACATCGAAATGACGCCGGCGAGCAGGCCGCCGATGTGTCCGCCGACCGAGATCTGGAGCCCGGTGGCGCCGCCGCCGAACGCGAAGCCGGAGAACGCGAACGTGATGATCAGGTTGAGGACGATCAGGCCGGCGATCTGCCCGCCGGAGGCGATGTGCCCGTGGCGCTCGAGGACGTACAGCGCGCCGAGGATCCCGAAGATCGCGCCGGACGCCCCGACCGTGAACGCGTTCGGTGTCACGATCAACGCGCCCGCCGATCCGGCGAGCCCGGATGCGAGGTAGAGCAGCAGGAACTTCCAGCGCCCGATCACGTGCTCGAGCAGCGACCCGACCCAGTAGAGCGAGTACATGTTGACGGCCAGGTGGAAGATGCCGAAGTGCAGGAACGCGGCGGTCATGAGCCGCCACCAGTCGCCCTGTGCGACGAAGGGCAGGTAGAGCACGCCGTGATCGAAGATCGTGCTGCCGGTGCCGTTCTGGTTGCCGCCGAGCGCGAGCTCGGCGAGGTAGACCCCGACGTTGACGGCGATCAGTGCGAGGGTGACGGCGTTCACGCGGCGGGCACCGACGCCGGTGACCGACCGTTGGGTCGCACGCGTCACGCGTTGCAGGCCCTGCGGTTTGCCGGAGTGCTCGGGGCACCGTAGGCCCACGGGTGCGGGCGTCATGCACTCGTAGCAGATCGGCCGTCCGCACTCCGAGCAGGAAAGCCCGGTCTCACGGTCGGGGTGGCGGTAGCAGTAACGCGGCTCGTCCATGGTCGCGGTGGCTAGCGTAGCCAGCACGCATGTCGACGAAAGGAACGCGATGACCGATGCAACGAAGCTGTACGGCGCCGAGCACGTACGGAGCTACCGCGAGACCGGTGGAGAGGTCGGGCACATCTGGAAGGAGGGCTCGACGATCCTGCTCCTGACCACGAAGGGAAGGAAGACGGGCGAGCCGCGCACGACACCGCTCATCTACGCGGAGGACGGCGACCGCTACGTGATCGTCGCCTCGCAGGGCGGAGCGCCGACGCATCCGGGCTGGTACCGGAACCTCGCCAAGGACTCGCACGTCGAGGTCCAGGTGCGCGACGAGGTGTTTCCCGCGACCGCGAGGACCGCGGAGGGCGACGAGCGGGAGCGGCTCTGGCGGAAGGCGAACGAGGTGTGGCGGCACTACGACGAGTACGCGAAGAAGACCGACCGCAAGATTCCGGTCGTCGTCCTAGAACGAACGGCCTAGCAGCGTCCCCGCGTACACGGCGAGCACGCCGAGGGCCACGCTTCCGACCATGTAGGTGAGCGCGACGCCGACCTCGTGGGAGTCGACGAGCGCGTAGCTCTCCTGGGAGAACGTCGAAAACGTCGTGTAGCCGCCGATCACACCGACGATCACCCCGACCCTGATCCACGCGGGCAGGTGATGGCGGTCGACGAGCTGCTCGGTGAGGATGCCGATCAGCAGGCAGCCCGTGACGTTGATCGTGAAGGTCGCCCACGGGAAGACCGACTCCGTGTGCTCCTCGATGAATCGGTCGAGTGCGTAGCGGGCCGATGCTCCGAGCGCTCCACCGAGCGCGACGCCGACGATGACCGGCATGCGTGACTCCTTTCATCGCGGTAGGAGCCATCAGCCGTGCGTCGGCGGTCGAGGGCGAGCTCCATCGCCCGTCTCAGTCGTCGTACAGCTTACGTGGCACGGCGGAGCGACACGTAGAGCACGAGCGGCACCGCGAGCGGCAGGAGCCACCACGCGGCGACGCCGAGCGCCGCGAGCCCGGCCGTCGCGGCGATCGCGGCGATGACGCATGCGGCCGCGAGCATGTCGTCGCCGACCACGAACTCCCACCAGAAGCGCAGAAACCTCATGCCGTTTCCATTCTCGGCGTGCGAAGCGCGAGCACGAGCAGCGCCGACACGACGCACACGAACGCGAGCACGCCGGGCAGCGCCGCGTCCGAGCCGGGCCAGTGTGCACCGGCGCCTTCGGCAGACCAGAAGATCCCGAACGTCGTCAGCATCAGCCCGACCGCGAACTTCATCGTGTTCTCGGGCACGCGCGCGAGCGGAGCGCGCACGGCGACGCCGACGCCCGCGACGAGCAGGACGGCGCCCGCCGCACCGGCGGCCGCGAGCGGGATGCTGCCCTGCGTGCTCCCGAAGGTCAGCACGATGAACGCCACCTCGAGCCCTTCGAGCAGCACGCCCTTGAAGGAGAGCGTGAAGCCGTACCAGTCGATCCCGGCGCGCTCGATGTGCTCTGCGACGCGCGCTTCGGCGAGCTCGCGCGCGAAGATCGCGTCCTCGTCGTGCAGCGCCTTGCGGCCGCTCGCGCGCAGGATCGCCTTCCGCAGCCATTGCAGTCCGAAGAGCAGGAGGAGCGCGCCGACGACGAGCCGCAGCGCATCGAGCGGGACGACGGTCAGCGCGGGTCCGAGCGCGGCGACGATCGCGGCCAGCACGATCACCGCGGCGGCGAGACCGGTGAGCGAGGAGCGCCAGCCGCGCGTGAGCCCGGCGGCGAGCACGATCGTCAGCGCCTCGACCATCTCGACCGCGCTCGCGAGGAACGCGGAGAGGACGAGAAAGACCGCCGACATGCGGGGCAGGGTAGAGGCTTGCCGCGCGAGCAGAGCCCGCGGCTCGTCGCCGGGGACATGCTCCCCGAGGAGTCGAAGACGATCAACCGCGTGCTCGTGCGCGAGCGGCC
>DASRGQ010000047.1:0-28640 GCA_035650975.1 Gaiellaceae bacterium
GGCGCCGCGCGCACGCGCACCTCAGCGGCCATCGAGCTCCGTGCGGACGCGGCGCTTCGCGTCGTCGCCGGCGCCGGCGACGTCGAGAGCCGCGAGCACCGCTCCCAGGACGGGCGGAGCCTCGAGCACAACCGCGCGGCAACCTTCCGGCAGTCGCTCTCGGACAAGCTCCGCCAGGAGGGGCCGTTCCCGGTCTTGCAGCAACCCACCGCCTAGGACGACGTCCGCGCGCGCGACGGCGAGATCCGCCAGCGCGCGCCGCACCATCAGCACGATCTCGTCGGCGAGCCGCCCGACGAGCAGCCGCGCGACCTCGTCGCCATGCGCTGCAGCGTCGACCACCAGCGGCGCGATCTCGTTCAGGCGGACGACGGCCAGGCGCCGGTAGTGGAAGTCCGCGCCCACCGCCTCCACCGACAGCGCTCCGAAGTGCGCACGGATCGCCGGCGCGAGCGCTGTTGCCGAGCCGCGGCCGTCCTCGGCGCGGGCGGCGTGGAAGATCGCGTCGCGGCCGAGCTGCTCGCCGCCGCCGCAGTCGCCGGTCTCCCAGCCGAGCGACGGATAGCGCGCAACGTGCCCGTCCGCGGAGCGGCCGACGCAGTTGATCCCGGAGCCGCAAACGATCGCCACCGCGTCCGGTGCCTCGGTGCCGGCACGCAGGATCGCGCACGTGTCGTTGTCGACGATCGTGCGCGCCGCGAGCCCTGCGAGCTCGTCCTCGAGCTCGGCGATGTCGGCGGGGACGTCCGCGCCGCAGAGGTAGTAGACGCCGATGTCCGCGGCGACGCCGCCGGCGAGCTCGCGAATGACGTGCGCGGCGCCGTCGGCGCCGACGGCGTGTGAGTTCGATCCGGGGCCGCGCGTGCGTGCGAGCACGTCGCCGTTCGTCGTTGCCACCACGAGCTCGGTCTTCGAGTTGCCGCCGTCGACCGCGAGCACTACGCCCACGCGAGGAACCGTCGGTTCGCGTCGATCAGCAGATCCGTGAGCGCGTCGGCCTGTCGTGTCTGCCCGATGAGGGGATGCGCGAGCAGCGCGCGGAACACGCGCTCTCGTCCGCCGTGCAGCGCGGCCTCGAGCGCGAGGTCCTCATACGCCGAGATGTGCGCGACGAGCCCTCTGTAGGTCGCCTCGAGCTGCGGCATCGGCAGCGGCACGATCTCGCCATCGCCCACGCGCGCAGGTACCTCGACCACCGCCTCGTCGGGCAGGAAGGCAAGCGTTCCGCGGTTGCGCACGTTGACGACGTGCCGGTTGCGCTGGCTCGTGCCGAGGAGGCTCGCGAGCAACTCGACCGCGGCCTCCGAGTAGAACGCCCCGCCGCGGCGACCGAGCAGCTCCGGCTTTTCGTCGACACTCTCGTCCTCGTACATGTGCAGCAGCTCGGTCTCGATCGCGAGCACTTCCTCGGCGCGCGACTCGTGCGTCCGCGCGTGCTCGACGAGATCGTCGTGATCCCAGAAGTAATGGAGGTAGTACGACGGCACGACGCCGAGCCGCCGCACGAGCTCCGGCGGCAGCCCGCTCGCCGGCGCGACACGATCGACATGCGTCGTCGTCAACTCGCGCAGGACGTCGCGTCCGGACGCGCGCACTCCGAGCTCCCAGGTCAGATGGTTCAGGCCGGCGTGGTCGAGCTCGATCGTCTCGGGCGGCAGCTCGAGCACCTTGGCGAAGTGGCGCTGGAAGACCATCGCGGCGCTGCACAGCCCAACCGCCTTGTGGCCGGCGTCGAGGAGCGCCTTCGTGACGATGCCGACCGGGTTCGTGAAGTCCACGATCCACGCGTCCGGCGCGAGGGCGCGGACGCGCTCGGCGATGTCGAGCACGACGGGCACGGTCCGCAGCGCCTTCGCGAGGCCGCCGAAGCCGGTCGTCTCCTGGCCGATGCACCCGCAGCGCAGCGGCAGCGACTCGTCGACGATCCGCGCCTGCTGCCCGCCGACGCGCAGCTGGATGAGCACGGCGGCAGCGCCGTCTGCGCCTTCTTCGAGCGAGAGCGTCGAGGTGAGGCGAGCCGGATGGCCGCCGCGCGCGAGCATCCGCCGCGTCATGCTGGTGAGGATCGCGAGCCGCCGCTCGTCGGTGTCGACGAGCGCGATCTCGTCGACAGGCAGCAGGTCGCGCATGCGGACGAGGCCGTCGACGAGCTCGGGAGTGTACGTCGAACCGGCGCCGACGACGGCGAGCTTCATGCAGCCTCCAGTCCATTGGCGGCGGCGATCCGTGCGTAGTAGCGGCCGCTGTCCTTGATCGTGCGCTCCTGCGTCTCGTAGTCGACGTGCACGAGGCCGAAGCGCTGCGCGTAGCCGAGCGCCCACTCGAAGTTGTCGAGGAACGACCAGTGGCAGTAGCCCTCGACGTTCACTCCCTGTGCGATCGCATCGTGCACGGCAGCCACATGGTCGCGCACGAACTGCACGCGCTGCGCGTCGTGCCGCGGCTCCGAAAAGACCGCGCCGTTCTCCGTGATCACGATCGGGACGTCGCCGTAGTCCGCCTTGATGCGGACGAGCAGGTCGGTGAGCCCGCTCGGCAGGATCGGCGTGCCGGCCTCGGTCTGCGGCACGCCGGCCGTGAAGCCGTCCGTCGTGCGATGCCCTTCCGGCACGACGACCTTCCACGGCCAGGGGTGGTCGCCCGGCGTCGCCTGCATCCATCGCGGCGCGTAGTAGTTGACCCCGAGGAAGTCGGTCGGCTGCGCGATCGTCGCGAGGTCGCCGTCGTGCGCGAACTCGAGCGGCCCCACGTGCTCCTCGTAGCGCGCCCACTGATCCTCCGGGT
Source organism: Gaiellaceae bacterium (assembly GCA_035650975.1). Lineage (GTDB taxonomy): Bacteria > Actinomycetota > Thermoleophilia > Gaiellales > Gaiellaceae > PALSA-600. Next base: position 2,785 of record DASRGQ010000047.1, read on the forward strand.
ACGAACCCTTGAAGATCGCGTCGAGGAACCAGCGGTTCACGTAGCCGTCGGAGCCCCAGACTGCCTCGCGGTCGGCGTCGGAATCCGATGCCGGGTAGTGCGGCATCAGGTTCGGCGCGAGGCCGATCCGTCCGTCACGCCCGCTGCGCCGGAGCTCTTCGACGGCACGGCCGTGCGCAAGCAGCAGGTGGTGAAACACCGTCACCTCACCGAGCAGGTCGTCCTTGTAGCCGGGGGCATGAAGACCGAGCAGATAGCCGAGCAGGCCGACGATCCACGGCTCGTTGATCGTGATCCAGTCCCGCACGCGGCCGCCGTAGGCATCGAAGCACGCAGACGCGTACTCGGCGAAGCGCTCGGCGGTGTCGCGCGCGAGCCAGCCGCCGCGATCTTCCAGCGTCTGTGGGAGGTCCCAGTGGTAGAGCGTGACGAGCGGCGCGATGCCGCGCTCGAGCAGGCCGTCGATCAGTCGGTCGTAATGATCGAAGCCGCGCTGCTCGCGCCGGACGCCGTCCGGGAGCAGGCGCGGCCACGCAAGCGAGAAGCGATACGTGTTCACGTTCAGCTCCGCGAGCAGATCGAGGTCGCCGACAAAGCGCCGGTAGTGGTCGCACGCGACGTCGCCGGTTCCGCCGCCGTCGATCTTCCCGGGCGTGTGCGTGAACGTGTCCCAGATCGATCGGCCGCGCCCGTCCATGTCGACCGCGCCCTCGACCTGGTAGGCCGACGTCGCGACGCCCCAGCGGAAGCCGTTGGGGAAGCGCTTCACAGTGCGAGCTCCAGCGCGTCTTCGCAGCCGAGCAGGAGGACGCCGACGCTCCACGCGTGCGACAGCGTCAGCAGCATGCCCTTCGCCTGAAAGCAGTCGGTCTGGTAGTAGCGCTCGCTCGCCATGCCGCGGTAGGCGTCAAAGTCGCCGTCCTCTCGCGCGATGAACTGACGGAAGCACGCGAGATTCTCGACGGCCGTACGGCGGTAGAGGTCGTCACCGGTCGCGTCTGCGAGGCGAATGAGCTCCGGAAGGCAGACGAGCCCGAACGCGTGCAGGTGCTGGTTCGCCGGCGATGCCTGGTCGGCCCCGCGCGTGCGGAAGCCGTAGCGGCCGAGCAGCGTCCGCTCTACGAAAGCCACGTCGTAGCTGTAGCGAAACGTGAGCAGCCAGTCGGCGGCGCGCGCCGCGTTCGCCCAGTCCTCGAGCGCCGCGAACGCCATCAGCGCCGCGTAGCCGTCTTCGGAGGTGGGCGCGAGGTCGACGTCCTCCGGCGCTCCACACCATGCGTCGAACTGTGCGTAGTAGGCGCCCGCGCGCGCCGCGGCGTCGTGCTCGCCGGCGGCGACGAGCGCCGGGATCCACGACATCCCCGCCGTGCCTTCCCATGAGACCGCGTCGCCGGTCTCGACGTGATGCGCGGCCGGGAACGCACCGTCGGCCCGCTGCGTGCGGACTGCGACGGCGACGTTCGCGCGCGCCGACTCGGCCCAGCGGCCGCCGGCGCGAAGCATGAAGAGCGCGGCGTCGGCAAGCGTGCGTGCGTGCAGCCGTGCGCGGTCCCGGTGCCACCCGGTCGTCCAGCCGTCGCCGGCCGTCCACTGCGCCCAGTACGTGCCTCCCGGCGTGAGGCTCGCCGCGATGTGGTCGAGCACCGACTCGGCCGCGGCGACGTACTCGGAGTTGCCGACGCGTCTCCCGTGACGCAGCAGCGCGTAGGCGTACGGCGCGCCGCTCACCCACGACACGTGCATGTGATCGCGGTCGCAGCGATCGCCGAATGCGTCACGATCGAACGCCGCCGTCTCGATCAGCCTGGGCGGGTCCACCTTGTAGTGCCAGCGATGGAGCCCGTGCGCGGCGAGTGCGGCTGCTTCCTCGATGCCGACCCACGCGGGATCCGCAAACGGCGGCGGCGGTTCGTGCACGAGCCGGCGATGGTCGCCGTGGCCGAGCTCGTCGAAGGCAAGCGTCACGCGCTCGCCCGGCCGCCAGCGATGCGTCTGCACGTCGGGCGCCGCGGGTGTCTCCGAGCCGTCGTAGCGAAGCGGCTCTTCGCGGTAGGGAAAGTCGAGCCAGATGAGACGGCGCCCGTCGCGCTGGGCGAAGCCGACGCCGGCTTGGCCCAGCGCGCTCGACTCCGACGTGCGCAGGCCTGCGCCGTCGGTCAGCACGGCCACGGTCGCGCAACGGTCGGCGCGAAACGACCACGAATCGGACTCCATGCGCGCCACGTCGACATGGCCCGGCGTGAAGCGCGGATAGATGCGCGTGCACGACTCCTGCCGGTTCTCGCCGTAGAAGACGCCGGGCACGAGCCACTTCGGCTCTTCGACGTCCGGCAGCTCGAGCTCGACGCGAATGCCCGCTGCGATCTCCTGCTCGCCCGTCCAGGTGACGTTGCGCCCGTCGAAGCGGAAGCCGTCGAGCTCGCGTCCGTCGGGCGCGAGCGCCCTACAGCGCAGCATTCCAGCCCTCTCCGCCGGTCGCGTCCCCGACGATGCGCGACTCGCCGGGCAGCAGGTCGAGCACGTTGTCCTCGACGTCGCCCTCGAGGACGACCCCGATCACCGCGACCGAGCCCGTGTTCGTGAGCACGCCGTCGCGCAGTTCGAGCTGCGCGCGCGGAAGATCGAGCAGCGGCGCAAGCGTGTCCGCTGTCGTCATCACGTAGCGGTTGCGTCCGTCGAGGTCGAGCACGAACACATCGTCGAGCTCGTCGAGCGGCGCTGCAATCTCATCTCGTCCTTCGGCGACGACGCGTCCGTCGAGGTTCACGAACCGCGCGACCGCGTCGCCGTGCGCCTTCGCGCGCGCCTCGCCGAGCCCGCCCCACGCGCACGTTGCGAACTGCGCGCTGGGACTGTCGTCTCGGTACGCACGCGCTACGCCCCAGTACGCCGGCTTCGGCTCGCCCCACCAGTCGACGGCGGCGGTGCACCACGCGTTCGGGAACGACTCGTTGAACTGCCATGGGATCGCGCCGGCGCCACGGCGCAGCGTCGCCTCGACGGCGTAGCGCAGCCCGTCGTACTGCAGCCACTGCGACGCGCGACGCATCGTCTCCACGTCCGCGATGCGCTCGCCGAACGAGCGCTGGACGAGCGGCGCGTTGTTCCACCACGCACCGAGATGCTCGTAGACCGGGTTGCTGCGATCGGCCGGCCACCGGTTCGGCTCGTCGATCAGCTGCTCGAGGCCGGCGCGGTTCGCCATGCCCTCGACGCCGAACTCGCTGTAGAGCGCAGCTGTCGCGCCGTCGTACAGCGCGTAGTGTTCGCGCAGCCCCTGATGCTCCCACGGGCCGTGCACGTCCCCGCCGGGACCGCCCGAGGGAGACGTCGCGAGCCAGCCGCGACTGGGGTCGAGCTCCCGCACGACCTCGCGCAGCGCGGCGATCGCGGGGTGCGAGCCGTCGGCGTCGAGCTCGTTGCCGCCGCACCAGACGGCAAGCGATCGGTGTCCCCGCAGCTCCGCCACGATCTCGCGTGCTTCCGCGCGAAGCCGCTCGACGAACTCGGCGTCGGCGGCAGGCACGCTCTCGATGCCGGAGCTCGACTGCGAGAACTCCTGCCAGACGAGGATGCCGAGCTCGTCGCAGAGGTCGTAGAACTCGCGCGACTCGATCAAGCCGCCGCCCCACACACGCAGCAGGTTCACGTTCGCGCGCTTCGCGAGCGTCAGCAGCCGGCGCAGCTTCTCGGGCCGCGGCACGCCGTACAGCGGGTCGAGCGGGCACCAGTTCCAGCCTTTGATCTGCACCGGCGCACCGTCGACGGCGAGGCGGTGATCCGCGAGCTCGACGACGCGTGACGCAGGCGCAGGCGGCGTCCGCGGCGCATCCACGAGCGCGACGGAGCGCCAGATGCCCTGGTGCACGAGCCGCGGGCAGAAGTCCCACCCGTAGTTCATACGCGGCTTGTGCACGCGCACGCGCGAAGTGCGCCCCACTTGCGGCTCGCTGGCGGGCGCGTGGTGGATCACGACGGCGAGCAGGTGCTCGGCGCCGTCGGCCTGGTCGCGGAGCTCGACGTCGAACGGCGCGAAGAGCCCTTCGTGCGTCGCAAGCTCGGCGCCGTCGACGAACACGGTGCAGCTGTAGTCGACGCCGTCGAACCGAAGAAGCGGCGCGTCGGCGCGAAAGCGCGTGCGGTAGATCCACGCGCGCTCCGGCACCCACTCCGCGAGGAGCGAGTCGCGCTCGTGGTACGGGCTCGGGACGACGCCCGCGCGCACGAGGTCGTCGAGCACGCTGCCGGGAATCCGCGCAGGCAGCCAGCCGGGCGCATCCCACGGCTTGTCCGGCCCGACGTGCCAGCGCCACTCCTCGCCCAGGCAGCCGCGCAGCTGCCAGCCGTCGCCGTCGAGCGACCTCACCGCTCGAGCAGGTCGACGGTCGCGGGATCCCCTTCGGCTCGAACGAGCACGGTCCTGATCTCGTTTGCGCCGACGGATACCGGAACGGCTCGCCCGAACAGCGTCACCGCGGCCTCGGAGTCGCGGCCCGCGCTCTCGAACCCGCGGAGGACATACCCGCGACCGTCCTCGGCGCCCTTCAGCACCGTGAGCACGAACGAGGCGCCGCCGTCGTCGGCGTACGCGGCTTCCGCAGAGAGCGGCCCGTCGTGGAAGCTCTCGAACATCGCGAACGGCGGCTGGTTGAGCTCGGCCGCGAGGCGGACGACGTTCGCCTCGCGCCAGTCGCCCGCGTGCGGGACGAGGCGAATCCGGAAGCGCTGGCGGCCCTGGTCCATGTACTCGAAATCGCCGCCGGGCTCGAGCTCGCGCGGGTCGTGCCACGCCCACACGGGCGAGCGGACCGCGCTGACGCCGATGTCGCCGCCGCGCACGTCGTACCCCGACTTCGCGTCGTTGATCACGGCCAGGCCGCGGCCGTCGCCGGAGACGTCGACCCACGTCTGGCCGGGCTCCTCGTGGCCGGTCGGCTCTCGCTCGAGGTGCCCGTACGGTGCTTCGAACGTCGCGACGGGCGACTCGGCGCTTGTCGAATAGCGCAGCTTCAGCAGCTTCAGCTGCTCGTGCCAGTCGAGCGTGACGACGACGTCGACATGGTGCGCGTGCGCGGAGAGTATGTAGTCCTCGCGCAGGCGGGACGTGCCGTAGGAGCTCTCGACGCGCAGCACCGAGCGCACAGGCCCGGTCTCGATGAGCCGGACCGACTCGCAGGCGAACTCCCCGACCACGTCGTCGTAGGCAGTCACGTCGTGCCCCCACGTGTCGGTGAGATCGCGGATGACGCTCGCATGCGCGCCGCCGCCGATCACGTCCGCGCCGCTCGCCTTGTCGACGAGCCGCGCGATGCCTCCGGTCGCCGGATCGAGCTCGAGCAGCACGTGCTCGTTCTCGAGCGTCGTCTCCGTCACTTCGATCACCGCGGGAAGCTCCGCCGCGCCCGGCTCGACGCGGTACAGGCGGTAGCCGAGCGGCGGCAGATCAACGGGGAACACGAGCCGCGCGCGGTTCGCGCTCATCGTTGTCAGCGACCGTGTGAGTTGCAGCGGCACGCCGTCGGCCAGGTGCACGCCTTCGGGCTTCAGCCAGTTGAACTCCAGCTCGACGTCGGCCCGCAGCCGCCACGGGTGCGGGTTGAAGACGAGCAGCGGGAACGTCCCCTCTGCGAACGGGATGTCGACCTTGCTCGCGATCGACTGCACCGCGCGGTTGAACGCGAGGGCCGCGACGGAGGTCGCGTGCCCGATCTGGTCGCGCGCGTCGTCGTAGGCGGGCTCGATCGACGTGCCCGCGAGCGTGTCGTGAAACTGGTTGAAGAGCAGCAACTGCCACGCCTCCCCGAGCTCGCGCCGTGGGTACGGCTGCAGGTCGAGGAAGTCGGCGACGACACACCACTTCTCGGCGCGCTGCAACATGTTCTCCGCACGCCGGTTCCATCGCTTGATCCCGGAATGCGTCGTGTAGCAGCCGGCTGCGTGGTACTGCAGGTCGCCTCGCCACTCCGGCAGGTCGCCCTCCTCGACCGCGTCGAAGAAGCGGCGCAGCGAGCTCAGCTCGAGCCGCCGGCCGTCCTCGCGCGCGTCGAGCGCTTCGATCGAGCGCAGGTTCGCGCGCGTCGGGCCGCCGCCGTGGTTTCCGACGCCGTAGAAGACGGCGAGCTCGTCGAGGTCCGCCGGCAGCGTGGCGAGCGAGCGCTCGACGTGGTCGCCGAGGTCCTCGCGCGGCGCGCAGTACTCGTGCGGGATGCGGTAGGCGGTGACGGACGAGCCGTCCGCCGCCTCCCACCGGAAGAGCGGTCCCGGCACGGTCGCGTTCTCCTCCGGCTTCGGCCGCAGGAAGACATACGAGTCCATGCCCTGGCGGCGCAGGATCTGCGGCAGCGACGCGTTGTGGCCGAACGAGTCGAGGTTCGCGCCGGTCGTCGCGGTGATGCCGAAGCGGTCGAGCAGGTAGCGCTGGCCGTAGAGGCCCTGCCGGACGAACGACTCACCGGACGGGATGTTGCAGTCCGGCTCGATCCACCAGCCGCCGACGACCTGCCAGCGGCCGCCGGCGACGTGCTCGCGAATACGGGCGAAGAGCTCGGGGTCGCTCTCCTCGACCCACTGCAGGAAGAGCACGGAGGTGTGCGTGAAGACGAAGTTCGGGTTCTCGTCGAGCCGGTCGAGCGCGGACGCGAACGTCGCGCGCACCTCCTGGTAGCCCTCCGGCCACTGCCAGAGCCACACCGGGTCGATGTGCGCGCTCCCGATCATGTGGAGGCGCCTGCGCGCCTCCGTCACGTCGCGGCCCAGCGATCCACTTCGTCCAGGATGACGTGGAGCAGGAGCACGTGCATCTCTTGCACGCGCGCCGTGTCGTCGGACGGCACGATCAGCGCGATGTCGGCGTGGTCGGCGGCGGGCACACCTCGCCCGCCACCGAACACGACCGTCGTGCCCCCCGTCTCGCGAGCCTCCGCGAGAGCCTTGACGACGTTCGGCGAACGGCCGCTCGTCGTGAATCCGACGACGACGTCGCCGGGCCGGACGAATGCCCGAACCTGGCGCGCGAAGATGTCGTCGAACTCGAAGTCGTTTGCGATGCAGGTGAGCGTCGTCGGGTCGGCGGCGAACGATTGCGCAGGAAGTGGCCGCCGCTCGCGCCGGAAGCGCGCAACGAGCTCCTCGGCGAAGTGCAGCGAGTCCGCCGCGCTGCCGCCGTTTCCGAATGTGTATACGCGACCGCCGCGCTCGTAGCACGCGATCAGCTCGCCGGCGGCCTGCTCGATCTGCGGGATGAGCTCCTCGATGCGCGAGACGAGCGTGCGGTGCTCTTCGATCGCCCGCCGGGCCTCAGTCATTCGCCTGCACGTTCCGCGGCGCAGCGCGCTCGAACACGATCGCAGCGGCGCCGATGACTCCGACGCGCTCGCCGAACGCCGAGAGCACGACGTCGACGTCCTCGCCGACCGGGCGCATCGCGCCTTCGCGCACAGCTCTGCGCACCGGGTCGAGCAACAGATCGCCGGAGCGCGTCACGCCGCCTCCGAGCACGACGAGCTCGGGCTCGAACAGGTTGGCGATCGAGATCAACCCGCACACGAGCGCGTCGACGGTCTCGCGCCACAGGGCGACCGCGCCCGCGTCACCCGCCCGCGCCGCCGCCGCGAGCGCCTCCGCGCTCGAGAAGGGGAGCCCGGCTTCCTGCGCGCGCTCGGCGATCGACGTGCCGGAGACATACGCCTCGAGACAGCCGCGGCGGCCACAACCCTTGCACGGCCGGCCGTGCCAGTCGACCGTGACGTGCCCGAGCTCGCCGCCGTTGCCGCTCGCGCCGCGGAAGAGGGTGCCGTCGACGATCACGCCGCCGCCGACACCGGTCGAGAGCGTGAGGTAGACGAGATGGCGCACTCCGGCACCGGCGCCCCAGCGATGCTCGCCGGCGGCAGCAGCGGTGGCGTCGTTCTCGAGCACGACCGGCCGCTCGAACTCCTGCTGCGTCAGCGCCATCACCGGCACGTCGTGCCAGCCCGGGAGGTGCGGCGGCGCGAGCAGCACACCGCGCTCGGCGTCGAGGGGCCCGCCGCAGCCGATCCCGATATCGTCGATCTCCCGCCAGGCGACGCCCGACTCCTCGACCGCCTCGCGGCCGAGCGCGAACAGGTCCTCGAGAACGCCGTCGGCGCCGAGCTCGGTGCGGCTCGGCCGCACGAGGAACGACAGTGTCTCGCCCTCCGCGTCGACGACGCCCGCGGCGAGCTTCGTGCCGCCGATGTCCAGGGCGAGCACGGGCGTCCGGTCGGCGGCCAACGTCTAGCCCTTGTAGCCCTGCAGGGTGATGCCGCGAACGAAGTAGCGCTGGCCGAAGGCGAAGATGATCAGCAACGGCAGGGTCGCGAGGACGAACGCCGCCATCAGCCACTCGTAGTCGCCGCTGCCCCCGGCGGACGGCGAATAGACGCCGAGCAGGTCGTAGAGACCGAGTGGGATCGTGTACTGGTGATAGCCGTGCAGGTAGATGAGCGGCGTCATCAGGTCGTTCCACTTCGCCTTGAACTCGAACAGGAACGTCACGATCAGCGCCGGTCGTGCGATCGGCACGGCGATGCGCCAGAACATCGTGAAGTAGTTGTCGCCGTCCATGCGCGCAGCCTCGAAGTAGGTCCGCGGGATGCCCATGAAAAACTGCCGCTGCAGGAAGATGTAGAACGCGCTCCCGAACAGGTTCGGCGCCCACAACGGGATCTGCGAGCTCGAGAGGCCGACGTGATGCCAGATCAGGTAGACCGGGATCATCGTCACGACGGTCGGCAGCATCATCGTGGCGAGCACGCAGCCGAACAGGAAGTTTCTCAGCGGGAAGCGGAAGTAGGCGAACGCAAACGCCGTCAGCGCGCTCGCGAACGTCACGAGAACTGCAGCGAGCAGCGTGATGTACATGCTGTTCGCGAACCAGCGCAGGAACGGCGCGGCAGACCAGATCACGGCGTAGTTGTGGAAGACGTCGTGGGCGAAGGGGTGCGGGATCAGCTTGTTGTCGAAAACCGTGCCGCGCGTCTTGAGCGAGGCGCTGACGAGCCACAGGAACGGGTAGATGAAGAGCACGCTGAACGCGGCAAGCAGCACGATGAACGGCAGCTGCTTCAGGAGCGGCAGGCGCCGCCGCCATCTCGACTCATCCGGACCAAGTGCGACCGGCGGGATCTCCGGCGTCGGGGCGCCCGCGCGCCCCTCGGACGCAACGCTCGTCATCGCTGCTCTCCCTCGTAGTAGACGAAGCGTTTGCTGACGAGGATCTGGAAGGCGGTGATCACCATGATGATCCCGAACAGCAGCCACGCCATCGCGGACGCGAAGCCCATGTGCAGGTAGTCGAACGCCTGCTGGAAGAGATAGATCACGTACATGAGCGACGTGTCGGACGAGATCTTCGCGTTCGATGGGTTGTAGAACGCGGTGTAGATCTGGTCGAAGACCTGCAGCCCGTAGACCGTGAGGATCACGAACGTGAAGAAGAGCGTGGGGCTGATCATCGGCAGCGTCACGTCCTTGAACCGTCGCCAGGCGGACGCGCCGTCGATCGAGGCGGCCTCGTAGAGTTGCTGTGGCACGTTCTTGATCGCCGCGAGGTAGAGAACCGTGTTGCCGCCCACCTGCCAGACGAGCATCGCGGCAATCCCGGGCTTGATCCAGTTCGGGTCAGTCAGCCAGTACGGCTCCGGGATGTGCAGGTAGCCCAGGAACTGGTCGACGAGGCCGTACGGCCCGTTGAACATCAGCAGGTACATGCCGCCGATCGCAACGGTCGGTGTCATGACCGGCAGGTAGTAGACGGTGCGGAAGAAGCCGTCGAACCGCGTGACGCGCGCGAGCATGCTCGCGAAGAGCAGTGCGAGACCCATCTCGAACGGCACGTAGATCGCCGTCATCTCGAACGAGTTCTTCAGCGACAGCAGCGCGTACGGGTCGCTCGCGATCTGCCGGTAGTTCGCCAGGCCGACACTGTGCGAAGGCGCGACGACGCTGTAGTTCGTGAACGAGATGATCGCACCCCAGACCATCGCGCCCGCGGTGAACACGACGAAGCCGAACGCCCAAGGAACGAGAAACGCGTAGGCCCACCACGTGTCGCGCTCCCGGAATCCGGACGCCCACCGCCGGGCCCTGTCTCCAGGGCCCGGCCTGCGGGTCGCTACTGCTGCCGTCGCCACGTGGCTTCCGGCGTGACGCTACTTCTTGGTCGCCTGCTTGATCGCCGCAACCGCTTCCTTCTGAGCCTGGTTCAGCGCCTGGGTGGGCGACTGCTGGCCCTGGAGGACACGGTTCACGGCGTTCGTCCAGGCCGTGTTGAACTGCGCGCTCGCGGGTGACGCCGGGAGGGCGAAGGAGTACTTCTCGGCGGCCTCGACCGTGTTGATGATGCTCGCCCACTTCTTGGGCTCGCCGGACGTCGGCTTGTTGATCGCCGCATCCGCCTTCGAGTTCGCGGTGAAGAGGCCCGTCCAGTACTGACCCGCCTTCGCGTAGGCCGCCTTGCGGATGTTCGCAACGGTCTCCCACGTGCTCGCGTTGGTCATGGTCTTCATCCACTGGCACGCGGCCGCGGCGTTCTTCGCGCCCTTCGGGATCGACCAGGCCGAGCCCGTCGAGTAGTTGATCGGGTCACCGGTCTTGCTGCGGAACGGGATCGCCGTGACGTTCACGTTCGGCGAAGACGATGCGAGGACGTTGTAGTACCACTCCTCCATCGGCCACGCTCCGACCTGGTTCTTCGCGACCTGGTTGTCCGAGCCGAAGAAGTCCCAGGTGTTCCGGAACGCGAGGAACGCGTTGTACCCGCCCTGCGCCTGGATGAGGCTGTTGGCGTAGGTGAGTGCGGCGATCGCCTGCGGGCTGTTCAGGTCCGGATGCAGGCCGTCCTTGCTGAGGATGTTGGCGCCGAACGCTTTCGCCCACAGCGGGAAGAACTCCGGGAGCTTCGGGTCGAAGCCGATGCGCGTCACCTGGCTGCCGCTGTGCTGATACATCTTGAGCGCGGCCTGCTTCAGGACGGTCGGATTCGCCGTGTTCAGCATCTTGCCGGTGACGCCCGACGTGTCGGCGACATGCGTGTCGACGATGAGCGTCCGGACGTCGAAGAACTCCGGGATGCCGTAGATGTGCCCGTTGTACGTCACGGACTGCAGTGCCGCTTGCCGGTATTGGCTCGTGTCGATCTTGTCGCTCTTGATGCACGAGTCGAGCGGCATCAGCGCGCCCTTCGCGGCGTACGTTCCGACGTAGGAGCGATCCCAGTAGACGAGATCGGGAACCTGCTTCGACGCGATGTCCGTCAGGAACTGCTGCTCGTTGAAGCCGCCGTTCGGTGCGTTGACCTTGGCCGGGGCGACGGCCTTCTGGGCGATCGCGAACCGGTTCTTTGCGACGTCGTCGCCGTTCGTGCCGAACCCCATGATGTTCAGCGTCCCCGAGAACGTGGTCGAGTGCTTCGAGGACGAGTGGGCTGCGGCAGCCGTGACGGCGATCGCCGCCACGACCCCGGCGATGGCGAACGCGCCGATCGCCTTCCACCTACGCGACATGCATTCCCTCCTGTGCCATGGGGCTGCGGCCCCGTTTGTGACAGCCGTGTGGCAACGTCACCACAGTCGTGTGGGAACGTAACCAGACTTCCCCCCATCTTTCAAGGTGGATGACTCCGGAACGGCTCGGATGTTAGGAAGCGGCCGGTGCCGGACCGGTCGAGCCGCGTACGACGAGGTCCGGCTGGAGCAGCTCGAGCGCGGTCGGGGCGGCCGGGTCGCCGATGCGGCGAATGAGCAGCGCGGCCGCGCGCCGGCCGAGCTCGATCGTCGGCTGCGCGACCGTCGTGATCCCCGGGCTCACCATCTCCGTCCACTGGACGTCGTCGAAGCCGACGAGCGAGATGTCCGTCGGCAGCGTCAGCCCGCGGGCACGCAGCACGCGCCACGCCTGCTCGGCGAGCAGGTTGTTCGCCGCGAAGATGGCCGTCGGCCTGCCGCGGTCGAGCAGGTCTGCGATGCGCGACTCGGCGGCCGCGTCGTGGAACGGGATGCGGAGCACGAGAGACTCGTCGACCGGCACCCCTGCAACGGCGTGCGCGTCGTGGTAGCCCGCAAGCCGGCCGACGTCGCTCGTCCAGTCGGTGTCGACGACGAGCAACGCTATGCGCCGGTGGCCGAGCGCGAGCAGGTGCTCGACCGCCACGCGCGCACCGCGCACGTTGTCGATGACGACGGCGTCGCAGGGAACGGTCGCGATCTGCCGGTCGACCTCGACGACCGGAATGCCGCGGCGATGGAGCAGCGATGTCGCGTCGCTGCCGACCGGAGTGAGGATGACGCCCGGTGTGCGCATCGCCAGGAACGTCCGCACCGCCGTCGTTTCCTCGGCGCTCTCGCTGTTGTCGCCGACGAGCATCATCCGGTAGTCGGCCTCGCGCAACGTCTGCTCGACGCCGGCGGCGAGACCGCCGTAGAAGGGGTTGTCGAGATCTGAGACGACGACGCCGACGACGCGGCTCGTCTTCTGCTTCAGCGTCTGGGCCGAGGCGTCGGGGACGTAGCCGAGCCGGTCGGCGGCAGCGAGAAGCCGCTCGCGAACGTCGGCGGCGACGTACCCGCGGCCGCTCAGCGCGCGAGACGCCGTCGACTGCGACGTACCGGCTTCGCGCGCGATGTCGGCGAGCGTGACCGGTTGCGGCGTTCTTCGGCGCGGCTCGATGGTCACGACCTACTCTCCCGCCAAGCCGACCACGTCTCCCTCAACGCCAGGTAGTCCTCGGGCCCGAGCCGTGCGCCGGCTCCCTCGATGAGGTCAGCGTAATACAGCGCCGGGACGCCGAGTGAAGATTTTTCGCGCAGGTACTCGCGCCAGGCGGCGAGGCTCGGCACCGCCCAGTCGTCGGTGTCGACGAGAAGCTCCGGGCAGGCCGCTGCCGTCACACGCGCGCGGTGGCGCATCTGCGGCACCACCGATGCCGGCCCGTGGCCGTCGCCGAGGCGCATCATGTCGTTCAAGCGGATCATGTCGGCGACGTCGACGAACGCGGGGTGCGGCGTCTGTGTGACGAGCAGTGCGGCGGGCTTCGCCGCCTTTGCCGCGCGGTGGACGATCGAGAGGAGCTCGTGCAGCAGCGCGATTCCCCACGAGCCCGACGCCGTCGCGGCATGTCCGCTCGGCGTGCGCGCGGTGAAGTCGATCTTCAGCCCGTCGCCGTCGAGCCCGGCGGGGGAGAGCATCCCCGTGACGATCTCCGCGAGCAGCCCCTGCGCGTCGGGATTCGACGGGTCGACGCCGAGCGGCTCGCCTGCCGGGTTCCGCACGCAGAGCTCGGGCGGCAGGCCCTCCGCGTCCCACGCCTTCCACCAGAGGAGGACGCGCTGGCCGGCGTCGTGCCTGCGCGCAATCCAGCCGTGCAGGTCGGGCCATTTGCCGGTGTCCGGCTCGTTGCGCCCGTACGTTCGCTGCCACTTGTCGTCGATCGTGATCGTGCCGGGCACGACCTGCTCGCGTTCGAGGATCCCGAGGTAGTCGTCGTACTCCGCCTGCGTCGCAAGGTCGGCGGCACGCCGGCCTGACGCCTCGCCGCGCGCGACCTGCGCGCCCCAGCCGCAGAAGATCGGCTCGCTCCACCACGCCGGAGTGATGCGCTGCTCGACGGGCGGAGCTGCGCCGCGCACGGCAAGGCTCGCGCGATGTGCGCGCAGACCTTCGTACGGGTCTTCCACGCCCGGCGTGAGCAGGACCGTCGGCGCGTCGAACGCGCCGTCGACGAGCGTGTGTCCTTCGTACTCCAGCGCGAGCGCGAAGGAGCGGTCGCCGCCTTCGTAGACGAGCTGCGGAAACCGCAGCTCCGCGACCGGCGCGACGATCGAGATGCCGACGTCGCCGAGGACGAAGTACAGCGGCGCGGGTGTGTAGAACCAATGGCCGCGGCCCGGGTCGGAGTCGCCGACGACGCCGATCACTGCGCGCTCGCGCGCCGGCCGCGTCACGCGCTCGGGGTCGTCGGGGTTCGGTGTGAAGAGCTCGGCCGGCGCGGCCCCGCTCGGAAGCAGGCCGTTCGGCTTGCCCGGCAGGAGCGACCGCACCGCGAGGAGGCGCGCTGTGTCGAGCGCACCGCGGCCGCGCACGTGCGTGCGTACCTCGAGACCGTCCTCGGCGAGGGCGAGCGTGACCACCGCTTTTTCCCAGGCCGTCGAGCGGCGGCGCACCTCGACGACGCCGTCGTCGACGAGTACCGGCGGCTCGACCGCATACGTCTCGTCCGGCGCACCCATCGTGTCGAGCGCGGCAAGCGGCCGCAGCCGCAGCGGCCCGAAGTCGGCGAAGTGCCCGTCGTCGGAGACGGTGAGCCTGAGGCCGTGGCGCTCGACGATCACGTGACGTCCACCAGCGCTTCGGCGATCTGCCCGTACCGGATCCCCGCGACCGCCACGTCGGCTGCAATCCGCGCTCGCCTGACCGGCGCATCGCCGGCGGTGACGCGGAAGCGAGTCGGCGACACGCGTTCGACGGCCCAGCCCTCGGAGGCGACGAGGTCGACCTCGGCCTCGCCGTGCTCGACGACGACATCGAGCTCGAAGGCCTCGCCGCGGGCGATGATCGAGCGATACGGCTCGATGCGCGCCTCGACGCGTTCCGGCGGCAGCAGCTCGCGATGCAGCGCCGCGACGCAGTCGCCCGTCTCGCGCAGCTGCGCGAGGACTGCGTCGTCCACCTCGATCGGCGGCGAGTGACCGCCGAGGATGAGGTCGGGGCGCAGCTCCACGTAGAGCTTCGCGCTCGCGACGTAGTCGTCGATCCCGAACCTATTCTTGTACTGGTAGTTCGGCAGCAGGTGCGGCAGCCCGGTCTGCTGGTCGCCCGTGAAGAGGACGCGGCGTCCGTCGACCTCGACGGCGATCGCGACCGCATAGCGCGTGTGCCCGGGCAGCGGGTACAGCGTCAGCTCGTACTCCTCCCATGCGATCGGCTCGCCGAGTGGCAGCACGCGGTCGGCGGCGACGGGATCGAACCAGAGGCACGGCAGGTCGTGCTGTCGTGGGTCGGCGAGGATCGGCGCGACGTTCTCGGGGATCCAGGCCTCCGTGCCGTGCACGTCGCGCAGCAGGTTGATCCCCGCGACGTGGTCGTCGTGGTAATGCGTCGTCAGGACGATGTCGACGTTCATTCCTTCGAGCGTCGTGAGGAGCGGTCGCTTCGACGCGCGGTCGGCGCCGAGCGGCGAGCCGGTCCAGATGTCGTAGCCCCAGTCGACGAGCAGTGAGCGGCCCGACTCCGAGCGGAGGAGGTAGGAGGTCGCCATGCTCGTGCGGCTCCGCAACAGGTGGGGCGAGAGCTCCTGCCACGGGTTGCGGAACCAGTCGTCGAAGTCCCAGTCGTCCTCGCGCCGCAGTGAGATCAGACCGCGAAGCCGCTCGCGCGTGTGCGTGATCGCCGGCGCCGTCTCGCCGATCGGATCGCCGTGCGACGGCAGCAGCAGGTCAGGGCGGCGGTCGGCGAGCAGTGCCAGCGAGATGCTCGTCGCGATCTGCCCTTCGGCTCCGGTGTACGTCCACTGCGTCGCCGCGAGCGACCACAGCTTCCCGTTGCCGTAGATCAGATCGCCGACGAAGGCGAGCGAGCGGCCGCCGACCTCGGCGAGGTAGGTGACGGATCCGATCGTGTGACCGGGCGTCGGCAGCGCGAAGAGCTCGACGCCGCCGTAGCGCTGCACGCGGTACTCGGCGGCGACGCCCGTGACCTCGACCGGCTCGAGCAGTGAGAAGCGGTCCTCGCGCAGGTCGTAGTCGTCGTCGAGCGGGCGCATCAGCCAATGCCGGTCGACGTCATCGATCAGCTCGCGCTCGACGGGCGGGGCCCAGATGCGCACACCGGCTGCCGCGGCGCGGGCCAGCCCCTGAATCTGGTCGCGGTGATGGTGTGTGACGACCACGTCGGTGACGCGGTCGATCCCGAGCTCTTCGAGGCGCTCGAGCACCGCGCCGGAGCCGAAATCGACGAGAGTCGCCTCGCGGCCCGCGCGCAGCACGTAGACATTGCACGTGTCGCGCAGCCGGTAGACGCCGGGGACGACCTCGTCGATCACCGTCTGAGTGTACGGAGCGAGCCGACGCGTGTGGGAACGTTTGCAGAGTCGGTCCGGGCGCGTTATTTTCCCGGCTGATGGCCGAGATCGTCCTCGATCACGTGACCAAGGAGTTCGCAGGCGGCGTGCGGGCGGTCGACGACGTCTCGTTGACGATCGACCAGGGCGAGTTCCTCGTGCTCGTCGGCCCGTCGGGCTGCGGCAAGACGACCCTGCTGCGCACGATCGGCGGCCTCGAGTCGGCGACGAGCGGGCGCATCAAGATCGGCGACAAGGACATGACGCGCGCCGCACCCGGCTCACGCGATCTCGCCATGGTCTTCCAGAATTACGCGCTCTATCCGCACATGACCGTGCGCAAGAACCTCGGCTACGGGTTGCGCGTCCGCAAGGTGCCGCGCGCCGAGCGTGAGCAGCGCGTGCTCGAGGTTGCGAAGCTGCTCGGCCTCGAGGAAATGCTCGATCGGCGCCCCCGCCAGCTCTCGGGCGGGCAGCAGCAGCGCGTCGCGATGGGCCGCGCGATCATCCGCGAGCCGCAGGCGTTCCTGATGGACGAGCCGTTGTCGAATCTCGACGCGAAGCTTCGCGTGACGATGCGCACGTCGTTGCAGCAGCTCCACTCGCGGCTCGGGGTGACGACCGTCTACGTCACGCACGACCAGGTGGAGGCGATGACGCTCGGCCAGCGCGTCGCCGTGATGCGCGACGGCAAGGTGCAGCAGGTCGACGCGCCGCAGCACCTCTACGAGCATCCCGCGAACATCTTCGTCGCAGCCTTCATCGGCTCGCCGGCGATGAACCTCGTGCGCGCGAAGGTCGGCGACGACATCGAGTTCGGCCGGTACAAGGTGCCGCTCGGCGACGTGCGGCCGCCTGCAACCGGCGATGTCGTCTTCGGCGTGCGCCCCGAGGCGTTCGAGGACACCGCGTTCGCGCCCGATCACCTGCCGCGCATCGACGTCAACGTCGAGGTGCTCGAGGAGCTCGGCTCGGACGCGTACGTCTTCTTCGAGGTCGACGCCGAGCAGGTCGTCGTCGAGGACGCGATGTCAGACGAGGAGGACGACCTCGCCGGCCTGCTCGCCGAGGCGCAGGACCGCACGTTGTTCGCGGCTCGCGTCGACTCGCGCACGAAGGCGAGCATTGGGCATCCGCTCACGCTCGCGGTCGATCCCTCGCGGTTCTACTTCTTCTCGCCTGACACGGGCGAGCGCCTGCAGGGCGAGTAGAACTTTTCTTTCGTGATCCGGCATCTGCAGTACACGCGCGAGCGTCTCGCGCAGATGTCGCAGCGCCTGCGCGAGGCCGCGTACACGGCCACGATCCCGGTGGACGAGCTGATCGTCGCCGGCCCCGTCGACCGCATCTCCTACGCGGACGCGCGAGCGCTCGCGTACCGGCCCGCCGCGGTCGGCGAGCGGCTCGGGCCGCTCTGGGCGACGTACTGGTTTCGGGTCGCCGCCACCGTTCCGCAGGCGTGGGAGGGTCGCCGGGTGGATCTCTTGTGGGCGAGCCGAGCCGAGTCGACGCTGTGGATCGACGGACGCGCCGTGCAGGGGCTGCACGGGACGGAGCCGCACCAGCGCTTCGACGCGACGATCGTGCCCAGCGCGCGCGGCGGCGAGCGCGTCGAGCTTGCGGTCGAGCTCGCGTGCAACGGGCTCTTTGGTCGACTCGACCCGCCGCCGGAGCTCGAGCGGTGCGAGCTCGCGCTTGCCGACGAGGACGCCTGGCGCACGTACTTCGACTTCGAGGTGCTGCGCGCGCTAGAGGCGTCGGACACGCTCGAGCCCGGGTTCGGCGGTCACGTTCGCTCCGAGCTGAACCGCTTCTGCAACGAGCGCGACCCGGCGATCGTCACGGCCCTGTACGAGCACCGCAACGCGACTCGCGTGCACGAGATGATCGCGATCGGCCACGCGCACATCGACACGGCGTGGCTCTGGCCGCTCGCGGAGACGCAGCGCAAGCTCGTGCGGACCTTCGCGAGCCAGACGCGGTACATGGACGAGTACGAGGAGTTCCGCTTTGCGTGCTCCCAGGCGCAGCAGTACGCGTGGATCAAGGAGCGCGAGCCCGACTTGTGGGGCCGGATCGTCACCAAAGTGCGCGGCGGCCAGTTCGTGCCGGTCGGAGGCAGCTGGATCGAGCCGGACTGCAACCTCCCCTCCGGCGAGTCGCTCTTGCGGCAGTTCGTGCACGGCCAGCGCTTCTTCGAGGACGAGCTTGGTGTTCGCTGCCGCGAGTTCTGGTCACCGGACGCGTTCGGCTATTGCGGCCAGCTGCCGCAGCTGCTGCGCCTGTGCGGAATCTCGCGGTTTCTCACACAGAAGCTTTCGTGGAACCGCTTCAACCGGCCGGACGCGCACACGTTCGTCTGGCAGGGCGTCGACGGAAGCGAGGTGCTCGCGCACTACCCGCCCGCCGACAACTACAACAGCGACGTCAGCGTCGACGAGGTGCTGTTCGCGCGGCGCGAGTTCAAAAACCACGACTCGAGCGGCACGAGCCTGCTCGTCTACGGCTTCGGTGACGGCGGCGGCGGGCCCACGCGCGCGATGCTCGAGCGCCTGCGCCGTATGCGAGACCTCGAAGGCCTGCCGCGGGTGCGGAGCGCGACGAGCGACGAGTTCTTCTCCGCACTCGAGGCCGAGGACGCCGAGCGTCCGGTCGTCGTCGGCGAGCTCTACTTCGAGTACCACCGCGGCGTCTTCACGTCGCAGGCGTTCGTCAAGCGCGGCAACCGCGTCTGCGAGCAGCTCTTGCACGACGCAGAGTTCCTCGGCGCCGCGCGCGGCGACTATCCACGCGCCGAGCTCGACCGGCTCTGGAAGCTGCTCCTCCTGCAGCAGTTCCACGACATCCTTCCCGGCTCGTCGATCGGGCTCGTCTACGACGACGCGCGTCGCGACTTCGCGGAGCTCGAGTCGTCGCTGCATGAGCTGATCGGCGACGGTGACGCGCTCGTGAACACGGTCGGTGTCGCGCGCCGCGAGGTCGTCGACGCCGTGTTCGTCGAGGCGCCTCCGTACGGCGACGCCGTCGAGGTCGCGGCGGATGACGAGGTTCGCGTCGAGGGGTTGACGCTGGAGAACCGTCTCCTTCGCGTCGTACTCGCGGCGGACGGGAGCGTCATGAGCGTCGTCGACAAGGCGACCGGCCGTGAGACGCTGGCGGCGCCGGGGAACCGGCTCGAGCTCTACGAGGACCGGCCCGTCAAGTTCGATGCGTGGGACATCGACCCCTCGCACCTCGAGACCCGCCGCGACTGCGAGCCCGCACACTCGTGCGAGGTCGTTTCCGCCGGCCCGCTGCGCGCCGACATCGCGTTCGATCGACGTATCGGCGAGGCAAGCGCGCTCCGCCAGGTCGTGCGCCTCGATGCGGGCGCGCGGCGGGTCGAGTTCCACACGACCGTCGACTGGCAGGAGGAGCACACGCTGCTCAAGGTCGCATTCCCGCTGGCGATCCGCGCTTCGGGTGCCACCTACGAGATGCCGTTCGGATACGCCGAGCGGCCGACGCATTTCTCGACGAGCTTCGATCGCGCGCGCTACGAGGTGCCCGGTCACCGGTTCGCCGACCTGTCGGAGCACGGCTTCGGCGCGGCCGTGCTGACCGACTCGAAGTACGGCTACAGCTGCCACGGCAGCGAGCTGCGGGTCAGCCTGCTGCGCGCGCCGCGTTCGCCGGACCCGGATGCCGATCGCGGCCGGCACGAGTTCAGCTACGCGCTGCTGCCGCACGCAAACGGCTGGCGGGAGGCGGGAGTGCTCGCCGAGGCGACTCGCTTCAACGCACCGCTTCGCCGGACGGCGTCCATCGGCGCGTCGTTCGCGTCGACGGACGACCCGAATCTGGTGCTCGACACGATCAAGCTTGCGGAGCGCTCGGACGTCCTCGTCCTCCGTCTCTATGAGGCGCACGGCGCACGAGGAACGGCACGCGTT
Source organism: Gaiellaceae bacterium (assembly GCA_035650975.1). Classification (GTDB taxonomy): domain Bacteria; phylum Actinomycetota; class Thermoleophilia; order Gaiellales; family Gaiellaceae; genus PALSA-600. The sequence continues at coordinate 22,792 of DASRGQ010000047.1, forward strand.
CGCATCGCGTGCGCGCGGGCGCGCTTCGCGAACGCGCTCGAGGAGCCGCTCGACGAGGCCACGGTGGAGGGCGGCGCGATCGTCGTGCCGTACCTTCCGCACCAGGTGCTGACGCTGCTGGTCGAGCGCTGACGATGGCGGTGCTATGTGTCGGTCTTGCCACGCGCGACACGATCGTCACCGTGCCCTCGCATCCGCAGCCCGACGGGCGCGTCATCGCCGACGAGCTGACGATCGCCGGCGGAGGGCCGGCCGCAACGGCGGCCGTGACCCTCGCACGATTGGGTGTCGAGACGGCGTTCGCCGGTGCGGTCGGTGACGACGATGCGGGCGACTTCGTTCGCGGCGGGCTCGCCGCCGAGGGCGTCGACGTGTCGCGGCTGGAGACCGTTGCCCGCGCGCGAACGGCGCAGAGCGTGATCCTCGTCGGGCCCGGCGGCGCGCGGTCGATCGTCCACCGTCCAGGCACGGCGACCGTGCCAGACGTCGACGGCGCGGGCTTCGACTGGGTGCATGTCGACCATGAAGGCTTCGGGCACGCGCATGGGCGGCTGTCCGTCGACGGCGGCAATCCGATCCCGAAGCTCGATCTGCGCGGCGTCGCGGTCTACGCACCGACGGCCGAACGCTTGGCGGCAGACTTTGGCGACGCAGGAGCCGCGCTCGCGGCCGGTGCCGAGGTGGTGGTCGTGACGCGCGGAGACCGCGGGGCGTCGGCGGCGACGCGCGACGGCACGTTCGAGGCGCCCGGAGTGCCGTGCGAGCCGGTCAGCACGCTCGGCGCGGGGGATGTCTTCCACGGCGCACTGCTTGCCTGGCTCATGCGCGGTGCCGGGCTCGCAGATGCGTTGCACGCTGCGAACACCGCGGCGTCGCTTTCGTGCCGCGCACTGGACGGACGCTCGGCGATCCCGACCCTCGAGGAGCTGGAGAGGAGTCTATGACCCACCAGGTTGCAGTCATCGCCGGCGACGGCGCGGGGCCGGAGGTGATCGCGGAGGCACGCAAGGCGGTCGACGCACTGGGACTCGATCTCGAGTGGCGCGAGCTGCCGTGGGGCACCGCGCACTTCCACGAGCACGGGACGATGATGCCGGCGGACGCGATCGAGGTGGCGCGCGCGCACGACGCGATCCTGCTCGGCGCGGTCGGCGACCCGTCGGTGCCCGACCACGTGACGCTGTGGGGGCTGCTGCTGCCGCTTCGCCAGCGTCTCGACCTGTACGCGAACCTCCGGCCGGCGAGGCTGCTCGACGGCGTGCCTTCGCGACTCGCCGGCCGGCCGCAGGTCGACATGCTGTTCGTGCGCGAGAACACCGAAGGCGAGTACTCGGGAGTCGGCGGCCGAGCGCATCCGGGGCTGCCGCTCGAGGTCGGGATCGAGACGAGCGTGTTCACGCGCGCCGGGGTGCAGCGCGTCGTCGAGCGCGCGTTCGCGCTTGCCGAGAACCGGCGCGGCGTCTTGACGAGCGCGACGAAGTCGAACGCGTCGCGGTACGGCTACGTCCTCTGGGACGAGGTCGTCGAGGAGGTGCATACGGCGCATTCGGGCGTGCGCGTGGAGCGTGTGCTCGTCGATGCGCTGGCCGCGCGCATGGTGACCGACCCGGCGAGCCTCGACGTGGTCGTTGCGTCGAACCTCTTCGGCGACATCCTCACGGACATCGCTGCGGTGTTGCAGGGCGGGATGGGGATGGCGGCGAGCGCGTCGGTCGGGGACGGCCGCGTCGCGATGTTCGAGCCGGTGCACGGCTCGGCGCCCGACATCGCGGGGAAGGGGATCGCGAACCCGCTCGGCGCTATCTGGAGTGCAGCGCTGATGCTCGAGCACCTCGGCGAGGCCGACGCGTCCAACCGGCTGCTCGCCGCTGTCGAAGGGGTCTGCCGCGCCGGTGCGCTCACGCGCGACCTCGGTGGGAGCGCGACGACGTCGCAGGTCGGCGACGCGGTGGTCGAGCGGCTGTGACCGGGGTCGTCGTGGCTCACGGAGGGAGGGGCCCGGGGAGCCATCTGTTTCGCGACGAGGTCGAAGAGCTCGAACGCCGCGGACACATCGTGATCGCGACCGACGTGACCATGGCGCCCCGCGGCGACCCCGACGAAGCGCGTTCCTTCGAGGAGACCGTCGACGTGCAACAGCGGGCGCTCGACCGCCTCGCAGAGCTGGGCGCTGATCGTTTCGGGTTCTACGGCCACAGCCTCGGCGCCGCCCGCGGCGCTGCGCTCGCCGCGCGAGACGCGCGGGTCGCGGCACTCGTGATCGCCGGCATGGGCACGGGCATCTCCGGCGACGCGTGGGACCCCGGCCGGTTCATCACCGTCGCCGGCCCGGCTCGGCTCTTCCAGCGCGGAACGCGGGACGACGTCGTGCCCTACGACGCCGCGCGCCGCCTGTACGAGCTCGCGCCCGAGCCGAAGATCTGGCGCGAGTACGACTGCGGCCACGGCATCGGTGCCGACCCGCAGGCGCGGCTCGACCGCTACGCGTTTCTCGACGAGGTGCTGCGCGCGTGACGTGGTGGCGCAACGCGGTCGTCTATGAGATCTACGTCCGCAGCTTTGCCGACGCGAACGGCGACGGTGTCGGCGACCTCGCTGGCATCCGCGCGCGCCTTCCGTACGTGCGCGATCTCGGCGTCGATGCGATCTGGCTGACGCCGTTCTTCCCGTCACCCGGCGCCGACCACGGCTACGACGTCGCGAGCTACGTCGACGTCGATCCGCAGTTCGGCAGCCTCTCCGACTTCGACGCTCTGCTCGCAGACGCACACGCGCTCGGCTTGCGGGTCGTGATCGACATCGTCCCGAATCACACATCGATCGAGCACCCATGGTTCCGAGAGCATCCTGAGTACTACGTGTGGAGCGACGAGCCGAACAACTGGCTGTCCGTCTTCGGCGGGCCCGCGTGGAAGCGCGACCAGGCGACCGGCCGTTACTACCTTCACCTGTTCGCGCCGGAGCAACCGGACCTCGACTGGCACAACCCGGACGTTCGCTGCGAGTTCGATGCGATCTACCGCTTCTGGCTCGACCGCGGCGTGGACGGGATTCGCCTCGACGTTGCGCACGGTCTCTTCAAGGACCCGGAGCTGCGCGACGAGGCCGAGCCGGTCCCGGGCGCCGAGCTGCACTCGTTCGACCGCCGCCGCGCGATCGACCGGCCCGAGCTCCATCCGTACTACCACGAGCTGCGTGCGCTCGTCGACTCATACCCCGGCGACCGGTTTGTGGTCGGCGAGGTGTTCTTCCGCGACCCGGACCGTGTTGCGCAGTACGTCCGACCGGACGAGCTGCACCTCGTCTTCAACTTCACGCTCCTGTTCGAGGACTGGTCGAGTGACGGCTTCCGCAGCGCGATCGACCGGTCGCTCCGGAGCCTCGGCACTGTCGGCGCGACGGCGACCTGGGTGCTCGAGAGCCACGACGTGACGAGGCTGCCGACGCGCTACGGCGGCGGCGCCGAGGGACGGCGCCGTGCGCGTGCTGCGGCGCTGCTGCTGCTCGCCCTGCCGGGCGCCGCATTTCTGTACCAGGGCCAGGAGCTCGGGCTCGAGGAGGTCGAGCTCCCTGATGAGGCGCGCCAGGACCCGATCTTCTTCCGGACGCACGGCGAGCGGTTTGGCCGCGACGGCTGCCGCGTACCGGTCCCGTGGACGCGCTCGCTCGCGGAATGGCGTGACCCTTGGCTGCCGATCCCGGCGGACTTCGCCGAGCGCAGCGTCGAGGCGCAAGAAGGACGTGCCGGCTCGATGCTCGAGGTCTTCCGCACGGCACTGGCACTACGCCCGCATGGCCCGTTCGGGTGGCTGCCTGCGCCGCCGGGCGTCCTGCTCTTCGCGCGCGGAGACGTCGTGTGTGCGGTGAACGTCGACGGCGCGCCATTCGCGCTGCCCGCCGGCGAGGTTCTGCTCGCGAGCGAGGAGCTCTCCGACCGGCTGCTTCCGGCCGGCGCTGCGGCTTGGTCGGCACGCGCCAACCCGCGTGAGTAGAGGGACGAAGCAGGTTGCAGCGCGGCCTGAGCCGGGCGTCGCCTGAAGGTCGTTCGCCCGCGGCTCGTAATCGCCTGAATGCTCATCGGAGGCTGTTCAATGGATGCCCCGGTGGGGTACCGCGTTCGGGTGGCGGTCGAAGCAGGGACCCTCCCGGTGCGCTATCAGGACGTGGCGCGGATCGCGTACGGCGGCATGGGCGACGTCTACCGCGCCACCGACACGCTTCTCGGTCGGTTGGTCGCCGTCAAGCTGCTCTCTCTTCGCTACGCCACGGACGGGGAGATCCGCAAGCGCTTCACCCGTGAAGCGCTTGCCGCCGCACGGCTTTCCGCGCACCCGTCAATCGTGACGATCTACGACATCGGTGAAACCGGAGACCGGCCGTTCATCGTCATGGAGTACATCGCAGAGGGGTCGCTCGCCGACGCGCTGCGCCTCGGAGCGCAGTCGCCGCATCGGGCACTGGCGTGGCTCGAGTCGGTGGCGGATGCGCTCGACTTCGCACATGCACATGGTGTCGTGCACCGAGACGTCAAGCCGGCGAACATCCTGCTCGACGAGCACGACTCGGTTCACGTTGCCGACTTTGGGGTCGCGAGCGCGGCGGGCCTCGACTCGTTTACGCAGACGGGCACGATTCTCGGCACGGCGGGGTACCTCGCGCCGGAACAGGCTCAGGGCCGAAAGGCCGGTCCTGAAGCCGATCGCTACGCGCTGGGCGTGGTCGCCTTCGAGCTCCTGACCGGCGCCCGGCCGTTCGAGTCCGATTCGCCGACCGCCGAGGCTGCTGCGCACGTGAGCTCACCGGTTCCGTCGATTTCCAGTCACGGGCTCGGGATCCCCCGAGAGGCAGATGACGTCTTTCGGCACGCGCTCGCGAAGGATCCATCGAAGCGCTTCCGGAGCTGCGCCGAGTTCATTGCCGCCCTTCGCGACGTGTACGCCAACTCGGAGGAGCAGACGCGGATCCTGCCCTTGGCGCCTGCGGGTGTCGCCCCTGCACGACGGCTGCCGCTCGTGCTCGGGTTGATCGCGCTGCTGCTCGCCGCCGGCGCGGTCGCCGCGGTGGCACTCACGGGTGGCCACTCGAAAGACAGCTCGACCCCCCCGGTAACGGTGCGGGAACGGGGGACGACGGTGACGACGCCTGGAACGACGGTTCGAGAGACGGTCACCGCCCAGCCGCCGCCGAGCACGACGCAGCCCGCGGCAAGCTCGTTGACGAGTGGGGTCTCGCTCGCCAACGAGGGATACGCGAAGTTGCAGGCCGGGGATGCTGCCGGTGCGCTGCCGCTGCTCCAGCAGGCTGCGCAGAAGCTCCAAGGGACCGGCTCGCTGAGCGAGGCATACAACGACTACAACCTCGCGGTTGCACTCATCCGAACGCAGGGCTGCTCGACGGAAGTGCTGCAACTACTGGACGCGTCACAGGCGATCCAGGGGCACCGAAAGGAGATCGACGACCTCCGGAAGTCGTGCACGCCCGGGAACCACGGGAAAAAGGCCGGCGCCCACTCGGACCACGGCGGCGACTAGGAGCAGAGGCCTTGCCGGCTTCACGGCAAGGGTGAGCGCGACTCCACCGACTGGTGCGGTGCGTGGTGCAGCTGACCAACGTGTGAAGCCGGCCACTTGGAACATGCCCCCGGCAGGAATCGAACCTGCGCACGCGGTTTAGGAAACCGCTGCTCTATCCACTGAGCTACGGGGGCTGCTGGGGATTGTGCCGCGTCGGACAGGCGCCGTCCTCACAGACGCAACCGGAAGCGGCGCACCGTCAGCACCGTCGACTGCCACAGGCCGACGCGCACAGTGAACACGCCCCGCAACTGCGGCGCATAGCCGAACAGGACA
>DASRGQ010000048.1:0-9478 GCA_035650975.1 Gaiellaceae bacterium
CTCCATGCTCCGCACGCCCGGCATGCGGCGCGAGGAGCGCGAGATCGAAGCGCTCGCGGAGGAGCGGCTGCGGTTCTTCGGCGATCGCCTGCTCGGGTATCGCTGGAACCAGCCCGCGTACTCGCTCTCGTACGCGAACCGGCGCAGGCTCGAGATCGCGCGCGCGACGGCGACGCGCCCGCGCCTCCTGCTGCTGGACGAGCCGGCCGCCGGGATGAACCCGGCGGAGACGCACGAGATCACCGAGCTGATCGGTCAGCTCCGCACGGAGGGGGGCTACACGATCCTCGTCATCGAGCACGACATGCACGTCGTCGAGGGGATCTCCGACCGCGTCGTCGCGCTCGACCACGGCGTGAAGATCGCCGAGGGCTCGTTCGAGACCGTCGCGACGAACGAGAAGGTCGTCGAGGCCTACCTCGGCCTGAACACGATGAGCAAGAAATGAGCGAGGCGAGATGAGCAGACCTGCCGACGTAGGCTCGACGGAGTCGGCCGGCCGCGCAGGCTCTGCCGGCGCCGGAGCACTACTCAGTCTGGATGCGGTGAACACGTATTACGGCCAGATCCACATCCTGCAGGGCCTGTCGCTGCGCGTCGAGCCCGGCGAGCTCGTGTGCCTGCTCGGCGGGAACGCGTCGGGCAAGTCGACGACCCTGAAGACGATTCTCGGGATCGTCACGCCGCGCACCGGCTCGGTGCGGATCGAGGGCGAGGACGTGACCAGGCGGCCGACGAGCTACCGCATCGGCAGGGGCATCGCCATCGTCCCCGAGAACCGGCGGCTGTTCGCGCCGATGACCGTGCTCGAGAACCTCGAGCTGGGCGCGTATCTGCGCGGCGGCGGCGACCAGGAGGATTTCGACCGCGTGTACGAGCTCTTTCCGCTCCTGTACGAGCGCCGCGCGCAGCTCGCGGGCACGCTCTCCGGCGGCGAGCAGCAGATGGTCGCGATGGGCCGCGCGTTGATGTCGCGGCCGAAGCTCCTGCTGATGGACGAGCCGTCGATGGGCCTCGCGCCGATCCTCGTCGAGCGAAACTTCGAGATCATCAAGCAGGTACACGAGTCGGGCGTCGCGATCCTCGTCGTGGAACAGAACGCGAACGTATCGCTGTCGATCGCCGACCGCGGCTACGTGCTGTCCACAGGGCGGCTCGTGCTCGAGGGCAAAGCAGCGGAGCTGCGCGAGAACGAGGATCTCAGGAAGGCCTACCTTGGCCGTTAGCTCCGGCGTCGCAGCCTGCCGCTCGCGCTTCTCGATCTTCGAGCGGCTGACGTACCTCAACTCGTGCTCGCAGGGCGCGCTCTCCGACGCGGTGCGCGCCGCGTACGAGGACTACCTGACGGGCTGGGACGAGCGCGGTGCACCCTGGGACTACTGGGTCGAGCGCACCGAGGCGGCGCGCGGCGCGTTCGCCGGGCTCGTGAACGCCGCGCCCGCAGACGTGGCGGTCGCGACGTCGCTCTCGGCCGGCGTGAGCGCGCTCGCGTCGGCGATCGACTTCTCGCAGCGGCCAAAGGTCGTGATCAGCGACTACGAGTTCCCGACGATCGGGCAGATCTGGCATGCGCAGCAGCTGCGCGGGGCGGAGGTGCACGTCGTCGAGCCGGAGCGCGTTGCGGAGGCCGTCGACGAGCGCACGTCGATCGTCTCGGTGACGGCGGTGTGCTACCGGAATGGCGCGCGGCTCCCGGTCGAGGAGATTGCGCGCGTGGCTCACGACCACGGGGCGCTGTGCCTGCTCGACGCCTACCAGGCGGCCGGCTCGTACCCGCTCGACGTCACCGAGATCGGCGTCGATGCCCTCGCGGCGGGCGTCCTGAAGTACCTGCTCGGCTCCGCCGGGCTCGCGTTCCTGTGGACGCGACCGGGGCTCGCCGAAGAGCTGACGCCGACCGAGACGGGGTGGTTCGCCGACCGCGACATCTTCGAGATGGCGCACACGCGCTACGCGCCGGCGCCGAATGCACGCCGCTGGCAGTCGGGGACGCCGCCCGTGCCGGCGATCTACGCCGGGATCGCGGGCATCGAGCTGATCCGCGAGATCGGGATCGCCGAGACGCGCGAGCACGTGAACGGGCTGAACGAACGGCTGATCGCCGGCGTCGACGAGCTCGGCGGCACGATCGTGACGCCGCGCGAGGCCGAGCGGCGCGGTGCGCTCGTCTGCATCCGGTCGGCAGACGCGCCGGCCCTCGTCGCAGCCCTCGGGGCGGAGGGGATCGTCACGTCGGAGCGCGACTCGAATCTGCGCGTCTCACCGCACGCCTACAACACCGAAGAGGACATCGACGTCGTCCTCGCCGGCCTCGCGAAGCACCGTCAACTGCTCGTCGCGACGTAGAGCCGCCAAGCGTCGGGGACGCCCTTCAGCTCGTGCTCGCCGCGGTCGGTGAACGCGATCCCCGAGCCGGCGACCAGGTCGCGGACGGTGCTCGAGACGAGCACCTCGCCCGGACCGGCGAGCCCGGAGATGCGTGCCGCGATCGAGACGGCGATCCCGGCGAGCTTCTCCTCGTTCACCTCGCACTCGCCCGTGTGGATGCCCGCTCTGATCGGGATGCCCGCGGCTCCGAGCGCAGCCGAGATCGACGTCGCCGCCCGGACGGCCTTCGCAGGGCCGTCGAACGAGGCAAAGAAGCCGTCGCCGGCCGTGTCGAGCTCGCGCCCGCCGTGGCTCGCGAGCTCCCGGCGGACGATCGCGTGATGCCGGCGGAGCAGCTCGCGCCACGCTCCGTCGCCGAGCGCGGCGGCGCGCTCCGTGGAGCCGACGATATCGGTGAAGAGCAGCGTTGCGAGCACGCGGGTCGGCTGGGCCTGCCGCGCTAGGCGCCGGATGAACGCCGCGGTCGCGTCCATCGTCGCCCTGTGCGAAGCGTCGTCGATCCAGGTGTACCGGCCGGGGAAGGGCGGCAGTTCGGCGATCTCGGCTCCGCGGATTCGCGCGGCGAGGTAATGGCCGGGACCGGGGTCGGCGGGTCGCGGCATCACGAGCACCGGCACGCGCACCGCCGAGAGCAGGTCGGAGACGTCGAGCTCCATCGCAGCCCGAAACGACGTCACCGCCGAGCCCGGCGTGAGGCTCCGGCGCAGATGGTCGACGAACCAGGTCCGAAATCCCTCGTCGTCGGCAAGCTCGGGAGCCCATTCGCGCACAACATCCTCGAGGTAGGCGCGTTCGCCCCATCCGGTGCGAATCGACGCCAGGCGCGCCCGCCACTCCTCCTCGCTGGGCGCCCAGGGGTACTCCTCAGAGCGGGTGCCGCGGACCGCCGGGTCGAAAAGCACGATGCCCGCGGTGCGTTCGGGATAGGTCGCCGCGAACATGAGCGCGATGCCGGTCGCGTTCGATCCCGACCAGAGCGCTGCGCGATCGGACCGGATGGCGTCGAGCACGGCGCGGATGTCGTCCATCGCGGACTCGACGGACGGGACTTCCCGCGTGCGGTCTGAAAGGCCGCTGCCTCGGCGGTCCAGCATGATCAGGCGGCCGTTCGCGGCGAGGCCCTCGATGTGACGGACGAGCAGCGGTTGATCCCAGGTGGAGAGCAGATCGCCGGTGAAGCCGCGAAAGAAAACGACGTCGGGCGGGCCGCCTCCAACCACCTGATACGCGATCGCCACATCGCCGCTCCGGGCGTAGTGAACCTCGGGCCGTTCCACGTGCCCAGTCTCACAATCTACGGCAGCGACTTGCAATCAGCGGATCAGACATTTTATAAAACTCCTTGATGCTTCTCCGCGAGGTCGCCTACGCCCGCCCCTCGACGCTCGCCGAAGCCCTTTCGATCCTCGCCGCGGACGACGGCGCCCGCGCGCTCGCAGGCGGTCAGACCCTCGTCAACGTCATGAAGGCCCGCGCCGGCTCGCCGGACACGCTCGTCGACTTGAGCGGCCTCGAGGAGCTGAAGGGGATCGAGCTCGGCGCCGATGGGACGCTCGAGCTGGGCGCGATGACGACCTACACCGAGATCGTCAACTCGAGCGAAGCGCGCGCGCGCCCGATTCTCGGCGAGGTGTGCGCGCAGATCGCCGACGTCCAGGTGCGAAACCGCGGCACGATCGGCGGCAACGCCTGCACCAACGACCCGACGAACCACCTGCCGCCGCTTCTTGCGGCGGTGGGCGCACAGTTCACGATCGCAGGCGCCGCCGGCGAGCGCACTGTTTCCGCCGCGGACTTCTTCCTCGGCGTCTACCTGACCGCCGTCGGCACGGGCGAGCTCTTGACGAAGGTCACGATCCCCGCGGGACGGAAGGACGGCTTCGCTGCCGTCACGCTCGGAGTCGAGGGAACGTGCATCGTGAGCGCCGCCGCTTCGCTGAACGGCAGTGTGCGCATCGCGCTTGGCTGCGTCGATGCCGTCCCGGTCGTGCTCACACCGCAGAGTGACGATGCGGACGCCGTGCGCGCAGCGGTCAGCGGCGCGGATCTGCAGCCGCCGTCCGACGTTCACGCCTCGAGCGACTACCGCCGGCATCTCGCCGAGGTGCTCGCGATCCGCGCACTCGACCAGGCCAGAGGAGCCCAATGAGCGCACAAGCGACGAACGAACGCTCGATCACGGTGACGATCAACGGCGAGACCTACGAGCGCGAGGTCGAAGCGCGCAAGCTCCTGATCCACCTCGTACGCGACGACCTCGACCTGACCGGCAGCCACATCGGCTGCGACACGGGCAACTGCGGGGCGTGCTCGATGATCGTGAACGGCACGCTCGTGAAGAGCTGCATGATGCTCGCGGTTCAGGCCGACGGTGCGACCATCGAGACGGTCGAGGGGCTGAGCGACACCGACGAGCTGACGACGCTGCAGCAGGCGTTCAAGGACCACCATGCGCTCCAGTGCGGTTACTGCACGCCCGGGATGCTGATGAGCGCGACCGCCCTCCTGCGCGAGAACGCGAGCCCGTCCGACGACGAGATCAAGAAGGCGCTGCAGGGCAACATCTGTCGGTGCACCGGCTACTGGAACATCTTCGAGGCCGTGAAGGCGGCGGCCTCATGAGCAGCACCACGGTTGCGCCCGAGAAGATCGAGGCGCCCGAGACCGAGAAGACGTGGGCGGGCCAGAGCGTCCCACGCAAGGAGGACCGCCGCCTGCTGCAGGGGCAGGGCGTCTTCGTCGACGACATCAAGCGGCACGGCATGGGCTACCTGCACTTCGTCCGCTCGCCATACGCGCATGCGCACATCACCTCGATCGACGTCTCGCAGGCCGAGGCGATGCCCGGCGTCTACGGGACGCTCACCGGGGAAGAGGTCGCCGCGCTCACCGATCCGTTCTTCCAGATCTCGTCGGTCCCCGGCGCGAACGTGAAGGACTACGCGCTCGCGGTGGGCAAGGTGCGCTACGTCGGTGAGCCGATCGTGGCCGTCGTCGCGGAGACGCGTGAGGCCGCGCGCGACGCGTCCGAGCTCGTCGAGGTCGAGTACGAGCCGCTGCCCGCGATCACCGACGCGCGTCACGCGCAGGACGCGGACGTGCCCGTCATCCACGAGGACGCGGGCGGGAACCTGATGTGGTCGGGCGTCTACGAATGGGGCGACCTCGACGCCGCGTTCGCCGAGGCGGACAAGGTGGTGAAGATCGACGAGCTCCACTTCCATCGGTTCAACTCGACACCGCTCGAGTGCGACGGCGCGCTCGTTGAGTACAACCGCGGCGTCGGGCAGTGGACGATCCATACGAACAACCAGTTCCCCGGCTTTGCCGCGATCATGATGGGCCCTGCGATGCGGGTGGGGCTCGACAAGCTCCGCTTCGTCACGCAGGACATCGGCGGCGGCTTCGGCAACAAGATCACGTCGCATCCGCAGCTCGTCGTCTGCTGCCTGCTCGCGCGCAAGCTCCGCCGAGCGGTGCAGTGGACGGAGTGGCGCACCGACTTCCATCTCTCGATGTCGCACGGCAACGAGCGCTGGTTCCACGAGACGGAGGTGGCCGTCAAGAGCGACGGGACGCTGCTGGGGTTCCGGACGAAGGCGCTCGACGATGCCGGCGCCTACCTCCGCTACGAGCCGCTCGGCGGCGTGATCTGGGCGCAGGTGACGCCCGGCATGTACCGCTGGCAGCACGTGCGCGTCGACTTCACGCAGGTCGCGACGAACAAGGCGCCCGTCTCGCCGAACCGCGGCTACTCGCGCATGCAGCACCTCTGGTTCACTGAGCGCGTGATCGACATCGTCGCGCACGCGCTCGAGCTCGACCCGGTCGAGGTGCGCAAGCGCAACTACATCAAGGCCGAGGAGATGCCGTACACGACGCCGAACGGCTGCGTGTACGACTCGGGCGACTACGCGCAGATGCTCGACATCGCGCTCGAGCTCGTCGACCACACGTCGATCGAGAGCAAGCGCGCGGACGCCGCCGCTCGCGGCAAGCTGCTCGGTGTCGGGATCGGCTCGACGCTCGACTCCGGCACGAACAACTTCGGCCAGTCGCGCCTGATCAATCCCGAGCTGCAGTTCTCGGGGAACAACGAGGTCGCGACGGTGAAGCTCGACATCTTCGGCGAGATCGTCGTCACGCTCGGCACGACGCCGCAGGGCCAGGGGCACGAGACGACTGCCGCGCAGGTCGTCGCCGACATCCTCAAATGCTCCGTCGACGACGTGCACGTGCGTGCGGGCCACGACTCGTACTGGAACTCGCACGCGGGCTTCTCGGGCACGTACGCGTCGCAGTTCGCGGTCACCGGCCTCTCAGCGGTGAAGGGCGCGACCGAGATGCTGCGCGAGGAGATCTTCAAGCTCGCGGGCGCGGTGTTCGGGGGCGTTCCCGCCGAGGCGCTCGAGCTCGCGGACGGCGGGATCCGGATCAAGGAGAACCACGATGCCTTCCTGCCGTTCATGGCGTGCGGCGCGATCATCAACGCGAACAACGCGGGCCTCCCGGAGGACCTCGGCGTCACGCTCAACTGCCGCTACGTCTACCGGCCGCCGTTCGAGGTGCCGGACGTCGAGAAGAAGTACGGCAACTTGACACTCACGTACGCGGCGCAGGTGCACGTCGCCGTGATCGAGATCGATCCAGAGACCGGCTACTACGACATCGTCGACTACGCCGCTGTCGACGACTGCGGCAAGCGCATCAACCCGCAGATCGTCGAGGGCCAGGTGATGGGCGCGACGGCGCAGGCGCTCGGCGCCGCGACGCACGAAAACTATGTCTACGACGAGGACGGCAACCTGTTGACACCGAACTTCTACGACTACCACGTTCCGCATGCGCTCGACATGCCGCCGCTCAAGACCGGCTTCGTCGAGAGCGCATCACCGTTCACGCCTCTCGGCACGAAGGGGATGGGCGAGGGCGGCGGCGCCGGCATCCACGCGGTCTGCGCTGCGGTGCAGGACGCGTTGCGCGCGCGCGGCGGCGCGATCGTGTGGGACAGCTGCAATCCCTACCACCGCGTGTGGGAGATGCTCGAGCATCCGGCCGAGGCCGGCGGGCGCGTGACGGTGGCGGCCGCATGAACGTCTCCGGCGAGCGCACGTTCGCGGCGCCGCGTGACGCCGTGTGGAAGGTGTTGAACGACCCGGCCTCGATGGCGAAGACGATGCCGGGTGTCGAGAGCTTCGAGGTCCACGACGAAAAGCGCTGGACGGCGAACGTGAAGATCCCGCTCGGGCTCGGCGGCTTGAAGATGAAGGTCGACATGAACAAGGTCGAGGAGCGTGCACCGGAGCATGCCGCGCTGCAGATCAAAGGCCACGGCGTCGGCGCGATGATGTCGATGCAGACCTCGTTCGATCTCGCGGACGTCGACGGCGGCACGTCCATGAAGTGGGCGGCCGACGTCAAGATCGCCGGCCCTGTCGGCTCGATGGGCCAGCGCGTCTTGCAGCCGATCGTGAACCAGCAGGTCGCGCACGTCCTGACCGCACTGGACCGAGAAGTTCAAGCGTCGCTCTGATGCCGCCGTTTCGGATCGGCGTCATGCAGCTCACGATGGAGCCGCTCGACGAGATGCTGGCGTCGGCGCGTGCGATGGACGCCGCAGGGATGGACACGATCTGGCTCGCGGAGGCCTACCCGTGGTGGCGCAAGCACGGGATGGAGGCGCGCTCGTCGACCGGCGTCTCCGCGCTGATGGCACGCGCGACGGAGCGGCTGACGATCGGCTGGGGCATCATCGCTGCCTCCACGCGCCACCCGGTGCAGGTCGCGATGGACGCGCGCGTCGTGCAGGAGGCCGCGGGACCGGGGCGGTTCATCCTCGGCTTCGGCACGTCGAAGATCTTTCTGAACAACACGAAGACACAGACGCGCAGGACGCTCGGGCCGATGCGCGACGCGGTCGAGATCGTGCGCGGCGTGCTGTCGGGCGAGCGCTTCGAGTACGACGGCGACACGTGGAGCGCAGATGTGCCTGCGCTCGCAGCGGACGCGCATTCGACGCGCGAGGTGCCGCCTGTGTACGTCGCTGCGACCGCGCCGAAGATGCAGGCGCTCGCGGGCGAGCTCGCAGACGGCTGCCTGACGCCGTCGATCACGACGCCGGCGTTCGTGCGGTACACGCGCGAGAACGTCGCGGCAGACATCGACATCGGCTGCACGGTCGTCGCCTCGATCCACGCCACCGACCGCGACCGCGGCCGTGACGGCGCGCGCGAGATCGCCGGCATGTACCTCGCGAACAAGGTGCAGAACATTCAGGGCTCGGCCGACACGCTGCTCGATCTCGCGGGCCTGGAGCAGGACGAAATCCGCCCGGTGGCCGAGGCGATGGAGCAGGGCGGGAGGCTTGCGGCGAAGGCGAAGGTGACCGACGCGATCCTCGACAAGTGCAAGCCGATCGCCGGCACGCCCACCGACTGCATCGCCGCGATCGAGGAGTACAAGGACGCCGGCTGCACGCACGTCATGCTCGAGTTGTGGGGTGAGGACCGCCACGAGCAGATCCGCCTGTTCGGCGAGCAGGTGCTGCCGCATGTCCGCGGCGATTGACGCGATGACGATCGAGATCGACCGCGACCGGCTCGTCGCGACTGCGAGCTCGCTGATCGACGTCGCGAGCTTCACCGGCGACGAGGAGCGGATGGCGCACCGCATGGTCGAGCTCTTCGAGCAGCTGGGGCTCGCGGTGCAGTGGCAGCAGGTCGAGGACGGCCGCGCGAATGCGCTCGGCACGTGGCGCGGGACGGGCGAGGGGAAGACGCTGATGTTCAACGGGCACATGGACACGTCGTACTCCGGGCGCGAGCCGTGGCTCGCGAACGTTCCCGGCTTCCAGCCGAGCGCGTTCGTCCGCGACGGCCGCCTCTACGGCCTCGGCATCTCGAACATGAAGGGCGCGCTCGCGTGCTACGTCGAGGCGGTGCGTGCGCTCCAGGAGGCGGGCGTCCGGCTGCGGGGCGACGTCATGATCGCCGCAGTCTCCGGCGAGATCGAGAAGACGCAGTACGGCGACGCTCAGGGCGCGGAGTACCGCGGCTACGCGGCCGGCACGCGCTACCTCGTCACACATGGC
>DASRGQ010000049.1:0-24541 GCA_035650975.1 Gaiellaceae bacterium
CACGCAACTTCGTCGAGGAGTTTCGCTTCGAGGACGGCCGGCGCGTGTACCTGCTCGCGGACGGGCGTCTGGTGAACATCTCGGCCGCCGAGGGCCACCCGGCGATCGTGATGGACATGAGCTTCGCGAACCAGGCGCTTGCGACCGAGCACGCAGTGCAGCACGCAGCCTCGCTCGAGAACAAGGTGTATCCGGTGCCGCAGGCGATCGACGAGGAGATCGCGCGCCTGAAGCTCGAGACGATGGGCGTCACGATCGACACGCTCACGGAGGAGCAGGCGACGTACCTCGCGACGTGGAACGAAGGCACGTGAGCAAGCTGCGCGACGTTGCTCGAGCCTGAGCAGATCGTCAGGCTCGACGACGGCGCAGCGGTCGTCCTGCTCGACCAGCGACGGCTGCCCGACGCCGTCGAGGAGGTCCGCTGCACCTCGGCTGCCGAGCTCGCACAGGCGATCCGCGACATGGTGGTGCGCGGTGCGCCGGCGATCGGCGTTGCCGCGGCATACGGCATCGCGCTCGCGGCCGCGAAGGGCGAGGATCTCGGCGAAGCCGACCGCGTCCTTCGCTCGTCGCGGCCGACCGCCGTCAACCTCGCCTGGGCGCTCGACGCGATGCGCGAGGAGCCGTCGCCCGAACGGGCGCGGCGCCTACACGCCGAGGAGGTCGCGCGCTGCCGGCGCATGGCACGCCACGCGGCCGATCTGCTCGGGAGCGGCACGCGGGCGCTCACGCACTGCAACGCTGGGGGGCTCGCGACGGGCGGCTACGGGAGCGCCGTCGGCGCCTTGCTCGAGGCGTACCGTCGCGGGCTGATCGAGCACGTCTGGGTCGACGAGACGAGGCCGTTGCTGCAGGGCGCCCGGCTCACTGCGTGGGAGCTCGAGACCGCGGGGATTCCGCATGCGGTGATCGCCGACTCGGCCGCCGCTTCTTTGATGGCGGCCGGCGAAGTCGACTGCGTGATCACGGGGGCCGATCGCATCGCGGGAAACGGCGATACCGCGAACAAGATCGGCACGTATTCGCTCGCCGTGCTTGCGCATCACCACGGCTTGCCGCTCTACGTGGTCGCGCCGAGCTCGACCGTCGACGCGAAGACCGAGACGGGTGCGGGGATCCCGATCGAAGAGCGTGACCCGAGTGAGATCACCACGCGCTTTCCGGCGTTGAACCTCGCGTTCGACGTCACGCCCGCGATCCTGATCGCGGCGATCGTGACCGAGCACGGTGTGTGCCGCGTCCCCTACGAGGCGTCGCTTGCGCCGGCGGTCGTAGCGTGAAGGCGCTGATCCTCGCAGCGGGCTACGCGACCCGGCTTCGGCCGCTGACCGACACATGGGCTAAAGAGTTGCTTCCGGTCGGGGGCACGCCGATCGTCGACCGCATCCTTGCCTCGGTCGAGGCGGTGCCCGAGATCGACGAGATCCACCTCGTGACGAACGCGCGCAAGGCGCCGGCCTTCGATGAGTGGGCCGCAGGCCGCAACGTAGTCGTCCACGACGACGGCACCACGTCGAACGAGGACCGGCTCGGCGCGATCGGTGACATGCAGTTCGTCGTCGAGCGAGCCGCGCTCGACGACCACCTGCTCGTGATCGCCGGTGACAACCTGTTTTCTTTCGCACTGTCCGACTTCGTCTCGTTCTGGCACAGGAAGGGGGTGGCGAGCGCGATCGCGATTCGCGACGTCGGCTCGCTCGAGCTCGCCGCGCAGTACGGCGTCGTCGACGTCGACGACGACGGACGGATCCGCTCGTTCGTCGAGAAGCCCGCACAGCCGGCGTCGACGCTTGCCGCCACGGCGACATACCTCTATCACCGCGAGCACGTGCGTTTGATCGGGAGGTATCTGGCCGAAAGGAACGCGCCCGACCAGCCGGGTCGCTTCGCCGAATGGCTCCAGACCCGCGAGCCCGTGTACGGCTGGGTGTTCGACACGCCGTGGTACGACATCGGCAACCTCGAGCAGCTGCTCGAAGCCGACAATCGCCTTCGCGCCGACGCAGGTTTGCCGGAGCGAGCCGCGTACGCGCCCGAGTAGTGCGATCAGACGTGCGCGAGCACGTGGAACCAGAGCGTTGTCGACTCGTCCGCTTCCGGCTGTAGCCGCTCGCCGTCCGAGGCGTAGACCTCCGTGTCGGAAAAACCGGCGTCGCGTGTCTCGCGTTGCGCCTCCGCCAGCGTCACGTGGTGGAGCACCAATGCGAAGCCGTATGACGGATCGGGTGCGACGAGCCAGCCGTCGCCGGTTGTCGAGAGCTCGCGACCTCGCCGGCGCGCGCGCAAGGCGGCCGGAAGCTGCGGCAGATGGCGGAGAGCCCTGTGTGGGTGCATGACGACCGATCGCGCTGCGACGCGCCACATCGGAATGGCCGAACGTCCCGGCGGCACGTTGTGGGTCGAGTAGGCGAAGACGCCACCTGGGCGCAGCACTCTGCGCGCTTCGCGGAACACGCGCGGGCGATCTTCGTGGGGCAGGCAATCGATCCCGTTGAAACTGAAGAAGACGAGTGCGAACGACTCGTCACGAAAACGCGAGAGATCGCGTGCGTCGCCATGTTCGATCCGCACACCCGGGTGAGCCGCGCGCGCCGCGGAGACGAGCTCTTCGACGTACTCGAGCGCGGTGTAGTCCTCGCTCAGCGCACGCAGGAGGGGAATCGTGCGTCCACCGCCGACTCCGAGGTCGAGGATCGGAGCGCCGCGGACCGCGGCGCCGATCCGCTCGAGCACCGCGGCTTCACCCGCATCGATCGCGCCGCTTCTCGCCCGCAGGATGTCGACCACGTCGGAGCGGGCGTACGTACGGCGGTTGACGTCGTCCATCTCCGGCATCACGCTGTGATCTTGGCACCTGACTCGGAGCCCATTCCGCCCGGCCTTCGCCCGGTGGGCGACGGAATCGCTGCTGCGTCCGGCGGCTGGACGTTCGGGAGCGCGACGCCGGCCGCCTTCGACTCGCACGTCGTGCGGTCGATTCCTCTGTACCGCGAGACGCATGAGCTCGTGTTGGAGCTCGCCGAGGCCGTGGTACGGCAGGGCGGGCGCTGCTACGACCTCGGTTGCTCGACCGGCGCGTTGACCGTTCAGCTCGCAGAGCGGCTCGCACCGCGCGGCGCGACCGTGATCGGCATCGACCGCGAGCCCGGCATGGTCACTCGGGCGACGGCCCGCGCAGGCGGCGTCGCGACGTTCGAGGTCGGCGACCTCGAGTCGGTGGAGCTCGAGCCGGCGTCCCTGCTCGTCGCGCTCTACACGCTGCAGTTCGTGCCCGTGGCCGCACGGCTGCGGGTGGCCCGGCGGCTGCACGATGCGCTCGAGCCGGGCGGGGCGCTCGTGCTGTTCGAGAAGATTCGCGGCGCGAGCGGCCGCGAAGAGGGACTGTTCGGTGATCTCTATCGTGACTGGAAGCGACGCCAAGGCTTCGAGGACGCCGAGATCTCCGCCAAGGCGCAGAGCCTGCGCGGCGTGCTCGACGCGCAGACGAGCGCCGAGAACGCAGCAATGCTGCGGCGCGCCGGGTTCGACGAGCTGCAGGTCGTCTTTCGCTGGCTCTGCTGGGAGGGCGTGCTCGCGCGCCGCGCGCTGCCCGCAGGCCGGTAAGGCCGGAGGCGCAGCGTCGAAGTCACACATTCGGCGCGCTTCCGTCACAGACACGTCACTCGGCCCGCGCTACGGTCGAGGAGTGGCTGCTCGAGCTCCTCTTCCCGACACGCTGTGTCGCCTGCGGCGACGCGGGCGAGCTCGTCTGCGAGCAGTGCTTCGCGTCGTTGCGGCCGCTCTCGCCGCCCTGGTGCGCGCTCTGCGGAGCGCCCACGATGTGGCCGGTCGAGCGTTGCCGGGAGTGCAGCGGTCGCCGGCTGCCGTTCACGTCGGCGCGAGCTGCGGTCGCCTACGACGGCCCGATCCGGCCGCTCGTGGCGGCCTGGAAGGAGCTCGGTCTCCGCCGGGCGGCGCACCTCGCGGCAGAGCTCGTTGTTGGTGCCGTCCCGCGCCCGACGGTGCTCGCGATCGCGCACGTGCCCCCGGACGCGCGCCGCGCGCTCCGGCGCGGCGCCCACCCGGCAGAGCAGCTCGCCCGCGCGCTGGCAGAGCGCTGGCAGCTCGATCCCGCACCTCCTCTGCATCGACGCACCGTTGCGAACAACACGCGTCAGGTGGGGCTCTCCCGCGAGCTGCGCGCCCGGAACGTGCGCGACGCGTTCACCGCCGACGAGTCACCGCCGAGCGTGGTCCTGGTCGACGACGTCTATACGACCGGCGCGACGGTCGCGGCCGCCGCGACGGCGCTTCGGCGGGCGGGAGCCGACCGGGTCGAGGTGGTGACGTTCGCGCGCACCGTTCGTGGGTAACAGGGTCCGTGGAACACGGTGTTCGCGGGTAAGAGCGCAGAAATCCGACCGGAAGGCATAGGCGTCCCACAGGAACCGTCCGTTACCCTCAGAGAAGCGACCGACCGCCACCCGAAGGAGGCAGGAATGAGGCTTCAGGTGAAGGGCAAGAACGTGGAGGTCACGCCGTCGATCCGCGAGTACGCCGAGCGAAAGCTCTCGAAGCTCGCGAAGCAGCTCTCCAGCGAGACACAGGTCGAGTTGGAGCTCTCCGAGCAGCGAAACCCGTCGATCGCCGAGAGCCAGGTGGCCGAGGCGACGATCTTCACGAAGGGGCCGACGCTGCGCGCCCGTGGGGCGTCGTTCGACATGAAGGCCGCGATCGACCGTCTCGTCGAGAAGCTCGAGCGACAGGTGAAGACCTACCGGGAGCGCCGGGTCGTCGAGCCGCGCCGCCACGCTGAGCATCACGGCGACCTCGCCTGAGCGCAGGCTGCGAGCGAGCATCCCGTGGGTCTCTTCCGGCGCGCCAAGCCGCTCCACCGGCAGCTCGCGGACGACGCCGGGCTCTCGTTCGGCGCGCCCGCCGAGGAGAGACGGCCTGCACTCGCCGCAGAGCCGCCGGGCTGGGACGGGGAGCAGCGCGGCGCAGTGGGGATCCACGGCGTCTCGCGGGCCAGGCGCTGGGACGTCGTCGCGACCGCGGTCGCGCCCGGTCTGGCGGGCGACGCCGTTCACTTCACGGCGCTGCCGGACGGGACGCTGCTCGTCGAGGAGGACGAGCCGGCAGGCGCGCTCGACCCGCTCGCCCATGCCGTCGAGAAGACCGTTCGCCCGCCGTACGCCGCCGAAGGCGTCCGGCGCGGGCGCGAGAGGTGGGCGGTCGCGGCGCGGCGGATCGTGGTCGTTCCCGTGCCCGGCCTCGACGGCGACCAGGCCGAGCTCGCCGTGCGCGGCGACGAGCGCACGCTGAGCGTCGACGGACAGCGGCGGGTGGCACGCGCACCGACGCTCGAAACAGCCGGCGCAAAGCACGGCCGGGACTATGTCGTCCGCGCCACGCGGCTCGACGGCGAGCTGTGGCAGGTCGAATCGAGCGCGCTGTGACGGCCGGCGGCCCTTTTGCTGCCCGCCCGCACCGTGGAGGAGACGCCGGGGGCGCCCGGTACCCTGTTCTCGATGTCGCCCGCAGTCGGATCGCTCGAGAAAGCCCTTCGCTTCGGCGAGGGCCGGCGCCTCAAGCGCCTCGCCGAGCAGGCCGCGTACATCGCAACGCTCGAGCCGGACTTCCAGGCACTCTCCGACGCCGAGCTGCGCGCGAAGACGACCGAGTTCCGGGAGCGCATCGCAAACGGGGAGCCGCTCGAGGATCTCCTCTTCGAGGCGTTCGCTGCGGTCCGCGAGGCGCGCCTGCGCGAATCCGGACAGCGCATCTTCGACGTGCAGATGATGGGCGGCATCGTCCTCCACGAGGGCGACATCGCCGAGATGAAGACCGGCGAGGGCAAGACCTTCGTCGCGAGCCTGCCGCTCTACCTGAACGCGCTCGAAGGCAAGGGCGTGCACCTCGTCACCGTCAACGACTACCTCGCCCAGCGCGACGCCGAATGGAACCGCCCGGTGTTCGAGCGCCTCGGGACCTCCGTCGCATTCATCGAGAACAACATGCCGTTCACGGCGCGCAAAGCGGCGTACGACTCCGACATCACCTACGGCACGAACTCGGAGTTCGGGTTCGACTACCTGCGCGACAACATGTCGATCAACCTCGAGCAGGTCGTCCAGCGCGGCCACCACTACGCGATCGTCGACGAGGTCGACTCGATCCTCGTGGACGAGGCGCGGACGCCGCTGATCATCTCCGGCGAGCCGACGATGGCTGCGAAGACGTACTACGACTTCGCGCGCGTCGCGAAGACGCTCGACGGCGCACAGTCGAAGGGAACGAAGCTCGAGGACGAGCGCCTCGCGCAGGAGCACGACTTCCTCTACGACGAGAAGCACAAGACGATCGCGCCGACCGAGTCGGGGATCGAGAAAATCGAGCGCGCACTGCGGATCGACAACCTCTACAGCCCTGGCAACGTCCAGCTCGTCAACCACCTGATCCAGTCGCTCAAGGCGCAGGCCCTCTACAAGCGCGACGTGGACTACGTCGTGCAGGAGGGCGAGGTGAAGATCGTCGACGAGTTCACCGGCCGCATCATGGAAGGCCGTCGCTGGAGCGAGGGCCTCCACCAGGCGGTCGAGGCGAAGGAGGGTGTCCCGATCCAGGAAGAGCACCAGACGCTCGCCACGATCACGCTGCAGAACTACTTCCGTCTCTACACCGCCGAGAAGGCGGATGGCACCGTCGGGAAGCTCGCCGGGATGACCGGCACTGCGAAAACCGAGGAGAAGGAGTTCGTCGAGATCTACGGCCTGACCGTCGTCGAGATCCCGACCAACGTTCCGGTCGCGCGCGACGACCGGAACGACCTCATCTTCAAGACGACCGAAGCGAAGTTTGCGGCGGTGGTCACCGATGTGAAGGAGCGGAGCGAGAAGGGACAGCCGGTGCTCGTCGGCACGATCGCGGTCGAGACGTCCGAGTATCTGAGCGAGCTCCTGAAGCGGCAAGGTGTGCCGCACACCGTCCTGAACGCGAAAGAGCACGCGCGCGAAGCCGAGATCATCAAGGACGCGGGCCGCGTCGGCGCGGTGACGATCGCCACCAACATGGCAGGCCGCGGCGTCGACATCAAGATCGACGATCGGGTGCGCGAGCTCGGGGGGCTCTATGTCCTCGGCACCGAGCGCCACGAGGCGCGGCGCATCGACAACCAGCTACGCGGCCGCTCGGGCCGTCAGGGCGATCCCGGCGAGACGCGTTTCTACCTCTCAGGCCAGGACGATCTCGTGCGGCTCTTCGCAGGCGACCGCATCCACAACATCATGGAGCGGTTCAAGCTGCCCGAGGATCAGCCGATGGAGGCCGGGATCCTGTCGCGGCAGATCGAGAACGCGCAGAAGAAGGTCGAAGAGCAGAACTTCGTCGCGCGCAAGAACGTCCTCAAGTACGACGACGTGATGAACGTCCAGCGGCAGGTGATCTACGAGCAGCGAAACCGCGTGCTGAACGGTGCCGACCTCTCCGAGGAGCTGCGCGAAGAATGGCTGCCGCAGGTCGTCTCCAACGTCGTGTCCGACTACACGGCGTCGGAGCTCGACGAGGACTGGGAGCTCGACGATCTGATCACGGCGATGGATGCGCTCTACGGCACCGGCGTCACCGCCGACGAGCTGAAGGGCCTCGACCGTGAAGCGATCGTGCAGGAGTTCCTCGACGACGCCCTCGATGCGTACTCCGAGCGCGAGAAGTCGATCGAAGGGATGCAAGAGGGGCTGATGCGCGACCTCGAGCGCTTCATCGTCCTGCAGACGGTCGACGTTCGCTGGCGCGAGCACCTCGAGAACATGGACTACATGCGCGAGGGGATCGGGCTCCGAGGGCTCGCGCAGAAAGATCCGCTCGTCGAGTACCGGAACGAGGGCGCGATGATGTTCCAGGACCTCAACCGCTCGATCCGCGAAGAAGTCGTCGCGCTGCTCTTCCACGCAGAGGTCACCGCTGACGACGGCAGCGACCTCCAGCAGACCGGCAACGGCGCGAACGGCTCGCTGAGCTACGAGCACGAGTCGCTCGCGGGCGCGGATGCGATTCTCGCGGCGGGCGGCGGCGGGGGCGTCTCGACGGCCGGGGCCGGCTTCGCGAGCGGCGGCGGTGTCGCGACTCCCGTTGCGCAGCGGCCGAAGGTCAACTCCGAGTACGAGAACGTCGGCCGGAACGACCTGTGCCCCTGCGGCTCGGGCAAGAAGTTCAAGAAATGCCACGGCGCCTGACCGCGCCGGCGCTCGCAGACGAGGTCATCCGGCTCGACCCGCTCCACACGTCGCTCGCGCCGGAGTTCGCCTGGATTCTGCAGCCCGACGAGCCGACCGCGCGCTACACGCTGATCCCGAGCGCCCCCACGGGTGACTTCCTCGAGCGCTGGCTCGGACGCTACGAGCAAGGCTGGGACGACGGCACCTGCGCCGGCTTCGCGATCCGCACCGCTGCTGATGGCAGCGCGATCGGGTTCGCCGCGTTCGTCCATCTCGACCGCGACGCGGGTCAGGCTGAGATCGGCTACGTCGTCGCACCGGCAGCCCGCGGGCGCGGGGCCGCGGCACGATCGGTCGAGCTGCTCACCGACTGGGGCTTCGGCGAGCTCGGCCTCGAACGGATCGAGCTGCGCATCGATCCCGCGAACACGGCGTCCACGCGCGTCGCCGAGCGCGCGGGCTACCGTCTCGATGGGGTCCTGCGGAGCGTCTACTTCAAGGAGAGCCGCCGGGCCGACGTCGCAGTATGGTCGCGCCTGGCCTCTGACTGATTTCGTAGGGTTGCCCAATGAACGTCGCGGAGCGCAAGCTCCTCGCCCGGGAGGCGACGATCTCGGCCGTCCTCGCCGCCACCCTCGCAGCGCTGCTCCTCTGGGGCGCCCCGCCCGGCATCGATTGGGCCGCGCACGCCTACCAGCGCACGTTCCTGCTGCAGCACGGCTTCTCGATCTGGAACAACTTCTGGTACGCGGGGCGCTACTCGTTCATCACCTACAGCGTGCTGTACTACCCGCTCGCGGCGCTCCTCGGCATCAGGATCCTCGCGCTCGCGTCGATCGCGACCGCGGCGTTCGCGTTCAGCATCGTCGTCTTCCGGCAGTGGGGCCCATCGTCGCGGCTCTCGAGCCGCTCGTTCGCGGTGCTGTGGGTCGGCATCGTCGGGGCGGCTGCGTTCCCCTTCGCGCTCGGCATCTCGTTCGCTTTGCTCTCGTTGTGGGCGCTGCAGGAGGGACGCCGCGGCCGCTTCGCAGTCGGCGCCGTGCTGACGCTGGCGGCTAGCCCGCTTTCGTTCGCGTTCCTCGTCGTCGCGCTCGCCGGCATCGTGCTCGCGCGCCGCAGCCTGCGCGATGCGCGCCTCCAGATCATTGCGGTGTGCGCGTGCATCGCTGCCGAGCTCGTGCTCTACCGGCTGTTCGGCAGCGGGGGCACGTTCCCGTACGGCGCGTGGCAGCTGATGCCGTCGCTCGTCTTCGGCGTACTCGGCCTCGTCGTCACCCGCGACGTTCCCGCGGCGAAAAGCCTGCGTGGGTTCTTCTGGATCTACCTCGCCGTCTGCATCGTCGCCTATCTCGTGCCGACGTCGGTCGGCTCGAATCTCGAACGGCTTCGCTACCTCGCGCTGCCGCTCGCACTGATGGTCGCCGCACTCAGGAGCTGGCGGCCGCTGTGGCTGCTCGTACCGGTCGTCGCGCTCGCGGCGACGTGGAACATCACGCCGATCTGGTCGACGTACGCGCGCGCGAGCACCGACCCCGAGTCGGCGCGGTCGTATTGGCAGCCCGCGATCGCGTATTTCGGTCACCATCTGAGCGCCGCCTACCGCGTCGAGGTCGTCGACACTGCCGAGCACTGGTCGGCGGCGTACTTCCCGGATGCGGGCATCCCGATCGTGCGCGGCTGGTACCGGCAGAGCGACTTTCCGCAGAACGAGCTGCTCTACGACTCGACGCTCGGCGCACGAACGTACGACGCCTGGCTGCGGCGCATGGCCGTGGCGTACGTCGTCGTCACCGACGCGCCCGTCGACTACAGCGCGCGGAACGAGGAGGCGCTCGTTCGCTCCGGTCACTCCGGCCTCGTTCCGGTCAAGCGCTTCCGGCATCTCACGATCTATGCGCTGCCGCATCCGACTCCCCTCGTCACGGGGCCGGGCAACGCGTCGGTCGTGAGCCTGCTCTCGCAGCGGCTCGTCGTCGCGCTCGACGCGCGCGGCACCTACCGGGTGCGGATTCGCTGGTCGCCCTTCTGGCGCACGTCGAGCGGGTGCGTCTCGAAGACGCCGGACGGCATGACGCAGGTGAGTGTCGCGACGCCGGGCTTCGTCGAGCTCAACTTCGGCGTGAACGTGAAGCGAAGCCTCGAGACGCTCGCCGGGAAGACGCCGGCGGCGCAGTGTGCGTCCGGCAACACCGCGTAGCTACCATCCCGCGCATGCTCGAAGACGGGAAGACGCTCGCGGAACAGCTCGAAGAGCTCGGGGCCCAGCTCGACTGGGTCCGTGAGTACCTTTGACCCGCCTGCGCTCGAACGCCGCGTCGTAGAGCTCGAAGAGCAGATGAACGCGCAGGGGCTCTGGGACGACCAGGCCCGCGCTGCGTCCGTCGGCGCCGAGCACGCACGCGTCTCGCGCAAGCTCGAGGGCTATCGGCGGCTGTCGCGAGAGTACGACGATGCGCGCGAGCTCGCCGCGATGGACGGCGGCGAGATGGAGGACGAGCTCGCAGCCTCGCTCGTCCCATTGCGGCGCGAGCTCGCCGACCTGCAGGAGGCGGCGCTCTTCAACGGGGAGTACGACCCGGGCGACGCCGTCGTCACGCTGCAGTCCGGGACGGGCGGCACTGACGCGCAGGACTGGGCCGAGATGATGCTGCGCATGTACGAGCGCTGGGCTGCGAACCGCGGCTTCGGCGTCGAGCTGCTCGAGGCGAGCCCGGGGGAGGAGGCGGGGCTCAAGTCGGCGACGTTCACGGTCGGCGGCGAGAACGCGTACGGGATCCTGAAAGCGGAGCGCGGCAAGCACCGCCTCGTGCGCCTGTCGCCGTTCGACCAGGCTCACCGGCGTCACACGGCGTTCTCGACGGTGATCGTCGCGCCGCTCCTGCCCGACGGCTCCGACGTGGAGATCGACGAGGGCGACTTGAAGATCGACACCTATCGCGCGCAGGGCGCCGGCGGCCAGCACGTGAACAAGACCGACAGCGCCGTTCGGATCACGCATCTGCCCACGGGGATCGTCGTCCAGTGCCAGAACGAGCGCTCGCAGTCGGCGAACAAGCAGACGGCGATGCGGGTGCTCAAAGCGAGGCTCGTCGAGCGCCTGGAAGAGGAGAGAGAGGCGCTTCTGGCGAAGGAACGAGGTGGCTCGGCCGACACCGGGTTCGGCGGCGAGTCCGTCCGCTCCTACGTCCTGCACCCGTATCAGCTCGTGAAAGACACACGCACCGGATTCGAAATGGGGAATGCCCAGGCCGTGCTCGACGGCGAGCTCGACGGGTTCATCCGCGAATACCTGCTCGCCAGGGCCGCCGGAAGGATCGTCTAGCCGGTGGGTTACACTTCCCGGATCTTCGCACAGGGCGCCTCGGTAGCCGGCGTCCGTTGGAACGAGTTGTGCAGGAACCCGAGCTGACAGCCCCGAGCGCGACCGCCGTCGTCGACGACGTGCCCGTCGTCACGACGCGTCCCAGCGCCGCGTCGATGATCGTCTTCGACTCGGTCACGAAGGTGTACGAGCCGGACGTCGTCGCCCTCCGGGATGTGACGTTCCACATCGACAAGGGCGAGTTCGTGTTCATCGTCGGCGCCTCGGGCTCCGGCAAGTCGACGCTTGTCCGCCTGCTCCTCAAGGAGCTCGAGCCGTCGGGCGGCAAGATCGTGGTCGGCGGCCGCGAGCTCGGACGGCTCAAGCGCTCGAAGGTGCCCATGCTTCGGCGCAACATCGGCTGTGTCTTCCAGGACTTCAAGTTGCTCCCGCGCCGTACCGCCTCCGAGAACGTCGCGTATGCGCTGAAGGTGCAGGGCGACTCGAACGCGGCGATCCGCAAGAAGGTTCCGGAGGTGCTCGCAATGGTTGGGCTCTCGCACAAGATGAACTCGCTTCCAGACGAGCTCTCCGGCGGCGAACAGCAGCGCGTGTCGATCGCGCGCGCGTTCGTCAATCATCCGCCGCTTCTCGTCTGCGACGAGCCGACCGGCAATCTCGATCCCGACACCTCGGTCGGGATCATGCAGCTTCTCTACCGCATCAACCGCAGCGGGACGACGATCCTGATGGTGACCCACGATCGCGAGATGGTCGACAAGATGCGCAAGCGCGTCATCCAGCTCGAGGACGGGCGGCTCGCGCGCGACGAGCGGCGCGGCGGCTACACGGGAGAGCAACCGGCGTGACGGGTCGCAGCAGGCTGATCTTCGGGGAGGCGTGGCGCTCGCTCGGCGCGAACCTCTCGACGACCGCCGCCGCGACGATGACCGTTCTGATCGGCATGTTCCTGCTCGGGCTCTTCATCGGCCTCGGCACGTGGACGGTTTCGTGGTCGAACCACGTGAAGGACGAGCTCGCCGTCAACGTGTACCTCAAGGACTCGGCGACAGCGGTGCAGAAGACCGACTACGCGCGGATGCTGCAGCAGAACCCGCTCGTGAAGCAGAACGGCTTCCAGTACATCTCGAAGGCGAAGGCGCTGCAGATCATGGAGAAGCGCAGCCCGGATCTCGTCAAAGGGCTTCCGTACAACGTGCTCCCGGCCTCGTTCAAGGTGACGCCGGACAAAGCGGAGGACGTTGACAGGCTCTTCGCGTCGCTCTCCGGCAAGAACAAGGCGTCGATCGTCCAGAAGGTGACGGACGGCAAGCAAGCCTCGCATCGAATCTTGCAGGTCGCGCACGTGATCGAAGGCGTGTTCGTGGTCTTCACGCTCATCCTGATCGTGGCGTCGATCCTGCTGATCTCGAACACGATCAGGCTGTCGATCTTCTCGCGGCGTCGCGAGATCGAGGTCATGAAGCTCGTCGGCGCCACGAACTGGTTCGTTCGCGGGCCGTTCATGCTCGAGGGCCTGATCTGCGGTGTCGGCGGCTCATTGCTCGCGGTGTTCTTCCTCGTGCTCGGCCGGTCGGTCGTCCTTCCGGCGATCAACCTGCCGCATCTCTCGGGCGATGCGAGCGTGCATGCAATGGCGTTTCCGCTCGTGGCGCTCTGGCTGCTCGTCGGCGGGCTCGCGCTCGGCGCCGTCGGCTCCGGTTTGACGATCCGCCGCTTCCTGCAGGTCTAGCCGTTCCCGAAGCTTCCGACCGCGTCGTC
This sequence comes from Gaiellaceae bacterium, assembly GCA_035650975.1. Classification (GTDB taxonomy): domain Bacteria; phylum Actinomycetota; class Thermoleophilia; order Gaiellales; family Gaiellaceae; genus PALSA-600. The sequence goes on from DASRGQ010000049.1 coordinate 13,282, forward strand.
GTCGAAATCGGCAGGCGCGGGCGCCTCGTCGTCGGCGAGCCGTACTTCACGCCGGGCGTGCCGCTCGTCCTCGAGTCGAAGGGGATCGGCGACGTCGCGTCAGGCGACCTCGCGCTCGTGCGCACGGGGCGGGGCCGAGCACGGGTCGAGCGCGGCCTCGGCTCTGCGGCGCGAGTCGAGAACGTGCTCGAGGCGCTGCTCGTCCAGCACGGCGCGCGGCAATCGTTCGAGCCGCACGACCCACCTTCGCCGGACATCGGGGGCCGCGTCGACCTGCGGGACCTCCTCACGTACACGGTCGACCCCGACACCGCGAAGGACTTCGACGACGCGCTTTCGTTTCGCCGCGAGGACGACGGCATCCGCGCGTGGGTGCACATCGCCGACGTGTCGTACTTCGTCGGCTCCGGAACGCCGCTCGACCGCGGCGCGGAGCGTCGAGCGTTCTCGACGTACGTTCCGGGGACGGTGGCGCCGATGTTGCCGCACGAGCTTGCCGACGACCTCTGCTCGCTGCGTCCGCACCAGGACCGCCTGTGTGTGACGGTCGAGATCCCACCGGCCGGAGAGCCGACCTTCTACCGCTCGGTCATCAACTCGAACGCGCGGCTCACCTATGGCCAAGCTGCGCGCGGGGAGGCGCCGCCGGACGTGCTCGAGGCGCTGCAGCTGAACGGCGAGCTCGCGACGAAGCTGCGCGAGCGCCGCTTTGGACGCGGTGCGCTGCAGGTCCAGACGCCCGAAGTGGTGTTCCGCTTCGACGGCGCGGGCGGCGTCGAGAACGCCTGGCTCGAGGGCGAGCCGCACGCGCACATGCTCGTCGAGGAGCTGATGATCCTCGCGAACGAGCACGTCGGTGCGTTCCTCGCGTCGCGGGACCGCGCCGCGCTCTACCGCGTGCACGAGCGGCCCGATCCCTCTGGGGTGGAGCTGCTCCTCGCGAAGCTCGCGGATCTCGGCGTCCCGACGCCGCCGTCGCCGGAGCGGCTCTCACCGCAGGATGCGGCGAGAATCGTGGGCGAGGCGTCGGTCCTGGTGGCGCGCTACGTGGAACAGTCGGGGCGCGGGCGAGAGGCGTTCCCTGCGCTCGTTTTGCGCGCGCTGAAGCAGGCGCGCTACGACCCGCGCAACCTCGGGCATGCCGGCCTCGCGAGCCGTGCCTACTGCCACTTCACCTCACCGATCAGGCGCTTCCCCGATTTGGTCGTCCACCGGGCGCTCCTCACCGAGCTCGGGCTCGGCGGCGACGAGCCTCCCGAAGACCTCCATCACCTCGCCGAGCACGTCTCGGAGCGGGAGCGCGAGGCTGCGCGCATCGAGTATCAGGCGGACGCGATCTGCCTCGCGTGGCTCCTCGAGCGGCGCCTCTTCGAAGAAGGCTGGGATGTCACGTGGGAGGGCGAGATCATCGGCGCGATCGGCTCGGGGCTCTTCGTGCGCTTCGGCGAGGTCTTCGAGGGCTTCCTGCCGGCGCGCCGGCTGCGTGGCGAGTTCTTCGAGCTGAACCAGCTCGGCACGTCGCTCGCGGGCCGCACGACGGGAAGGACGTATCACCTCGGTGACGCGATCGAGGTTCGCGTCGAGTCGATCGCGCGCAGCGAGGGGAAGGTCGAGCTAGGCCTTCCCGAGCAGCCGTAGCGTGAGCTGCATGCGGTACGGGAACGTGCCGCCGATTCTCCGATCGATCGTCTCGCGCAGCGTCACGCCGGTCGTCGGGTTCTCCCAGGTGACGTCGCGCTCGGTGCCGGGATGCGCCCCGGTCACGGTCGAGTCGGCGACGACGACGTAGCAGCCGTTTCCGCAGCGGCCGGTCACGCGGTTGCGGGAGACGCTGTGCACCCCGCCGACCCTGTAGCTCTGCACCCAGCGCTGGCCGACGTGCAGGCGTGACGGCACCGTGAGCGTCGCGGGAGTCGCGGCGTGCGCTTCGTCCTGCGTGACGACCATCGTGAGCCGCGTTCGCTGCCAGACGACGTAGCTGCCCTCGGGCGTGACCCGTTCACGGATCGCTTCGAGGTGCTGTTTCGAGTAACGCCACTCCTGCTGGACGACATGGCCGCTTCCTGAGACGACGAGGAGCCCGGTCGCCGGGAACCGCCGGCGAATGGTGATCGGCCCGGCCTTTGCCTGCTCGTAGCCGCTCTGGGCGTAGCGGTAGATGCCGGCGCGCGGGACGACGCCGGGCGCCAAGTGTGACACGACGCGGGGAGGTGCGACGGCGGGAGTCGACTTGCCGCCTTGCCGCAGCAGGATTGCCGCCGCGAGGCCGACGGCCGCCGCGAGGAGGACGAGGACGACCAGCTTCCGCACGCGCCTCAACGCTACTCTCGACGTCCGATGGCCGAGAAGACGATCGCCGAGAACCGCCGAGCACGTCACGACTATCAGCTCCTGGAGCGGATCGAGGCCGGCATCGCGCTGACCGGCACCGAGGTCAAGTCGCTGCGCGTCGGGCGCACGACTATGGCGCACGCCTTCGCGGACATCCGCGACGGCGAGGCGTGGCTGCACGGGCTCGAGATCGCGGTCTACGCGCAGGGGAACCGCGCGAACCACGAGCCGACGAGGGCGCGGAAGCTTCTCCTGCACCGACGCGAGATCGACTCGCTCTACGGATCGATACGCGAAAAGGGGATGACGATCGTCCCGACCCGGATGTATTTCAAGGACGGGCGGGTGAAGGTCGAGCTGGCGATCGCGCGCGGCAAGGAGCAGCGCGACAAGCGGCGCGACGTCGCCGAGCGAGATGCCCAACGGCAGATCGAACGGGCGCTCAAAGGACGAGGGCGCACCGGAGGCGAATAGAAGGTTTCCCGGGGGCGAAGCGAGAGGTGGGCGCGGTGATGAAGGCAGGCAGGTGGGGCATCGGGGCGCTGCTCGCGCTCGTCGTTGCGGGCACGGCGACGGCGGCAGTCGCGGCACCGCCGGCGGGGACGCCGGATCCAAAGGCGGTCGTGTTGACGGCGGCAGACTTCGCGAACGGCCAGGCGAAGGACCTTTCGACGAAGACGATCGCCGGCAGCGGCACGCTGCTCGCCGGCTACGCGAACGTCATCGGCTTCCTGCACCCTTACGGGCAGTCGCGCTATCTCGCTCTCGAGAGCGAGGCGTTCGTCGAGACCGACGCGGCGTCCGCGACGCACGACTACGGCGTGCTGCTGCACGAGTACGAGACGGCATCGGTGCGCAAGCAGCTGCTGAAGGACTTCACGTCGGGGATCAAGGATCCGAAGGTGGTGCCGGTTGCCGCGCACGCGCTCGGTGTGCAGCAGTCGGCGGAGCTCGGGTTCGTCGTCACCGACCCGAAGAAGAAGGCGACGTCGAGAAACTTCTCGATCTCGGTGATCCGCGTCGATCGCATCCTCGTGCTGCACGTCGCTGCCGGTGTCGGAAGGCACATCTACAAGGCAGACGCGCGCACCTTCGCGACGAAGGTCGTAGCCCACGCCGCCACGGTGCTCGTGCCGATCTCGGTCGGCGTGCCGTCGGTATCCGGTACGGCGCAGGAGGGGCAGACGCTCACCGCGACAAGCGGCACATGGGGCGGTACACCGACGTCGTACGCCTACCAGTGGCAGAATTGCGATCCGACCGGAACGACCTGCAACCCGATCGCGAACGCGACCGCGTCGACGTACATCGTCCAGCCGACCGACGCGAACCTGACGATCCGCGTCCAGGTCACGGCGACGAACGCGTTCGGCTCGACGGTCGAGACCTCCGCCGTGACAGCGGCGGTCGCCGCCCCGCCGCCGCCACCGACGACGACCACTGGGCCGTAGGAGCGGCCGAAGCTACAATTGGAGAACGAACATACGGGGGCGCCATGGCTTCGACGTGGTCGGTTCTCCGGGTGAGCTGCAAGCGGAGGTCTCCGGTCGGCCTCCTAAAACAACCGGAACCAAACGCAAGTGCGGATAACAATCTCGCACTCGCTGCCTAGTCTCAGGACTAGCTAGCGTGTCGCCCCGGGCAAGCCCGCGTCCCGGTGGCGGCATCAACGAGCGGGCTCGGCGCCAAAGGAGAGCCACTCGCCGGCGGCGCGACACTGAAGGAGGGCTAGCTCGTCGGTTGGTCGGTCGTACACCGGCCGCCGGGCGAATCGCAAGTGCGACCTAGGCTTGTAGACGCTCACACCGGTGCGTCCGCGGACGCGGGTTCGATTCCCGCCGCCTCCATTCTCCCTGCTAATCCACTGCTTTTCAGCGGGAATCGAAGCCAATAACCATTCCGCCGGTCTCTGGGGGGCTTGACGAATCACAGCAGTCCTGTACCCTTACTTTCGGTGAAAGAAGTAAAGAAACGACGGCGGGGGTTCACGCGCATCAGCGCGAAGCATCAGGCGACGCTGCCCGTGCAGGCTCTGAAGGAGGCCGGGCTCGGACCCGGCGACGAGGTTCGCGTCGTGGCCGCCGGCCGTGGGCGCCTCGTTCTCGAGCGGGACCTCAACCTCGTCGAGCGCCATGCCGGCAAGCTCAAGAACGTCTTCGAGCCGGGCGAGCTCGACCGTCTACGTGACGAGTGGCGCTAGTCGTCCTCGACGCCTCGGTCGTCATCGCGTTTCTCGATCCCGACGATACGCTTCACCATGCGGCGGTGAAGGCTCTCACCGAGCATCAACATGCGGAGTTGCTACTTCCCACGTCTGCATACGCGGAGATCCTCGTGGCGCCGAATCGCCGAGGGGCGGAGGCAGTGGCTGCGGTCGAGGCCTTCCTGGCGGACTTCGCCGTCCACCTCGAGGCGCTGACCCCCGCGATCGCCCGGGCGGCAGCAAAGCTCCGCGTTAAGACCCGCAGACTGAGGCTCCCAGACGCGCTCGTGCTTGCCACGGCGGATGAGCTCAACGCCGACATCGTGCTGACCGGTGACGAGTCCTGGGCTCGGATCAGCGACCGCGCTGCGCTGATCCAGCGCAACTAACCGGCCGAGTACACCCCTTCTCGGGCTCGATCCTCCCGCCGCCTCCACTGTTCACCGACATCGAAGAGTGCGCTTGGTCATGGGGGCGCGGACGGGAGAGAATCGGCGAATGCAGTCCGAGCTTCCGACCGGGACGGTGACGTTCCTGTTCACCGACATCGAGGGGTCGACGAGGCTGCTGCAGGAGCTCGGGGATGGGTACGCGGCCGTGCTTGCCGAGCACCGCCGCGTCTTGCGCGAGGCGTGGCGGCAGCACGACGGAGTCGAGGTCGACACCCAGGGCGACGCCTTCTTCATCGCGTTCTCGCGCGCGACCGATGCGGTCGCGGCCGCTGCCGAGGCACAGACGGCGCTAACCGGCGGTCCGGTGAAGGTGCGAATGGGCCTGCACACGGGTGAGCCGGCACTGGGCGGGGAGGGTTACGTCGGCTTCGACGTGCATCGGGCGGCGCGGATCGCGGCGGCCGGCCACGGTGGCCAGGTGCTGCTGTCTCAGGCGACCACCGACCTCGCCGGCGCCGATGTCCGTGATCTCGGTCTGCACCGGCTGAAGGATCTGAGCGCGCCCGAACGCATCTTCCAGCTAGGGACCGATCACTTCCCGCCGCTGAAGACGCTCCACGAGACTAATCTGCCGGTTCCCGCCACGCCGTTTCTCGGCCGCGAGCAGGAGCTCGATCACGTCGCCACGCTGCTGCGGCGACCCGAGGTCCGGCTGGTGACGCTGACCGGCCCGGGCGGAAGTGGCAAGACCCGGCTCGCGCTGCAGGCCGCCGCGGCGGCCGCGGACGACTACGACCACGGTGTGTGGTGGGTGCCGCTCTCCTCGCTCGTCGATCCCCGGCTCGTTGACGCCGCCGCTAGTCAGGCCCTTGGTTCGGAGGACGAGTTGGCCGAGACGGTGGGAGACAAGCGGCTGCTACTGGTGCTCGACAACTTCGAGCATCTGGTCGATGCCGCTCCGAACGTGGCCGAGACGATTGTTTCGTGCCCGCACCTGACCGTGCTCGTCACGAGCCGCGAGCCGCTTCACATCGATGGGGAGTGGGAGTTCGCCGTCGATCCGCTGCGGGAGCGGGAAGCAGTTGCGCTCTTTCTGCAGAGGGCAACGGCCGTCCGCTCGGACTTCACCGCGAACGGCGAAGTGGCCGAGATCTGCCGGCGTCTCGACTGCCTGCCGCTCGCGATCGAGTTGGCCGCTGCGCGTGTGAAGGTGCTCGCGGTGCCGGCGCTGCTCCAACGGCTCGAGCAGCGGCTGCCGCTCCTTGCCGGGGGTTCGCGCTCGGCGCCGCAGCGGCAGCGGACGCTGCGCGCGACGATCGCCTGGAGCTACGAGCTCCTCACGCCGGAGGAGCAGGCGACGTTCGCCAGGCTCGCAGTCTTCGCCGGAGGTTGCACCCTCGAGGCCGCAGAGGAGATCTGCGGAGCCGACGTCGACGCGATCGCGTCACTGGTCGACAAGAGCCTCCTTCGTCACAGCGGCGATCGCTACTGGATGCTGCAGACGATCCGCGAGTACGCGGGAGAGCTATTCGAGGCGAGGGGAGAGGCCGACGCCGTGCGCGAGCGGCACGCGGAGCACTACATCGCACTAGCCGAGCTTGCCGACACCGAGCGGTTCGAGCAGAGTCTGCGGCGCCTCGAGCCCGAGAACGACAATCTGCGCGCTGCGCTCGATCATCTCCAGGACAGCTCCCCGTCCCGGTATCTCCAGCTCGCCGGCGCACTCGGCGGATTCTGGGCTCAGACGTACCAGTTGTCAGAAGGTGTGCAACGGCTCGAAAGCGCGCTCGCATCCGCTCGTGACGACGGGCCGCACACGGCAAGGGCGCTTGCGTGTCTGGGTGCCGTCGACGTCACACGGGGTCAGTTCTCGGCCGCGGTGAGCCGACTCAACGAGTCGATCGAGCTCTGGCGCCGCATCGGGGATGAGCCACGACTCCTCGAAGCGAGCAACTCCCTGGGTAATGCGCTGGTCCAGGCCGGAGAAAGGGGGCGAGCACTCGAGCTGTTCGAGCAGAACCTCGAGCTCGCGCGCGGCCTTGCTCAGGACACACTCGTCACGGCGACGGTCGATCGCGTTTGCTGGGCGCTGCTGGCGACCGGACAGTTCGAGCGCGCTGAACCGCTTGCCGAGGAGCTCGGGGACGATCACTACCTCGCCGACTGCGCTCAGCACCGGTGCGACTACGCCCTCGCGGAGCGGTACCGGTTGCGCGCGCTCGAGTCCCGTGTTGCGAACAGATCGGAAGTCGGGCAGGTCACCGAGGTCTTCGGGCTCGCCATGGTCGCCGGCGGTCTCGGAAGAGACGAGGACGCGGTCCGCCTCGAAGGCGCCGTCGAGGCAAGGTGGGAAGAGCTGGGCGTCGGCTCCCGGCCAAGAGTCCTCGAGACGTGGCGCGCGCGCGACCTCGGCGCCGCTCGTGAGCGGCTTGGCGAAGCTCGCGCGGCGGCTCTCTACGCAGAAGGTCGGACTATGGGGTGGGAGCAGGCCGTCGAGCTCGCGCTTGTCGGGACGAAGAACAACTAGAGCGCCACGAGCCGGCAAAAGTGTTGCGCGGGTTCGATTCCCGCCGCCTCCACTCAGCGTCTTGCAGCGGAGCTGGGCGCCAGTAGACGCCGGGGTCGTCGTGGACGAACTCCAACCGACGCCCATCGGGATCGCTCAGGTAGAAGCCACGCGAAGACGCGGTGTGATCAACCGGGCCACGGACGGCACAGGCGAGGTTGCGTGCCCGCCGAAGAACCTCGTTGAACCCCGACGCGTCGACCGTCGAAGGCGATCTCGATCCCTGACGTGCCGGCCTCGTCCGCGGTGAAGAAGACGAGGATGGTTCGACGAGGTGGTTCACGCCGAGCACGCCATCGCCCGAACCCTAGTCCGAACGCATCGTTCACAGCATTCGTACAGCTTCGGCGTACGCTCGCAGCGTGTTTGCAACCAGGCAACCGCTCATCGCTCTCGCCGCTGCGGCGATAGGGGCGGTGTTTCTCGCCGGCGTCGCCACCGCGAAGATCACGCCGGCCTGGAGCTACCTCTCGAAGCCGCTCCGGACGGAGCTCGCCGCGAAGAGCGGCGGGGTCGTGTATCTGCCTGCGCGCACGCCGCTCTTCTACCGTTACCGGGGCGGCGCCAAGGTGACGGATGGCGTTCTCACGGTGACGTTCACGAACCGCGTGCGCATCCGCCAGGGCCTCTGGCGCTGGACGAAGCAGTCGTTTCTCTGGCAGGTGAGGCCGATCGCGCGAAGCCGAGACTGCACGACCTGGGCACCGGTCGCCCAGACGTTCCAGATGTCCGGAAACAAGGTCTACGGGTCGGATGCGAACGGCGGCGAGGCGTGGCGCTGCGTCGTCGACAGGCACGGGACGGCTCACGTTCTCGTTGCCTCGCACGCCGGCGCGAGGTTCCCGCTCGCGGGGTACGGGTTCGTCGTCGCGAGCGGCCTCGACGTGAGCGGCAGAAGCTGACGTGCGCGCGGCCGCTCTCGCGGCATTGCTTGCGACGATCGGGATCGCAGTATCGGCCTGTGGGTCGCAGCACCACGTAGCGCGGACGACCACGAGCTCGGAGCCGAGCGGCCCGCCGGTGCCCGGGAGGTTCGCGCCGCTCGACCTGGCCGCACCGTCGAACCGCGATGTGTGGATCATCGGCATCGGGGCGTGCGCGACGGGCTCATGCACCGCGATCGTCCACTCGACCGACGGCGGCGTGCACTTCACCGCCGTGACGGCGCCACCCGCGCACGCTGGAGCGCTCGACTCGATCGTCTTCGCGAACGAACGCGTCGGCTACGTCTACGACGGGCATGCGTTCGGCGGGGCGGCACCGCTTTGGCAGACGAGCGACGGCGGCGCGCACTGGCAGCGCGCCCCGTTCGACGACCTGCTCGCACTCGGACTCGGCGATGGGAAAGCGCTCGCCGTCACCGCGACGTGCAAGAACGGAAGGTGCCGCGACGTCCGGCTGAGAACGGAGACGTACGGCACCATCGCCTGGAGCGACGCGACGATCGCGACTGGGCCCGTCGACCCGATTGTTGCGCTGACCGCGCACGACGCCTCGCTCTGGATCTCGCTCAGCGAGACGAGCGGCGTACATCCGAATCAGATGCTGCTCCACTCCGCCAACGGCACGACGTTCACCACGGAGCAGAGTCCCTGCGTAACTGGACTCGGCGGCGAGCTCGCCGCCAGCTCGGCCCGAGTCCTCTGGGCAGTCTGTCCCACCGGCATGCTCGCGACCGCCTACCGCTCGATCGACGCCGGCGCGACGTGGACGACCCTCGACGTCGGCCGTGAGATCGCGAACAGCTCACGGCTCGCTCCGATGAGCGAGACAAAGGCGGTACTGGCGACCGGCGATCAGGCGCAGCTCCTGCGCACGACCGACGGCGGGTCGACGTTCGACGTCGTGCAGCCCGTCACCGCCGGCTATTGGAATCACATCGTCTTCGCCGACGAGACGCATGGGTACACACTGCGGACCGTCGGCAGCGGCCAGGCCGCGCCGAAGCTCTATGCGAGCGGTGACGGCGGCGCGAGCTGGCACGTCGCGCCGATCCGCTGATGCTGGCACCAGGAGTCCTCGGAGCCGCCGCGAACCCGGCCCAATGCAACGTCCGCCTGCGATCGTCGGCCTGCTTGCCGCGGTCGTCGCCGCAGGAGCGCTTGTCCTGATCACGCACACGGGCGGAGGCAAGGTCTCCGAAGCCGGAGCGGCGATCTCGCCGTTGACGGTCGTCACGAAGCTGCCGGACTGGCGAGCCCCCGGCGCCCGAGTGACCGTCGGCGGATTCGCAGGTGGGAGTGAGCGCGTCGTTTTGCGGGCGAACGGTCGTGCGGTCGCGCACACGACATCGGGACGACTCGGCCGGTACGGGCTCGGGTTCGCAGCCGCGAGACCTGGGCGCTACCGACTCGTCGTCGCTGCGGACGGTCGGACGCACACCGTCGGCACGCTCGTCGTGCGCGACCTCGTGCTCGAGGCGGTCGGCGACATCACGTTCGGCGAGCAAGTCGGGCCGGCGATCGCCGAGCACGGTCCCGACTATCCATGGGCGCTCATCGCGCCGACACTACGCCGCGCCGACATCACCACCGGCAATCTCGAGACCTCGGTATCGACCCGCGGCGTCGCGGCGATCAAGGAGTTCACGTTCCGCGGTGCGCCGAGCGACGTGCCGGCGCTCAGGAAGCTCGCCGGCTTCGATGTCTTGACGCTCGCGAACAACCATGCGGTCGACTACGGGCGCGAAGCGCTGCTCGACACGATCCGGTACGTCCGAGCAGCAGGCATCCAGACGATCGGCGCCGGTGCGAACGACCTGCTGGCCCGCCGGCCAGCGATCGTCGACGAAGGCGGTCTCAAGGTCGCGTTCCTCGGCTACTCCGACGTCAACCCGGTGGGCTTCACCGCGACCGCGGTGGAGCCCGGCACCGCGGCGGCGGACGTCTCCGCAATAACAGCTGACGTGCACAAGGCGCTTCGCCGCGCAGACCTCGCCGTGTGCTTCTTCCACTGGGGCGTCGAACTGCACCCGGAGCCCGACGCACGCCAGGAGATGTTCGCGAGCGCGTGCCTGAACGCCGGTGCGAAGCTCGTGTTGGGCGCGCACCCGCATGTCTTCGGGCCCGTCAGCCGGCCCGGCGCGCGCACGCTCGTCGCCTGGACGCTCGGCAACTTCCTCTTCCCGTCGGGCGGCGCGACGGCGCGCACTGCCATTCTCCGCGTCCAGCTCGACGCGTCCGGTGTGCGGAGCTACCGCCTCCTCCCCGTCGAGATCGACGGGTTCCGTCCCCGGCTCGCCGGCCGCGCCTCGTGATGAAGACGTTCATCTTGGTCATCGCGACGGCGGCGGCTATAGCTGCGAGCGCAGACGGCTCACGCACGCTCGCACCCTGCACCGGCGCGCAACTCGCCGGCACCTTCAAAGTCGTGCCCGGCAGCGCCGGCGCCGGGAACATCTCGTACAACCTGCGACTGAAGAACGTCTCGCATGCCACCTGCACCGTGACCGGCCTGCCGCAGGGACGCCTGCTCGGAAAGACGGGGAAGATGCTGCCGACGCACGTTCGCGCTGCGCTGCCCGGTGCACTCACCGCGGTGCTCGTGCGCCTCGCACCCGGCAGGTCGACGCACGCAACTGCGCGCTTCACACCTGACGTGCCGGGCCCCGGAGAGCCAACCTCCGGGACGCGCTGCGAGCCGGTCGCGTACTGGTTCCGAGTAACGGCGCCCGGCGATGGAACGGCGAGGGCGAAGATCAGCCCGCCGACGCCCGTCTGCGTGCACGGGCGGCTGCTCTTCTCGGCCTACAGCGCCGGCTAGCGACCC
>DASRGQ010000050.1:0-16285 GCA_035650975.1 Gaiellaceae bacterium
CGAGCAGGGACGAAAGTCGGCCTTAGTGATCCGGCGGTAACGAGTGGAAGTGCCGTCGCTCAACGGATAAAAGGTACTCCGGGGATAACAGGCTTATCCTTCCCAAGAGTCCACATCGACGGAAGGGTTTGGCACCTCAAATCTGGGGTGGGCTTGCAGAAATGCAAGTCAAAGCATCGGCTAATAACGGCGAAGCCCTGCCGGTTGTCGTCCGACTAGGCAACTAGGATGGGTAACGTCGTGGGAAGTCTGTCGGAAGTGCAGCACCAGCTCGTGACCGGGACCCTTCTCGGTGACGGTGCGATGCGCTGCAAGACCAACGCGCTTCTCGAGATCAACCATTCCGCCAGGCAACGCGGCTACGTCGAGTGGAAGTATCGACAGCTCGCGGACTTGGTAGCCACGCCTCCGAAGGAACGGTCGGGCAATGGGACGCGAGTCGCGTGTCGATTCGTGACCAGGAGCCTGCCGGCCCTTACGCTGTACTACCGGCTGTTCTACGGGACAGGTCGGAAGGTGGCGCCCGAAGTGGAGCTCGCTCCACTGACGATGGCGGTGTGGTTCATGGACGACGGTTGCAGATCGAGACCCGCGGTGTACCTGAACACCCAGCAGTTCGACCTCAGGAGCCAGGAGAACCTCCTGCGGCTGCTGCGCGAGCAATGGTCGATCGAAGGTGCGCTGAATCGCGACAAGCAGTACCACCGCATTCGGTTGACGGTGGACGGCACGAAGCGGCCGGCGTCCTTGATCGATTCGTACGTGCTCGACGAGCTCAGGTACAAGCTTCCGCAATGACCCCGTAACGACTGAGGCTCGAAGGAGCCGAGGTGGCTGTCACTGCCCTTGTGGCAACTCTGAGGCAGCTACAACACGCCGACCCCTCGCCTTCTTGGTCAGGCAGGGTGAAGACATAGTCTGCGCCACCGGAAACGGTGGATCAACGTGCGATGTCGGCTCGTCGCATCCTGGGGCTGGAGTAGGTCCCAAGGGTTGGGCTGTTCGCCCATTAAAGCGGTACGCGAGCTGGGTTCAGAACGTCGTGAGACAGTTCGGTCCCTATCCACCATGGGCGTTGGAGGCTTGAGAGGAGTCGTCTCTAGTACGAGAGGACCGAGACGAACAGACCTCTGGTGTATCAGTCGTTCTGCCAAGAGCGCTGCTGATTAGCCACGTCTGGATGGGATAACCGCTGAAAGCATCTAAGCGGGAAGCCCACCTCGAGATGAGGCCTCCCATCTCCTAGAGAGAGTAAGAGCCGTGGAAGACCACCACGTCGATAGGCGGAACGTGCACGCACAGCAATGTGTTCAGCGGATCCGTACTAATTGCTCGAGGTCTTGATTTGAAGAGCTCGTCTTCGTAGCTATGGAGTTTTGAAGGTGCGTGCTGCTCGAGAGAAAGCGCCACGCCTTCGACAATTGGGCGGTCATAGCGGCGGGGAAACACCTCTTCCCATTCCGAACAGAGAAGTTAAGCCCGCTAGCGCCGATGGTACTCGGGGCGCAAGCCCCCGGGAGAGTAGGACGCCGCCCATTTTTCCTGCGAAGAGCCCCGAGCCGGGGCTCTTCGTCTTTCGGACCCGCGGCCCCGCCGCACGCGTAGTCCCGTCGTGCGCCGCATCGTCGTGCTCCTCGCGCTCGTTCTCGTTCCGTCCGCGGCCGCCGGCGGCTCGCAAATCGACCTCGCCGTCCGCGGCGCGCACGTCTTCGTCGTCGGCGACGCCGGCTTCCGCGAGCTCGACGCTGCCACCGGCCGCACGGTCTGGGCGCCGACGCCGGTAGACGCGTGGTACGACGTGAGCGTCGACGTCGCCGGCGGCGCTGCCTGGATCGCACGCCTGACGAACGGCTCCGCAACGGGGGAAGTCGTCCGCGTCGACCTTCGCACCCGGGTGAGCCGGATCGTCCTGCGCGTCACCGACGGAGCGCCGTTCTCTGTGGCGCACGGCGCCGGCGCGGTCTACGCGCTGCTCGGGCGCGGTCGCCGCACCGGCATTGTCCGCTTGTCGACGAGCGGCCGCATCACCGGACGCTGGCGCATTCCCGATGCGGGCCGAATGACGGCCGACGACGAGGGCTGCTGGATCTCCGGCGACGGCCGCCTGCTCCATATCGACACCAGTGGGCGGCTCAGCGTTGCGGCGCACGTTCCGTTCGGCGACGTCGCCGCGGGTTCGGGCGCCGTCTGGATCGCCCTTCGCAGCGAGCTCATCCGCTTCGACGAGCAGACACGCGCCGTTCGCGCGTTCTCGACGACGCATCTCGGCCTTGGCGGCTTCCAGCACGACCTCGCGGTTGACGACGGCTACCTGTGGACGCTCGGCACAGGCGCGCTCGAGCGCCGCGACCTGCGCACCGGGCGTGTGCTGCAGGCAAGACAAGTGCCCCGGATCGCCGATACCGTCGCGGTGACGCCGACCGCCGTCTGGGTCGGGACGACGCAGCGCATCCTGCGCCTCGACCCGCGCACGCTGAAGACGACGCTTCGCGTCGCCGTTTCTTAAGCCGCGGCGAGCTTGGAGCGCCAGTCGGGGTCGAGCGCCCGCAGCCTGCGAACGCGCTCGCCGACCGGCGGGTGCGAGTCGAAGAGAGCACCGAGCCCGTGATCCGCGAACGGATTAGTCGTGTACAGGGGCTCGGTTGCCGGGCTCGCCTCGAACGCGACGAGCTGCATCGCTTGCTCGAGCCGCAGCAGCGCGTCCGCAAGCCCGTGCGGCGAGTCGCACAGCTCGGCGGCGAGGCGATCGGCTGCGTACTCGCGCTTCGACGAGAGCATCAAGTGCACGAACGACGCAGCGACGGGCGCGAGCACGAACAGGAGAGCGCGCTGCAGAGCGCCGCCGATGCGCGAGAGCTCGACGAGCGATAGCGCGACGATCACGACCACCGTCTGCACGAGCACGTCCCGGTGACGGAGATGCGCGAGCTCGTGCGCCACGATGCCTTCCAGCTCCGCCGGCGAGGCGACGCCGAGCAGCCCGATCGAGAGCGCGAGCCCCGCGCCGCCGCCTGCGCCGCGCCCGGACGAAAGCGCTCGCGGATAGCCGTCGGCGATCACGTACAGCCGCGGGCGAACGACTCCGGCCCGCAGCGACAGTCGGTCGACCGTCGAATGGAGAGCGGGCATCTCGCCCTCGACCAGCTCACGCGCACCGAGCATCCCCATGACTATGCGGTCGGCGTACGCGTAGATCGCAGCGGCGAGCAGCACGATCGAGCCGCCGAAGAGAATCGCAAGCCGGTAGCCGCCGAGCGCCCAACCGGCCGCCGCGAACACTCCTGCGGCGACCGCCAGCAGCGCCCAGCCCTTGGCGACGTTTCGGGCGATCAGCACACGGCCGTGCACGACGGCCTACGCGTCTTCGTCGGTGCCGTCCGCGTCGTCTTCGGCAAGGCCACGCGGCGGCCAGTCCGGCTCCGGCGCATCGCACCGGCTCGAGCAGTGAAGCGAAGCGACGTTCTGCAACGGGATCAGGATGTGCCCGTTGAGCTCGACGTGCGCGACGTCCTCGACGTAGCAGTACGCGGTCAGCACGCCGTCCTGGTACTCACCGCCGAACAAGGCGATCTCGACCTGCTCGCCCTTGTACTTGTTCGTGTAGTCCTCCATGCGCCCGCCCGTCGAGCCTATCCGATGGGGGCGACCAGGCGGTCGTGGGCGACTGTCAGCTCGACGACTGCGCAGTTCGCCAGCGACCCGAGGCCCTCGCGCGACTCGTGGTAGGCGAGCCCAGCGGCGCTTGCGCGGCAGGCGCGCATCGAGCCTCCGTGCGAGACGACGAGGACGGTCTCGCCCTGATGCCGCGCTGCAAGCTCGACGACGGCCGCGACCACCCTGGCACCCATCTCCTCGTAGCTCTCGCCGCCGTTCCACGCCTTCAGGCCGCCGTGCCACCGCTCGAGGGCGAGCGGGTCGCTCTGCTCGATCTCGCTCCAAAGCCGTCCCGACCAATCGCCGACGTCGACCTCGCGGAGCCGCGCGTCGGTCGTCACAGAGAGCCCGAGCCGCGCTGCGATGATCTCGGCGGTCTCGCGCGCACGCGAGAGATCACTCGAGTACACGGCGTCGATCGAACGGTCGGCGAGCTCGTCCGCCACTTCGCGTGCCTGCGCGCGGCCGGTCTCGTTGAGAGGCTCGTCGGCGTGCCCCTGCCAGCGGCGCTCGCTGTTCCAGTCTGTCTCGCCGTGCCGGACGAGAAGCAACGTGGTCATGCCGCTAACGTAGCGACCCGTGGATCTCGGGCTGCGCGACAAGACCGTGCTCGTCACAGGGTCGACGGACGGGATCGGCCTCGAAGTCGCACGGCAGCTGATGGCGGAGGGCGCGCACGTGGTCACCTCCGGCCGCCGCGAGCAGGGAATCGGCGAGCTGCACATCGCTGCCGATCTCACGACACGCGGCGAGCCGGAGCGCCTCGTCGCTGCCGCTGTCGACCGGTTCGGGCGTCTGGACGGCCTCGTCAACAATGTCGGCGGCACGACGATCCAGCGGCTCGGCGACCTGGACGACGACGACTGGCAGCAGTCGTTCGAGCTCAATCTCATGAGCGCGATTCGGACGACGCGCGCCGCGCTGCTGCACCTCGGTCCCGGAGCGTCGATCGTCAACGTTTCGTCGACGGCAGGAAAGCGCCCGTCCGGCGGGATGCCCGCGTACTCGGTGATGAAGGCGGCACTGCTCTCGTACTCGCGACTCGTCGCCGACCTCTACGCGGGCGATCTGATCCGCTGCAACGCCGTGACGCCCGGCCCGACCGCCACCGGCGCGTGGCTCGCAGACGACGGGCTCGCCGCCCAGCAGGGCACGAAGGCCGAGGTGCTCGCGAAGGTCGGCGCCGGCCGGCCGCTCGGCCGCCTTGCCGAGCCCGGGGAGATCGCCGCGGTCGTCGTCTTTCTCCTGTCCGAACGCGCCTCCTACGTCACCGGGGCTGCCTGGTCGGCCGACGGCGGAACCGTCCCGATCATCATCTGACAGTCCCGGTACCGTGGCCTCGTGCCCGACGTTGCAGGGAGAGTTGGCGACGCCTTCGCGGAGCGGCTCCGCGCGGAGGAGGAGCGGGCGCTCTCATCGCTCGCCATGCGTAGCTACGACGCGACGCGGCCGCGCCCCGAAGACGAGTGCACAGTCCGCACGCCGTTCCAGCGCGACCGCGACCGCATCCTTCACTCGAAGCCGTTCCGCCGTTTGAAGGGGAAGACGCAGGTCTTCATCGATCCTGCCGGCGACCACTACCGCACGCGCATGACGCACACGCTCGAGACGACGGGCATCGCACGCGTCGTCGCCCGTGCGCTTCGCCTCAACGAAGACCTCACGGAGGCGATCGGCCTCGGCCACGACATGGGCCATCCGCCGTTCGGTCACGCCGGTGAGGCCGCGCTCGACGAGCTGCTGCGCGCGGACGGCGGCTTCCGCCACAACGAGCAGTCCGCCGCGATCGCCGAGCGCCTCAATCTGACGCACCAGGTGATCGACGGCATCGCCACGCACACCGGGGATCGTGAGCCCGCGAGCCACGAGGGGAAGATCGTGCGCATCGTCGACCGCGTCGCCTACATCAACCACGACATCGATGACGCGATCCGCTACGGCATCCTGCGCGAGAGCGACCTGCCACGCGACGAGATCGCCATCCTCGGTGCGACCGGCGCGCAACGCATCGACACGCTCGTCCACGACCTCGTCGAGACGTCCGCGCGAACCGGCGACATCGCGCAGGGCGACGAGATCGGCGAGGCGATGCTCTCCCTGCGCGCGTTCATGTTCGACCACGTCTACCTCGGGCCGGAGACGCGCCCCGAGCACGTGCGCGCACACGACACCATCCGGCGCATCTACGAATCCGGCGCATCGGTCGAGTTCATCGCGGGTATGACCGACCGCTTCGCACTGTCGTACGCTGCCGAGCTGTAGCCATGGCGAGGATCAAGGACAGCTCCGTCGAGGCGGTCAAGCAGGCCGCCGAGCTCGTCGCAGTCGTCGAGGAGCGCACGACGCTTCGCAAGCAGGGCGCGCGCCTCGTCGGGCGCTGCCCGTTTCACGAGGAGCGCACACCGAGCTTCTCCGTCAACCCGGCCACGGGGCTCTACCACTGCTTCGGCTGCCACAAGGGCGGTGACGTGATCACGTTCGTGCAAGAGATCCACGGCCTCGACTACGTCGGCACGATCGAATGGCTCGCCGACCGCTTTCGCGTGCAGCTCGAGTACGAGGACGTCTCACCAGAACAGGTGGCCCGTCGCGGCCGCCGGTCGCGCCTCCTCGAGCTGCTCGACCAGGCCGCTGCGTACTACGAGCGTGCGCTGTGGGAGACGGAGGTTGGCTCGTACGCACGCGACTACCTGAAGGGGCGTGGGCTCGGCGAGGAGATCGCACGCGTCTTCCGGCTCGGTCTGTCGCTCGGCGGAGACTCGCTCGTGCGAAAGGCGCTCGCGAAGGGCTTCACTCGGGACGAGCTTGCGGCGGCGGGTCTCACACGCGGACGCGGCGAGGACTACTTCCAGCGGCGGCTCATGTTCCCGCTCGCCGACGCACGCGGCAAGGTGCTCGGGTTCCAGGCGCGGAAGCTCCACGACGACGACCCGCTCGCCGGAAAGTACGTGAACACGCGCGAGTCGGAGCTCTTCCGCAAGGGCGCCGTCGTCTACGGGCTCGACAAGGCGCACGCGGCGATCCGCAAGCAGGACCGGGCGGTCGTCGTGGAGGGGAACACGGACGTGATCGCGCTCCACGGCGCAGGCTTCGACCCGGTCGTCGCGTGCATGGGCACCGCACTCACCTCCGACCAGCTACGCGAGCTGGGGCGGCTTACCAAGCGGCTGTGGCTCGCGTTCGACGGCGACGCCGCGGGCGAGTCGGCGGCGCTGCGGGGAATGGAGCTCGCCGTCGAGCAGGGCTTCGACGTGAACGTCGTCGCGCTCACACCCGGCGAGGATCCGGCCGACAATCCGAGTGCATTCGCCGCGCAGCTCGCGCGCGCCGAGCCGTACGTCGTCTATCGGGTGCGCACCGAGCTGGAGCGCGCCGACGACCGAGAAGCGGGCTTCCGGCGTGCGAGGGAGATCCTCGACGGCTATCCGGAAGGGCCGGACAAGCTTGCGGCGCAGCGCCTCGTCACGGACCACGTCGGCACGATGGTGCACTTCAAGACGGGTGCCATCCCGACCGCGCGTACGCTGGCCTCGACGCCCCGGGCGCTCGACGCCGGCTCACGGCTCGAGCAGAACGCACTGGCGGGCGTGGTCGCGCACCCTGCACTCAAGCCATATCTCGCCGACATGGGCGCGGAGCACTTCTACGATCCCGCGAACCGCGCGCTGCGCGACCATCTCGTGACGGGCGGAGAGCTCGACCGCGACGGGCTCGCGCTCCTCGCCGAGCTCGACGCGCGCGCGGAGGCCGAGGGGATAGACGAGGCGACCGCGACCGAGCTGCTCGTGCGGCTCCGTGAGCGCGAGTTGCGTCGCCTGCTGCGCACGGCCGAGCCGGGGCAGACGAGGGAGCTGCAAGAACGCTTGACGCGGCTCCTCGAGCATGCGGTTCGCCCTGCGTAAGGCGAAAGCTCCCCGGGTTGGACTCGAACCAACAACCCTTCGGTTAACAGCCGAATGCTCTGCCAATTGAGCTACCGGGGATCGATTGGCGCGCGGCATTGTAGCCAGGCCAACTGAATCGGATCGAGCGCGTCTATTCTTGAGCAGTGAGCATTGTCGGGATCGTTCTGCTCGCAGCGGCGGTGGTGCTTCTTGCGTACGCCGAGTGGCCCCGCCTCGCGCGGCGGCTCGGGATGCGCGAGAGCGTCCAGCTCCCGCACAGGCGCCGGAAGTCGGCGAAGCGCCATCTGCGGGTCGTCGAGCCGGACTCCGATCCCGACGACTTCCAGCGCGCGGTCGAGCGCGACCTCGCGAACCTGCCGACGTTCGACCCGCGCGCGAAGCGCGACTAGCGAACCCGCACGGTGGCCCGCAGCGTCGCCGTGTTCGGGAGGATCGGCGGGACGTCTTCCATGTTCTTCGTCTCCTCGTAGTCGGCGACGCTCAACACGAGCTTGTGGAGGCCCTTTGCCGCCGGGATGCTGATGCGCCCGGCGACGTAGCGTGCGTGCACGGTCTTCCCATCGAGCGTCGCGGCGATCGACTCCGGATCGACACCCGATCCGGAGTCGACCGCCGAGACCGAGATCGCGCGCTTCGTCGAGACGAGCCGCAGCTTCGGCGGCGTGGTGTCGTTTACCCAGAAGCGGAACGTGAACGGCCCGCCCGTCGAAATGGTGTCGAACACAAGGTCGTAGGTGCCCGCCGCCGGCAGCACGACGGCCGCCACCCGGCGCGGCACGCCGTAGCTCTTCCGGTAGGGGTTGATGTCGAGCGGTAAGCCGCTGTAGCCGGCGAGGTGATCTTCGTCTCCGTCGTAGGTCACGTGCGGGATCGCGTTCCCGGAGAGAACGACCGCGCCCGCGTTCGCCGCGCTCGCCGAGACGTGGAAGCGGTACACGCGCTCCGGTCCCCGGTAGAGCTGGTCGCCGCCGGTCGGGTAGCGGTAGCTCGAGATGAGTGACGGTGCTCCCAGCGTCGTTCCCTTGTAGGTGCCGGGCTTCGTGAGGGCGATCTTCGGCTCGCTCGCGAGGAGCGGCGACGCCGTCTCGAACCAGAACGGGATCCGGCGCACATCGGTTCCGCGGGTCAGCACGATGTACCCGCTCGAGTCGCCGGTCGCCTGCCCACCGGTCGCCGTCGCCGTCAGCGTGCCCGGGACGGTGACGGTGGTGGGCACGGCTACCTGGCCTGCGCCCTGCACCGACGGGACGGTGACGTTCCAGATGCCGGCTCCGCCCCCCGCGTCCGTGACCGCGACGTCGCGCGACGCCGTCTGGGCGGGGCGGAGCTCGCCGAACGAGAGGCCGGTCGGAGCTGCGAAGAGAAGCGGGTTGTCGGCGCGCGGCAGGTCGACGACGCCGCCGCCCTCGCGCGTCACCGGGATCGGCCCGGCGATCGGGTCGCCGGTCTGCACGAGCGCCGACTTGATCTGCGCGACCGTCCAGGTTGGATGGCGCTCCTTCAGAAGCGCGGCGGCGCCCGCGACATGCGGCGCGGCCATGCTCGTCCCGCTCAGGAGCCCGAACGTGCCCTCGCTCGGCGGCAGTGACGAAAGCACGTCGACGCCCGGCGCGGCGACGTCGGGCTTCATCTGCAGCGAGATGGGTGTCGGCCCGGCCGACGAGAAGTCCGCGATCTGGTCCTTCGAGTCGACCGCGGCGACGGTGATCGCATCCGGGGCGTTGCCCGGCGACGAGATCGACCCGTAGCTGAACTCGTCGAAGTCGTTACCGGCCGCGATCACCGGCACGACGCCAGCGGCTGCTGCTCCGTCGATCGCCTTCACGACGAGGTCGCGCGAAGGCTCGACCTCCGGCTCGCCGAGCGAGAGGTTGATCACGTTCATGCCGTCGCCAACCGCCGCTTCGATCGCCGCAGCGATCTCCGCGCTGTTCCCGTCGAGGCCGAAGCCGGGCGTCGGCGTCGTCAACGCCTTGTAGTTGCCGAGCCATGCGTCCGGAGCGACACCGGAGATCACGTCGCCGGCGGCCGGGGTGCCGTGGTCGCCGGCGGCGATGCCCGCTACGTGTGTTGCATGGAACGACTGTGCAGGGTCGTACGGAAGCGACGCATTCTTGTACGTCGATCCCGCCGGGACGAACGTGCGCTGCACGATCACCTTCGGCGTCGCGTCCTTCGTCTGGCCTTTCGGGAACCCGGCCGGGTACTGGAAGCCTGCCGGGTTGAAGTACGGGTTCGCGGCGTCGAGCCCGTCGTCGATGATCCCGATCTTCATGCCCTGGCCGGCAGTGGCGAGCGTCGGGCCCCAGAGCTTGTCGGCGCCGATCTGCTGCGGGCCGTTCACGACGGCGAGCGCGTGGTACTGCACGTTCGGCCAGACCTCGGCGACACCCGGCACGTGCGCGAGTGCGGCCACCTCCGACGAGCGCAGCACAACCGCGAGGCCGTCCGCGACGAGCTTGTAGCGCCAGCGGATCGACGAGCCCGGGAGTGTCGACCGGATGCGCTGCGAGACCACGTCCTGGCTCGCCTCGAGCTGCCGGAGGTACTCGTGGTGCGACGCCGAGAGCAGCGAGCGTCCGAACATCGAAAGCGGTGGTGCCTTCAGCGTGACGACCACCTCCGTCATCGGCGCCGCGCGGCCGCCGAGGCTGTCGCCCGACAGAACGACGGCGGCCATTGCCGCCGCCACCACGATCAGAAGCAGTCTTCTCAGAGTGCGGATGAGAGGACTTGAACCTCCACGCCCTTACGGGCACACGGACCTGAACCGTGCGCGTCTACCAATTCCGCCACATCCGCGTGGGGGAGGGGCATTGTAGCCGGGGGCGAACCTCGACTTATGGAGACGAAGCGGCTCACGAAGGCGGATGGGACGGTGGTGTGCGAACGCTGTGCGCTCGCGACGAACCCGTTCGCGCGGATGCGCGGGCTGCTCGGCCGCGCGTCGCTCGACCCGTCGGAGGGGATGCTCTTCAAGCCCTCCGGGTCGATTCATATGTGGTTCATGCGCTTCACGATCGACGCGATCTTCTGCGACCGCGAGCTCCTCGTGATCGACGTCGTGCGCGGCCTGAAGCCGTGGCGAATGGCGTGGCGGCGGCGCGCGAAGATTGTGATCGAGCTCGCTGCCGGCGCCGCCTCCGACGTCGCTCCCGGCGACCGGCTGTCGCTCGCTACGATCGGTTCGTGAGCACGCAACCATTGCGCGTCCTGCTCGAGCAGGCGTTCCCCGACGCGACCGAGCTGGACGTCGTCGACCGCACCGGCGGCGGCGATCACTTCCAGGTCGTCGTCACGTCGCGGTCGCTCGCGGGGCTCTCGCTCGTCGAGCAGCACCGGCGCGTCTACGAGGCGCTCGCGGCGCCGCTTGCCGACGGCACGATTCACGAATTGCGCATCCGGACCAAGGGAGAGTCATGAGCTACAGCGACAAGATCAAGGACGTCATCTCGAGCTCCGACGTTGCGCTCTTCATGAAGGGCACGCCTGCGTTCGTGATGTGCGGCAACTCCGACCGGGCGCTGCAGGCGCTTCGCCGCGCGGGCGCGTCCGTGACGGCGGTCGACGTTCTTGCCGATCCGCAGATTCGCCAGGAGCTGGCGCAGATCTCCGGCTGGCCGACGATCCCGCAGGTGTTCGTCGGCGGCGAGCTCGTCGGCGGCGCCGACATCGTCGAGGAGCTCGAGCGGAACGGAGAGCTGGAGCAGACGCTGCGCGAGAAGCTCGGCGACGGCTACGCGGCGTCGCGCGCCGAGACGACCGTCGCACTGAAGAGCTAACCGCGCAGCGTCGCGAGCACGTCGTCGGCGTGCTCCGCCGGCTTGACCTTGTGCATCGCGCGCTTCACCGTGCCGTCGGCGTCGATCACGAATGTCGACCGCTCGACGCCCATGTAGGTGCGGCCCCTGTACTTCTTCTCGACCCAGACGCCGTACTGCTCCGCGACGCCGTGACCTTCGTCCGCGAGCAGCGTGAATGGCAGGTCGTACTTCTGCTTGAACTTCACGTGTGACTTCTCGCTGTCGGGCGAGACGCCGAGAACGACTGCACCTGCCTGTTCGAACTCGCCGTACGCGTCGCGGATCCCGCACGCCTGCGCCGTGCAGCCCTCTGTGTCGTCCTTGGGGTAGAAGTAGAGGACGACCGGCTTGCCGCGCAGGTCGGAGAGCCGAACCGTCTCTCCGCTGTCGCTCCTCAGCTCGAAGTCCGGCGCGGGCTTGCCTTCCTCGACCATTGGTCGATCCCCCTTCGTCTAGGTTTCGGTCGCGGATGCTAACGGCCCACCACGTCAATGCATTCCTGGTGATCGGCGTGTGCCTCGTCGCGTCGGCGGCCGCGTTCTGGGCTCGGCGGTACCGCGCGGGAACGTTCGTCGCGCAGCTCCTCGCGCTGGCGCAGACGCTGATCGTCGCCCAGGTTGCGATGGGCCTCCTCCTGCTCTCTCGTCATCACCGCGCGAAGGACCATCTGCACTACGCGTACGGCACGTTCGCGCTGCTCGCGGTGCTTTCGCCCTGGCTCTACGCGCCGTCGGAGCCGCGGGCGCGGCTACTCTGGTTCGCAGTCGCGACTCTCGTCGCTGCGGCGCTCGGAGTGCGTGCGTACATGACCGCATGAGAAACGTCAATCCGTTCCTGCGCAACCTCATGATCCTGGCGCTGATTGCGCTCGCGATCGTCGTGCTGAACCAGGAGACGGCGCTCGCGACAGCCGGGACGCTCGTGCGGTTCGCGTTCTTCATCGTGCTCGGCGTCGTCGCGTACTCCTTCTGGCGCGACATCGCGCGGCACGAGATCCAAACGTGGCAGTCACGCCCGACGCGAGTTCTCTACGCCGCCGTCGGGCTGCTCGTGCTCGACATCGGGTGGTACGCCGTCGTGGGCGTCACCGGGCAGGATCTATTCGTCTTCTTCGTCGTTGCCGGCATCGCCGTCTACGTCGGCGCACGCACCTGGCTCGACCAGAAGCGTTTGTACTAACTGTCCTGCTCGACGAACGAGCCGACGCCGTCGAGTCGCGCGAGCGCCTCGCGGAGCGGCATGTGCTGGCCGACGAAGATCGGTGTGTCGCGCTCGGTGTAGCGCGAAGCCTCGGAGTCGCGTAGGCGCAGCATCAGGTGCATGAAGTCGGCCGGTTCGTCGCACTCGAACGCGGTCATGAACTCCTGGTCGTCGATCCCGAACGAGTACGTTGTGTGGTTGTGGATGGTCGGGAACTCCTCGCGGCCGATCCGGATGTGCTCGTCCATCGCGCTCTGGCGTTCAGCCTCGTCGAGCGCATACCAAGGGCGCACCTTCACGAACGGATACACGACGAGGTACGGCGAGCCCTTCGGCACGATCTTGCGCGCCTTGCGCGCGGACGTGTACTGCGACGCGCGCGTCGTCGCAAGGTACGAGTACGGCGTCTCGAGCCACCCGCCGAGCGGCGTCGCGTTCAGCGCCGCGCCGAGCTCGCCGAGGTCTTCGTAGCGCTCGGTGATCTTCCAGAGGAAGAAATCGGTCTCCGGGCGGACGCCGGTCGTCGAATACGCGCGGAGATGCTCGAAGCGCGGAGTGAAGTCGTCGACGACCTCGGCGAAGGCGTCTTTCGCGGCTGCGCGGTCCTCGATCGGCAGCCGCCGCCACGCGGGATCGATGCGGAAGAACGTGTAGGCGAGGTACTGGCCCGTCACATGTCGAACGTTACCCTGGCCGAATGGCGTCCGACCGCCTCGAGGGCCAGCTGAAGCGCGTCCCGGCCGCGCCCGGCGTCTACCTGTTCCGCGACGCGGCGGGCGACGTGCTGTACGTCGGCAAGGCGAAGTCGCTGCGGCCGCGGGTGCGCTCGTACTTCCAGGCCGGCTCGAGCGATACGCGCCAGGGCATCCGCTCGATGGCCGCTCGTGTCGAGCAGATCGAGACGATCGTCACGTCGAGCGAGGTCGAGGCGCTGCACCTCGAGCAGAACCTCGTCAAGCGCCACCGGCCGCCGTTCAACGTGCGGCTGCGGGACGACAAGTCGTTCCCGTACATCGCCGTCACGATCGAGGACGACTTCCCGCGCGTCATGTTCACGCGCGAGCGGCACCGGCGCGGTGTCTGGTACTTCGGGCCGTACGCCAACGCGAAGAAGGTGCGCGAGACGCTGGACGTCCTGAACCGCGTCTTCCGCTACCGGCCGTGCGAGGGGCCGCAGCCCGGCCGGCACAGCGGCATCCCGTGCCTCGACTTCCACATCGAGCGCTGCCATGCGCCGTGCGTCGGCTACATCTCGAAGGAGGACTACCGGGAGGTGATCGACCAGGTCGTCGAGTTCCTCTCGGGCGACGACAAGCCGATCCGCCGCCGGCTCGAGGCAGCGATGCGCGAGGCGGCGGTCGAGGAGCGCTTCGAGGACGCCGCGCGCTATCGCAACCGGCTGCGCGCGATCGAGCGGCTCTCGGAGCGGCAGGCGGTCGAGCGCCCCTCGAGCGGCTCCGTCGACGTGATCGGGATCGCCGTCTCTCCGGAGCGCGCCGCGGTGCAGGTGTTCCCGCTGCGCGAGGGTCGGATGGTCGACCGTTACTCGTTCCACCTCGAGAACGCGGCGGGCGAGGAGGTGGGGGAGGTGCTCGAAGGCTTCTGTCTCGAGTACTACGGCGCCGCGCCGTCGATTCCGCCGCAGATCCTCGTGCCGCGCGCCGCGGGTGACACCGCCGCGCTCGAGGCGTTTCTCTCGGAGCTCCGCGGCGCGCACGTCGCCGTGCGTGCGCCCGAGCGCGGCGAGAAGCGCAGGCTGCAAGAGCTCGCGCAGCAGAACGCGCAGCTTGCGCTCGAGTCGGAGTCGTTCGTCGCCGAAACAAAGCGCGCGCGCAGGCTCGAATCGCTCGAAGAGCTCCGCGAGCGCCTCAACCTCGAGTCGCTCCCGATTCGCATCGAGTGCTTCGACATCTCGAACATCCAGGGCCAGGAGATCGTGGGCTCGATGGTCGTGTTCGAGGACGCGGTCGCGAAGAAGTCGCACTACCGAAAGTTCGCGGTGCGCGGGCTCGAGGGCCAGGACGACTTCGCGGCGATGCGCGAGGTGATCACGCGCCGCTTCTCGCGACTCGGGGCGGACCCGGGCTCGGAGGAGTGGAACGAGTCGTTCGCGGCCACGCCGAACCTCGTGGTGATCGACGGCGGGAAGGGGCAGCTCTCCGCGGCGCTCGCCGCGATCCAGGAGCTCGAGCTGCCGCGGGTCGCCGTCATCTCGCTCGCGAAGCGCATCGAAGAGGTGTTCGTGCCCGACCGCTCGGGGCCGATCCTGCTGCCGCCGGAGTCGCCCGGTCTGCAGCTCCTGCAGCGCATCCGCGACGAGGCGCACCGCTTCGCGATCACGTTCCACCGCCAGCGGCGGAACGCAGCGGCACGCGGGTCGATGTTCGAC
This sequence comes from Gaiellaceae bacterium, assembly GCA_035650975.1. Taxonomy (GTDB): domain Bacteria; phylum Actinomycetota; class Thermoleophilia; order Gaiellales; family Gaiellaceae; genus PALSA-600. The sequence continues at coordinate 14,952 of DASRGQ010000050.1, forward strand.
CAGCTCGAGGGCGTCGGCCCGGCGCGCCGCCGTGCCCTGCTGCAGCACTTCGGCTCGGCCGAGCGTGTCGTCGAGGCGACGCAGGAGGAGCTCGAGGGCGTGCCCGGGGTGCCCGCCAAGACCGCACGCAAGATCTACGCCCAGCTGCACCGGACCGGTCGTGCGTAAGCGGAGTAGCGCGGCGTAGGCTTGACGGAGCCGCGCAGCCGCGCAGGCACCGGCTCTGCCGGCGCCGGAGCAAAGGTCGGGCCCGGCGCTGCGTGGCGGGTGATTCGCTCGCGGAACTTCGGGCCGTATTTCGTCGGGAACGCGGCGTCGGCGAGTGGGACGTGGTTCCAGAACCTCGCCGCGTCGATCCTCGTCTTCCGGCTGACGCATTCGCCGTTCCTGCTCGGCGTGCTCAACTTCAGCCAGTTCGTCCCGGTACTCGTCCTGTCGCCGTGGGCAGGTGGGCTCGCCGACCGTGTCGACCGCCGGAAGCTGCTGCTCGGGACGCAGGTCGGTGCGACGGCTCTCACCGGCGTGCTCGCAGCGCTCGCGTTCGCGGGCGATGCGACGGAGTGGGTCGTGATCGGGTTCTCGGCCGGGCTCGGTGTGCTGAGCGCGATGTCGGTGCCGGCGCAACAGTCGCTGATCGCGGCGCTCGTCGACGAGGTGGACGTCCCGCAGGCAGTCGCGCTCAACTCGATGACGTTCAACCTCGCCCGCGCGCTCGGGCCGGCGAGCGCGGCAGGTGTGATCGCCGCGTTCGGCATCCCGTGGGCCTTCGCGATCAACTCCGGCTCGTACCTCCTGCTCGTCGCCGGCCTGCTGCTCGTGCGCCCGCGCGAGGAGGAGCGCGCAGAGCGCTCGCGCCTGCGCGAGAGCTTCACGCTGCTCCGCGACTCGCCGTCGCTCGCGCTCGCGCTGCTCGTCGTGATGGTCGCCGGCTTCGGCTCCGACCCTGTCAACACAGAGTCCCCCGCGTTCGCGCGGGCGTTCGGCTACCACGACACGTGGGCCGGGGTGATCGTCGCGTGCTTCGGCACCGGAGCGGTCACCGCGGCGTTCCTCGTCGCGGGTCGCGTGGCCGGGTCGCGGCGGCGCATGGCAACGACGCTCGGCCTCCTCGGCGGCGGGATCCTCGGGTTCTCGATCGTGCCGTGGCTGCCGCTCGGCTTCCTGCTGCTGGCGGTCGCCGGGTTCGGCTATCTCGGCTCGAACACGTCGGCGACGACGCGGCTCGCCCTGGGAGTCGCGCCGTCGCAGCGCGGGCGGATCATGGCGCTCTGGTCGATCGCGTTCCTCGGGCTGCGACCGGTCGCGAGCCTCACCGACGGCGCGCTCGCCGGTGC
>DASRGQ010000051.1:0-9642 GCA_035650975.1 Gaiellaceae bacterium
CGCGCAGCCCGCGTGCGTGCAGATCTTCGAATAAGCGACGATGCCGTCCGCCGGGTAGTGCGCGAGCTCGGGCGGCAGGTGGAAGCGGTCCGTCGGCAGCCGCACGAGGACGACGGACGAGCCGAGCTCTTCCTTGTCCGCACCTTCCGCGAACGCCGTGTAGAAGTCGTCTTCCTCGATGTCGCTCGCCTTCCACGGCCTGCCGTCGACGTCGACGAGGCGCCGGCCGCGCCGCCACGGCGTTCCGAAGAACGGCGCGATGCGGAAGACCGGCCCGAGCGAGACGAGCGGCGTTGCAAGGGCGACCCCGAGCGCACCGGCCGCGCCGCCGAGCGAGAGCATGAACAGCCGCCGCCGCGTGATGCGGCTTCCGCTCTCCTCGATGATCTGAACGAGCTGCTCCTGCTCCTCGGGATGCTCCTCCGGCGGGTAGTCCTCCTCGAGCTCCTCGGTGACGACGAGCTGCCGGCCCGTGACGACGAGCGCGGCGCCGATGAACACGAACGAGCCGCCGAGTGCGAGGCCGAGCCACTGCGTCTCGTGCGCCGAGTGGCCGGCGACGCCGTAGAGGACGGGGAAGGCGATCGCCGAGAGCGCGCCGAGCGCGAAGAGCCCGACCGCGACGAGCTCCCAGCCGCGGCTCGGCGGCCCGTCCGCGACGATCCGCTCGCGGTCGGTCGGCTTAGGGCGTCCGCGGCCGAGCAGAAGCACGGTCAGCGAGACGAGGAAGTCCCGTGCCTTACTCATGCCCGTACCTCTTCCCGATCAGGAGGCAGATGAAGATCAGCGCGACGGCGGCGATGAACCACGTGACGAGACCCTCGGGCACCGGCCCGATGTGGCCGATCGCCCAGCCGCCTGCGTCGTCGGGGTGCTTTGCGTATTCGACGTAGGCGACGAGCGAGTTGAGCTCGTGCGGTGAGATCGCCTTGCGCGAGAAGCGCGGCATCACGTAGGGGCCGATGCGCACCGCCTCGGCGATCTGCGTCGCCGTCGCGTCCTCGAGCGGCGGCGGGATCGCGCCGGTGACGTAGCCGCCCTCCGCCGCGATCTGGTGGCAGCCTGCGCAGTGGTCGGCAAAGAGCGCTTGGCCCTGGCTCAGGTTCCCCTGCTGCGGATGGGGCTGCGGGATCGGCGGCCCGTGGCCCAGCGATGCGACGTAGGCGACGAGCGCCTTGATCTGCCCCTCCGAGAAAAGAACACGCGAGCGGCGCGGCTGCAGGCCGAGATGCGGCAGCGGCATGTACCCCGTGCGCAGGTAGAAGTCGGCGGCGCGCGCGCCGACACCGCGCAGCGACGGCGCGACGGCCTGCTGCTGCGACTGCTCGCGCCCGGGGCCGGCGCCGATCGTCCTCGCCTTCGTGATGCCGCTTCCGTTCATGCCGTGGCACGAGTCGCAGTAGCGCCCGTAGAGATGCAGGCCCTGCGTGACGAGAGGGCTGGCCGCCGTGGCCGGCGCGGCCGACAGGAGGAGGAGCGCGACGACGAGGGCCGCGCGCCTCACGACTGCCTGCACGCGATGTCGAGGAGGTTCGCGAGCCCGTCGAGCAGGACGATCATCAGGAAGATCGCGTTCGCAGCAACGGCGGCCGCGCTGAAGAAGTGGATGCGGGTCGGCTTGCGCTCGCCCTCGAAACCCTCGACGGGCGGGCCGTCGCCGAACTCGAAGCCGCGCGTGCGCATGAACACGATCACGGCGCAGACCTCGGCGATCGCGATGAACGTCAGCGAGACGCCCATCAGAGTTCCCTGCCACGCCGGGTTGGAGAGCCCCCACCGCGTCAGGCCGGTCGCGTTGCACTCCGCCTGCGTGATGCCGATGCCGGCAAGGTGGTCGGTCGTCCACACGATTGCTCCGAAGAGCAGCCCGACCCACTGCAGGACGGCGAGACGGCGAATGCTCAGACTCATCCCACCGCCGCCGATGTGATCGCCGCCGTGACGACGAGCGTGAGAATGACCACGAAGTGCCAATACCATGTGATCGCCTGCAGCGCGTTCGCGCGGTACGTGGTGATGCCGCGCGAGAACTTCCAGAGCAGCCACAGGTCGAACAACAGTCCCGCGAACACGTGTGCGTGGTCCGCGCCGAGCAGGACGTAGTGGATCGACGTGTACGCGTCCCTACCGATCGGCATCGCGCTCAGCTCGTCGTGGTAGTCGTGCACCTCCCAGCCGAAGTACGCGGTCTGGATCGCGAGCGCGACGACGATGAAGCTCCGCACCGCCATGAGGCTCCCGCGCCGCGCCGCGCGCCACGCGAGCTGCATGAGCGGGCTCGTCGTCGCGAGCACAAGCGCCCAAATGACCGGGAGGAGGATCTTCGGATGCGGGTCGCCTGCGGGCGGCCATTGCGGGTCGTTGAACCGCAGGTAGAAGAACGTGCCGATGAAGGCGCCGAAGAGCACGCTCTCGCTCGCGACGAGCATCAACATCCCCCACCACGCCGCGGGCGGGCCCGTGCGGCGCGCGAGGACGCGCGGCACGTCACTCCCGGTCGCCGCCGTCGTGCGCGGGATCTCCGACAGGGGCCGGCCGGTCGCGATGTAATCGCCGCTGCTCATCGCCGACCGCTCACTGCTCCTGCGGCTCCTTGCTGTGCCAGCCGAGGAGCGCACCGAGACAGCAGATGCCGAAGATCCCGGCGACGCCGAATCTCTGCAGCACGAGCGCTCCGAACACGAAGAAGAGCGACAGCGCGAGCAGCACCGGCCACGGCGAGTTGTGCGGCATCTCGACGATCTCCGCGATCGTGCCGTCGACCGGCGTGATCGCGACCTGCTCGTGCCCCTCCTGCAGCACGAGGATGCCCCGGGCGAGCTTCTCGCGGTCTTCCGCGCGATCCTCGTCGTCCCAGTTCGCGTACGCGCTCGAGACCTTCGGGATGACGGCGTAGTTGTAGGGCGGAGGCGGCGAGCTCGTCGTCCACTCGAGCGTGGCGCCGTGCCACGGATCCGGGGGCGCGTCCTCGCCCTTGAAGAAGCTCCAGACGAGGTTGCCGAACAGCATCAGGATCCCGGCTGCCGTGATGAACCCGCCGATCGTCTCGGCCATGTTGTAGGGCTCCCAGCCCATGCCGGCCGGGTACGTGTAGTTGCGCCGCGGCATGCCGAGCAGGCCGACGATGTGCATCGGGAAGAACAAGAGGTTCGTGCCGACGAAGATCACCCAGAAGCTGATCTGGCCGGGACGCTCGAAGTACATCTTCCCGGTGACCTTCGGGAACCAGTAGTACATGCCGCCGAAGATCGGGAAGACCGCGGCGCCGAAGATGATGTAGTGGAAGTGCGCGATCACGAAGTACGTGTCCGTGACCGTCTGGTCGAACGGGATCGCGACGAACATGATCCCCGTGAGGCCGCCCATCACGAACATGAAGATGAAGCCGGCGATGAAGAGGAGCGGCGTTCTGAAGCGTGCGGTGCCGAGGATCATCGTCATGCACCACGCGAAGACCTGAATCGTCGACGGGATGATCACCATCGCCGTCGCGGCGCCGAAGAAGACCGCGGTGATCGTCGCCAACCCCGTCGCGTACATGTGGTGCGCCCACACGCCGAAGCCGATGAACACGACGAGCAGCTCGGCGATCGCGACGAGCGGGAACGCAGCCACGCGCCGTTGCGTGAACGCCGGGATGATCTCGGTCGCGATCCCGAACGCGGGGACGATCAGGATGTAGACCTCCGGGTGGCCGAACATCCAGAAGAGGTGCTGCCACAGGAACGCGGAGCCGCCGTGAGCGACGTCGAAGAAGTGCGTGCCGACGTTGCGGTCGAGGAACAGGAAGATCGTGTCCGCGGTCAGGAGCGGCAGCGCGAAGAGGAGGCCGGCCGACGCGGCGAGGAACGCGAAGCAGAAGAGCGGCATGCGGTTGAACGACATGCCGGGCGCGCGTGACTTGAACATCGTCACGATGAACTGCGCCGCCGTGAGCGTCGACGAGAGCCCGTTGAAGATGATCGCGAGGCAGTAGAAGTCGATGTTGCGGCCGGGGTCGTACGCACGGCTCGCGAGCGGCACGTAGTCGAACCAGCCCGCATTCGGCGCCATGCCGAGCGCGAGGCTGATGTACAGGAAGATCCCCGAGCCGAGGAAGATCCAGTAGGTGAGCGCGTTCATGCGCGGGAACGCCATGTCGCGCGCGCCGATCATCAACGGCAACAGGTAGTTGCCGAACGCGCCCGTCGTCATCGGGATGATGAAGAAGAAGATCATCGTGACGCCGTGAAGCGTGAAGAGCTCGTCGTAGGTCGACGGTGAGACGATGTGCTGGTCGGGACGCGCGAGCTGCGTGCGCATCAGAAGCGCTTCGACGCCGCCCGCGCCGAAGAGAACGAGCGTCGTCCAGAAGTAGAGGAGCCCGATGCGCTTGTGGTCGGTTGTCGTGAACCAGCCGAGGATCCCGGGCCGGCCTTCCCACATCGCGCCGAGCAGCTCCATGCGCTCGGCCGCGGCCGGTGTCGGCGGCGTGGCGATCGCCATCAGCGGAGCCCCTCGAGGTAGGCCGTCAGTGCCTGCACCTGGCCGGTCGAGAGGTTCATGTTCGGCATCTGGTTGCCCGGCTTGATGCTCTGCGAATCGCTGATCCAGCGCGCGAGATGCGCGGGGTCGTTCGGGATCGCGAGCGCCGCGAGCGTCGTCCGCGAGCCGACGTGCGTCAAGTCAGGGCCGACGTCACCACTCGCCGCCGTGCCGCGGATCGCGTGGCAGCTCGCGCACGACGACGTCTGGAAGAGCTTCGCGCCTTGCGCAGCGAGCGCGCCCGTCGGCGCCTTCGCCGGCTGCTCCTGCCGCGCGAGCCAGCGGCGGAAGACCGACGGCGGGTCTGCGAACACGTAGAAGCCCATGTGCGCGTGCTGGAGCCCGCAGAACTCGTCGCACTGGCCGCGGTACCGGCCGACAGCGTCGGCATAGAGCTCGATCGCATTTCGCTTCCCGGGCATCGTGTCGATCGTCCGGTTGAGGCGCGGCACCCAGAAGCTGTGGATCACGTCGGCCGTCTGCACCTCGACCCGTACCGGCGTGTTCACAGGGATGTGGATCTCGTTGGCGGTCACCGCCGTCGTGCCGAGGTAGTTCGCCTGCCACCACCACTGATGCCCCGTGACGAGGATCGTCATCCGCGTCGCGTCCGCGGCCGGCGCCTGAGTCGTCTTGATCACGAGGATGTCCGAGATCACGAACAGCGCCGCGATCAGCGCGATCGGCATCACGATGCCCGCGCCGATGACGATCCGGAAGGCGAGTTGCTCGCCCTCCTTGACCGAGTGCCCGCGTTTCGTGTGGGCGCGCCGCCAGGCCAGCATGATCAGGGCGACGACGAGCCCTATCCCGAACCAGGAGATGCCCATCATCCACCAGAAGAGGCTCGCGATGTCCTTGGCCGCGTGGCTGCGCGGGGCGAGCGAGTCCTGCTGCTCGTCGCACCCGGCCGCGAGCAGGGCGGCAGTCGCGAGCATGACTCCGTGAGCCGCGCGCACACGCCCCCGAGACGACCTCGGCCTCCACATCTCCCGCGGCAGTGCTACCCATGTGTCTCAGGAGAAAACAGTCGGCGGCCGCGCGAGCCGGCTACGCCGCGAGCAGGCGCCGCAGCACGAACTGGAGGATCCCGCCGTGCTGCAGGTACTCCCGCTCGCGCGGCGTGTCGAGTCGCACGACCGCCCGGAACTCGACGTCGTCGGCGCGGACGGTCACCTCGCGCGCCTCACCGTTCTTCACGCCGCTGATCGAGAACGACTCGCGGCCGGTCAGCCTGAGCGACTCGGGCGAGTCGCCGTCCGCGAACTGGAGCGGCAGGATGCCCATCATCAGCAAATTCGAGCGGTGGATGCGCTCGTACGACTGGGCGATCACCGCCTTCACGCCGAGCAGGTTCGGCCCCTTCGCCGCCCAGTCTCGTGACGAGCCCGAGCCGTACTCCGTGCCTGCGAGCACGACGAGGGGAGTGCCCTCGGCCGCGTAACGCTCGGCCGCGTCGAAGATCGTCATCTCCTCGCCCGACGGCACGTGCACGGTCCATGTTCCTTCCGACTCCGGCACGAGCTTGTTGCGCAGCCGGATGTTCGCGAAGGTACCGCGCACCATCACCTCGTGGTTCCCGCGCCGCGCGCCGTAGGAGTTGAAGTTCTTCCGCTCGACGTCGTGGTCGACGAGGTATTTGCCGGCCGGCGAGTCCGGCCTGATCGACCCGGCCGGCGAGATGTGGTCGGTTGTCACGGAGTCGCCGAGCCACACGAGACAGCGCGCACCTTCGACGTCGGAGACGGCTGTCGGCTCGCGCTGCATCCCCTCGAAGTACGGTGGGTGGCGCACGTACGTGGAGTCGGGCTGCCAGGTGAACAATTCGCCCTCCGGAACGGCCAGCGCGCGCCATTCGTCGTCGCCCGTGTAGACGTCGGCGTACGTCTCCGAGAAGTGCTCGCCGCGCACGGAAGAAGCGATTGTGTCGCTGACCTCTTGCGCGCTGGGCCAGATGTCGCGCAGGTAGACGTCGCCTTCTAGCGGCTCGGTCTCGAAGTCGATGTCCATGCGCCCGGCGAGGGCATAGGCGACGACGAGCGGGGGCGAGGCGAGATAGTTCGCCTTCACCTCGGGATGGATGCGTGCCTCGAAGTTGCGGTTCCCCGAGAGCACGGAGCACACCACGAGGTCGCCGTCCGCGATCGCCGCGGAGATCTCGTCCGCAAGTGGCCCCGAGTTGCCGATGCACGTCGTACACCCGTACCCGACCGTGTTGAACCCGAGCGTGTCGAGCGGCTCCTGCAAGCCCGCCTGCTGGTAGTAGCGCGTCACCACCTTCGAGCCCGGCGCGAGCGACGACTTCACCCATGGCTTGCGCTCGAGGCCGCGCTGCACCGCGTTGCGCGCGAGCAGGCCGGCCGCGACCATCACCTGCGGGTTCGACGTGTTCGTGCACGAGGTGATCGCCGCGATCACGACCGAGCCGTCGTCGAGCGCGTAGTCCTCGCCGGTCACCGGCACAGCGCGGTGCTTCGGACGCGGCGTCGTCGCGACGACGGCGTCGTCGGGTAGCCGCTCGCCCGCCGGCTGCTGCTCGGTCGTCGGGTCGGATGCGGGGAAGGTGTCGGCGACCGCGCGGTCGTGACCGCCGTTTTGGTAGTCGACGCCAAACGAGCCGAGGGCGTCGATGAACGACGCCTTCGCAGTCGCAAGCGGCACGCGGTCCTGCGGCCGGCGCGGCCCGGCAATCGACGGTTCGACGTCGCCGAGGTCGAGCTCGACTACCTGCGAGTACGTCGCATGATCGGCCGGGTCGTGCCAGAGCAAGTTCTCCTTGCAATACGCCTCGACGAGCGCGATCCGCTCCGCGGGCCGGCCCGTTAGGCGGAGGTAGTCGATCGTTACCTGGTCGACAGGGAAGAACCCGCACGTCGCGCCGTACTCGGGCGACATGTTCCCGAGCGTCGCGCGGTCGGCGAGCGGCAGTGACGCGACGCCTTCACCGAAGTACTCGACCAGCTTGCCGACGACGCCCGTCTTGCGCAGGAGCTCCGTCACCGTCAGCACGAGGTCGGTCGCGGTCGCGCCGTCGGGCAGCGCGCCCGAGAGCTTGAACCCGACGACCTGCGGCACGAGCATCGAGAGCGGCTGGCCGAGCATCGCCGCCTCCGCCTCGATTCCGCCGACGCCCCAGCCGAGCACACCGAGGCCGTTGACCATCGTCGTGTGCGAGTCGGTGCCGACGAGCGTGTCCGGGAACGCGACGCCGTCGCGATCCTCGACGACCCGCGCGAGATACTCGAGGTTCACCTGATGGCAGATGCCGGTGCCGGGCGGCACGACCTTGAAGCCGTCGAACGCAGTCTGACCCCAGCGCAGGAAGAGGTAACGCTCCCGGTTCCGCTCGAACTCGAGCTCGACGTTTCGCCCGAACGCCATGCGCGACGCGAATGCGTCGACTTGCACGGAGTGGTCGATCACGAGCTCCGCGGGGATCAGCGGGTTGATCTTTCCGGGATCGCCGCCGAGGTCGGACATCGCGTTCCGCATCGCGGCGAGGTCTACGACCGCCGGCACGCCCGTCAGGTCCTGCAGGAGGACGCGCGACGGCGAGAACTCGATCTCGTTCGACGGCTCCGCCTTCGCGTTCCAGCGCGCGACTGCCTCGACGTCCGTCTCGTCGCCGTTTCGCAGCACGTTCTCGAGCAGGATGCGCAGCGTGTACGGCAGGCGTGCGATGTCGTAAGAGTCCTGCAGCTCGTCCAGCCGGTAGATCTCGTACGACCTGTCGCCGACCGTGAGCGTTGACGGCGAGGCCATGAGTCGATTCAAGCAGACCGGTGGCAACAGCCGCTTATGCGAGCTCCTTTCACGATGAACGATGTGCCGCCCGACCGCGCTCGGCGGCGCGCTGCCGCGTCCTCGGTCGCGTCCGTAGCCTTGGGCTACGAACGCTCCCTGCGTCCTAGAATCGTCCTCGATGACAGCGGAACGGCAGATCGTCGGGCTCGGCGGCGGCGGTGACACCGCAGAGCAGACCTACCGGCTGCACGACTACGTGCTCGGCCTGACAGGCAAGGATCGACCGAAGGTGCTCTTCCTGCCGACGGCTCTTGCGGACGGGACGTACTCGCCGCTCGGGGTCATCAACTTCTACGAGCACTTCCGTGACCTCGCCGAGACGTCGCACCTCTTCACGTTCCCGTGGCCTCCCGCGGACGCGCGCAACCTGATCCTCGCGCAGGACGCGATCTGCGTCAGCGGCGGCAACACCGCGAACATGCTCGCGATCTGGCGCGTGCACAGGATCGACGAGTATCTCCGCGAGGCGTGGGAGCAGGGCATTTTGCTCTTCGGCGCGAGCGCAGGGATGATCTGCTGGTTCGAGGCGGGCGTGACCGACTCGTTCCGGCCCGAGCTCGACGGCCTCGACTGTCTCGGGCTCCTCCCCGGGAGCGCCTGCCCGCACTACGACGGCGAGGAACGCAGGCGGCCCCGCTACCGCGAGCTCGTCGACGACGGCTTTTCGGAAGGCATCGCCGCGGACGACGGTGTAGGCCTGCGCTACGTGGGTACGGAGCTTCGTGAGGTCGTCACGTGCCGGCCGGGCGCCGCCGCGTACCGGGTGACACGCGACGGCGAGGAGCGACTGGCCGCGAAGGAGCTCACGTGAACACGCAACGCGCATGCGAGATCCAGGCCGTTCTCGAGGGCGTCCGGCTCCCCGCGACGCGCAAGGATCTGCTGGCGTACGCGCACGCCGAGGACGCGTCGATCGTGCCCGACCTGCAAGGCCTGCCCGACGAGGAGTTCGACCGCCTCGACGCGGTTGCCGAGCTCCTGACGATGCGGCCGTCTGCACCCAAGCCGCCGACGCATGGGCTACCGCGACCCGAGAGCGGGAAGCCGCCCGGCGGGCCCGACTACCTGACGCCGTTTCCGTCCGACACGGGTGCGGTGCGCTACACGGCGCCGCGGGACGCGCCGCCGCAGAAGGCGCTCGAGCAAGCGGCGAAGACGCGCGGGCGCCAGAAGAAGAAACAGGAGGAGTAGACCGCGCTAGGGCGCGTAGGTGCGGTCCTCGACCGCCGCCTTCGCCAGCCGCTCGGCCTGCTTCCCGAGCTTCTCGAGCGCCTCAACATCCTGCTCGAGGTTTCGCCGGAGGACCTTCACGAC
>DASRGQ010000052.1:0-24057 GCA_035650975.1 Gaiellaceae bacterium
CTCGGCGCGGTCGACGGGCTCGCGCCGCTCGGCGCCTGGGCGGCGATCCGCGGCTCGCTGCCGTGGCAGGCGTGGGCGCTCGGCGGTGCCGTCGCCTGCTGGGTCGCCGGCTTCGACTGCTTCTACGCACTCTTCGACGTCGCCGTCGACCGGGCGCAGGGTCTCCACTCGATCGCCGTCCGCTTCGGCGAGCGCGGCGCGTTCGCCGGCGCGCGCGTGATGCACATGCTCACGGTCGCGCTGCTCGCGGTCGCCGGGCTCGGCCTGCCGGTCGGCTGGGCGTACTGGCTCGGCGTGCTGCTCGTCGCGCTGCTGCTCGGCTACGAGCACTCGCTCGTGCGCCCCGGCGAGCTTCGCCGGCTCGACGCGGCGTTCTTCACGATGAACGGCGTCATCTCGGTGGCGTTCGCCGTCTTCGTGCTGATCGACGTCCTGTGATCGTCGGCCTCGTCCATCCGGGCGAGATGGGTGCCGCGATCGGCAGCCGCATCGACGCCGACGTCGTCTGGTGCTCGGAAGGGCGCAGCGAGGCGACCCGCGTCCGTGCGGCGGGCTTTCGCGACGTGAGCTGGGACGAGCTGCTGCGCTCGGACGTGCTGCTCTCGATCGTGCCGCCGCACGCGGCACTCGACGTCGCGCGCGCTGCGCAGGGGTTCGAAGGCATCTACGTCGACGCGAACGCGATCTCGCCGATGCGCGCGCACGAGATCGCAGCGCTGCATCCGCGCTTCGTCGACGGCGGCATCATCGGCGGCCCGGACGACCCACGGCTCTACCTGTCGGAGCCCGTGCTGCCGAACGCAATCGTCGTCGACGATCCGTCGGCGCTGAAGATGGCGTTCGCAGCCTGGTCGAAAGGCTCGGCCGCGATGCTGCTCGCGATCGAGCGCGTGGCGCGCCACTACGGCGTCTGGGACGAGTTGCCGTGGGACGACGCGCTGCGTGCGCGCGTCGAACGTGCGCATCGGTCGGCCGAGACGAAGGGTTGGCGCTGGATCGGCGAGATGGAGGAGATCGCCGACACGTTCGCCGCCGCCGGCGAGCCCGACGGCTTCCACCGCGCCGCAGCCGAGGTGTACCGCTCGTGATTCGCGCGCGCGGCCTTGCGAAGCGCTACGGCGAGCGGCTCGTCTTCGACGGCGTCGACGTCGACCTCGACCGTGGCGACGTGCTGCTCGTCACCGGCCCGAACGGCTCCGGCAAGACGACGCTGCTGCGCGTCCTCGCGGGGCTCGCGGCGCCGAGCGGGGGCGAGCTCGCGCTGCCCGCGCGCGAGACGATCGGCTACCTCGGGCACGAGCCGCTCGTGTACCGCGAGCTGACGCCGCTCGAGAACCTGCGTCTCTTCGCGCGCCTCTACCGCGCCGACCAGGAGGACGTCGGGATGCTGCTCGAGCGGTTCGGCCTGTGGGACGTGCGCAACGAGCGCGTGTCGACGTTCTCGCGCGGCATGCAGCAGCGGCTCGGCCTCTGCCGCGTGCTCCTGCACGACCCGTCGCTGCTGCTGCTCGACGAGCCGACGAACGCGCTCGACGCCGACGGGCTCGAGCTGCTCGCCGGCGTGCTCGCGGAGCGTCACCGCGCGCTCGCCGTCGCGACGCACGACCCGCGGCATGTCGAGCCGCATGCGACGCGCAGGCTCGCGTTCGCATGAAACTGAGCTACGTCGGCGACGTCACCGCGCTGGCGCGCAAGGACCTGCTGCTCGAGCTGCGCGCGAAGGAGACGCTGCCGTCGATGCTCGTGTTCGTCATCGCGACGCTCACCGTCTTCCACTTCGCGCTGCCGCGGGGCACCGGCCACGTCGCCGCGCTCGGCCTGCTCTGGGTTGCGCTCGTGTTCACGGCGCTCCTCGGCCTCACGCGCGCCTTCGTCGCCGAGCGCGAGCAGGGGCTCTTCGACGCGCTCGTGCTCGCGCCGTGCGATCGCAGCGCGATCTGGCTCGGCAAGGCGATCTCCGTCTTCGCGTTCCTCGCCGTCGCCGAGGTGGTCGCGCTGCCGGCCTTCGCGATCTTCTTCCAGGGTCTCGGCGGGCGGACGATCCTCGCCGTCCTGCTCGCGGACGTGGGCATTGCGACAGTCGGCACGTTGCTCGGGGCGATGGCCGTCGCCGGGCGCGCGCGCGAGCTCCTGCTGCCCCTGCTCTTCCTGCCGCTCGCGGTGCCGATCGTCGTCGGCGGCGTCGGCGGCTACCTCTGGTTCCTGGCGCTCTACGACGCGATTTTCACCGTCCTGTCGTGGGCCACGTTCGAGTACGTGGTCGCAGAGACGTAGCCGACTACCATTCGCCGCGATGAAGCTTGCGGCCCTGACGACGGTGCTGATGGGCGCCGCGCTCGCACTGATCTTCTTCTGGGTCCCCACGGATCCCGACCAGGGCTTCTCGCAGCGGATCTTCTACTTCCACGTCCCGATCGCGCTCACCTCGTACGCGTGCTTCGGCTGGGGCGCCTGGAAGGCGCTTCGGGTGCTGTGGAAGCGCGACGAGGCGGCCGACATGCAGAGCTACGTCGCCATCCACCAGGGCGTCGTCTTCGGCGCGCTCACGCTGCTCACCGGCTCGATCTGGGCGAAGATCTCGTGGGGCGTGTGGTGGGCCTGGAGCGACGACCAGCTCGTCCTCTTCCTCGTCCTGTTCCTCTTCTACTGCGCGTACTTCATGCTCCGGTTCTCGGTCGACCCGGGCGTGCCGCGCGCGAGCATGAGCGCCGTGTACGCGCTCTTCGGCGTGGTGCTCGTGCCGGTGTCGTTCCTCGCGATCAGGCTCTCGCACAGCCTCGTGCATCCCACTGTCTTCACCTCGCACGGCCCGCAGATGGCGCACTCGCAGTTCCTCACGTTCTGCGTCGCGTGGGCAGCGATGCTGTGTCTCTTCGCGACGCTGTACGGCGTCGAGCTCGCCGGGAAGCGCATCGACTCGCATCTGCGCGAGCTGCGCGAGCTCTTGACATGACCCTGGCCTCGGTCAAGGCGCCGCCGTCGGAGTGGCAGTACGTGGCTGCGGCGTACCTCGTCGTGCTCGTGACTGTGCTCGCATGGGTCGCGATCGTCGCGGCGAAGCTGCAGCGGCTGCAACGGCAGCTCGGAGATCTCGTCGATCGGGCGCGCGAACGTGGTTGAAGCGCTTTTCTGGCCCGCGCTCATTGCCTACGGCGAGGCCGCGTTCGCGTACTCGTCGGCACGCACCGCGCGCGCAGCCACCTGGGGCGTTCGGATCGGCTGGCTCGCGCAGACGGCGCTCCTTGCGCTGCAGGCGGCGCGCGCGGACCGCTTTCCCTGGTGGAGCTTTGCCGGCTCGCTCAATCTCTTCGTCTGGCTCGTCGTCGGTGCCTACCTGATCTGGGGCTGCCGTCCGCGCTTCCGGCTGCTGGGACTCACGGTGATGCCGCTCGCCGTCGCGCTCTTTCTCGTCGCACGGATCGGCGGAGGGACGCGCGTCGCCGGAGGCGACGGCTACGGCACCGTCTTCCTCGTCGTGCACGTCGGGTTCGTGCTGGCCGCATTCGCAGGATTCACCCTCGCCGCGGCTCTTGCCGGCCTGTACCTCTGGCAGGAGCGGCGGTTGAAGCGGCGGGCGCCCGACATCCTCCGCCTGCGGCTGCCGCCGCTCGCGTCGCTCGAGCGCCTCACGCGGCGAACCGTCGCGGCCTCGCTGCCGCTGCTCACGCTCGGGCTCGGCGCGGGGCTCTTGCGAATGCGCCACGATCACCGTTCTCTCGACGCCCTCGAGGCGGTGACACTGCTGACGTGGCTCGTCTACGGCGTGTTCGTCGCGCTGCGGCCGAGCGGCTCTCGTGCGGCGTATCTCGCGCTCGGCGGGTTCGTGCTCGTGATCGTCGCGCGTCTCGCGCTCGCCGGGAGCCATTTCGCATGACGCCTTTCTCCGTCGTCGGGTTGTCGCACCACGTCGCGCCGGTGGAGCTGCGTGAGCGGGTGGCCTTGCCCGTGGAGGAGGCTGCGGGGCTCGCGCGCGCGCTCGGCGACGCGGTGTGCCTCGCGACGTGCAATCGCACCGAGCTCTATCTCGCCGGGGTCGACGAGACCGAGGCGGTCGCCGCGCTCGAGCTCCTCGCAGGCGAGCCGCTCGCCGACATCGCCTATCGGCTGCACGAGGTTGATGCAGCGCGTCACCTCTTCCGCGTCGCGGCCGGCCTCGACTCGCTCATTCCCGGCGAGGGCGAGATCCTCGGACAGGTGCGGGCCGCGTATGAATCGGTGACGCCGGGGCCGGTGCTCGACCGTGTCTTTCGCCAGGCGCTCGCCGTCGGCAAGCGCGTGCGCAGCGAGACGGCGATCGGCGAGAGCCCGGCGTCGGTCTCGTCGGCCGCCGCGGCGCTCGCGGCCCAGGTCTTCGGTGAGCTCGCGGGGCGTCGCGTGCTGTTGCTCGGCGCTGGCCGGATCGGGGAGCTCGCCGCGGCGAACCTCGCCTCGCGCGGAGCAGAGATTGCGTTCGTCGCGAGCAGGCGCCGTGCGACCGCCGAGCGTCTCGCGGATCGGTTCCGCGCGTCGGCTCTCGAGCTCGCGGAGGCGCCGGCTCGGCTTGGGGAGGTCGACGTGGTCGTGTCCGCGACGGCGGCGAGCGATCCGATCTTGCGCGTTGGCGATGTTCCCGCGCGCCGCCGCGCACCGCTCTTCTTCATCGACATTGCGGTACCGCGCGATCTCGATCCCGCGATCGGCGAGCTCGCCGGCTGCTTTCTCTACGACATCGACGATCTCGAGGCGGTCGTCGCCGAGACGCTCGCCGGCCGCCGCGCCGAGGCGGAGCGCGCCGAGCAGCTCGTTGCGGACGAGACGGACCGGTTTCTCTCGTGGCGCGCTTCGCTCGATGTCGTCCCGGCAATCGCGTCGCTCCGCGCGCGGGCGGAGGCGATCCGCTCGGCCGAGCTCGCGAAGGTCGAGGGACGCGTGAGCCCCGACGAGCGGCGAACACTCGAGTCGGTGACGGCGCAGATCTTGAACAAGCTGCTCCATCTGCCGACAGTGCGCATGAAGGAAGCGGCGATCAGCGCCGACGGAGCCGTCTACGCCGACGCCGTCCGCCACCTGTTCGGGCTCGAGGATGACTCATGACGGATCAACAGGACTGGGTTCGGCTGAGCCGTAGGCTCGACGGAGGCTCACAAGACGCGCAGGTGCCGGCTTTGCCGGCGCCGAAGCAGAGATCCGTGATCAGACCTCTTCCCATCGTCGCGCCCTCGCTGTTTCTTCGCGTGCGGCGAGGCGCGCCGCTCACGTGTGGGCGCACGACGCGCGGAGGGGGGCGCTGTGCTCGTCCGCATCGGCTCCCGCGGCTCTAGGCTCGCGCTCACGCAGGCGCGGCAGGCCGCCGAGCTCGTCCGGCGCTCGGGCGTGGACGTCACGCTCGTTCCGATCACGACCGCGGGGGACCGCGACCGCACACGTCCCTTCGGCCAGATCGGCGAGCGAGGCGTCTTCGTGAAGGAGCTCGAGGAGGCGCTGCTCGCGCGTCGCATCGACGTGGCCGTGCACTCGGCGAAGGACATGACATCGACCGACGCGGCAGGGCTTGCGGTCGGCGCGTATCTGCCGCGCGACGATCCGCGCGACGCGCTCGTCGGGGCCGATGCGATCAGGCCCGGCATGCGCATCGGCACCGCGTCGGCGCGGCGGCGTGCTCAGCTACTCGCGCTCGAGCCGTCCCTTTCGATCGAGCCGCTGCGCGGAAACATCGACACCCGGCTGCGCAAGCGGCGCGAGCGTGGGCTCGACGCGATCGTGCTTGCCGCGTGCGGGCTCGACCGGCTCGGGCTCGCGCCGGAGGTCGGCGCGCGGCTCGAGCCCGACGTGATGCTTCCCGAGGCGGCGCAGGGCGCGCTCGCTCTCCAGGTTCGGGCCGGCGAGGAGCCGCTCGTCGCGGCCGCTGACGATCCCGAGACGCGCCGCCGGGTCGAGCTCGAGCGACGCTGCGTCGCCGCGGTCGGCGGCGGATGCCTGGCACCGGTCGCGGCGCACCACGACGGGACGATTCTGCAAGCGCTCGTCGCGGACGAGGACGGCCGGTGGCTGGAGCGCCGCTCCGGGGACGACCCCGACGAGCTCGGGCGTACGCTCGCCGCCTTCGCCGCGGCGCAGCCTGCATGCGCGTGATCGTCACGCGGCCGCGCGCCCAGGCGGGGCCGCTCGTGGCGGCGCTGCGCGCGGCAGGCGCTGAGGTCGTCGAGTGCCCGGTCGTGGAGATCGAGCGGATCTCCGACACACCGGTCGACGGCACGGGCTACGACTGGGTGATCGTGACGAGCGCGAACGGGGCCGAGGAGCTCGCGCGCCGAGGCCGCAACCTGCCGCCGATCGCGGCAGTCGGCCCGGGCACGGCGGAGGCTCTGCAGGCACACGGCCTCCAGGCCGCGTTCATCCCGCGCGACTCGTCGCAGGACGGCCTGCTTCGCGAGCTGCCGCGCCCGGCCGGCCGTGTGCTCTTCGCGGCCGCCGAAGGCGCGCGGCGCGGCCCCGTCGAGGAGCTCGGCGCCGACTTCGTCGCGCTCTATCGGACGCGGCAGCTCCGGCCGTCCGTGCCCGACGCGGACCTCGTCGTGCTCGCGTCCGGCTCAGCCGCGCGCGCGTATGCCGAGGCGGGTGGAAAGGCGCCGGCGGTCACGATCGGCCCGCAGACGTCCGAGGCCGCGCGGGCGGCGGGCATCGAGGTCGCCGCCGAGGCGACCCGGCATGATCTCGACGGACTCGTCGCGGCGGTGCGCGATGTGATGGACTCGGCAATGCCTTGACGATCGTCACGTTTCTCAGCGACTTCGGCCTGCAGGACGACTTCGTCGGAACGTGCCACAGCGTGATCGCGCGCATCGCGCCGGATGCGCACGTGATCGACCTCACGCACGGCATCCCGCCGCAGGCCGTGCTGCAGGGCGCGGTCGTGCTGCAGAACGCGATCCCCTTCACGCCGGTCGGCGTGCACCTCGCGGTCGTCGACCCGGATGTGGGCGGCGCCCGGCGCGCGGTTGCGGTGCAGACGGCCGACGGCCGCTTGCTCGTCGGGCCGGACAACGGGTTACTGATGCTCGCCGCGGATGCGGCCGGAGTGACGGCTGCGCATGAGCTCGCCGACCCGCGCTTCCGGCTGCCGAACGTCTCGCACACCTTCCACGCGCGTGACATCTTCGCGCCGGCCGCTGCGCACCTCGCTGCCGGCGTGGCGATCGAGGAGCTCGGCGCGCCGGTCGAGCCGGGCGAACTCGTTCGCATCGACGTTCCCGATCCCGAAGTCGGCCGCACGCAGGTGTCGGCCACCGTGCTGGTGGTCGATCGGTTCGGCAATGTCGCCACGAACGCTCGGCGGCCGCACGTCGAGGCGCTCGGCATGAAGAGCGGCGACCGCGTCGAGATCCGCCTCAGCCTCGATCGCTACTACGCACTCGTGGCCGACACGTTCGCCGATGCGCAGCCGGGCGAGCTGATCTTCTACGAGGACTCGTACGGACTGATGACGCTCGCGATCAGCCGTGGTGATGCAGCGCGTCTCACCGGCGTCGTGCTCGGCGACGAGATCAGGATCGCTGCCGAATGAACGTGCAGCAGCGCTTTGCGCGCACCGTGACGACCGTCGTCGTGCGCGTGCCCGGCGCGTGGCGGCTCTTCCGCGGCGCGGTGATCGGTCAGTTCGACCGGCTCGCACCTGACTGGGACGCGCTGCGTGTGAACCCGAACCGCCTGCGCGCGATTCGCTTCGCGTTCGCGGCGATCGAGCCCGACCCCGAGCGCGTGCTCGACGTCGGCACGGGCTCCGGCGCCGCGGCGCGTGCGGCGGCCGAGGCGTGGCCCGACGCGCAGGTGGTCGGCGTCGACGTGTCGCCGAAGATGATCGACGAGGCTCGCAGGCTCGCGGTGAGCGACCACGAGCGCTACGAAGTCGCGGACTCCTCGGAGCTGCCGTTCCCGGACGGCTCGTTCGACGTGGTGTCGCTGAACAACATGATCCCGTTCTTCGACGAGATCGCGCGCGTCACGGCTCCCGGCGGGCACGTGGCGGTCGCCTTTGGGCTCGGGCCCCAGACGCCCATCTGGGTGCCGCTCGACCGGGTGCAGGCCGAGCTCGAGCGGCGCGGGTTCACGCACGTTGCGACCTTCGAGGGCGAGCCGAGCCTCGCCTTGCTTGCGCGCAAGGGCGAACGTTCCTAAGCTCTTTCGTACAGAGACGTTCGCGACGCGGTAGCACCGGTCCGGACGTCTCTTTTTGTTCGTCTACCATTCCGCGCGCGGCGAGGTAGCTCAGCTGGTAGAGCACACGGCTGAAAACCGTGGTGTCGCCGGTTCAAGTCCGGCCCTCGCCACTCGATCGAGTTGAACGTGACGCAAACGCGAAAGCCGGTGACCGTGATCGGCGCCGGCCTCGACCTCGGTGCCGGCCGGCGCGGCGTCGACATGGGGCCGTCGGCGATCCGCTACGCGGGGCTCGAGTCGCGCATCCGCTCGCTCGGCCGTGACGTGGTCGACGCCGGCGACGTGCGGGCGCCGGTTCCGGAGGCGACCGACGAGGGCGACGCAAACCACCGGTACCTCGGCCCGATCAAGCAAGTGTGCGAAGCGCTCGCTGCGCGCGTCGACGAGGCGGTCGGCGAGGGGAGCGTGCCGCTCGTGCTCGGCGGCGACCACTCGATCGCGATGGGGACGCTCGGCGGCATGGCTCGTCACCACGGTGCCGGCGGGGTACTTTGGATCGACGCACACGGCGACCTGAACCGGCCGTCGACCTCGCCCAGCGGGAACGTCCACGGAATGCCGCTCGCGGCGGCGTTCGGCGTCGCCGGCGAGCCGTTTGCATCGGATGCCTACCCGGTGCAGTCTGTGCGGCGCGCGGCGCTCGTCGGTGTGCGGTCGCTCGACGAAGGCGAACGTGCATTGATCCGCGAGCTCGACGTGCGCGTGTTCACGATGAGCGAGATCGACCGGCGCGGCGTCGAGCACGTGCTGGCGGATGCGCTCGAGTTCCTGAGCGGCGAGCCGTTCCTGCACGTGAGCTTCGATCTCGACGCCGTCGATCCGATGTTCGCGCCCGGCGTCGGCACGCCCGTTCCCGGCGGGCTCTCCTACCGCGAAGCGCACCTCGCGCTCGAGCTCGTCGCGGAGTCCGGCAGGCTCGATTCGCTCGACATGGTCGAGGTGAATCCGGTCCTCGACCGCGAGAACGACACCGGGCGGCTGGCCGTCGAGCTGACGGCGAGCGCGCTCGGCCAGCGGATTCTTTAGCCGTCGGGCTCCTCGTAGAAGACGGTTCCCTTGAGCTCGTCTGGGAGGCAGTCGACCTCGAACCCGTGTGGGTCGTCGTGGGGGTAGACATAGCCCGCGCCCCGGCCGAGCTTGCGCGCACCCGGGTAGGCGGCTGAGCGGAGCGCCGCGGGAGGCACCAGGTGACCGCGTTCGCGTACGGCATCGGTCGCGCGCTTCAGTGCGATGTACTCGCGGTTCCCCTTCGGCGCTCTCGCCAGGTAGACCGCCGCCTGCGCCAGGTTGAGCCGCGCCTCCGGCAGGCCGACGTGCTCGACCGCCTGCGCGGCCGCGACGGCGACGACGAGCGCCTGTGGGTCGGCGTTGCCGATGTCCTCGGACGCGAGGACGATCATGCGCCGTGCGATGAAGCGAGCATCCTCGCCGCCTTCGATCATCGCCGCCAGGTAGTAGATCGACGCCTGCACGTCGCCGGCTCGCGTCGACTTGATCCACGCGGAAATGAAGTCGTAGTGGCGGTCGCCGCCCTTGTCGTAGGCGAGTGGCCGCTTGCGCGCGGCGTCGTCGACGTGACGCTCCGCGAGCTCCGCGCCCTCGGCTCGCGCCGTTTCGGTGGAGAGCTCGAGGATGTTGAGCGCGTTGCGCGCATCGCCGCCGGCCCGTAGCGCGATCTGCTCCTCGACCTCGGTTGGCACGTCGACCGCGAGCGCGGCGGCGCCGCGGCGCACCACTTCGCGCAGCGTTTCGAGCGAATGCGGCTCCAGCTCGTAGATCTGCGCGCGTGAAAGGAGCGCGGAGTTGACTTCGAAGTACGGGTTCTCCGTCGTCGCTCCGATCAGCGTCAGGAGCCCCTCCTCGACGCCGGGCAGGAGTGCATCTTGCTGCGCCTTGTTGAAGCGGTGGATCTCGTCCAGGAAGAGGATGGTGCGCCTGCCGCTCGCCCCGAGCCGCTCGCGTGCGCCGGCGAGCACCTCGCGCACGTTCGCGACCGTCGCCTGCACCGCGGAGAGCTCCTCGAACTCGGCGCCCGTCGTCTGCGCCACGATGCGCGCGAGGGTCGTCTTCCCTGAGCCCGGCGGCCCGTAGAGAATCATCGACGGGACGCGGTCCTGCTCGATCGCAAGTCGCAGCGCACGACCCGGGCCGACGACGTGCGCCTGCCCCGCGAACTCGTCGAGCGAGGTCGGCCGCAGACGCTGGGCGAGCGGCGCGCTCGCGCCGAGCCGGCGCCCGGCTGCCTCGCTGAAGAGGTCGGTCACCCCGAAAGTATGCTCTGGAGCCAGTGAGCGAAGTCTGGGCAGCGGGCACGTACGAGCGTCTCGCCGCGCGCTTCGGGCCCGTCCAGGATCAGCTGGTCGACACGCTGCGGATCGGGCCCGCCGACCGCGTGCTCGACCTCGCCACGGGAACAGGCGAGGTGGCCGTGCGCGCCGCGAAGCGCGGCGCGGCCGTGACGGGCCTCGACATCACGGAGCCGATGCTCGTCAAGGCGCGTCGGCGCGCTGAAGAGGCGGGCGTCGAGATCGCCTTCGACCTCGGCGATGTCGAGTACCTGCCGTACGAAGACGACTCCTACGACGTCGTCGCCTCGAACTTCGGACTCGTCTTCGCACCCGATCATGCGAACGTCGCGGCTGAGCTCGCGCGGGTCACGCGGCCGGGCGGCCGCATCGGGTTCACCGCGTGGAAGCCGAACCCGAAGCTCGGCGAGCTCTACCGCCGCTTCACCGACGAGCCGATCGAAGGCCGGGAGGCGTACGAGTGGGGACGCGAGGACCACGTCGAGGACATGCTCGGCGACGAGTTCGAGCTCGAGTTCGACGACGGCACGCTCTGGCTCGAAGCGGAGTCCGGCGAGGAGATCTGGAAGCTCTTCTCGGAGTCGGCGCCGCCGGTGATCGCGCTCGTCAAGCTGCTCGACGAGACGCAGGCGCGCGCGTTCCATCGTGCGTTCGTCGAGCTGTACGAGACCTACCGCGAGCCGAGCGGAGGCGTCCGCGCGCCGCGCCGGTATCTGCTCGTCCTCGGCACGCGCAAGTGACGTCCGCCGAGGCAGGCCGCGAGACTGTCGAGCTGCTGCAGCGGCTGATCCGCGTCGACACGACGAACCCGCCGGGGAACGAGACGGCGGCCGCCGAGCTTCTGCGCGCCTACCTCGAGTCAGCGGGAGTCGAGTGCGCGCTCTACGCGCGGGTGCCCGAGCGCGCGAACCTCGTCGCGCGCATTCGCGGCCGCGGCGACGGCCCGTCGCTCGCGCTCCTTTCACACACGGACGTCGTGCTCGCAGATCCGGCCGAGTGGACGCACGACCCGTTCGCCGGCGAGCTCGTCGAAGGCGAGGTCTGGGGCCGCGGCGCGCTCGACATGAAGGGTGAGGTGGCCGCGTCCGCGGTTGCGCTCGCGACGCTCGCGCGTGAGGGGTGGCGCGGATCCGGCGACCTGATCTTCGTCGCCGCCGCAGACGAGGAGGTCGGCGACGGCTTCGGCCTCGAGTGGCTCGTCGAGGAGCACCCCGACGCAGTGCGCTCGGACTTCTCGGTCAATGAGGGCGCCGGCGACCGCGTCGAGCTCGGCGGCGGCGTCTACTACGTGTGCGCAACCGCGGAGAAGATGAGCTCGCCGTTCGTGCTGCGCGTGCACGGTCGTAGCGGGCACGCTTCGATGCCGTCGATCGCCGACAACGCGCTCGTGAAGGCGGTGCCGTTCGTCGAGCGGCTCGGCGCGTTCGCGGCCGAGCCGCGCGTGATCCCGGAGGTGTCGGCGTTCTTCGAGACGGTGCTCGGCGAAGTCCCCGACGCCGCCGATGCGCTGGCGGTCGCGCGCGGCATCTCGCCGCTCGCTGCGGAGCTCGTCGAGCCGCTGCTCGCGATGACCGTCTCGCCGACGAAGGCGCATGCGTCCGACAAGCGGAATGTCATTCCCGCTGTCTGCGAGATCACGGTTGACGTCCGGCTCCTGCCGGACCAGACCCCGGCAGAGGCGGAGGCCGCGCTGCGCGAGTGCCTCGGGCCCGGTGCGTACGAGCTCGAGCTCATCGAGGGCCGGGGCGGCACGAGGTCGCCGATCGGCGGGCGGCTCTGGGATGCGATCGAGGAGTTCGTAGCTGCCGAGGAGCCCGGCGCGCGCCCGGTGCCGGCGTGCGTTGCGGGCTTCACAGACTCGCACTGGGTCCGCGACGCGTTCGGCACGGTCGCCTACGGCTTCTTCCCCGCCCGGCTCGACCCGCAGCTCGCGGCGCGGCTGATCCACTCCGCGGACGAGCGCGTGCCCGTGTCGGACCTGGAGCTCGGCGTGCGCTTCCTGCGCCACGTGGCGACCACCGTCTGTGCTTGAGCTCCACGACGCTGCAGGCGCGCTCGAGACGCTCGAGTCGTACCTCGCCGAGGAGCTTCGTCCCGGCCTCGTCGCCGACGTCCATCTCGGCTACCGGCTCGCCGACGAGCTTCGCCGCACGCCGTGGCCGTCGCCGCCCGAGCCGTGCGCGCTTCCCGTCGTCGCGGCGTGTGTTCGGCGCGCGGACGAGGCACCGCCGCGGCCGGGCGCGATCAGGGTCGGCGAGTGGGAGCCGACGTGGGCGCCCGATGAGCATGCGACGGCGGTCGACGAGGTTCGCGCCGCGATCGCGCGCGGCGACGTCTACCAGGTCAACGTCGTTCAGCATCTTTCGGCGCCGTTCGGCGGCGACCCCGCAGGCCTCGCCGCCCGGCTCTCGCAGCTTCGGCCGCTCGCGCCGCGGCCGCTAACGGGCCACGGATGGACGATCGTGTCGGCGTCGCCCGAGCTCTTCCTCGCCCGCCGCGGCGACCGGCTCTGGACGAAGCCGATCAAGGGCACGCGCCCGCTCGGCGAAGACGTCGACGATCCGAAGGACGCGGCGGAGCACGTGATGATCGTCGATCTCGAGCGCAACGACCTCTCGCGTGTGTGCCGCATCGGAACGATCGCGTGGCCGGAGCTGATGGCGCAGCAGGAGCTCGCCGGTGTGACGCAGCTCGTCTCGACGGTCGAGGGCAGGCTTCGCCCCGGTATCGGGCTCGCCGAGATCCTGCGTGCGACCTTTCCCGGCGGCTCGATCACCGGGGCGCCGAAGATCGCTGCCGTCGACCAGATCGCCCGGCTCGAGCCGGTCGGGCGCGGTGCGTCGATGGGGGCGCTCGGCACGTTCCGGCCGAACGGCGACTTCGATCTCACGCTGACGATTCGCACGTTCGCGGTCGCGGACGGCCGCATCCATCTGTGGGTGGGCGGCGGGATCGTCTGGGACTCCGAGCCCGAGGCCGAGCTGGAGGAGTCGTGGGTGAAGGCACGGCCGCTCCTGGCGGCGGTCGGTGGTCTCGTAGCTGCATGACGCTGCTCGCGGTCGCCGTGGCGGGCCGAGGGCTCGTCGACCCGGCGCAGCCGGTCTTCGGCGCGGGCGACGAGGCACTGCTGCGCGGCGGCGCGGCGTTCGAGACACTGCGTGTCTACGGGGGCCGGCCGTTTCTCGTCGATCGCCATCTCGAACGGCTGCGGCACTCGGCCGAAGCGCTCGCGCTGGCGCCGCCCGAGGGCGTCGAGGAGCTGATCCCGCTCGTGCTCGCCGCCGCGCCGCCGGAGCACGTGCTGCGCCTGTACCGAACGAGCGAGACCGTCGCCGTGACGGCCGCCGCGCTGCCCGCCGGCCTCGACGAGCAACGAGTACGAGGCATCCGGCTTCGCAGCTTCGAGCTGGGCGAGCCGCCCGCGCTTCTCGGTGGAGCGAAGACGACGAGCTACGGGCTCGCGTTCGCTGCCCGCCGTGAGGCGGAGCGCGACGGCGCAGACGACGCGCTGCTTCTCGGCGGCGGCATCGTGCTCGAGGCGGCGACGTCGAACGTGTGGTGGCGGAGGGGCGACGACCTCTTCACCCCGGAGGCGGGCGCAGGCGTCTTGCCCGGCGTCACGCGTGCGTTCCTCGCGGAGCTCGAGCCCGTCGGCGAAGGGCGCTTTCGCCTTGCCGACCTGCTGGCTGCCGACGAGTCCTTCACGAGCTCGTCGATCCGCGAGGTGATGCCGGTCGTCGCGGTCGACGGTCGTCCGGTCGGAGACGGGCGGCCGGGCCCGGCGGCGGCCCGTCTTCAAGCTGCGCTCAGGCTACGCTCCGCGGCATGAACGACAGTGACGAGAAGATCCGCCTCGGCGGGATGGCGCTCGGTAACGGCGTGCTCGTCCACGGCCCCAGCGCATGGGCGTGCGCGGTGCGGACGGCCTCCGGCCAGGTCAAGGTCGTCGCGCGGCGCAAGCGCTACCGCGCCGCGAACGTGCGCAACCCGCTCCTGCGCGGCCCGGCGAGGCTTGCGGAGGCGTTCGCGCTCCTGCCGCAGCTGAAGCGCGCGCTGCCGGAGGCGGAGCTGCCGATGGAACGTCCTCAGGTCGTTGCGACGATGGTCGGTAGCGCACTGGTCCTGCGTGGCGCGAAAGCCAGCGGACTGCGCCCGGCAGCACGCGAGCTACTCGGGGCGCTCGTCTCCGTCGCGCCGGCGGTGCTCGCCCTTCGCGGCGGTGAGCTCGCCGAGTACCACGGTGCGGAGCACATGTCGATCGGAGCCTACGAGCACGGCGAGGAGCGCCCGAAGGAGCACGAGCGGTGCGGCTCGCATCTCGTCGCGCCGATGCTGCTCACGACTGCCGCGGCGAATCTCGCCGCGGAGCGCACGCCGGCGCGCGTGCGCAGCGCCGCGCGGCTCGTGGGAACGCTCGGGGCTGCGGCCGCGTCGGTCGAGATCTTCGGCTGGATGATGCGCCACCCGTCGCATCCCGTCTCGCGCGCGCTCGCGCGGCCGGGTCACGAGCTCCAGCATCGCTTCGGCACCCGCGAGCCATCGCGTGAACAGCTGGAGGTTGCCGAGGCCGCGCTCGCCGCGTGCCTCGAGCTCGAGGCTTGACGGTGAAGCTCGCCCAGGCCCGACTCGACCCCACGATCTTCGACCTGCCGGTCGAGAAGATGCGCGCCGGGTGGTACACGGACGCGTACTTCAACCACACGCGCGCTGCGCTGCTGCAGGACGACCGCCATCCACACGTCGTCATGCAGGTGTTCCAGAAAAAGCACGCATACCTCGGCGGGATGGACGAGGCGATCGCGATCCTCAAGCTCTGCGCGGACGACTTCGAGTCGCTGGTCGTGCGCGCGTTGTACGACGGCAACGAGATCGAGCCGTACGAGCCCGTCCTGACGATCGAGGGCGACTACACGACATTCGCGCACCTCGAGACGGTGTACCTCGGCGTGCTTGCGCGCCGGACGCTGATCACGACCAACGTTGTCAACGTGCTGCGCGCCGCCGGCGGGAAGCCCGTGATCTTCATGCCTGCGCGTCACGACCATCACCGTGTGCAGACGGGCGACGGCTATGCGGCCTATGTCGCGGGCCAGATCGTCGGCGCCGAGATCGGCGTCACGACCGACGAGCAGGCGTCCTGGTGGGGCGGCCGCGGGCTCGGGACCGTGCCGCACGCGCTCGTCGCCGCGTTCGGCGGGGACACCGTTGCGGCGTCGAAGCGATTTGCCGAATGGGCGCCCGACGACATGAACGTGACGGTGCTCGTCGACTTCGAGAACGACTCGGCACGGACCGCGCTCGAGGTCGCGCGCGCGCTTGGCCCGAGGCTCTGGGGCGTGCGGCTCGACACGTCGGAGGCGCTCGTCGACCGCTCGCTCTGGGAGGAGCTCGGAGACTTCGCGCCGACGGGCGTCAACCCAAGGCTCGTCCGGAAGGTGCGCGCGGCGCTCGACGACGAGGGCTTCGCCAACGTGCGCATCGTCGTCTCCGGCGGCTTCACCGTCGAGAAGATCCGCGAGTTCGAGCGCGACGGCGTGCCCGTCGACGCGTACGGCGTCGGCTCGTCCCTCATTCGAGGGTCGAACGACTTCACCGCCGACATCGTCGTTGCAGACGGCAACCCGTCGGCGAAGGAGGGCCGCCGGCTGAGGCCGAGCGAGCGGCTCGAGCTGGTCCAATGAGACAGCGGCGTAGGCTCGACGGAGCCGCAATAGCGCAGGCGCCGGCTTTGCCGGTGCCGAAGCGAAAGTTTCTGCTCTGGGACGTCGACACGCAGGTCGACTTCGTGCAGGAGGACGGGAAGCTGGCGGTGCCGGGCGCGGTGGCGGCGGTGCCCGCGATGGCCCGGCTCGTGGAGGCTGCACGTGCGGCGGGAATCCCGCACGTCGCCTCGGCGGACGACCACGAGCTGACCGACGAGGAGATCTCCGACCGGCCCGACTACCTGACGACCTATCCGCCGCACTGCCTGCGTGGCACGCGCGGCGCGGCGAAGATCGCCGAGACCGCGCAGTTCGATCCCGTCCCGCTCGGGCTCACGGACGTGCCCGACCGCTGGCTCGTCGGACGCGAGTTTCTCCTGCTGAAGAAGCACTTCGACGTCTTCACAAACCCGAACACCGATCGCCTGCTCGGCCTGCTCGATCCCGACGAGGTGGTGGTGTTCGGTGTCGCCTCGGACGTGTGCGACGACGCCGCGATCCGCGGTCTCCTCGCCCGCGGGCGGCGCGTCGCGTTCGTCGAAGAGGCCTCCAGCGGGCTCGACGAGGAACGAACCGCCCGCTGCCTCGCGGCGTGGCGCGAGGCTGGGGTGCGCTTCATCTCCGCGAACGAGGTCGTTACCGGTTTCAGTTCGGGTGCCCCGCTGCCGATAGGGCACGTGTGACCGTCGCGTTCGACTTCGGAAGCTGGCTGGAGCACTTTGCTCTCAACTGGCTTCCGGTCATGTTCTTCGTCCTCATGTGCGTGGTCGTCTGGCTCCTCTGGAAGACGGTCAAGCTCATGCCGCAGGTGAAGCCGATGGAGATCACGCCCGGTTCCTCGTCGTCGGTCACCTGGGCAGACGTCGCGGGCCTCGACGAGGCAAAGGAGGAGCTGCAGGAGATCGTCGACTTCCTGCGCGAGCCGGCGAAGTTCGAGCGCCTCGGCGCGCGCGTCCCGAAGGGAATCCTCTTCCATGGCCCGCCGGGGACGGGGAAGACGCTCGCCGCAAAGGCCGTCGCCAACGAGTCCGGCGCACGCTTCTATGCACAGAGCGCCTCGGCGTTCGTGGAGATGTTCGCGGGCCTCGGCGCCGCCCGTATCCGGAAGCTCTTCGAGGAGGCGCGGAAGAACGCGCCCTCGATCGTGTTCATCGACGAGCTCGACGCCGTCGGCCAGGCGCGTGCCGGGCACGGGTTCAACCGCGAGCAGGACCAGACGTTGAACCAGCTGCTCGTCGAGCTCGACGGCTTCGGCCCGCGCGACCAGGTCGTCGTGATGGGGGCGTCGAACCGGCTGCAGGATCTCGACGCCGCACTGCTGCGGCCGGGCCGCTTCGACCGGCAGATTCTGATCCAGCCGCCGGACCTGAAGGGCCGCCGCGCGATTCTCGGCGTGCACATGCGCGGCAAGCCGGTGAGCGACACCGTCGACTTCGAGTCGGTCGCGCGGCAGACATCCGGGCTGACCGGCGCCGACCTCGCGAACATTTGCAACGAGGCCGCGATCGGCGCCGGCCGGCGCGACGCGGCGACGATCTCGATGGAGGACTTCGACAACGCGCTCGAGCGGGTGGTCGCCGGGCTGCAGCAGCGCCGCGTCGTCACCGAGAAGGAGAAGCGCATCCTCGCCTACCACGAAGGCGGGCACGCTCTCGTCTCGCATCTCGTCGGCAACGAGCCGCAGAAGGCGACGATCATCGCCCGCGGCACCGCGCTCGGCTACGTGCTCCATCTTCCCGAGGAGGAGCGGTACCTCGAGACGAAGGAAGAGCTGAGCGACTGGATGGTGATGGCGCTCGCCGGCCGTGCCGCCGAAGAGCTCGTGTTCGGTCGCGTCACGAACGGCGCTGCGAACGACCTCGAGAAGGTGACGCAGATCGCGCGCGCGATGGTCTTCGAGTGGGGGATGGGCGAGTCCGTGACGTCGCGCACGCTGCGCGCCGACAACTACGCCCTCTCCGAGGAGACGAAGCGGCTTCGAGACACCGAGCAGGCCCAGCTGACGGACGTCGCCTACAGCGAGTCCAAGCGGCTGCTTGCGAAGCACCGCGTCGCGCTCGACCGGATCGCGACGGCGCTCCTCGAGAAGGAGACGCTCACGCGCGACGAGCTCGTCGAGCTCTTCTCCGACGTGACGCCCGATTCGCGGTCGTCCGACGCGGTCGGCGTCGTGCGCGTACTCGGCGCCGACTAACCTCCGGCGGAGTGCCTCCGCTCGGCATCCATCACCTCGGGATCGCAGTGCACGGCCTCGACGAGGCGATTGCACGCTACGGGTCGCTCTTCGGCGCGAGGCTCGAGCACCGGGAGACGCTCGGCGAACAGGGGGTCGAGGCGGCGGCTCTCGCCGTTGGTGAGTCGCGCGTCGAGCTGCTCGCGCCGCTCGGCGACGACACGCCGGTGGGCCGGTTCCTCGCACGGCGCGGGCCGGGGATGCACCACGTCGCGTTCGCCGTCTCGGACGTCGCCGCAGAGCTCGACCGGCTCGCCGCCGCGGGCGTCGAGCTGATCGACCGCGCTCCGCGCCGTGGCCTGTTCGGCCTGCAGGTCGCGTTCGTCCACCCCGATGCGACCGGCGGCGTTCTGGCAGAGTTCGTCGGCGATGACTGAGCTCGACCGGATCCGCATCGAGATCGCATTCGACGGCCAGCAGGTGCTGTCCGTCCTCGTCCCGCTCCAGACGGCGGAGGACCTCGACCGGTCGCTCGCCGGCGACCACGATTCGTCGTTCTCCTTCGAGGCCGACGACGGGCGCTACACAATCCTTCTGCGGCGCGTCGTGTACGTGAAGCGGTTCGCGCGCGAAAGCCGGGTCGGCTTCGGCGCCGCTGCGTAGGCGCGGCCAGGGTTAGTCCCGCTGCGCCGAGGGGCACGAGAAAGAGCCTGATGTCCGAGGCGGCGACCCAGCGGAAGGAGAGCGAGACGCGGCGCGTGCGTGCGCTCGTCGAGCAGGCGCAGGCCGGCGACCGTGACGCGCTCGAAGAGCTGTACCTGGTCCACTTCGACCGCATCTACGGCTACCTGCACGTCACCGTCGGCAACCGGCACGACGCCGAGGACCTGACGACGCAAACGTTCCTGCGGATGCTCGAGTCGATCGGGTCGTTTCGCTGGCAGTCGGCGCCGTTCTCTGCCTGGCTCTTCCGCATCGCGCACAACCTCGCGATCGACCACTTCCGCGCCACGCGTCGCTGGCAGCCCGAGGAGGAGGTGCCGGAGCCGCCGCCGGATGAGCGGACGTCGGCGGAGGCCGGAGCGTTCGAGTCGATCGGGCGCAAGTCGATGCTCGAGCTGATCGAGGACCTGTCGCCCGACCAGCAGCAGGTGCTGACGCTGAAGTTCGTCTTCAACTTCCCGAACACCGAAGTCGCGACCATCCTCGGCAAGACCGAGGGTGCCATCAAGTCGCTGCAGCACCGCGCGCTCGCGTCGCTCCAGAAGCAGCTGGACCAGCGCGGCGACTAACCTGCGCGGCCGTGGCACTCGAGGTTGGGATCGTCGGCCCCCCGGGCAGCGGGAAGACCTCGCTCTTCACCGCGCTCACGAAGGCGGGGGGCGGCGAGTACGGGAAGACGAACATCGGTGTCGCGCCGATCGCGGACGAGCGGCTCGATGCGCTCGCCGCCGTCGTGCACGCCCGCAAGGTGACTCCTGCGACGATCCGCGTGCAGGACGTCCCGGGCTCGGCCGCTCCCGGCGAGCTGCGACAGGTCGACGCGCTGCTCGTGGTCGTTCGGGCGGCAGACGACCTCGAGGAGTTCAAGCTCGAGCTGCTCGTCGCCGATCGCGACCACGTCGAGCGGCGGCTCGAGCGGGTCGAGAAGCAGGCGAAGTCGGGCGACGCGAAGCTGCGTGCCGAGGTCGAGGAGCTGCAGCGCGTACTCGCGCACGTCGACCAAGGAAGGGTTCTCGCGGACTACCCAGGGCAGTTGCCGGCCGAGCTCGAGCCGCTGACGACGAAGCCGCTGATCGCGATCGAGAACGGGCCGGGTGGCATCGACCTGCAGCTCGAAGCGGAGCTCGCCGAGCTGCCGGACGACGAGGCCGTGCAGTTCCGCGGCAGCGGCGCCTCGGCGCTCGACGACGTGGCCGGCCGACTGCGCGACGCGCTGCAGTTGATCTCGTTCTTCACCGCCGGCGAAAAGGAGACTCGCGCCTGGACGTTGCGCGACGGCGAGTCCGCGCTCGACGCCGCCGAGTCGATCCACTCCGACATCGCCCGCGGCTTCATCCGCTGCGAGGTCGTCGACTGGCGCGACCTCGTCGAGCTCGGTTCGCACGCCGAGGTCGCGAAGCACGGAAAGCAGCGGCTCGAAGGCAAGACCTACGTCGTCAGGGACGGCGACGTGCTGAACATCCGCTTCAATGTTTAGACGCTGATCAATACGACGCCGGCAAGGGTCAGCACGATGCCGATGCGCTGCGTGCGCGCGACGCGCTCGTGCAGCACGCCCGCGGCGAGCAGCACTGTCACGACTGGGTAGAGAGACGCCATCACCGCCGTCAGGCTGACGAGGCCGTGGCTCGACGACGCGGCGAAGAACACGTTTCCGATCGTGTCGCCGATCCCCGCTACGGCTGCGATCACCGCGTACCGAGCTCGGAGGCGCACATTCGTGCGACGGCCCGCGACCGCGGCGCCGACGAGCACGAACGCCGTGGTGCGGAAGACGAGTGACGCCCACCAGAAGTCGACGTGGCCCGCGGCATGCATCCACGGGAAGTAGAAGCCGAACCCGCAGGCCGCGATGAGCGCGACGCCGACACCGGCCGCGAGCCGCCGCTGTCCCTCCTGGTGCTCGATCGAGGCGAGCCCGACGCCTGCGAGCGCGCAGCCTACCCCGGCGATCTGGCCCACCGACGGGCTGTCGCCGGTCGCGATGCCGAAGCAGACGGGGATGATCGCCGACACGCCCGCGATCGGCGCGACGACGGACATCGTGCCGGTCACCATGCCGCGGTAGTACGCGCCGAGCCCGAGCATGCCGCCGCACGCGGCGACGCTTGCGAAGAGCACGCCGTAGCCGCGCGGGCCGTCGCCGTGGACGAGCACCGCGAGCGCGATGCCGAGCACGCCCCCGACCTGCGCCCAGAAGAGCACCGGCAACGACCCGACCGTGCGGCTGAGGAGCGGCCCGACGAAGTCCGACACACCCCACATGAGGCTCGCGCCGAGCGCGAGCAGGAGCGGCGTCAATCGACTCGGCGGATGGCCGCGATCGCGTCGAGCTGGTTCGCGTGGTAGAGCACCGCGGCCTCTGCGGTCCGGGCTCCGCGTGCGTCGTGGTGCGTCGCGACGCAGTGGAGGAGCTCCGCGCGCTGCGCGTCCGTGAGTTGCTCGGCGTGCTCCTCGATCACACGTAAACCGAGATGCACGTGGCCGAGGAGCCGTCCCTCGGGCGTGGCGGAAAACGCCGGGCCGGGGCCGAGCTCGACCGTGCGCCCGACGTCGTGCACGAGCGCCGCGGCGAGCACCAAGTCGGAGCGGAGTCGCGGATGAAGCTGTGCGGTCTCCCGGCAGAGCGTTGCGACCCCGACCGTGTGCTCGAGCAGTCCGCCGGCGTACGAATGATGGTCGTCGGGCGTTGCCGGGTGCGACTCGAGCGGCCGTGCAGCGAGCACTGCGCCAACGGTCGCGCGCAGCCCGGGATGCACGAGCTCGCCGACGAGGAACTCGAGGAACCCGGCGAGCTCGTCGCGGTCGCGCCTGATCGCCGGTGTCAGCGACTGCGGGTCCGCATCGGACGGCTCGAGCGAGCGCACGTCGAGCTGCAGCCGGTCGCGGAACTTCTCCACGCGGCCGAGCACGCGCACCGCGTCGCCCTCGTCGAAGCGTCCGTCCAGGAGCTCCACGTCGTTCCACACTCGCGCCTCGATGCGGCCGGTCGCATCGACGAGCTCGAGCGCGAGATACGGCGCGCCGTTCTTCGTCTTCAGCCGCCGCTTCATGCGCACGGCGTACGTGCCCTCAACGACGCGGTCCTCGGTCAGCTCGGCGATCGTCATGTGCGAGGAGCGTAGATGGTGAATCCGTCGGCGTCGCGGCCCTCGGCGATCTCGTCGAGCACGGCCGCCGCCTCCTTGCGCCGCCAGCCGAAGACGCCGGCGAGATCGGCCGGAGTCAGCTCGCCGGCGTGCCCGAGCACGATCGCCGCGAGCTCGCGCCGCGCCACTTCGCGCGACGGCAGCCGCTTCGGAAGTCGCCACTTCCGGGCCAGCAGGTCGTGCGCGAGCGTGCCCCACGTGCTCCCCTCCGGATCGAGGAACGCGTTCGTCAGCACGAGCCGGTGGTGAAGCGTTGCGAGCGAACGGTCGACGGCCTTCTTCTCGAGCCCCGTCACGTCGCGCAGCTGCGGCCCGGTCAACGGGCCGAGCTTGCGGATCGCCGCGACGACGGCGTCGCCGTCATCGGGCTCCTCGCCGTTCGCCGCGACGAGCGCCGGGAGGAGCCGCGGCGCGACGCAGGACGCCGACCGCGCGAGGTGCTTGCCGACACACACGAGTTCGCGCGCGGGCAGCTCGTCCTTCGCCCACCAGAAGAAGTTGATCTCCTCCCGGTCCCAGTCGACGTGCTGGATGCCCGCGACCTGCTCCCAGAGCGAGGGCAGCACCACGTCCGCCTTCGGGAAGAGCAGCGCGAGGCCGACCTTGTCGACCCACTTCGCCGCCTGCGGCACCGTCCGGATCACGAGCTCTAGTCTGCACGGGTGCCCACGGTCAGGCCCTTTCGAGCACTGCGGTACACGGAGCCGCTCGAGCTGCTCGTCGCGCCGCCGTACGACGTCATCTCGCCGGAGCAGCGCGCGCAGTACCTCGCACGCAGCCCGCACAACGTCGTCCATCTGACGCTGCCGGACTCTCCGGAGGACGCCGCCCGCGACCTCGCGGACTGGCGCGATGCGGGCGTGCTCGTCGAGGCCGAACGCGGCTACTGGTGGGTCGCACAGGACTACACCGGGCCCGACGGCGTCGCGCGCACGCGCGAAGGGCTCGCCGCATCGGTGCCGGTGACGCCGTACTCGGACGGCGAAGTGCTTCCGCACGAGCGGACGCACGCCGGGCCGAAGGAGGATCGGCTGCGCCTGCTGCGCGCCACCCGGACGCAGCTCGAGCCGATCTTCCTGCTCTACGACGCGGAGCCCGTGCTCGAACGTCCGAGTGGGCCGGCGGCGCTCGACGTCGCCGAAGGCGGCGTGCGTACGCGGCTCTGGCCGGTCGCACACGACGACATCGAAATCGCGACGCCGCTCCTGATCGCGGACGGCCACCACCGCTACGAGACCGCGCTTGCCTACCATGACGAGCATCCCGAGGCGACGCATACCTTCGCCGTGCTCGTCTCCGCACGTGCACCCGGGCTCGAGATCTTTCCGACGCACCGCATCGTGCAGGCGGTCGGCGACGTGCCGGGCGATCGCGTGCCTGCACCTGACGGGGGCGTGACGCTCTATCGCAACGGGGTGTACACGCGCGTCGCATCGGACGACGACTTCGGCCCGCGTGTCGTCGAGAGCTTCGCGCCAGAGGGCGTCGCCTACACACCGTCTGCCGACGAGGCGATCGCTGCAGTCGACGCGGGCCGCGCCGCTGCGGCGTTCCTACTCGAGCCGGTCACCGTCGAGCAGGTGGCGCGCTTCGCCCACGCCGGCGAGACGATGCCCCAGAAGTCGACCTTCTTCTATCCGAAGCTCACCTCCGGCCTGCTCTTTCACCCCGTTGGCTGAAGCAACCGACTGGCTCGCCCTCTGCCGCGCCGCCCGGGACGACGTCGCGCGCGTCCTCTCCGAATTGCCGGGCCGTGCCGAGCGGGAGCCCGTCGTCGGCGCGGGGCTCGGCGGCGACGACACGACCGC
>DASRGQ010000053.1:0-12698 GCA_035650975.1 Gaiellaceae bacterium
TCACGCGTCGGCGATGCGCACGGCGGTGCCGTACGCGCAGATCTCCGTCCACGTGCTGCCGAGCTCGGACGTGTCGAAGCGCATCGCGATCACCGCATTCGCTCCCTTCGCCTCCGCCTCTGCGATCAGACGCGCAATCGCCTCCTCACGCCCTTGCGCGAGCATCTTCGTCATCCCGCCGAGCTCGCCGCCGAGGATCGACTTGAGCCCCGCTCCGATCTGGGAGCCGAGGTTGCGCGACCGCACGGTCAGCCCGAACACCTCGCCGTAGACGTCCGTGACGTGCTTGCCCGGCACGTCGTTCATCGTCGTGATCAGCATCTGTTGAGCACCTCCAGCACTTCGGGAATCGAGGTCACGCGCGGCCCGTCCCAGCTGCGGACGTCGGGCCACACCGGATCCTGACCGGCGCGGTGGATGAGGATCGCCTGCATGCCGACCCGCCGGGCTCCCTCGAGCTCGTCGTTCGCGCCGTCGCCAACGAACACGGCTTCGGCCGGCTCGACCCCCAGCTGCTCGCAGCAGTGGAGGTAGATGCGCGGATCGGGCTTCGCGAGGCCGATGCTGTTCGAGAACACCTCGACGTCGAACAACCCGGCGAACGACGACTCGGGCCAGACGAGCTCGACGTCCTCCGTGCACACCGTGATCAACCCGAGCCGAAAGCCGTCCTCGCGGAGCCGCTCGAGTGTCTCGACCGCGCCCGGCCGCGGCACGAGACACTGGCGTACGAAGTCGGAGCGAATCGCGCAGACGTCGTCAAGCGCGTCGTCGGGAACGCCGATGCCCGCGAGCACCGTGCGCACGGGCACGGTGTAACGATCGCGGGCGAGGTTCCAGCGCTCGTGGAAGTCGAAGCCGACCCGCTCGCGCACCCGGCTGTGCATCAGCGCATTCGCCTCGTGGTCCCAGTCGATCAACGTCTCCCACAGGTCGAAGATCACAGCTCTCGGACGCAAGTTCGCAGCACCTCCCAGCTTCGCCGGATGTCGGCCTCCGTAGTGCGCGCGTTGCCGATCGCGAGCCTGATCGTGTCGACGCCGCGCAGCCTCGTCGCCGCGACGAAGAGCTCGCCGGTCGCAGTGGCTGCACGCGCGAGCTCGAAGTTGTCGGCGCGCCGGTGCCGAAAGCACACCGCGGAAAACGGATGCGGCGCAACGACCTCCCAGTCGGCGTCGCTCTCGACGAGCTCCGCGAAGAGCTGCGCGAGGCGCACGTGCTCGCGGATCAGCGCCCGCAGGCCCTCGGCGCCGTACCAACGCAGGACGAACCACAGCTTGAGCGCACGGAACCGCCGGCCGAGCGCGGGCCCGTAGTCCTTCAAGTCGACCGCCGCCTCGGTCGAAGCGAGGTACTCCGGCACGAGCGCGAACGCCTCGTGGAACGCCTCCGGCCGCTGCGTCCAGAGCGCCGAACAGTCGACGGGCGTGAACAGCCATTTGTGCGGGTTGACGACAACGCTGTCCGCGAGCTCGACGCCGTCGAGGCACCAGCGCAGCTCGGGGCATACCGCAGCCGAGCCGGCATACGCAGCGTCGACGTGCAGCCAGACGCCGGCTTCGTTGCAGCGTCGCGCGAGCTCGCGCACGGGATCGACCGACGTCGTGCCCGTCGTCCCCGCAGTCGCGACGACCGCGGTCGCGTGGTCGAGCGGAAAGTCGGCGCGCATGCGGTACTCGTCGTCCACCTCGATTGTCCGGTACTCGAGGCCGACGAGCCGCGCCGCCTTCTCGACGCTGAAGTTCGCCTGCTCGGAGGCGTAGACGACGCCGCCGGGCTTCACCGTGCGCGCGGCGGCGAGCGCCGCGACTGTGGCGGTCGAGGCGGTGTCCTCGATGTGACCGTGCCAGCCGCTGGGCAGTCCGAGCAGCTGCGCGAGCCAGTCCATGACCGTCAGCTCGAGCTCGGTCGCAGCCGGCGACGAGAGCCACGTCATCGCGTTCACGTTCAACGTCGCAACGAGCAGCTCGGCGAGGATGCCCGGCTCGGAGCCCGTGTTCGCAAACCACGCGAAGAAGCGCGGGTGGTTCCAGTGCGCGAGCGACGGGAGGATCAACTCGTCGAGATCGCGCAGCATGTCCGCGAACGGCTCGCCGCGCTCGGGCGGCGAAGCAGGCAGGGCGGCGCGCACCGAGCCTGGCTCGACGGACGGCGCGACGCTGCGTTCGCCGATCGTCCGCAGGTACGCGTCCGCCCAGTCGGCTGCGCGATCGAGGTCCTCGCGAAATGTCACGGGCGTTTCTTCCGCAGCTTCTCGATCTGCTTCCACGCGCGCGTGTTGAGCACGTCGTCCTTCGTGAGCCACGCGCGCCGCGCCTGGCCGATCCCGAGCTCGACGAAGTCGAGCGCGCCGACCTCGTGGCCGTCGGAGTCGACCACGAGCTTGAGCCCGGCCTCCCGCGCCGCACGCGCGTGCACGTCGGTCAGGTCGAGACGGTCGGGTTGCGAGTTGATCTCGAGAAACGTGCCCGTCTCGAGCGCCTTCTGGATCACGACGCCGACGTCGACCGGCGACGGCGACCGCTTGCCGATCTTGCGGTTCGTCACATGACCGATGCAATCGACGTACGGGCTTTCCATCGCCGCGCACACCCGCGCCGTCGGCTCGTGGTCGAAGCGCGAGTGCACCGATGCGACGACCCAGTCGCGTGTCGCAAGCTGCTCGTCCGCAACATCGAGCGAGCCGTCGGGACGGATGTTCACCTCGATGCCCTTCAGGATGCGAAAAGGCGCGAGCTCCGCGTTCAGCGCGTCGATCGCCTCCGACTGGCGGTCGAGCAGGTCGCCGCGCAGCCGCTGGGCGTGGTCGCAGATCGCGTAGTAGGCGTAGCCGCGCGCCTGTGCAGCTGCGACCATCGCCTCGAGCGAGTCCTTGCCGTCCGACCACGTCGTGTGCGTGTGCAGGTCGCCGCAGAGGTCGCCTACGGCGACGAGCTGCGGGAGCTCGTCGTTGCGCGCTGCGGCGAGCTCGCCGCCGTCCTCGCGAAGCTCGGGCGGGATCCACGCATAGCCGAGGAAGCGGTACACGTCCTCCTCGCGCGCGAAGCGATGCTCCTCCCCGGTCTCGACCTCGGTCACCGAGTACTCGGAGATCGAGAGCTTTCGGCGCACCGCGTCTTCCCGCAGCGCGACGTTGTGGTTCTTCGAGCCCGTGAAGTGCTGCAGCAAGTTGCCATAGCTCTCGGGCGGAACGACGCGCAGGTCGAAGCGCAGCCCGTCGTGCGAGACGACCGTCGCCTTCGTCGAGCCCTTCGCCGCCACCTCGACGACCCACGTGAGCGCGCAGAAATAGTCGACGAGGGCCTGCGGATCGGTCGCCGTCGCGATGATGTCGAGGTCGCGCACCGTCTCACGCATGCGGCGCGCCGATCCGGCGAGCGACACCTCGACCGACGCCGGATGCTCACGCAGTACGTCGACCACTGCGCGCAGCTTCGGCAGCGTCGTTCCGAGGAGCGACCGTCTCGGCCCGGCCGCCGCCTCCGGCTGCGCGAGCGCGGCCGCGATCTTCTCCTCCGTGCCCGCGCCGATTCCCGCATGGCCGCGCAATTGCTGCGCGGACGCCGCGGCCTTCAGCTCGGCAACCGTCGTGATGCCGAGCTCCTGCCAGATACGTCGCGCGGTCTTCGGGCCGAGCCCGGGGAGGCGCATAAACCGTGCCACCTCAGCAGGCACCGCGGCCTTCCGCTTCGTCAGCGCGTGGATCTCGCCGTCGTCGACGGCCTCCACGATCTTCCCCTCGATGGTCTTCCCGATCCCCTGCAGCTGCTTCGCCTTGCCGTCGAGCGCGAGCTGGGCAACCGACGAGGACGTCTCCCTGATGCGCGCCGCCGCCTTTCGGTAGGCGCCGATCCGAAAGGCGTCGGCCCCTTCGAGCTCCATCAGGTCCGCGAGCAGGTCGAACTGCTCCGCGAGCACGTCGTTCCGCGGTAGGTCCGCCATCGTCGCGATCATAGGCTCGCCGATGCGGGCCACCGTGTGCCTCCCCACCTACAACGAGCGCGAGAACCTCGAGCCGATGCTGCTCGCGCTGCGCGACGTCCTGCGCGACGGCGACCGGGTACTCGTGATCGACGACGCGTCGCCCGACGGAACCGGCGAGCTCGCCGACCGTCTCTCAGCGGAGCTCTCGTTCGTGGATGTCTTGCACCGCGCGGCCAAGCAGGGTCTCGGCCGCGCCTACGTCGACGGCTTCCGGAAGGTGCTCGCGACCGACGCCGAGCTCGTGCTGGAGATGGACTGCGACTTCTCCCACGACCCGGCCGACGTGCCGCGCTTGATCGCGGCCGCAGAGGCGGGCGCCGACCTCGTACTGGGCTCGCGCTACGTCAAGGGCGGCGGCACCCGCAACTGGGGGCTCCTGCGGCGCGCCATCTCGCGCGGAGGCTCGATCTACACCGCCCTCTTCCTGCGTATGGCCGTCAAGGACCCGACCGGCGGCTTCAAGTGCTTCCGCCGCCAAGTGCTCGAACGGCTCGACCTCGACGCGATCACGCCCCGCGGTTATGTCTTCCAGATCGAGACGACCTATCGCGTCAAGCGGCTGGGGCTGCGTGTCGTCGAGATCCCGATCGTCTTCGTCGACCGCGTGGCCGGCACGTCGAAGATGAGCAAGGCGGTCGTCGCAGAAGCCATCTGGCGCGTTCCTCTGCTTCGATTCACGGCGTGATGCGCGAGATCACCGACGCAACGTTCGTGCAGGACGTCCTCGAGTCGGAACGGCCCGTCGTCGTCGACTTCTGGGCACCGTGGTGCGGACCGTGCAAGGCGATCGAGCCCGTGCTCGACGAGCTGGCCGCGGGCACCGACACGGTCGAGTTCGTGAAGCTCGACATCGACGCGAACCCCGAGACGGCGCAGCGCTACGGCGTCCTCTCCCTGCCGACGGTGATCCTGTTCGCAAACGGCGAGCCGAGCGAGACCGTCTACGGCGCGCGCTCGAAGAAGCACCTCGCGAAGACATTCGGTGCGTACCTGTAGTGAGCGCGGCGACCGAGCTCGCCGCGCGCTTGGTGGCGATCGAATCCGTGAACCCGGGGCTCGTCGCAGGAGGCGCGGGCGAGCGCGAGATCGCCGCGTTCGTGGCCGGCTGGTGCCGCGAGCGCGGCCTCGAGGTGAAGGTGGTCGGCGACGCGCGTCCCAGCGTGATCGCCGTTCGGCGCGGCTCCGGCGGCGGGCGCTCGCTTCTCGTGAACGGGCACCTCGACACGGTGGGCCTCGTGGGTATGGAGGCGCCCCTCGAGCCGCGGATCGAGGGCGGCCGGCTGTACGGCCGCGGGAGCTACGACATGAAAGGCGCGCTCGCGGCGGCTCTCGTTGCGGTCGCAGAGGCTCCTCCGCTTCGCGGCGATCTGATCGTCACGGCCGTTGCCGACGAGGAGCTCGGCTCGATCGGCACGGAGACCGTCCTCGGGCTGGTGCGCGCAGACGCTGCGATCGTGGTCGAGCCGACCGACCTCCAGGTCGCAGTCGCGCATCGCGGATTCGTCGGCTTCGAGATCGAGACAGCCGGCGTCGCAGCGCACGGGTCGAGACCCGACCTCGGAGTCGATGCGATCGTGAAGATGGCGCCGATCCTGGCGGCGCTGCAGGAGCTCGACGCCGCGCTTCAGGGAGGGCCAAGCCACCCGCTCGCAGGCGCCGCCTCGCTGCATGCGTCGCTGATCGAGGGCGGCCAGGAGCTCTCCAGCTTCCCTGCGCGCTGCGTCCTCACAGGAGAGCGCCGCACGATTCCGGGCGAGACCGTGGACCAGGTCGAGTCGGAGCTTCGAGCCGCCGCCGGCGACGCGGGCGTCCGCCTGATCGCGAGCCGAGCTCCCCTCGAAGCGCCCGTCGACCACCCGTTCGTCGCACTCGCGGCGGAGGCGGCCGGGGTGCGGGAGCTCGTCGGTGCCCGCTTCTGGACGGACGCCGCGCTGATCGCGGAAGCAGGCATCCCCGTCGTTCTCTTCGGCCCCGCAGGGGAGGGCGCGCACGCGGCCGTCGAGTGGGTGGACCTGGCGTCGCTCGACGTCGTCCGCGACGCCGTCGCGCGCATCGCGGTCGAATGGTGCGGGCTAGACGAAGTGGTCGTACCCACGTAGCAGGTACGACGAGCCGCCGAGGCGCACGTCGACGCCGTCGCCCTCCTCGACGCGGCCGACCACCGTGAAGCGGCCTGGATCGCCGACGGCCGCGAGCAGCTCGAAGTCCTCGCCGAAGCCGAGGTCGTCCAACCGCGCGCCGTCGGCGAGCGGAACCCGCTCGAGCTCGAGAACGCAGCGGACGCGTGACCGCTTCGCGATGCGGCCGGCGTCGACGGCGAGCCCGTCCGAGACGTCGAGCATGGCGTGCGCGACACGGGCGAGCTCCTTACCCTCGGCGACGCGCAGCGGCGGCCGCACGTAGCCGCCCGCGCGAAAGGCGGCCCCGGCGGCTCCAAATGGCCCCGTGACGACGAGAGCATCGCCCGGACGCGCGCCGGCGCGGCCCGGAACACGTTCGCTGCGACCGAGAGCCGTCACCGAGATCACGATCGTCGGCGACGCGGTCGTGTCGCCGCCCACCACGGGCACGCCGGCCTCGACGAACCCTTCGTACAGCGCAAACGCGTCATCGACCGGCGTGGTCTCCGGTAGGGCGAGCGACACGAGCAACGCGTCCGGCTCGGCGCCCGACGCAGCGAGGTCGCTGATGTTCACGGCCGCGGCGCGAAATCCCAGCTCATGCCAGTCGAGCCAGTCGAGACGGAAGTGCACGCCGTCGACGAGCGCGTCCTGCGTCACGACTGCTTCGCCGACCACGGCGGCATCGTGCTCGGTGCCGACGATCAGCCCGCGGCGCTCGAGCGCCGCGAGGAATGCGGACTCACCGATCTCCGAAAGCGTCGTCAAGCGCCCTCCTCAGTCTCGGATCGGCGGCCGCTCTGATCACCGCCACGCCGGCTGCGCCTGCTTCGATGCACGCTGCGGCATTGCCCGCGTCGATGCCTCCGATCGCGATCACCGGGACGTCGACCGCAACGCAGATCGCACGCAGCCCTTCGAGTCCGATCGGCGGGTCGGCATCCGCCTTCGACGGCGTCGCCCACACGGGGCCGGCACCGACGTAGTCGGCATCGAGCCCGGCCGCCTCGTCGACGGACGCAACGGAGCGGCCGAGCAGGAGGCCGTGGTCGCGCGCAGCAGCCGCACCTTCGTCGGTGCGCCCGAGATGGACTCCGTCGGCGCCGAGCTCAACGGCAGCGTCGACGTCGTCGTTGACGACGAACGTCGCGTCGAGCTCGCGAAAGCCCGCACCCGCGCGCACGATCTCGTCGGTGCCTGCCTTCACGCGTAGCTGAACGACCGTCGCGCCCGCATCGAGAGCGGCCCGGGCCGTCGCCAGGTCGGTCACGATCGCGTGCAGCCTCATGCGATCCTCGCGCGCTCGTCGAGCGTGGCCGGATCGAGCGCAGCGAGCGCGTCGTAGAGACGGGCGTGGAAGGTTCCCGGCCCCGGCGCGCCGTCTGCGGCATCCTCGCCCGCGACGCCGAGTGCGACGAGCGCGTGCACTGCCGCATCGAGAGGCACGTCGCTCTCGACCGCGAGGAAGCAGCCGGTGAGCGCCGACGAGATGCAGCCGGTGCCGGTGACAGTCGCGAGCAGCGGATGCCCGTTCGCGACGGCGACGACTTTGTCGCCGTCGGAGACGTGGTCGACCGCGCCGGTCACGGACGCGACGAGCCCGAGCTCGCGCGCTGCTGTCCGGGCAAGCTCGTCGGCACCTGCGCCGGCGCCGGCCGACTCGACGCCGCGCACCTCCGCAGCGACGCCGACCAGCGTCGCTACCTCACCGGCGTTGCCGCGCAGAACGGACACACGCACTTCGTCGAGCAGTTGCCGCGCCGTGTCGGTGCGGTAGCGCGTCGCACCCGCGCCGACCGGATCGAGCACCACGGGCACACCGGCGTCATTCGCAGCGCGGCCGGCGAGCAGCATCGCCTCCACCCA
The DNA here is from genome assembly GCA_035650975.1 of Gaiellaceae bacterium. Lineage (GTDB taxonomy): Bacteria > Actinomycetota > Thermoleophilia > Gaiellales > Gaiellaceae > PALSA-600. Next base: position 7,971 of record DASRGQ010000053.1, read on the forward strand.
GGGCGGCGAGAGCGTGCCGATGTTGAGGACGAGCGCCCCGGCGAGGCGCACCATCTCCTCGACCTCTTCGCGTGCGTGCGCCATGACAGGCAAGGCACCGAGTGCGAGCGTCGCGTTCGCGGTCTCGTTCATCACGACGTAGTTGGTGATCTGGTGGACGAGCGGCTTCGACTTGCGCAGCCGTCCGAGTGCCTGACCTGCGCTCACTGTCTTCCTTTCACGTTGAGGACGTCGACGGGCCCGTCGCCCGAGCCGAGCTCGTGGAGGCCGTTGCTCACGGCTTCGACCGCGGCCCGTGACGCACCACGGGCGGCGTCTGCGAGCGACTCGCCTCGCGCAAGCAGCGCGGCGAGCGTGGCGGAGTGCGTGCAACCCGCGCCGTGCGTCGAGGCGTCCGGAAAGCGCTCGACAGGAATCGCGAGATGCCGCTCGCCGTCGAAGAGATGGTCGACGGGATCGCCGTGTCCGCCGGTGACGATCGCCGCTCTCGCTCCGAGCTCGACCAGGCGCTCGGCGAGCTCCGCGCGCTCGCCGTCGCCGACGAGAACGCGCGCCTCGAGCAGGTTCGGCGTGACCACGGTCGCAAGCGGGAACAAACGGTCGACGAGCGCGCCGACTGCGTCTTCCTGCAGGAGTCGGGCGCCGGACGACGCGATCATCACCGGATCGACGACGAGCTGCACCGGATGCTGTTCGAGAAACCACGCGACTGCTTCGATCGCCTCTGCCGAAAAGAGCATCCCCGTTTTCGCCGCGTCGACACCGATGTCGGAGAACACGGCGTCGAGCTGCGCGAGCACGAATGACGGAGGGAGCTCCTGCACCGCCGTCACCCCGATCGTGTTCTGCGCGGTCAGCGCGACGATCGCCGACATGCCGTGAGCCCCCGCGGCTGCGAACGCCTTCAGGTCGGCCTGGATGCCTGCCCCGCCTCCGCTGTCGGAGCCGGCGATCGTCAACGCTCGAGCGACGATGCTTCTCACTCCCTTCGCCGGTACGAGCCGGATCAGGTTCGACGGGTGTGTTCTCAGCCCGTGCGGGCACCCCGGTAGGCCGAGGCTAGCATCGACTCATGAGCGAAGGCTCGACGGAGCTCATCAGGGAGCGAAGGCGTCGGCTTCGCCGGTGCCGGGAGCGGGCCTAGTGTCCGTCGACGTGCTCCGCTGGGAGGGACTGCTGCAGGGCGAGGAGCTCGCGCACCTCGCGACGGAGCCCGAACGTGAAGCGACGTACGCGCCGCTTCCGGACGAGCTTCACGCGCGCGTGCGTGAGGCGATCGGGCTGCCTCGGCTCTACGTGCACCAGCGGGCAGCGTGGGACGCCGCAGCGCGCGGCGAGCAGGTCCTCGTCGCGACCGGCACCGCGTCGGGAAAGACGCTCGCGTTCAACCTCCCCGTGCTCGACGCGATCGCACGCGATCCGGCGACGCGCGCGCTCTACTTGTACCCGGCGAAGGCACTCGCACAGGACCAGTTCCGCACGCTCTCGGCCTACGGGCTCGCCGGGCTACGGCCGGCGGTGTATGACGGCGACACGCCGATCGAGCAGCGCCGCCAGATCCGCACGTGGGCGAACGCGATCCTCACGAACCCCGACATGCTCCACATCGGCGTCCTGCCGAACCACGACCGCTTCGGCGACCTGCTCGCAAACCTCCGCTACGTGATCGTCGACGAGGCACACGTCTACCGCGGTGTGTTCGGCTCGCACGTCGCGAACGTCCTGCGACGGCTGCGGCGACTCGCGGGGGCATACGGCGCACGGCCGCAGCTCCTGCTCGCGTCGGCGACCGTCTCGAACCCCGGTGAGCTCGGCGCGTCGCTGCTCGGCGAGCGGGTGACCGTCGTCGGCGAGGACAGCGCGCCGCGCGCGGAGCGCACGACCGTCCTGTGGAACCCGCCGCTCCTCGACGAGGAGCTCGGCCTGCGCGGATCGGCGCTCGCCGAGGCTGCGCGGCTGCAGGCGATGCTCGTCGACCGCGGCATCCGCACCCTCACGTTCGCGAAGAGCCGCAAGGCCGCCGAGCTCGTGCATCGCTTCACCGCGGAGCGGCTCGGCGATGACACGCATCTCTCGCCGTACCGGGCGGGCTACACCGCAACGCAGCGTCGCGAGATCGAGCGCCGCCTCGCCGAGGGCAACCTGCTCGGCGTGTCGGCGACGAATGCGCTCGAGCTCGGCATCGACATCGGCCTCCTCGACGCGGTGATCAGCGTCGGCTTTCCCGGGACAGTCGCCTCGCTGCGCCAGCAGTGGGGCCGCGCCGGCCGCCGCGGCAGCGGGCTCGCCGTGCTCGTCGCGACCGAGGACGGCCTCGACCAGTTCTTCATGCGCGAGCCGGACAAGCTGCTCGGCCGTCGCGTCGAGGCGGCGATCCTCGACCACGCGAGCCCGCGCGTGCTCGCCGGCCATCTGCGCGCCGCCGCATTCGAGGCGCCGCTGACGGACGCCGACGCGGCGATCCTCGGCGCCGAAGCGCTCGCTGCGGCGCGCACCGACCCGCTGCTGCGCGAGACGCCGGCGGGGCTCGTCTGGGCGGGGCGCGAGCACCCCGCCTCGCACGTGTCGCTCCGCTCGTCCGAGCCGGAGGCGGTGACGATCGTCGATGTCGCGACCGGCGATGTGCTCGGCGTCGTCGAGCGCTCGCGCGCGTTCTCGACGGTGCACGAGGGCGCGGTCTACCTCCACCTCGGCGAGTCCTACCTCGTGCAGCAGCTCGACCTCGCAACGATGCACGCGCTCGTCGAGCCGTTCTCGGGGTCGTGGTACACACAGGCGAAGAAGGAGACGATGACGAGCATCGTCGCGCCCGCGAAGACCGAGTGGCGGCTCGGGCTGGAGCTCGCGTTCGGCGAGATCGAGGTGACCGAGCAAGTCGTCGGGTACGAGCGCAAGACGCTGTCGGGGCAGGAGCGGATCGAGCTCGTCCCGCTGGAGCTCCCGTCGACGACCTTCGCGACGGAGGCGATCTGGTACCTGCCCGAGCCGGTGCAGCTCGCCGAGCTCGACGAGATGCCGCTGCTCCTGGGAACGCTCCACGCGGCGGAGCACGCGATGATCGCGACGCTGCCGCTGTGGGCGATGTGCGACCGGTGGGACATCGGCGGGCTGTCGACCAACGTGCATCCGCAGACCGGTCGTCCGACCGTGTTCGTCTACGACGGGCACGCGGGCGGGATCGGGATCACCGAGCACGGGTTCGCGACGTTCGAAGGCTGGGTGGCCGACACGGCCGCGCTGATCCGCGGCTGCCCGTGCTCGGGCGGCTGCCCCTCTTGCGTTCAGAGTCCCAAATGCGGGAACCTCAACGAGATGCTCGACAAGCAGGGTGCACTGACGTTCCTCTCGCGCCTGCGATGACCCTGTCGATTTTCTCGCCCGTCGTTCGTCGTAGAGACGACACCGAACGAAGGAGGCTTTCGTGAAGTACGCGATCCTGATCTACGGCAACGACGAGATGGACCCCGCCGACGACACCGACATGGCGGAGTACATGGCGCTCTCCGAGCGCAAGAGCACCTTCGGCGGCGCGCAGCTCGACGGCCCGGCGACGGCGACGACGGTGCGCGTGCAGAACGGCGACGCACTGACGACGGACGGCCCGTTCGCCGAGACGAAGGAAGTCCTCGGGGGCTTCTACTTGATCGACGTCCCCGATCTCGACGAGGCGCTCGACTTCGCCGCTGCCGTCCCGGCGGCGAAGCGCGGCGGCTCCGTCGAGGTGCGTCCGCTGGTCGTGCGCTGATCGAGCACGTCTTTCGCGAGGAGTGGGCTCGCGTCCTCGCCGCGATGGTCGGCTTCCTCGGCGACCTCGACCTCGCCGAGGACGCCGTCCAGGAGGCGTTCGCGGTCGCGGCCGAGCGGTGGCCCCGCGAGGGGGTGCCGGCGAACCCGGGTGCCTGGCTCACGGTGACTGCACGCAACCGGGTGATCGACCGGCTGCGGCGCGAGCGCATCCTCGCCGAGAAGACGCGGCTCCTCGCGGAGGCGGCGCTGACGGAGGACGTGATGGACGACGACGTAGTGTTCGCCGACGAGCGGCTCGAGCTGCTCTTCACCTGCTGCCACCCGGCGCTCGCGCTCGACGCCCAGGTTGCGCTCACGCTGCGCGCGCTGGGCGGCCTCACGACCGCGCAGATCGCACACGCGTTCCTCGTGCCGGAGCCGACGATGGCGCAACGGCTCGTGCGCGCCAAGAAGAAGATTCGGTCGGCGGGCATCCCGTTTCGCGTGCCGCCTGCGCATCAGCTTCCGGACCGGTTGGCGGCGGTGCTGGCCGTGGTCTATCTGATCTTCAACGAGGGCTACAGCGGCCGCGGCGATCTCGCGGCCGAAGCGATCAGGCTCGGCCGTGCGCTCGTCGAGCTGATGCCCGACGAGCCGGAGGCGGCCGGCCTGCTCGCGTTGATGCTCCTGCACGATGCGCGACGCGACGCACGCTGGGCCGACGGAGAACTCGTCCTTCTCGGCGAACAGGACGCGCGGCTCTACGACCGCGCTGAGATCGCGGACGGCCGCGCGCAACTCGATCGCGCCCTCGCACTCGCAGGTCGCGGCCCCTACGTCCTGCAAGCCGCGGTCGCGTCGCTGCACCTCGACGAACCGCACGATTGGCACGAGATCGCCGCGCTGTACGCCGAGCTCGCGCGCATCGCCCGCTCGCCGGTCGTCGAGCTCAACCGCGCCGTTGCCGTCGCCGAGGTCGAGGGGCCCGCCGCCGGGCTGCGC
>DASRGQ010000054.1:0-3529 GCA_035650975.1 Gaiellaceae bacterium
AGGAGATTCGCGCCGCCGGGCCGCGCGGGGAGGGAGTGCCGCCCGCGCAGGTGCGGCTCTCCGTGCGCGACCAGGCCGAGCGGCTCTGGCCCATCTCCGCGGAGCGGCCGATCGTCGGCAAGGGCGGCCCGCTCAAGTCGCTTCTGCGCCGCCTCATGCGCTGGTACGTCGAGCCCGCGTTCGCCGACCAGCGCGCCTTCAACGACGCTCTGCTGAAGCTGATCGACGACCTCGACGAACGCACCGCACGGCTCGAGCACCGTCCGTGAGAGTCGCCGTCTGTGCGCCCCAGGTGCCGTTCGTCCGCGGCGGGGCCGAGCTGATGGCGGACGACCTCGTCGGCGCGCTCCGCGCGCGCGGGCACGACGCCGAGCTCGTCACGATCCCGTTCAAGTGGTACCCCGGAACCCGAGTGCTCGACCAGGCATTTCTCTGGCGGCTCGTCGACCTCACCGAATCCGACGGCCGGCCGATCGACCGCGTCATCGCGACCAAGTTCCCGGCGTACTGCGTGCGCCACCCGAACAAGGTGGCATGGGTGCTCCACCAGTTTCGGCAGGCGTACGACTACGATCGCACCGAGCTCGGTCAGTTCTCCGACTCGCCCGGGGACCGCGCGACACGGAGAGCGATCGAGCGGCTCGACGCGGTCGCTCTTGGTGAGGCACGCCGCGTATTCGCAACGTCGCGCAACGTCGCCGACCGGCTCGAACGCTTCAACGGCGTCCACGCAGACGTGCTGCCGCACCCGCCGCAGACGCTGCCGTACCGCGAAGCCGACTCGGAAGGCTTCGTCCTCTCCGTCAACCGTCTCGACCGCGCGAAGCGCATCGACCTGCTCGTCGAGGCGGCAAAGCGCGCGCCCGGCCTTCGCGTCGTGATCACCGGCGAAGGCCCCGACCGCACTCGGCTCGAGCAGCTCGCCGCCGGCACCAACGGGCAGATTCGCTTTGCGGGCCGGGTAGACGACGACGAGCTCGTCGATCTCTATGCGCGCAGCCTCGCCGTCTACTACGCGCCGATCGACGAGGACTTCGGCATGGTTCCCTACGAGGCATTCCTCTCCGGCAAGCCCGTCGTCACCGCGCACGACGCGGGCGGCCCGCTCGAGATCGTGCGCGACCGCGAGACCGGGCTCGTCACCGCACCCGAGCCGCAAGCGATCGCCGAAGCCTGCATTTATCTCTCCGCGCATGCCGACGACGCGAAGGCATGGGGGAACGCTGGACGTGCGCTCGCCGAGCGCGTCACGTGGGACGCGTGCGTCGACGCATTGCTCGCGTGATGCGCGTCGCCTACTACTCGCCGTTCCCGCCGTCGCGGTCCGGCATCGCCGACTACTCGACGCTGCTCCTGCCCGCACTGCGCGAGCGTGTCGACGTCGTGGTCGCCGAGCCACGCAAGCGCGCGCCGTCGGCCGACGTCGCGCTGTACCACATCGGCAACGATCCGGACGCGCACGGCTGGATCACCGACGCGCTCTTCGAGCGCCCTGGCGTCGTCGTGCTCCACGAGTATGTGCTCCACCATCTCGTCGCAGGCATCACGATCGGCCGCGGGAACGGCCGCGGCTACCTCGAGGCGATGGAGCGCGAGCTCGGCGTCGCCGGACGCCTGCTCGGCCTCGGCGTGCTCGACAACCTGCTGCCGCTCCTCTGGGAGACGCAGCCCGAGCGCTTCCCGCTCTCGGGAGTCGTGCTCGACCACGCGACCTGCCTGATCGTCCACTCGCACTACACCGAACGCCGCGCGCGCGACGCGGGCTACGGCGGACTGCTGTGGCAGATCCCGCACCCGGCGTGGCCGATGCACGACGTGGTGCCTGCGACCGACGTCTCAGGCGACCCGCTGATCGGCTGCTTCGGCTTCCTGAACATGAACAAGCGGATCCCGCAGCTCCTCGAGGCGTTCGCCGCCTTGCGCCGCGACCGCCCGGGCGCGCGGCTGCTCCTCGCGGGCGCCGCCGGCGAGCGTTTCGACGTGAATCGCAGGCTCGAGCGGCTCGGTCTCACCGACGGTGTCGAGCGCCTCGACTATTTGCCCGAGGATCGCATGTGGTCACTGATGGCTGCCTGCGACGTCCTCGTCAACCTGCGGTATCCGACGATGGGCGAGACGTCCGGTTCTGCGATCCGCGCCATGACGCTCGGCAAGGCGCTCGTCGTCTCCGACGTCGGCTGGTTCAGCGAGCTGCCCGGCGACGCGGTGCTGAAGGTGCCCGTCGATGACCACGAGGTCGATGTGCTGCGCGCGGCGCTCGAGGTCGCGGCCGATCATGGACGCGAGCTCGGTGCGGCAGGTCGCGAATACGTGCAGCACGAGCACTCGCTCGAGCGGGTCGCCGACAAGTACGCTGCCGCCCTCGAGACGGCCGCGGGCGGAGACGCGGTCTCGGACGCGGTCCTCTGGCGCGTCGCCGAGGCGGCGGCGGAGTGCGGGATCGACGACGTGTCGGCGCTCGCGGCGCAGCTCCGCGAGGTCGGAATCGGTGCTCCGTAGGATCGCTGCCGCGCCCGCGTGGGCGTGGCTCGCAGCACTCGTCTTCTTCTCGTGGGCGGTGCGCTTCGCGTTCGCACGGCACATGGTCGGCCCGTGGATCATGATCGACGAGATCGTCTACTCGGAGCTCGCGAAGAGTTTCGCCGCGACCGGTCACTTCGCCGTGCGCGGCGCGCCGACGAGCGGCTACGGGATCGTCTATCCGATCCTGATCAGCCCGGCCTACCGGCTCTTCACATCGATCCCGACCGTCTACTCGGCGATCAAGGTGATCAACTCGCTGCTCATGTCGTTGACGGCGGTGCCGTCGTACTTCCTCGCACGGCGCGTCGTCTCCACCCGCGGCGCGCTCGTCGTCGCACTGCTCACCGTCGCGGTGCCGTCGACGTTCTACGCCGGCACCGTGATGACGGAAAACGCCTTCTATCCGATCTTCGTGCTGCTCGCATTGACGCTCGTCGTTGCGCTCGAGCGGCGGGGACTTCGGAGCGTCGTCGCGTTCCTCGTCGTTCTGCTCGTCGCCTACGAGACACGTGCGCAGGCCGTCGCGGTCGTGGCTGCCGCGCTGACTGCACCACTCGTCATCGCCGCCCTTGCGCGGTCGCCGCGCGAGCTGGTGCGCCACCGCATCCTCTATGGGATCGTGATCGGCTTCGGCGTGCTCGCCGTTGTCGCCGAGGTCGCGCGCGGTCGTAGCATCCGTTCGCTGCTCGGCGCCTACGCAGCGGCGACGCATTCCAGCTACGACCCGTCGATGGTCGCGCGCTGGTTTCTGTGGCACATGTCGGAGCTCGATCTGTACGTCGGCATCGTTCCGGTGCTCGCGCTCGTGCTGCTCTGCCTGCGCGGCCCCGCGCTCACCACCGCCGAGCGCGCCGTCGTCGCGACCACGATCACGATGGTCGTCTGGGTCGGCATCGAGGTCGCCGCGTTCGCGACACAGCCGAGCGTCCAGCGGATCGAGGAGCGCAACCTCTTCTACGTCGCGCCGCTTCTCTTCACGTGTCTCGTCCTGTGGATCGAACGCGGG
>DASRGQ010000055.1:0-30014 GCA_035650975.1 Gaiellaceae bacterium
TTCGATGCCGGAGATGGAGACGTTGCGGACTTTGATGCGGTGGACGCCGTCGATGACGGGTTGGCCGATCCAGAGTCCTGCTTCGGCGGTGCCGTTGGAGGAGCCGGGGGTCGGGCGGCTGACCCCGTCCACCGAGATGTCGCTGATCACCGTCGCTGCCGGTGTCGACGCGCCGTACGCGACAGGGACGTTGTCGCTCACGAAGAGACCCGCGTCCGTGAAATGCGAGATCTGCAACCTCTCCGCATCGAGGCCGAGCGGCTGGTACGCCTGAATGCCTGCGCCAACGACCCAGTTTCCGTCAAACGTGCTGTCGAGAACTTGCAGGTTCTGACCCGCGGCCCCCCACACGTCGAGGGCTGCGTTCTGGAACGTCTTGCTGGGGTCCGTGATATCGAAGGAGAGGCCGCGCACGACTGCGCCTCCCTGCGACCAGTTCCCGCCGACCTCGAGCCCGGCCGTCAGGACCGCTGCACCGACGTGCTGCGCGTAGATTGCGCTGCCGTTCGCGTCCACGAAGTGCTGCCCGCCGGGTAGGTCGTAGACGCCGTCGGCCAACGCGATCACCTGCGGTGTCGAGCCGCTGAGCGCTGCCACGAGCCCGGCCGAGGTCGTCACGCTGACCGCTCCGGCCGGAAGTGCGTACGAGGCTGGTGCGGCAGGCGGCGCGACGACGTTGGACGTCGTCGTCCCGCCGCCTGCTCCGGAGCCGCCGCCACTCGTCGGCGGGGCGGGGGGAGCCGGAGACGGAGACGGAGACGGAGACGGAGACGGCGTGGGCGTCGTCGTCGTCGGAGGAGCCGGCGTCGGTGCAGGGACGGGAGCGGGAGCCCGGGGCACAGGCTTCGGTTGCACACGCTTGCGACTCACCCGCCAGGCCGCCTGCACCGTCTTCGTTGCTTCAGGCCGTGAGGCGGTGACGCTGAAGACGTGCCGCCCCTCGGAGAGATTCGAGATGACCGCCGGGCTCGTGCACGGTGCGCTGCGTCCGTGGTCGAGCGAGCAGCGCACGTTGGATGCGCCGTGCGCGCGCCAGCTGATCGCCACCGACGTCGACGAGGTCGACCCGGCCGGCCGGGCCGTGAAGGCGATCCGGACTTCATGCCGCCCCGTGTGATGTGTCGCGTGATGCTTCGATGTGGACGCACCGGCGCCCGCGGAGTTGGATGCGGCGAAGACGGCTGCGAGGACAAGGGCGGAGAGCCCTGTGCCGGCACGCCGGCGGCTGACGCGGTGCATGCAGATCGGATCGGCGGCTCATGGGCCGGACGGCGATCCCTGATCTGGGTGAAAGGCGTCCCTGAAGCGAGGGACGCAAGCGATTGCGGCTCAGTGCGAGCGCGCGACGTAGTGGAGCTCGGTGTAGCCCGTATCGTCTTCTTGCGACTCGAGAACCCGGCCGTCCGGGGCGATCACCTCGAGAAGTGTGAAACCGACGTTTGCGAGTTGGCGCTCCTGCGTCGTGCGGTCGATGTAGTAGTGGAGCAGCCGCCAGCCGTGCGCCTCGTCGTTCAGCAACGCATAGTCGCTCTCGAAGCGCTGAAGGTCGGAGAGCCGCGGATGGTTGCGACGACCTTGGACGTAGCTCATCGCAGCGCGTGCCTGGCGGTACGGGTTCTTCGCCAGACGGAACTGTGGTCCGCGGCACGCCGCGGCGAGCGCGTCGGTCGAGTTGCGGTTGTGCGACGAGAAGTACAAGAGGCCGCCAGGGGTGAGCGTCCGGCGGATCTCCTTCAGCGCGTCGAGCCGTTCCTCGTGTGAAACGGCGTCCAGAACGTTTTGACCGCCGACGACGATCTCGAAGCTTGCATCGTCGTGCGGCGAGAGATCGCGCAGATCCCTGACTACGAAGGTCGCGTTCCCGACTCGGCGCTTGCAGTAGTCGACCATTGCGGGCGAGACGTCGATCCCGACGACGCTCCGCGAGAGCTCGACGAGATGACGCGTGATGCGGCCGGCGCCACATCCCAACTCGAGCACGCGTGCTCGTGCGAACTCGCCCGCGAAGCGCTCGAATACCGTTAGCTCGGCGGGATGCAGGTTTCGACGCGCATACGTCAGGACGAGCCGGGACGAGCTGTAGATGCGCCGGTTGACCGCGTCCTGCTCCGAAAGGGGACGCGACGTCACCCAGCCATAGTCCGACCCTTCTCTTCCGGTGCGCCGCACTCAGGAAGAAGAGTAGATGGCTGGTCTCAGCGGCCGGAGCCGAGGAAGAGCGCCGGCAGCGTTCGGCCGCAGATCACGAGGTCGACGAGCAGGCTCTGGTGACGCAGGTACCAGAGGTCGTGGGCCAGCTTCTCCTCCGTCTCGAACGAGTCGGCTGCGTAGCCCGAGCGAAGCTGGGCCCAGCCGGTGATACCGGGCCGGAGAAGGTGACGGCGCGACCAGAACGGAACGGCCTCCTCGAGCATCTCGAGGAATTCCGGCCGCTCGGGCCGGGGACCGACGATCGACATGTCGCCGCGAACGACGTTGAGAAGCTGGGGCAGCTCATCGAGTCGCGTGCGGCGAAGCACGCGGCCGAGCGCGGTGATGCGCGGATCGCTCTCTTCGGCCCACACCGCACCGAACTGCTCGGCGTCCGTGCGCATCGAACGGAACTTGAGGATCGTGAACAGCTGGCCATGCTCCCCGAGTCGCACCTGCCGGTAGAAGATCGGCCCGCCGTCGGTGCGCGCGAGGAGCGCGATCAGCGGAAAGAGCGGCGCGGTCAGAAGCAACCCAAGGCCCGCGACGACGAGGTCGAACGAACGCTTGACAAGCCGCGGGTACGAGCGCTGGTACAGGTGCAGGATGCTCATGAACCACGCGTCGGTCATCCCGCGGATCGGCACTCGCGCGAAAGCGTGCTCGTAGAACTCGGGCAGCCCGACGACGCGGAACCCGAGCTCGGCGCCCTCCGCGAGACCGGCGAAGATCTCCGGCCGGCCGCGCTCGGCCGCGACGACGACGAGGTCTGGTGTGTGGTCCTCGAGCACGTCGCGTAGGTGAGATACCTGGCCGAGAACCTGAACGCCGCCCATCGTTTCGAATGTGGTCTCGTCGACGACGCCGATCACTCGGAACGGCTGCTCCGGTTCTCGCGCAAGCACCTCGAGGAGATCCTGCGTGGCCTTGCCGCCCCCGACGACGAGCACCCGCGCGCGCAGCTCTGCGAGCCGTGCCTTGGCGCCTTCGAGCCCGAAGATCAGCGAGAACACGAGCAGCGCCATCACGAGCGTCTCGAGGCGGCTCGGCTCAGCCGCGTTGATCCAAAACGACTCCGCGCCGGCGAATAGGAGCCCGGTCAGCGAGCTGAAGAGCGCGAGGCCCACGCGCCCGACCGCGACGTGCACGGTGCGGAGCGCCCGGAAGACGACGAAGATCCCGAGCAGCCACGCCGCCGAGCAGATGGCGGCCTGAGCCGACGCCGTGACAGCCGAATGCTCGAAGAGCAGCGTCGATCCGACCGCTGCCGCGATCGTTCCCGCTGCGAGGAAGACGCCGTTGTGGAGGGCACGGCGAACGTGAGCCGGGGCGACGCGCTCAGGCGGGACTACGGCGACGATCGCCGCCGGAGGCTCGATTACGTCGAGTTGGACGTTCCCGACGTCAACCGTCATGTGTGATCTCTCCGTCGCACCTGCTCACGCCCCGGTCCATCGACCTGCGCGCCCGAAACTTGAGGATTCGGGTGCGCAGGTGCGAACGTCGACGGCATGTCCTGCCGCACGATCGAACCGATCCAAGTACGTCCTACGCGCTCGGGCGATTCGTGCGCCGGCGCAGGATGAAGCCTGCAGCGACGAGCACGAGCCCGACCACGACGAACGCGGTGAGGCTGAGGCCCGTGAACGGCAGCGTGCCGCTCTTCTGAACCGTCGTCTGCACGGTTCCGGCGTTGCCGCCGTAGCCCGAGAGAGTCGAACCGCCACCGGCCCAGGCGGCCGGGACGACCAGAAACCCGAGGACCACGCCCCCAGCAGAAATCAGCTTCTTCATCGTTTTTCTCCCCAATCTCCCACGGATTTCGTCAAGCGAAGTCCTCGCTTCGACTATAGCCGGACCCTCATAGGAAAGACAGATTTGAGGGCCGCCGCCCTAGCCTTTCGGGGGGTAGAGTTCGGGCATTCGGCTCACGGCCGCCGATTTTCCCTTCGCGGCGAGTCTCTAGACTCGCGCTGTGACCGCGACGCGGGCGCTCACCGGCGACGACCTCACGCTCGCGGACGTCTGGGCGGTCGCCGTCGACCGGGCTCCGGCAGTGCCCTTGGCGGACTCCGCGCGCACCCGCATGGAAGCGGCGCGTGACGTCGTCGAACGAGCAGCGCACGGCTCGGAGGAGCACACCTACGGCGTCAACACCGGCTTTGGCCGTTTCGTCTCGCGTCAGATTCCAGAAGAGCTGACCGAGGAGCTCCAGCTGCGTCTTCTTCGCTCGCATGCGTGCGGCGTCGGCGAACCGTATCCGGAGACGGTCGTGCGTGCTGCGATGCTGCTGCGCGCGAACGCGCTCGCGAAGGGCAACTCCGGCGCGCGCGTCGAGACGGTAGAGCTGCTGCTCGAATGCCTGAACCGCGGCGTGCTGCCGCATGTGCCGGCGCGCGGCTCCGTCGGCGCGTCCGGCGATCTCGCCCCGCTCGCGCATCTCGCACTGCCGCTCGTCGGCGAAGGCCGCGCGTCCTTCGACGGTGAGCTCGTCGACGGCGGCGTCGCGCTCTCGCGTGCAGGGTTGGAGCCGGTCCGCCTGCGCGCGAAGGAGGGCTTGTCGCTGATCAACGGGACGCAGTTCATGGCAGCGCAGGCTTCGCTCGCGCTCGTCCGGGCGCGCCGCCTCTCGCGCGTGGCCGACTGCGCCTGTGCACTGTCGCTCGAGGCGCTGCAAGGGTCGCGGAGCTCGTTCATCCCGCAGGTGCACGACCTTCGCCCTCTGCGCGGACAGGCGTGTTCTGCACGTAACGTGATCCGGCTGCTCGAAGGGTCGGCGATCATCGAGTCACATCGCTGGTGCGACAAGGTGCAGGACGCGTACTCGATTCGCTGCGCGCCTCAGGTGCACGGTGCGTCCCGCGACCTGCTCGACTACGTCGAGTACACGGTCGTGACCGAGCTCAACGCGGCGACCGACAACCCGCTCGTGCTCGTCGACGACGACATGCTCGTGTCGGCCGGCAACTTCCACGGACAACCGCTTGCGTTTGCACTCGATGCGCTCGCGATGGCGGTCGCAGAGCTCGCGAGCATCTCCGAACGGCGGCTCGAGCGGCTCGTGAACCCGAACCTGAGCGACGGCCTGCCCGCATTCCTGACGACGGACGGCGGGCTCAACTCGGGGTTCATGATCCCGCAGTACGTGGCCGCATCCCTCGTCTCCGAGAACAAGTCGCTCTGTCATCCCGCGTCGGTCGACTCGATCCCGACGAGCGCGGGGCAGGAAGATCACGTCTCGATGGGAAACGCGGCCGGCCTCAAGGCGTGGCAGGTGGTGGCGAACTCCGAACGGGCTCTCGCGATCGAGCTGTTGGGGGCCGCCCAGGCAGTGGAGTTCCTCGCTCCGCTCGAGCCGGGGCGCGGCGCGCGCGCGACGCATGCATTCGTTCGCTCGCTTTCGCCGCGTCTGCGCGACGACCGGCCGCTCAGCCAGGACATCGAGACGGTCGCCGACGCCGTACGCGACGGCTCGCTGCTCGCGGCGGTCGAGCATGAGGTCGGTGAGCTCGAATGACGAAGCGCCGTCACCTGCGCTGGGGAATGCCGGAGACGCCTGTGCCGAAGCACCCGTACCGCGACACGCTGCTCGTGTACGGCACCATGGCCGTCCTGCTCGTGCTCCTCTCGTGGGCTACGGGCGCGTCGGTGGAGAAGGCGGTGATCGTGATGGCGATCGTTTTCGTCGCCGCGTCGTCCTGGAGCATCGTCCGCTGGCGCGAGCGGCTCCGGCGGATGTCGCGCGGGAGCGACGCGCAGGACCGCGAGCGATGACCGTCGCTTCGTCGCTCGATGCGACTGTGGAGAGCCTCGCCGGCGACCTCTCATCGATTCATGCGCCACGCGGCACGACCTTGAACGCCCGCTCGTGGTCGACCGAGGCTCCGTTGCGGATGCTGCTCAACAACCTCGACCGGGAGGTTGCCGAGCGGCCGGAGGAGCTCGTCGTCTACGGCGGCAGCGGCCGCGCCGCGCGGTCGCACGAGGCGTTGAAGGCAATCGTCCGCGCGCTGCTGGAGCTCGGCGACGACGAGACGCTCCTCGTGCAGTCGGGGAAGCCTGTGGCCGTCTTCAGGACGACGCCGGGTGCGCCGCGCGTCCTGATCGCCAACTCGCTGCTGGTGCCGCGCTGGGCGACCTGGGACGAGTTTCGTCGCCTCGAGGCGGAGGGGCTGACGATGTTCGGCCAGATGACGGCGGGCTCGTGGATCTACATCGGCACGCAGGGAATCCTGCAGGGCACGTATCAGACGTTCGCGGCCGCCGCGCAGAAGCACTTCGGGTCGGCCTCGCTCTCCGGCCGGACGATCCTCACCGCGGGGCTCGGCGGGATGGGCGGCGCACAGCCGCTCGCGGCGACGCTCGCGGGCGGGGCGATCCTGTGCATCGAAGTCGATCCAGCCCGGATCGAACGGCGGCTCGAGACGCGGTATCTCGACGAGGCGACAGAGTCGCTCGACGACGCGCTCGCGCGGGTGCGTGCCGCCGCGTCCGAGGGCCGCGCGCTCTCGGTCGGCGTGCTCGGTAACGCCGCGGACGTCGTGCCGGAGCTCGCCCGCCGCGGTGAGCAGTTCGATCTCGTCACGGACCAGACCGCCGCGCATGACCCGCTCACGGGCTACGTTCCGAACGGCCTCACCGTTGCCGAGGCGGCGGCGTTGCGGTTATCCGATCCGGACGAGTACCTCCGGCGGGCGCGGGCTGCGATCGCGGTGCACGTGGAGGCGCTGCTCGAGTACGTCCGGGCCGGCAGCTACGTTTTCGACTATGGCAACAACCTGCGAGGTGAGGCCGAAGCAGCCGGTGTAGCGGACGCCTTCTCATACCCGGGCTTCGTCCCGGCCTATATCCGGCCGCTCTTCTGTCGCGGCATCGGGCCGTTTCGCTGGGCGGCGCTGTCCGGGGACCCGGCCGACATCGCGGCGATCGACGAGATGCTGCGCAAGCTCTTTCCGGACGACGAGCTCCTGCAGCGGTGGCTCGAGCTGGCGCCGGAGCGCATCGCCTTCCAGGGGCTGCCCGCCCGCATCTGCTGGCTGGGGTACGGCGACCGCGCGAAGGCGGGCCTCGCGATCAACGAGCTGGTCGCATCGGGCCGTGTGCAGGCGCCCGTCGTGATCGGGCGGGACCACCTCGATGCAGGCTCGGTCGCCTCGCCGTATCGCGAGACGGAGTCGATGCGCGACGGCTCAGACGCGATCGCCGACTGGCCGATCCTGAACGCGCTCGTCAACGTGGCAGCCGGCGCGACCTGGGTCAGCGTCCACCACGGCGGCGGCGTCGGCATCGGCAACTCGATCCACGCCGGCATGGTGGTGCTCGCAGACGGCACGGCCGACGCGGCGGAGCGCCTCGAGCGCGTGCTGACGACCGACCCGGGGATGGGCGTCGTCAGGCACCTCGACGCGGGCTACGCCGACGCCGAGGAAGCGGCGCGCGAGCACGGGCTCTCGACGCCGTCGTTCGACGCGTCGGCGTGACGAACGGCGACCTGCTCGTCCGCGACCTCGCCCAGGTCGTCTCGCCCTCGGGCACGATGGCGCCGCTGCGCGGGCGCGCGTTGCGCGACGTCGACGTCGTCGAGGACGCGTTCGTCCTGTGCACGGGGGGCACGATCGCCGCGGTCGGGCGAATGCGCGACCTCGCGGAGCTGCAGCTCGGCGAGATCGAGGAGCTCGACGGCCGCGGCCTCTGCGCGGTCCCGGGCCTCGTCGACTGCCACACCCATCCCGCGTTCGGCGGCGACCGCGTCCACGAGTTCGCGCTGCGCGCGCGCGGGGCGAGCTACGAGGAGCTGCACGCGGCCGGCGGCGGGATCCTCTCGACCGTCGCAGCGACGCGTGCGCTCGAAGCCGACGAGCTGCGCGATCGCGTCGCCGAAAACGCGCGCGCGATGCTGGCGCACGGCACCGCGACGTGGGAGGGGAAGTCCGGCTACGGGCTCGACCGCGACACCGAGCTCGCATCGCTCGCCGCGATCCGGGCGGCCGGCGGCACCCCGACCTGGCTCGGTGCACACGCCGTCCCACCGGAGCTCGAGGACGCCGACGAATACGTCGACTGGGCGATCGCCGAGGTGCTCCCGCGCGCGGCCGAGCTCGCAGACGCGGCCGACGTCTTTCTCGAGCGCGGCGCCTTCGATGCCCGGCAGGCGCGCCGGTACCTGGAGGCCTGCCGCGAGCACGGGCTTGCGCTGCGGCTCCACGGCGACCAGTTCACCGAGAGCGGCGCGATCCCGCTTGCCGTCGAGCTCGGGGCGCGCAGCGTCGACCACCTCGAGGCAACGGGCGAGACCGGCATCGCCGCGCTCGCGGCGAGCGACGTCGTCGGCGTGCTCCTGCCCGCGAGCGCGCTCTTCCTCGACCGGCCGATGCCGCCCGCTCGTGCGCTCGTCGACGCCCGCGCGGCGATCGCGCTCGCGACCGACTTCAATCCGGGGAGCGCGTTCACGACGAGCCTCCCGCTCGTCGCGTCGCTCGCGTGCATGCAGCTTCGCCTCGCTCCGGAGGAGGCGCTCGGCGGGATGACCGTGAACGCAGCGCACGTGCTCGGTCTCGGTCGTACGCACGGGCGCGTCGCGCCCGGCTGCGTCGCGAACCTCACATTGCTCGCCGCGCCCGACTGGCGCTACTTCGCGTACAGCCTGGCCGGCGACGTCGTCGCCGCCGTCATCCGCGATGGCCGGCGGGCGTTCGGGAGCTAACCTGCACGCGTGACCACGCGTAAGCAGCGCCGCCGCCGCGAGAAAGACTTTCGACACGACGTCCGCGTCTTCGAGATCGACGAGGCGGGCAACGAGGTCGCGATCGCGGAGCTCCGCTCTCGCGAGGAGAGCGACAAGCCGAAGGCGAAGCCGGAGGCCAAACAGCAGGGGCGCCGCGGAGGCCGCACGGTGCGCGAGGTCCCGCCACCGTCATGGCAGCGCGCGCTGAAGCGCGGCGGGCTGATGGGCGGCCTGATGCTCGTCGTCTTCGTGTTCGTGCTCAAGAACGGCCCGATCGCGCAGCGAGTTGCGATCGGCGTCTTCTATGCGCTCGCGTTCGTGCCGCTCACGTACTACGTCGATCGCTTCGCCTACCGGGGCTACCTGAGGCGTCAGGGCCGCAGCTCGGGCGGCCCCAAGAAGAACCGTTAGTCAGCCGCCGCGATAGTGACCGTCGCCCGGCCAGGGCGCGAGCAGGAGCAGCACACGCGCGCCGGCGTCGCTGCGCAGCGCGTGGCGCTCGTCCGGCTCGAATCTCACCAGCGTGCCGGCGCCTGCGGAGACGGTCTCACCGCCCGCTGAGATCTCGACGTCACCCTCGAGGACCGTCACCCACGCGTTCTCCTTCACCTGGTGCTCGCCCAGGCTCTGCCCGGGTTGCAGCACGATCAGCACCGCGCGCGCACCGTTGTCGGAGTGAAGAGCGTGCGCGTCGCGCGTTCCGGCGGGCGCGTCGAGCTCGAGCAAATTCCACTGCTGCATGGAAGAGACGTTATCGCGTCTCGTTACACTCGATCGCTTCCATGCCGCTCGCTGTCGACAGCTTCGTGATGGGGTCCTACGCATCCAACTGCTACGTGGTCCGCAGTGAGCGCGGCGCGGCCGAAGCAGTGGTGATCGACCCGGGCGACGACCCGACGCCGCTTCGACTCGAGCTCGCGCGCATGGGCACGAAAACGGCCGGGATCCTCGTCACACACACGGACGTCGACCACATCGGCGGCGTCGCCGCCCTCGCCGACGGCTCGGACAGCGAGGTGTGGGCGCCGGCAGGTGAGGTCGACGCGCTCCGCACCGGCGAGACCCGCGGCGGATTCCGTGTCGCGCCGCACGATCCGGCGCACACCGTCTCCGGCGGCGACACGATCGCGGTCGCCGGGATCGCGTTCGAGGTCGTCGACATCCCCGGCCACAGCGCCGGGCACGTCGGCTACCACGCCGATGGCGAGCTGTTCTCGGGCGACCTGCTCTTCGCCGGGTCGGTCGGGCGCGTCGACCTGCCGGGAGGCGACTGGGAGACGTTCCTCGAGTCGGTCCGCGTGCTGCTGGACCGCTTTCCGGAAGAGACGGTCGTGCGCCCGGGGCACGGCCGGCCGACGACGCTCGGGGACGAGCTGCGCTCGAACCCGTTCCTGCGCGAGTTGCGGGCCGAGCGGCTCGGCGGATGACCGAGCCGAAGTTCCAGGCGCCCCGCGGAACACACGACGTGCTGCCCGGCAACGCGTCGTGGTGGCACGTCGTGCGGATGATGGAAGAGGTGGGAGGCCTCTACGGCTTCGGACGCATCCAGACGCCCGGATTCGAGGACACGGGTCTCTTCGCACGCACGGCGGGCGAAGCGTCGGACGTCGTCCACAAGGAGATGTACACGTTCACCGACCGGAGCGACCGGTCGCTCACGCTCCGCCCCGAGGGCACCGCGCCGATCTGCCGCGCCTACGTCGAGCACGGGCTCCATCGCGAGCCGCAGCCGGTGAAGGCGTTCACGATCGCACCGATGTATCGCTACGGCGCTCCGGGGCGCGGTCGCTACCGCGAGCACTACCAGCTGTCGGTCGAGGCGATCGGCACCGGCGACCCCGCGGTCGACGCGGAGATCGTCGACCTGTACCGCGAGCTCCTGCGGCGGCTGGAGGTGACGCAGTGGGAGCTGCGTCTGAACTCGATCGGGGATGCGAACTGCCGCCCGACGTACGTCGCGCGACTCAACGAGTGGCTCGACGCGCATGCGGATGTCCTCGACGACGACGCGCGTCACAAGCGAAGCACGAGCCCGCTGCAGGTGTTCGACGTGAAAAGCGCGCAGGTGCGCAAAGCGCTCGAGAATGCGCCGAAGATCGGCGAGTCGCTCTGCGGACCGTGCCGCGAGCACTTCGAGGAGGTGCAGCGTCTGCTCGATGCCTACGGCGTGCCCTACGTGCTCGACCCGACTCTCGTGCGCGGCCTCGACTACTACTCGCGCACCACGTTCGAGTTCGTGGGGCCCGACGAGAACGCGAACTCGACGATTTGCGGCGGTGGACGCTACGACGGGTTGATCGAGCAGATCGGCGGCCCGGCGACACCGGCGATCGGGTTCGGCGCGGGAATCGAGCGGCTCCTGCTCGCGATGGAGAACGAAGGCCGGCGCGTGGAGTCGCGTGGGCTCGACGTCTTCCTCGTCGTCGACGCGGACGGCTCGCGCGACCGGGCGCTCGAAGTGGCCGGTGCGCTGCGCCGCGCGGGCGTGTCCGCCGACCTCGACTACGCCGGGCGGTCGTTCAAAGGGCAGATGACCCAGGCCGGACGCACGGGTGCGCGGACGATCGTCGTGATCCGCGGCGACGGGGCGACCGTGCGGCGTGCCGGCCGGGATGACGAGGCATTGGCCCTCGGCGAGGTCGTCGCTACGCTCACGGCGTGAGCTGGCGCGACGTTCACTGCGGCGAAGTCACACGCGATCGCATCGGCGACCGTGTGACCGTCGCCGGCTGGGCGGACACGCGCCGCGACCACGGTGGGCTCGTGTTCGTCGATCTTCGCGACCACACCGGCAAGCTGCAGCTCGTCGTCAATCCGGACCGCAGCCCGGACCCGGCGGCCGTCGCGCACGACATCCGCAACGAGTTCGTCCTCCAGGCGACCGGCGAGGTGGTTGCACGTGCCCCGGACGCCGTCAACCCGAACCTGCGCACCGGCGAGGTCGAAGTGCAGGTCGAGGAGCTGCGGATTCTCTCGCGTTCCTCGCCGCTTCCGTTCCAGCTCGACGAGGAGAACGTCGACGAGACGCTGCGCCTGCGCTATCGCTGGCTCGATCTCCGGCGCGAGCGCATGCAGCAGAACCTTCGCCTTTCGCACACCGCCGTCGCCGCGATCCGACGCACGATGGACGAGCTCGGTTTCGTCGACGTCTGGACTCCGAGCATGACGCGTGGCACCCCCGAAGGAGCACGCGACTTCCTGGTGCCGGTTCGGCTGCAGCCCGGAAAGTTCTTCGCGCTCGCGCAGTCGCCGCAGCTCTTCAAGCAGCTGTGCATGATCGGCGGGGTCGACCGCTACTACCAGATCGCGACGTGCTGGCGCGACGAGGATCTGCGCGCCGACCGCCAGTTCGAGTTCCGCCAGCTCGACCTCGAGATGGCGTTCGTCGAGCGCGAGGACGTGCTAGCCGTGATGGAAGCCGCCGTCGTCGCGGCGTTCGAGGCCGCCGGGCGGCCCGCCCCGGCGAGGCCCTTCCCGCACATCTCCTACGACGAGGCGATGGCGAAGTACGGAAGCGACAAGCCCGACCTTCGTTTCGGGATGGAGATCCAGGACGCGACCGCCGTGACTCGCGACTCCGAGTTCGGTGTGTTCAAGAACGCCCCTTGCGTGCGCTACATCGTCGTGCCGCGCACGTTCTCGCGCACCGAGCACGCACGCCTGGAGGCGCTCGCCAAGGAGTGGGGGGCGAAGGGCGTCGCGAACCTGTCGCAGATCGCGAAGTTCCTTTCCGAGCGGGAGCTCGAGTCGTTCGGCGTGCCGGAAGGCTCGACCGCGCTTTTCGTCGCCGACGCAGCGCCCGTCGTCGCGCACGTCCTCGGCCTGCTGCGCCTGCACCTCGCGCGCGAGCTCGAGCTGATCGACACCGGGCTCGACGCCTTCCACTGGGTGCTCGAGTTCCCGCTCTTCAAGCAAGACGACGAGAGCGGCGGCTGGACGTTCATGCACCACGCGTTCACCGCGCCGGTGCTCGGACAGGAGACGTGGGACGAGGCCGATCCGGCGCACGTGAACGGGCAGCACTACGACCTGATCTGGAACGGCTGGGAGCTCGGCTCGGGCTCGATCAGGATCCACGACGCGGACGTCCAGCAGCGCGTGTTTCGGACGATGGGGATGTCGGAGGAGGAGTCGCGGTCGAAGTTCGGCTTCCTGCTCGACGCGCTCGCGATGGGCGCGCCGCCGCACGGTGGCTTCGCGATGGGCATCGAACGGTTCGTCGCGCTGCTCGCGGGCGAGCCCGACATTCGGCAGATCGTCGCGTTTCCGAAGGTGTCGAGCGGGTTCGACCCGCTCACCGGCGCACCCACGGCGATGCCTGCGGATGTTCTCGCCGACAGCGGCATCGCCGCTCTGCCGCAACCCGAGCGATGACCGATCGCCGCGCCTCGCAGTTCGTGCTCGAGGTCGTGTTCCTGGTCGCGCTCGCCGCAGCGCTCGCCTTCGCCAAGCTCTCCGCGCTCGAGATCGTGGGGGGAATGCTGTTCGGCTGGGTGATCGTCGCGGCGCTCGAATGGGCGACGTGGCGCGCCCGTCCGCACTACGGCAGCGGCGTGCCGCCGAAGTACTACGTCCCGAGCATCAACCTGCCGCCCGCGCAGCCGCTCGAGCAGGTCGCGGTCGGCTACCCGGAGGCGACGCGCGACGAGGCGCCCACGTGGATCGCCCCGGCTGATCTGCGCGCGGAAGTGCTCGGCGAATGGCCCGTCTCGGCGCCGCCGGCGGACCACGATCCGTGGTCGCTGGTCGAGCTGCCGGCGGAGCCGGTCGCCGCGTTGCTGCCGCACCCCGATCCCGAGCCCGAGCCGGAGCCCGAGCCCGAGCCCGAGCCGGAAGCCGACCCGCAGCAGGAGCCGGAGCCCGCGGCGCCGGTCGCGCCGCCTACGGAGCGCACTGCGCGCTACCACTTGGAGCCGCTTGCCGTCGAGTCCGGCCGGCGCGCGTTCGGCCGCCGGGACACCGCAGGCGGAGACCCGATCGTGGTGCCCGACCGCCCGCGCGGCGTGCGCGGCCTGCCGGGCTCCGCCCGGCACAACTAGCGATGCCCGGGCTCGCGGCACGCGAGGTCGCGCTCGGAGGGCTCGCCCTCCTCGCCGGCGCGACAGCGCTCGCGGTCGCCGCGCAACGCGATCGGCACACGGCGAGCGGCCCGACGCCGGTCGGGTCCTTTACCGCCCTCGCAGGCTCGAGCGGCCCGCAGGTGTTCGGGCGCCGCAGCGCGTGCGGCGGTGTGATCACCGAGCAGACCGAAGGGATCGCGCATCCGACCCTGCCGTGCGGTGCGCGTGTCTTCATCTCGTTCGACGGCAAAACCGTGCTCACCGAGGTGGTCGACCACGGCCCGCTCGCTGCGGGGCGCCAGCTCGACCTGACCGACGCCCTCGCGCGCCGGCTGGGCCTGCGCGGCGTCCAACTCGTCCACTGGTCGTATGCCCAGGCCCCGTGATCTGAGCTACGTTGCCCTTGGTGCTCGACTCCGTTCGCAGAGCTGCGACTCCATGTAGAACCAACACCATGTGAAAGGGAGCCCGCGTCGGGGATAGGCCGCTCGCGCCGACGCCCCGCACGGCACCCACCTGGCTCGTCCAGGTTCACACGGACGCAGCACCGCCGGCGGCGTCGGAGCGCTTTGCCTTCGGGGGGAGCTCGCTCCCCCCGAAGGCGTCTACGCTGGCCGGATGAGCGAGCTCTTCGGCGACTCGACGCGCGGCGGGGACTGGGCCGCGGTGCGGCTCCGTGTCGAACGGGGCGTGATCGCAGACGCGGACGCGCCGGGACTCGACGAGGACCTGCGCGGGCTCACACTCCTCGAGGCCGCAGCGGTCGGCGGGGAGGTGCTGCCCGTCGACGCGCTCGCGAACGCGATCGGTGCTTCTGTTCGCGCGAGCGCCGACCCGTCGCGCGTCGCGGTCGCGATGAGCGGCGGTGTCGACAGCGCTGTCACGCTGCTGCGCTTCGGTGCGGACGCGGTCGGCGTCACGCTGCGCCTGTGGCTCGACCCGAACGGGCCTGACGCCGAGCGCGCCTGTTGCTCGCCGAGCGCGGTGCTTGCCGCACGCGCGCTCTGCCATGCGCGTGGTGTGCCGCACGTCACCCTCGACCTGCGCGAGGAGTTCCGCCACGCGGTCGTCGAGTCGTTCGTCCGTGGCTACCGGCGCGGTGACACGCCGAACCCGTGCATTCGCTGCAACGGCAGCTTTCGCTTCGCTGAGCTGCTCGCGTTCGCGCGCCGGATCGGCGCAGCACGGCTCGCGACCGGCCACTACGCGCGCATCGTCGAACGCGAGGGACGAGCTCTGCTCGCGCGCGGGCTCGATCCCGCGAAGGACCAGAGCTACATGCTCGCCCGCCTCGACCCACGACTCCTCGAGCGCGTCGTGTTTCCGCTCGGCGGCCAGACGAAGGCGGAGACACGGGCCGAGGCGGCAGCCGCCGGCCTGCCCGAGGCGGGACGGGCGGAGAGCCAGGAAGCGTGCTTCCTCGCGGGCGACGACTACCGCGCGTTCCTGCAGCGTCACGGGCTCGGCGCCGAGGCCGGGCCGATCGTCGACGCCGAGGGCCGTCGCGTCGGGGAGCACGACGGCTTCTGGCGGTTCACGCCCGGGCAGCGCCGCGGGCTCGGGCTCGCCGCGGGCGGGCCGCTCTACGCGGTCGACACGATTCCGCGAACGAACACCGTGGTCGTCGGCCCGCGAGAGTCGCTCGGACGGACGCGTGTCACTGCGCGCGGGCGCCTCTATGCGTCCGTAACGAGAGGCGAGGCGAAGCTCCGCTACCGCTCGCCGGGCGTGCCGGCGTCCGTCACCCCGACCAGCTCGGGGTTCAGCCTCCGTCTCGACGAGCCGGCGTACGGCGTGGCGCGCGGCCAGGCGGCCGTTCTCTACGAAGGCGACGTCGTCGTCGGGTGCGGGCTGATCACCGCATCTGCTCTCGTCTAGTCTTGCACTCGTGACGGTCGCTTTCTCCTTCGGAGACCTCGCCGATCTCGCGCTCGCGGTGTTTCTCGTCGCTGTCGGGCTCGGAGTCGGCTGGGCGTTTCTGCGCTTGGCCGTAACGTTCGACCGGCTTTCTTCGTTCATTCGAGGGACGGAGCGCGAAGTGCTGCCCGTCATCAACAAGGTCGGGGGATCGGTGGACCGGGTCAATGCCCAGCTCGACAAACTGGACAGCGCAACGGACAGTGCCGTCGACGCGGTCGACGCCGTCGATCAGGCCGTGCGCTCCGTCAGCTTCGCGGTCAAGCGGCCCGTGCAGAAGGTCGCGGGCTTCAGCGCCGGCGTCTCCCACGGCTGGGCATCCTTGCGCGCGCGCCGGAGCTTCGGCGACGCGGTCGCCGACGGCAAGGCTGCTGCCGCCCGGCGCGAAGAGGATCTCGAGGAGGAGCTCAAGGCGACGCGTGGCTGACGAGATCACGCTGACGCTTCCACGCGCGCCCGACTTCCATCGCGTCGCGCATCTCGTTCTCGGCGGGCTTGCGGTGCGCCTTCACCTGACGATCGAGAACCTCCAGGACCTCGAGCTCGCGCTGGACTCGATCCTCGACCGCACCGATCCCGAGGGCGGCGAGATCACCATCAAGATGTGCCTGCGCGACGGCGAGCTCGAGACGGTTATCGGGCCGTTGACGCACCGGCTCCTCGACGAGATCGAGTGCGAGGCGGACGGCGAGCTCGACCTCCGGCGTGTGCTCGAGTCGACCGTCGAGGACGTCCGAATCGATGCGGATCGCGTCCATCTGACCAAGAAGGTCGCCGTTCGTGGCTGAGAACGACAAGGTTCTTCTCCGTCGCTACCACGAACAAGGCGATCTCCAGGCCCGCGAGCAGCTCATCGAGCAGTACATGTCGCTCGTGCGTTCGCTCGCGCGGCGGTACAGCTACCGCGGCGAGCAGCTGGACGACCTCGTCCAGATCGGCTCGATCGGGCTCATCAAGGCGATCGACCGGTTCGACGTGAACCGCGGAGTCGAGCTGACGACCTACGCGACGCCGAACATCATCGGCGAGATCAAGCGACACTTCCGTGACCGCGGCTGGGCGGTGCGCGTGCCGCGCGGCCTCCAGGAACTGAACGTACAGCTCTCGAAGCTCGTCGAGCAGCTGACCGTGCAGCTCAGCCGGTCGCCGACCGTTCCGGAGCTTGCGAAGGCGGCAGGCGTCGATGAGGAGGACGTGCTCGAGGCGCTCGAGTCCGGGCGCGCGTACTCGTCGCTCTCGCTTTCGTCCGGCGGCGGGACCGAGGACGGTGAGGAGCTCGACCCGCTCGAGTCGCTCGGCGAGATCGAGCACCAGTACGAGGTCTCCGAGGACCGCGCGGTGCTCGCGCCCGGCTTCCGTGTCCTCGATCCGCGCGAGCGTACGATTCTCCACCTGCGGTTCTTCGAGGGGCTGACCCAGTCGCAGATCGCGCAGCAAGTGGGCATCTCGCAGATGCACGTATCGCGGCTCATCCGCCGCGCGCTCGAGAAGATCCGCGCGGAGATCGCCGCGGACGAGCTCGGGCCCGATCGCGCGGCCTGAGAGCCTCTGAGCCCGCGCGCCTGCTCCGTACACTGTTTCGATGGCGATGACGACCGCCGAGCTACGCGAGGCGTTCCAGCGCTTCTACGAAGAGCGCGGTCACCTGCGCGTGCCCGGGCACTCGCTCGTCCCGCCTGCCGACGACGCCTCGACGCTCTTCATCAGCGCCGGGATGCAGCAGTTCAAGCCGTACTTCCTGCGCACGAAGGAGCCACCCTCGGATCGCGTCGTCAGCGTTCAGCCCTGCCTGCGCGCGGGCGGGAAGGACACCGACCTCGAGGACGTGGGCCGCAACGACCGAACGTGCTCCTTCTTCGAGATGATGGGCAACTTCTCGTTCGGGGACTACTACAAGGACGAGGCCGTCGACTTCGCATGGGACTGGGTCACCGGGGTTCTCGGCCTCGAGCCCGACCGCCTCTGGGCGACCGTCCACGAAGGCGACCCGCTCCTCGGCATCGGTGAGGACACCGTCGCGATCGATGCCTGGCTCCGCAAGGGGCTGCCGCCGGAGCGCATCGTGCGCCTCGGCAAGGACAATTTCTGGCAGTCGGGCGAGACGGGGCCGTGCGGCCAGTGCTCGGAGATCTTCTACGACCGCGGCGAGAAGTACGCGTGCGGCGACCCGAGCTGCACGTTCGGTCACTGCGACCGGATCATGGAGATCTACAACCTCGTCTTCATGGCCTACGACCTGCAGCCCGGCAACGTTCTCGTCGAGCTGCCGAACGCGAACGTCGATACAGGCAACGGGATCGAGCGGACCGCGTGCGTCCTGCAGGACGTCGGCTCGGTGTTCGACACGGACGGCTTCCGGCTGATCATGGACTGGGTCGAGAGCGAGTCGGGCGTCCCGTACGAGCAGGACGACGTCTCGCGGCGCGCGCACCGCGTGCTCGCCGACCATGCTCGCGCCGCCACGTTTCTGATCGCGGAAGGCGTCACTCCGTCGAACGAGGGCCGCGGCTACATCTGTCGGCGCCTGCTGCGCCGGGCGATCCAGCAGGCCAACCGGATCGGGCTCGAGCGCGTCCATCGGCTTCCGCCGGTCGTGGTCGACCAGATGGGCGCGGCGTACCCGGCGCTGCGCGAGCACGCGGAGCAGATCGAGCGCGTGGTGCGCGAGGAGGAGGAGCGGTTTCGCGAGACGCTTGCCCGCGGCATGAAGGTGTTCGACGAGCTCGGGGACGCCGATACGATCTCGGCCGACGACGCGTTCACGCTTGCCGCGACGTACGGCTTCCCGATCGAGCTCACCGAGGAGCTTGCGGAGGAGCGCGGACAGGCCGTCGACACGGACGGCTTCCGGCAGCTGATGGAGGAGCACCGCGTCGTCTCGCGTGCGGGCGGCGAATCGACGACGCAGCAGTCCGCAGCGCAGCTCGTCGAGCCCGGACGAGTCCCGAGCGCGTTCGTGGGCTATGCGAAAACCGATGTCCTGACGGCAGTCGTCGAGGCCGCGCCGCTCGCCGGCACCCGCCAGCTCGTGAAGATCGAGCAGAGCCCGTTCTACGCGGCCGGCGGCGGTCAGGTGAGCGACCAGGGCACGCTGCAGGTCGACGGCGAGAGCGAGCTGCTCGACGTCGTCGAGGTGCTGAAGTTCGGCGACGACCAGGTGCTCGTCGTCGAGCTTGCAGCGCACGCTCCGCTCGCGCCGAACATGCGCGTGCGCGCCGTCGTCAACTGGTCGACGCGCTTCCCGACGATGGCGAACCACACGGCGACGCACCTCCTGCACCAGGCGCTTCGCGACGTGCTCGGCGACCACGTGAAGCAGGCGGGGTCGGCCGTTCGGCCCGACAAGCTCCGTTTCGACTTCACGCACGAGCATGCCCTGACGGCCGAGCAGCGCGATCGCGTCGAGCGAATCGTCAACGAGAAGGTGTTCGAGGCGATCCCGGTGCGCACGTTCGTGACGCCGATCGAGGAAGCACGCAAGCTCGGCGCGATGATGCTGTTCGGCGAGAAGTACGGCGACGAGGTGCGCGTCGTCGAGGTCGGCGGCTACTCGACCGAGCTCTGCGGCGGGACACACGTGCGGTCGACCGCGGAGATCGGGCCATTCGTGATCCTCGGGGAAGGATCGGTCGGTTCCGGTGCGCGCCGCATCGAAGCCGTCACCTCCGGCGAGGCGTGGTCGGTGCTCGAAGGACGCTCGCGCGAGCTCGACGCGGTGCGGGGCGAGCTCGAGGCGGCCCGCCGCGAGTCGAAGCGCCCGACGGAGCCCGCGACCGGGCCCGCCATCGTGTGGCAGGACAAGCAGGGGAGCGTGTTCGTCGCGGAGATCAAGGGCGCACGTGGGGGAGCTCTGCGGGATCTCTCCGACCAGCTTCGGCAGCGCGAGGCCGCGCAGGCGGTGGTGCTCGCTTCCGCAGACGAGGGCAAGGTCGCCCTCGTCGTGAATCTCGACAACGCGCTCGCCGAGCTCGACGCCGTGCGGATCGTGCGTGAGCTCGGGCCGATCATCGGCGGCGGTGGTGGCGGCCGACCGACGCTCGCCGAGGCCGGCGGCAAGAACGTGGGCGCCGTGCGTGACGCGCTCGAAGCCGGCCGCGACCGGCTGGCCGCTGCCATCGGGTGAAGGTTCTCGCTCTCGACTTCGGTGCCGCGCGCACCGGAGTCGCAGTCACCGATCCGACGGGGACGCTCGCACGCCCGCTCACGACGGTGCTGCGGGCCGGAACAGCAGACGGGTTTGCGAAGCTCCTCGCCGTGATCGACGCGGAGGCACCGGAGGTCGTCGTGGTCGGGATGCCGCTCACCCTCCGCGGCACGCGAGGTGAGCAGGCGGTCGCGACCGAAGCGTTCGTCGAGCGCCTGCGTGCTGCGGTCGGCGTTCCCGTGGAGACGTATGACGAGCGCTTCACATCCGTGCTGGCAGAGGGCGACGACGCCCGCGCCGCTGCACACCTGCTCGCCGGGTACGTCGAGCGGGGAGCGCGAGAGTGAGCTCGCGGCCGTCCAACGCGCAGATCCGGAGGCGCCGGTTCGTCGCGTTGCTCCTCGGATTCGTCGCGCTCGTCGTCGTGGTCGCGGCCGTTGCCGCCGCGCTGCCTCGCCACCACCATCCGGCGGCGGTGACGACTCCGCCTGCGCCGCCGAAGCCGTTTCACGTCGTCTTCCCCGAAGGGTTCACACGCGCCCAGATGGCGGAGCGCGTGGGAGTCGTCGCGAAGATCGCGGAGCACAAGAGCGGCAAGAGCGTGACGCTCGCCCGCGCGTCGTACCTCGCGTCGACGCGCACGGTCGTCGTGCCGTGCTTCGCGCCGCGCGGACGACAGGCGGTCGAGGGATTCCTCTTCCCGGCGACGTACCCGTTCTTTGCGAAGACGCCGTCGCGGTCGCTCGTGCGTCAGCAGGTCGTCGCCTTCTGCCAGAACTGGAAGAAGGTGAATCTGAGCTATGCGAGGTCGAAGAACCTCACGCCGTACGACGTGTTGAAGATCGCGTCGCTCGTCCAGGGCGAGGCGGTCGTCGAGAGCGACCGGCCGAAGATCGCCGCCGTCATCTACAACCGCCTCCATCTCCGCATGACGCTCGGGATCGATGCTGCGCTTCGGTACGCCCTCGACATCCCCGGCACGAAGTCGATCCTCGAGTCGCAGCTCCAGAACCCGACGCCGTACAACCTGCGCCTGCACGCCGGGTTGCCGCCGACGCCGATCGACAATCCGGGGCTCGCGTCGATGCAGGCCGCTGCGCACCCGGCGCACGTGGACTACCTCTACTACGTCGCGAAGCCGGACAAGCGCCATCACTTCTTCACCGCGAGCGCAACGGCGTTCGAGCACTACGAGTGCGCGCACGGCTACGGCTGCTGAGATGACGCAACAGGTCGCATTGCTCGGCCGGCCCGTCGCGCATTCGCTTTCGCCGCGTATGCAGAACGCCGCGTTCGCCGCGCGAGGGCTCGACTGGCGCTACACCGCGTTCGACGTCGGCGACGTCGTCGAGGCAATCGCCGCGCTGCGCACGCTGGGGTTCGCGGGCGCGAACGTGACGATCCCCTACAAGCGCGCCGCGGCGGCGGCCTGCGACGAGGCGGAAGCCGACGCGGTGAACACGCTCGTCTTCCGCGACGGGCGTTTGCTCGGCTTCAACACGGACCGCGAGATCCTCTCGGGGATCGATGCGTCGGCGGCCTGCTTGATCGGCGCGGGTGGGGCCGCAGCAGCGCTGATGCCCGTGCTACCTCGAGACACCCGCGTCTTCACGCGCACGGGTGAGTGGCCGCCCGATGCGAGCGGCTGCGACCTGATCGTGAACGCGACGCCGGTCAGCGACGAGCTGCTCGTCCAGCCGGTGCCGGGCCAGACCGTCGTCGACCTCGCGTACGGCGCCGAGGAGACCGCGCTCGCCGTTGCGGCGCGCGCCGCCGGCTGCACCGTCGTCGACGGGCGCGAGGCACTCGTGCGGCAGGGCGCGGCGAGCTTCCGTCTCTGGACCGGCCTCGAGCCCCCGGTGGACGTGATGCGCGCGGCTCTAGGGTTGAGCACATGACGCTGCGGCTTTCATCGGCAGGCGAGTCGCACGGGCCCGCGCTCGTCGCCATCGTCACCGGCCTGCCCGCCGGTCTCGCGCTCGACCGCGCTGCGATCGACGCCGACCTCGCGCGCCGCCAGGCGGGCTACGGCCGCTCGCCGCGCCAGCAGATCGAGCAGGACACGGTCGACGTCCTCGCGGGGCTCCGCCATGGGCGCACGCTCGGAACGCCGCTCGCCCTCGTCGTCTGGAACCGCGACCACAAGAACTGGACGTGGGGGATGTCGCCGTGGCCGCCGGAGGGCGAGCCGATCGGCAAGGGCGTCAAGCCGGTCACACTGCCGCGCCCCGGTCATGCCGATCTCGCGGGCGTACAGAAGTTCGGGCACGACGACGTCCGCAACGCGCTCGAGCGCGCATCGGCCCGGCACACGGCGGTGCACGTGGCGGCCGGCGCCGTTGCGAAGGCGCTCCTTGCCGAGATCGGCATCGTCGTCTCCGGGACGGTGCTCGACGAGGAGGCACTGCGCGCGGCCGTCGACGCGGCGCGCGCCGAGCGCGACACGGTGGGCGGGGTCGTCGAGGTGCGCGCCGACGGCGTGCCGGCGGGGCTGGGTTCCTACGCGACGAAGGAAGACCGGCTCGACGCGAGGCTCGCCGCGGCGCTGATGGGGATCCAGGCGGTGAAGGGCGTCGAGATCGGCGACGGCTTCGCGCTGGCGGAGCTGCGCGGCTCGCAAGCGCACGACGAGATCGGGATCGACAAACGCCGGACGTCGAACCGCGCGGGTGGAATCGAAGCGGGCGTCTCGAACGGCGAGCAGCTCGTCGTGCGCGCGGCGATGAAACCGCTGCCGACGCTGATGAAGCCGCTGGCGTCCGTCGACCTGGCGACCGGCGAAGCCGCAACCGCGCTCGTCGAGCGTTCCGACGTCGCCGCGGTCGAGGCGCTTGCGGTCGTTGCGGAGGCAGCTGTCGCTTGGGAGCTGGCGGTCGCTGCGACGGAGAAGTTCGGCGGCGACGCTGTCGGCGACTTCGTCGAGGCACACCGCTTCTATTGCGCGCGCATCGAATGACGCTGCACGCACTCGATCGTCACATTGCGCTCGTCGGGTTCATGGGAGCGGGGAAGACGACGCTCGCGGGGCGCCTTGCCAAGCGGCTCGAACGGCCGGTCGTCGATGTCGACCGCGAGATCGAGCGGGACTGCGGCCGGCCGATCCCACGGATCTTCGCGGAGGACGGCGAAGCCGGCTTCCGCAGCGCCGAGGCACGAGTGCTCGCAAGCGCGATCGCCCGCCGCCGTCCGGCGGTCATCGACGTGGGCGGCGGCGCGGTCACGTTCGAGGAGAACCACGTCGCGCTCGGAGAGGCATTGACCTTGCTCGTCGAGCTCGATGTCGACAGCGCCTGGCGGCGTGTCCGTCACAGCGACCGCCCGCTCGCGCAGGATCACGCCGGGTTCCGCCGGCTGTACGAGGAGCGACGGCCGCTCTACGACGCGCACGCCGATGCGATCGTCGCGAGCGGCGACCTCGACGGCGCGGTGCTCGCCGCGGCCGGCGTGCGGCACGAGCCGGGTGCGCTCGACCGGCTCGGTGAGCTCGTGCCGGGCGAAGGCCCCGTCGCGCTCGTCTCGGAGCCGGTCGTGCTCGCGCTCTACGGCGAGCGTGCGCGCGCGGCGCTCGGCGACCGCCTTGTCTCGACGCACGAACTGCCGTCCGGAGAGGCGGCGAAGGCCTGGCCGGTCGTGCAGCGGCTCTGGAGCGAGCTCGCGCTCGACCGGGACGGCACGATCGTGGCGCTCGGCGGCGGCGCGCTCACCGATCCCGCCGGCTTCGCCGCGGCCACCTACCTGCGCGGTGTGACGTGGGTCGCCGTGCCGACGACGCTCGTGGGTCAGGTCGACGCGGCGATCGGCGGCAAGACCGCGATCGACATCCCGCAGGGGAAGAACCTCGTCGGTGCGTTCCACTGGCCGGCGCGCGTCGTGATCGACGAGAGCCTGCTCGAGACACTGCCGGAGCGCGAGCGGCGCCAGGGGCTCGCCGAGCTCCTGAAGACGCGGCTGCTCGCCGGTGTCGAGCTCGGGGTTCGCGGTGCGGCTGCGTACAAGGGCGGCCTCTGTCTGTGCGACCCGTACGACCGCAGCGTGCGCCGGTTCCTGAACCTCGGCCACACGTTCGCGCACGCGCTCGAAGCTGCAGCCGACTTCGACCTCCCGCACGGCGAGGCGGTCGCGCTGGGGCTGCTCGCGGCGCTCCGTCTCTCGGGGCGTGACACGTCGGACGTCGAGTCGGCGCTCGACCCGCAGCCGGTGGACGTCGATCGCGACCGCGCCTGGGAGGCCCTTCAGCGCGACAAGAAGCGCGTCGGCGGCGAAATCAATCTCGTGCTCCTGTCCGACGACGGCCCGTATGTCGCGCCGCGTCCGGCTGCCGAGGTTCGCGCGGCCCTCGATACGCTCATCGCGTGCAAGTCCTGATCCTGAACGGCGCCAATCTCGACATGCTCGGGCGGCGCGACCCGAAGCTGTACGGCGGCCTCAGCCTGAACGAGCTCGAGAGCCGCATCTATGCATGGGCGCACGCGCTCGAGATCACCGCGCGCTGCCGCCAGACGAACAGCGAAGGCGAGTACATCGGGTGGATTCACGACTCGTACACGAACGCCGACGCGGTCGTCGTCAACCCCGGCGCCTGGAGTCACTACAGCTGGGCGATCCGCGACGCGCTCGAGCTGCTCGAGGTGCCGCTCGTCGAGGTGCACCTTTCCGACATCGAGCACCGCGAGGAATGGCGGCGCTTCAGCGTCGTCGCGGAGATCGCGTCGCACCGCGTGGTCGGCAAAGGCCCGGAGGGCTATCGCGAGGCTCTCGAATACCTGTCTGGAAAGGTGGAACCGTGAACCGTCTCGAAGCGATCGCCGCCGAGCTCGACGCGCCGCTCCTCGTCACCAACCTCACGAACATCCAGTACCTCACGGGCTTTCACACGTCGAACGGCGCGCTGCTCGTGCGGCCGGGCGGCGAGGCGACGCTCTACACCGACTTCCGCTACGCGGAGGAGGCGAAGGAGGTGCCCGGTGTCGAGACCGTGATCACGAAGCGCTCGCTGATGGCGGACGTCGGCACGCGGCTCTCGGGTCGCGTGCAGTTCGAGTCCGACGTGCTGCCGCACCTCGAGTGGGAGCGCCTCGCGGCCGGCGGCGCGGAGCTCGTGCCGACACGCGGCCTGGTCGACGGCGTGCGCGCGGTCAAGAACGACGAAGAGGTCGCGAAGCTCCGGAAGGCGGCGCGAATCGGCGACCGAGCGCTCGAGGCGCTGACCGCAGAGACGTGGGTGGGTCGGACCGAGCGCGAGGTTGGCTGGCGGCTGCTCGAGCTCTGTCATGCACACGGTGCCGACGACCGTGCGTTCGAGTCGATCATCGCGTCGGGCCCGCGCGGCGCGCATCCGCACGGGCGGCCGACGAGCGCCGTGATCGAGAAGCGCACCCTCGTCACGGTCGACTGGGGCGTGCTCGTCGACGGCTACTACAGCGACTGCACGCGCACGTTCTCGACCGGAGAGCTGCCGGGCCGCCTGCGCGAGATCTACGACGTCTGCCTCGCGGCGCAGCAGGCCGCCGTCGCCGGCATCAAGGCGGGCATGACGGGTGTCGAGGCCGACGCCCTCGCGCGCGAGCCGATCACCGCGGCCGGGTACGGCGAGCATTTCGGCCACGGTCTCGGTCACGGCGTCGGGCTCGAGGTGCACGAAGCGCCGCGCCTCTCGACCGAGTCGACCGACACGCTCGTCGCCGGGCACTGCGTCACGATCGAGCCCGGGATCTACCTGCCGGGTGAGGGCGGCGTGCGCATCGAGGACCTGGCGATCGTCCGCGACGACGGCGTCGATGTGCTGACGAGCTTCCCGAAAGACCTGATCGAGGTCGGATAAGACATACAACCCGGTTCCCGGCTGCGCCGGGCAACGCTTGAACCTGGTTCTCGGGCGTAAGCCCGAAACCAGGTTGTACGTCTTCCACACCGTCTCAGACATACAACCCGGTTCCCGGCTGCGCCGGGCAACCGGGTTACACTGCGCCGCCGATGGCAGAGGTCGTCTCCACCAATCAGTTTCGCAACGGGATGCACATCGAGCTCGACGGCCAGACATGGCGGATCGTCGAGTTCCAGCACGTGAAGCCCGGCAAGGGCGGCGCGTTCGTGCGCACGAAGCTGAAGTCGCTCGGCGCCGGGTCGGTGGTCGACCGGACGTTTCGCGCGGGCGAGAAGTTCAACCGCATCCGCACCGAGCAGAAAAACATGCAGTACCTCTACGACTCGGGCGACGAGGTCGTCTTCATGGACGAGCAGTCCTACGAGCAGATCTCGCTGCCGCACGGAGATCTCGAGGACGAGCTGCCGTTCATGCAGCCGTCGTCGTCGGTTCAGGTGATGTTCGTGGACGGCTCGCCGACCGGCGTCGAGCTGCCGGCGTCAGTCGTGCTCGAGGTGACCGAGACCGAGCCGGGCATCAAGGGCGACACGGTGTCGAACGTGACGAAGCCGGCGACGCTCGAGACCGGCGCCGTGATCCAGGTGCCGCTGTTCGTGAACGTGGGCGACCGGCTCAAGGTCGACCCGCGCGAGAAGCGCTACATCCAGCGCGCGTAGGGGCCTCAGCCGTGCGCGCGGACGGGCTCGAGTTGCCTGCGTGGGCGATCCTCGCCGGGTAGGCGAAGCGCGACGAGCACGCCGATCGCCGGTGCGACCGCGGTCACGAAAAGCGCGGTCTTCAGGTCGATCGCGTCGGCGACGACCCCGAGCAGGACCGCGGCCACGCCGCCCAGCCCCATCGCGAACCCGACCGTCATGCCCGACGAGGTTGCGATCCTCGAAGGCAGGTACTCCTGGCCCATCACGGTCGTGAGGCCGAAGCCGCTCACGGTGGTCGCACCGGCGAGCACGATCGCGGACGCGCCGAGGTACCCGCCGCTCAGGATGAAGACGAGGATGAAGACCGGCGTCAGCCCGAGGCTCGCAGCGAGCATCAGCCTGTGCGGGTACCGGTCCGCGAGCGGGCCCATGCACAGCGTGCCGAACGCCCCGCCGAAGAGAACGCATGAGAGGAGGACGGTGCCGTAGCTCTTCGAGTGCCCATGCGCGACCTCCCAGAGCGGGATGAACGTGAAGAGGCCGTAGTAGGCAACGCTGCGCAGGCCGATCGCCGCGAGGAGCAGCTTGAACGGGCCCGGACGGTCGGTGCCACCGCGACGCTGCAGCTCCTCGTGCCCGGTGCGCCGCGTCTCCGAGAGCGACGGGAAGTCACGCAACATGAGTACGGCGATGATGACTCCGGGAACGAGCAGGACGAGCCCGCCCTTCGAGCCGATCGCGGTCAGCGCGGCGCCCGTGACGAGCGGCCCGAGCGCGATGCCGAGATTGCCGCCGGTCTGGAAGAGCGCGATGCCGCTTGCGCGTCGCTCGCCGCTCGCATGACGTGCGAGCTTCATCCCCTCGGGATGGAAGGCGCCGACGCCGAGCCCGGAGATCGCGGCGAGCACCAGCACGACCGCGTACTCATGCACGATCGCGGCGGTCGAGATCCCCGCGGCGGCGACCGCGATCCCGGCCGGCAGGAGCCACGTCGTCACGCGCCGATCCGACACGCGGCCGAAGAGCGGCTGTGCGAGCGCCGAGGTGACAGTCGCTGCGAGCACGATCGCTCCCGTCTTCGTGTACGACAGATGCAGTACGGGCTTCAAAAACACGAGCACGGCCGGCAGCGCTCCCGACGCGAGGTCGGCCGCGAGATGCGCGAGCCACAGCTCTCCCATCACACGCCGACGCATCCCCGACTTCATCCTCTCGAGACTAGCGAGGGTAAGGTCCCCGACCGTGCCGCGTCTCGTCGACACGACGATCCGGGTTCTCAGCCAGGAGCCGCTCGCCGGTCGCATGCCGACCGCCGAGCTGCTGCGCCTCGCCGAGCTGCTCGACGACGCGGGCTTCGCGTACCTCGAGGTGTCCGGCGGCGGCGTCTTCGACAGTGCGGTGCGCCGCGGTGTCGAGAGCCCGTGGGAGCGGCTCCGCGCGCTGAAGGCGCGCACGAAGACGCCGCTCGCTCTGGCGCTGCGCGGTCGCTTCCTCGTCGGCTCACGTCCCGTCAGCGACGACTTCGCGCGGCGGTTCATCGCGAGCGCCGCCGCGAGCGGCGTGGACGTCTTTCGTCTCCACGACCCGTTGAACGACGTCGAGAACCTGCGCGAGGCGGCGAAGGCGATCGTCGAGTCGGGGAGCGAGTTCGAGGCGGGCCTGCTCTACGGAAGCGGCAGGCACGAGGCGCTCGTGGACGCCGCGCGCCGCCTGCCGGAGCTCGGTGCCGCACGACTGCTCCTGAACGACCCCGCGGCGCTCCTGCAGCCGCATCGCGCGAGCGAGCTCGTGGCCGAGCTGCGCGACGTCTCCGGGCTGCCCGTCGGGCTGTATGCACAGGGAGCGGCCGGGAACGCGCTCGCCGCGGCTCTCGAAGCTGCACGCGCGGGCGCCGACGTGATCGCGGTCGCGGTGTACCCAGTCGCGCTGACGATGCACCGCGTCTCGGCGGAGGCTGCGACGCAGGCGCTCGCCGGTCTCGGTCTCGCGACCGGCGTCGACATGGACAAGCTCTGGGCAGCGGCCGAGCTCGTCGACGAGCACATCGGTGACGAGCCCGTCGCGCCGGTCGCGCCGCGGATCGCCGTGCGCGCCGCGCAGCAGAAGCTGCCGGTCGGTCTCGTCGCGGCACTCGACCAGCAGCTGCGTGCACGGGCGTCTGGCGACCGGCTCGACGAGGTGCTCGACGAGGTCGCGCGCGTTCGAGACGAGGTCGGGTCTCCGCCGCTCGCGGCACCGATCGGCCAGATCGTCGCGTCGCAGGCGCTCCTGAACGTGCTCACGGCAAACCGCTACTCGACGATGATCGACGAGCTGCGCGATCTCGTCGGCGGCCGGTTCGGACGGACGCCTGCACCCGTCGACCCTGCCCTGACGCGCGCGGTCGAGCTGCGCGGGGGCGACGAGCCGGAGCCGCCGGTGGATCTCGAGTCACTGCGAGACGGCGCGTCCGGGCTTGCCGCGAGCGACGAGGAGCTGCTTTTGCTCGCCCTCTTCGGTGAGGAGGCGGAGCCGCTCTTGCGCTCCGTGCGCGAGCGCTCGGGCGGCGAGGAGTCTCTGGCGGCTCAGGGTGTCGACCAGGAGCGGGCCGAGCGCATTCGCGACCTCGTCCGCATCGTGCAGGAGACCGGAGTCGGCGAGATCACGATCGAGGAGAACGGCCTGCGCGTGTCGGTACGGCGGACGCCCGACGGCCCGCAGGCGCCGACCCTGCCCGACCCGGTCGGCGACCCGGATGCCCTGCCGCCGGTTGCACCGCGAAACGACTCGCTCGTCCGCGTCGAGAGCCCGATGGTGGGCACCTTCTACCGTGCGCCGGCGCCTGGGGCCGCGTCCTTCGTCGAGGAGGGCGACGCCGTCGCGCCGGGGCAGACGCTCTGCATCCTCGAGGCGATGAAGCTGATGAACGAGGTCAAGGCGGAGCTCGAAGGCGTCGTTCGCCGTATCCACGTGGGGAACGCGGAGCCGGTCGAGTACGGACAGCTCCTGTTCGAGCTCGAGCCCATCAACGGCCCGCCGGCGCTGTAACGCACATGTTCTCGCGGGTGCTCGTCGCGAACCGGGGCGAGATCGCCGTGCGCGTGATCCGCGCGCTGCATGAGCTCGGGGTCGAGGCCGTCGCGATCTACTCCACCGCGGACGCCGACGCGCTGCACGTGCGCATGGCCGATCGCGCGGTGTGTGTCGGACCCGCGCCTGCCGGCGAGAGCTATCTGCGCATCGCGAGCGTCGTCGCGGCGGCTACGACGACGGGCTGCGAGGCCGTGCATCCCGGGTACGGCTTCCTCGCCGAGAACCCCGCCTTCGTGACGGCCTGCGTCGAGAGCGACCTCGTCTTCGTCGGCCCCCCGGCGGACGTGATGGCGCTGATGGGGGACAAGATCTCTGCGAAGCAGACGATGCGCGCAGCAGACGTGCCAACCGTCCCCGGCACCGACGGTGCGACGAGCGCGGCCGA
>DASRGQ010000056.1:0-83252 GCA_035650975.1 Gaiellaceae bacterium
TGCTCTGACGATCGCGCGGATCGTGCTGATCCCGGTCTACGTCGCGCTGATCACGACGTGCGACGGCGGACGTTCGTGGCCGGCAGCCATCATCTTCGGAGCAGCGGGTATCACCGACCAGGTGGACGGCTTTCTCGCACGCCGCTGGCACGTCGAGTCGCGCTTCGGCACGATCGCCGACCCGCTCGCCGACCGGCTGATGATCGACGCCGCCGTCATCCTCCTGCTCCACGCCGGCCGGCTGCCCTGGGCGGCGCTCCTGATCCCGGCGAGGGACCTCGTCGCGCTCGTGGGCACCCCGGTCGTGATGGGCCGCGGGTACGAGTTCCAGGTGAACCTCGTCGGCAAGGCGGCGACCTGGCTGCTCTATGCGGCGCTCGGGTTCGTGATGGTCACGCACAAAAGCACCGACTGGCCGCTGTGGCTCCTCTGGGCCGGGCTCGCGCTCGCGCTCGTCGCGCTCGCCGAGTACGCGGTCAAGGCCAAGCGGGAGGCGTTCGCGTGAAGGCTGTGGTGATGGCGGGTGGGGAAGGGACGAGGCTGCGGCCGTTGACCTCGAACCAGCCGAAGCCGATGGTGCCGATCGTCGGCAAGCCGTGCATGGAGCACATCCTCGAGCTCCTGCGGACGCACGGTCTCACCGACGTGATCGTCACGGTCGCGTTCCTGCCGCAGGCGATTCGCTCCTACTTCGGAGACGGCACCTCGCTCGGCGTCGATATCCAGTATTCGGTCGAGGAGAGCCCGCTCGGCACCGCCGGCTCGGTCCGGCTCGCGAGCGACGCCCTCGACGAGACGTTTCTCGTCATCTCCGGCGACGCGCTCTGCGACATCGACCTGAAGGAGATCGTCCAGTTCCACAAGCAGAAGGGCGCTGCGGTGACGATCGGCTTGAAGTCGGTCGAGAACCCGCTCGAGTTCGGGATCGTCGTCACCGACGAGGACGGGAAGGTCGAGCGCTTCCTCGAGAAGCCCTCGTGGGGGCAGGTGTTCTCGGACACGATCAACACGGGCATCTACGTCCTCGAGCCGGAGGTGCTCCGCCATGTGCCCACCGACCGGCCGTACGACTTCTCGAAGGAGCTCTTCCCGCTGCTCCTCGAAATGGGCCGGCCGATCTACGGGTGCGTGTGCGAGGGCTACTGGCAGGACATCGGGAATCTCGACCAGTACCGGCAGGCGAACTTCGACGCACTCGACGAGAAAGTGCGCCTGAACGTGCCGGGACTGAAGATCCGCGGCGACGTCTGGATCGGCGAGGGCGTCGAGATCGACGACGTCGAAGGCGTGGAGGGACCGG
This sequence comes from Gaiellaceae bacterium, assembly GCA_035650975.1. Lineage (GTDB taxonomy): Bacteria > Actinomycetota > Thermoleophilia > Gaiellales > Gaiellaceae > PALSA-600. Next base: position 1,301 of record DASRGQ010000056.1, read on the forward strand.
CGTTCATCGGCAACTACGCGCGTGTTTCGCCCGAGGCCTCGGTGGGCCCGTACACCGTGCTCGGCGCGGGCACGACGCTGCGCGAGCGCGGCCGCATCGCGCGTTCCGTCTTCGACGCGTCGTGCTACGTCGGTCGCAGCGCCGTCGTCGAAGGCGCGATCGTCGGCCGCAACTGCGACATCCGTCCGCACGCTCGCATCCACGAGGGCGTTGCGATCGGCGACCAGGTGACGATCGGCGACCAGTCGGTCGTCTATCCCGGCGTGCGGATCTACCCGTACAAGGAGGTCGACTACGGCGCGCAGATCCACGAGAGCCTGATCTGGGAGTCGCGCGGAACGACGCGCGTCTTTGCGCAGGACGGAGTCGTCGGGCTCGTCAACGTCGACCTCACCCCGGAGATGGCGCTGAGGTTCGGGGCGGCGCTCGGCACCGCGCTCAAGCGCGGCGCGCGTGTCGTTGCGAGCCGTGAGAGCGCCCCCGCATACCGGATGATTAAGCGCGCGCTCATCTCCGGGCTGCACTCGACCGGCGTGCACGTCGCCGACCTACGCACGCTGCCCGCTCCCGTCGGCAAGCATCTGTTGAAGACGCAGGGCTACGACGCCGCGTTCCATGTCGGCGCGTCGACGACCGACCCGGAAGCGGTACAGATCAGGCTCTTCGAACAGCCGGGTATCGCTCTGTCGGCTGCGATGCAGAGGGAGATCGAGAAGCATTTCACGCGCCAGGAGCTGCGGCGCGTGCCGTTCGGCGACGTGGGCACGATCACGTATCCCGCGCGCGCCCGCGAAGGCTACGCAAGCGACCTGCTCGCCGACCTCGACGCGGAGGCGATCCGCGGGCGCGGCTTCCGGATCGTCGTCGACTACGGCTACTCCGCCGGCAGCTTCGTGCTGCCGCTCGTGCTCGGCCCGCTCGGCGTCGAGTTCGTCACCTCGCATGCGTTCGAGTCCGACTCGAGCTCGACGCCTGCGCGCCTCGCGGAGACGATCGACCAGGCGCAGCGTCTCGTCGCTGCGGTGAACGCCGACTTCGGCGTGGTCTTCGACCGCTCCGCCGAGCGTCTCTACTTGATCGACGAGCGTGGGCGGGAGGTGCGGCCCGACCAGGCGCTGCTGCTCTACCTGAAGCTGATCGCCGACCGCGGCGACAGCGGCACGATCGTCGTCCCGATCACGGCGACGAGCCAGGTCGAGGAGGTCGTCGGCAACAGCCTCGGCGTCGTCCGCACGCCTGCGACGCTGCAGGAGCTGACGCGCGCCGCGTCGGGCGCGGGCGTGATCTTCGCCGGCGCGCCTGGAGGCGGCTATGTGTTCCCGCGCTTCCTGCCGGCCTACGACGCGATCGCCTCGCTGTGCAAGCTGCTCCAGCTGCTCGCGCCCGTCGGCGAGCCGCTCTCCAAGCTGGTCGGCACGCTGCCGCGCCCGACGCTGATCCACCGGCAGATGCAGTGCCCGTGGGCGCTCAAGGGCACGGTGATGCGCGTTCTGAACGAGCGCTACGCCGATGAGAACGTCGACACGACAGACGGGATCAAGATCTTCGACGCCCGCGGCTGGGTGCAGGTCCTGCCGGACGGCGACGAGCCGACGATCCACCTGTACGCCGAGGGTGAGACGCCGAGCGAGTCCGAAGAGCTCGAGACGGAGCTGCGGACGCTGGTCACGAACGTGATCGAGCGGGAGGAGATTGGCGTGGAGCAGTGAACTCCAAGGTGCGCTGAACCCTTAAGTTGAGGTTGACGGTTTTGGCGGCCTCTGGTGGAATCCCAGGTACCTCGAACGACGACGAAAGGCGACGACGTGGAACCGCTTCCTGAGCTCGGCTCGCTTTCCGACAGCGAGTTGAAGAACCTGATCGACGACCTGCAGCGGCAGGAGCACGAGGTCAGCTACCAGCGCCGGCTGCTGCACGGGAAGATCGACATCCTGCGCGCCGAGCTCGTTGCTCGCCTCCAGCGCTCGGGCGGGCGCAGCGTGCTCGAGGAGGTCGACGTGGAGCGCCTGACGGAGATCTTGACCGGCAAGGGCTCGCCGCCTGCATGACCGTGTACTGCAGCGAGTGCGGGTTCCAGAACCCGGAGGCTGCGAACTACTGCTCGCGCTGCGGCGCGCTGCTGCAGAAGAACGAGCCCGCCGCCGAGACGACGCAGTCGTTCACGCCGGACGAACTGACGGACCTCGACGATCACGACGCACTCGGGCTCGAGGGCCCGGCGCTCGTCGTGCGTGCCGGCGGCGGTAGGGCGGGGGAGAGCTTCCGCCCTGCGGGCGAGCGCACGCGCATCGGCCGTTCTCCCGACTGCGACGTCTTCCTCGACGACGTCACCGTCTCGCGCAACCACGCCGTCCTGATCGAAGAGGGCGGCCAGTTCAGCGTCGAGGACCAGGGCTCGCTGAACGGCACGTTCGTGAACCGCCGGCGCATCGACCGCGCGCCCCTCCGCGAAGGAGACGAGCTGCAGATCGGCAAGTACCGGATGACGTTCATCGCATGACCTCCGCGGCCACCCAGACGACGCAGCGCGAGCGCTTCCTTCGGATCGGCGAGGTCGTACGCCGTGTGCGCGACGAGTTTCCCGACATCTCGATCTCCAAGATCCGCTACCTCGAGGACGAGGGGCTTCTGACGCCGCGCCGGACGCAGGGTGGCTACCGGCTCTTCAGCGAAGCCGACCTCGAGCGCCTCGTGAAGATCCTGCGCCTGCAGCGCGACGAGTTTCTGCCGCTGCGCGTGATCAAGGACGAGCTCGACGCGCCCGGCGCGAAGGAGCGAAAGCGGCGCCGTCCGACGACGCTCGGCGGGGAGGAGGAGACGATTTCGTTCGACGAGCTGTGCGAGCGTGCGGGCATTCCGCCCGCGCTCGGCAAGGAGCTCGAGGACTTCGGCCTGCTCGCGCCGCACGGAAGCGGCGGGGACAAGCGCTACCCGGAGTCGGACGTCGACGTCGCGGCGACGTGCGCTCAACTCACGCGTTACGGCGTCGCACCGCGCAACTTGCGTGCGTTCCGCACCGCGACCGGCAGGCAAGCGTCGTTGCTCGAGCAGGTCGTCGCGCCGGCGCTGCGCGGCCGCAACGCGGAACGGAGAGCGCAGGCGCTGCGCGACCTGCAGCAGCTCGCAGAGCTCGCGGGCGAGCTCGCCGCGCTTCTCTTCTGGCGCGACCTGCGCGAGGTTGCCCAATGAACGATTTCAAGAGCAAGGTGCGCGAGGTGCAGGACTTTCCGACGCCGGGCGTCGGCTTCAAGGACGTGACGCCGCTCCTTGCGGATGCGGCGACGCTTCGGGAAACGGTCGGCGAGCTCGCGGAGTGGGTCCGGTCGAAGGACGCGGACGTGGTGCTCGGCGCGGAAGCACGTGGGTTCTGGATCGGCTCGGCGATCGCCGTCGAGGCCGGCGTCGGCTTCGTGCCGGCCCGCCGTCCCGGCAAGCTCCCGCCGGAGACGGTGAGCGCGAGTTACGTGCTCGAGTACGGCGAGAACTCGCTCGAGCTTCACCCCGAGCTGATTCCGAAGGGCGCGCGCGTCGTGATCCATGACGACGTGCTCGCCACCGGCGGCACGGTGGAGGCGATCAAAGGCCTCGTCGAGCAGCTCGGCGGCGTGGTCGTCGGCGCGTGCTTCATCATCGAGCTCACGTTCCTCGGCGGTCGCGAGCGGCTCGCCGGGATCGACCTGCAGGCCCTCATCACGTACTGAGTCTCAGGTCGTTGTCCGCAGCGTCCGATAGGACCCTGACATGTATGACGCACTGCGAACCTCGTACTCGTTTTCGTGCCCGGCGCACGGCGAGACGTACGTGCGCCTCTCGCGTTTCCGGCGGCTCGACGAGCTGCCCGGCACGCATCACCCCGCGGTGTATCGCGTCGAGTTCGCGTGTGGGTGCGGGGGAGAGCATCCCGGTCTCGTGACGCACGACGAGCTCGACTGGGCGCCGCTCGGGCTTGCGCAGGAAGTGACGTTCCTGAACCTGATGACGTCACGTACGGAAACCGTCGGCGACGAGCTCGGGTCGGTGGCCGCTGCGCGCATCAGGGCGGGGGAGTGGCCGTGGCGGTTCTTCTGCCGGCAAGAGAACCGTCCGCACGCGGTGTATCCGTCCGCGTTCAAGCTGCTCACGCCCGCGGACGACGATCGTGTGTGCGTCGCGGTCGAGTGTCCGGTCTGCGGCACCGTGTCGATCAATGTCGTCACACGCGAGCACGTCGACGTTCCGTTTGCGAGCGACCGCGAGGTCGGAGTTGTCGATCGCGTCTTCGACGGCGGGGCGCTGCGCGTATGCGACGACTTGTGTGCGGAGCTCTCTGCAAGCGCCGTCGCGACACGCCGTCTGACGTTGCACTAGCGACGTTCCCTCCCGCAAGGGATCGGGCTGTCGCAGGCGCGACCGATACCTAGCGAGAGTCACGATGACCGTTGCGAAGCGCCCCCATCGGGGCGAGGAGCTGCTCCTCGCTCACTGTTCCTGTACCGCCGCCGACCTTCGTCCGACCGCGTTCATGCGGCTCGAGGAGAAGGTGGGAGAGAAGCTCGCGCGTCTGCTCGTGTTCGCGCTCGCGAGCTCTCAGGGCCGGCGGGGCTCGTCCTCGCCGTAGACGCGGACGAACAGGAAGATCAGAAACGCCGCGACGCACGCGACGACGAACGAGACCGCGCTGCCGTAGCCGACAGCGGATCCGCCGATCCAGATGAAGAGGCCGAAGATGACGGCCCACACGAATGATGTGACGCCGTGATCGAAAGCGGGGGGGCGGAGGTGCACGTCGGCGATCCTAACCGAACCCTCGGACCAAAAAAATTCACCGAGCCGGTGGCGCTTTCGTCCACCTCCCCCATGAACCTTCGGCTTCCGCCTACGGCCCTCGGGAGCGGCTTCGACCTACTCGCGCTCCGTGCTCGGTGCAAGAGAGAACTTAGGGAGTTCATTCCGCCGCTGCAAGGGGAGTCCCGGGAGGTTTGCTGCAATTTGCGAAGAATTCCGTTTGGACCGCCCGAGTAGCGCTTCATCGAGTGCGCTCAAAAGGGGCGGGACCAAAAATTCACCGAGCCGGTGGCGCTTTCGTCCACCTCCCCCGTGAACCTTCGGCTTCCGCCTACGGCCCTCGGGAGCGGCTTCGACCTACTCGCGCTCCGTGCTCGGTGCACGGGGGAAGATAGGGCCTCGAGACACGGCCGCGCAAGACCCTGCGGTTGCGATTTTGGCGCATTTTGCGCACACCCTGCCGCGTGCGCGCCCGTGCGGAACTCACCTGTCGATCCGAGACCAGTCTGGTGGCTGCCACCGTCACAGATGTGTGACGAACCATGCTCGATCCCTGGACAGGTGCCATCGGGCCGGGTGGCAGCCGCCGTGACGAGAGCCGCCCCGAAAGGCAACAGGAATGCGCACCGCCGCGGGGGGTCGGGCCGTTCTCTCGCGACTTGACATAACGTGGCTTTCCGTGCACGGCGCGAGAGTGCCGGAATCACGGGGAAGCGGTGGTTTGGCGGGACCCTCTTCGGGCTACGAGGAGCATGCGTGACGGTGGAAACCGACATCCTCGGGCTGAGCGACGACCTGCGGCAGCTCGTCGAAAGCTCCGAGGAGCGCGGCTCGCTCGCGCTCTCCGACCTGAACGACGTCCTGGAGCCGCTCGGGCTCGATCCGCTCGAGGTCGATCTCGTCCATCACGAGCTCGAGACCCGCCAGATCGAGGTCGTCGACGATCTCCGCGACGAAGACGCCCCGGCGAAGGCGCCGCCGCAGCCGGCCGAGCCGGCGCCGCTGGTGCAGGTCTCGTGGGAGACGACGACCGACGCATTGCAGCTCTTCCTGCGCGAAGCCGGCCGGCACCCGCTCCTGACCGCGGCCCAGGAGGTCGAGCTCGCGAAGAAGATCGAGGCCGGCGACCTGCTCGCGAAGCAGCGAATGATCCAGTCGAACCTCCGCCTCGTCGTGTCGATCGCGAAGAACTACCGCAACCAGGGCCTCCCGTTCCTCGACCTGATCCAGGAGGGCACGCTCGGGCTGATTCGCGCCGTCGAGAAGTTCGACTGGCGCCGCGGCTACAAGTTCTCCACCTACGCGACGTGGTGGATCCGGCAGGCCGTCGCCCGTGCGCTCGCCGACAAGGCGCGCACGATCCGGATGCCGGTGCACATCGTGGAGCGTCTGCAGAAGATGAACCGCGCCGAGCGTTCGCTCTGGGCGGGGCTCGGCCGGGAGCCGACGCTGGAGGAGATTGCCGAGGAGGCGAATCTGCCGCTTCAGCAGGCGAAGGAGGTCCGTGCCGCGGCCCGCGCGTCAGCATCGCTCGACGCTCCCGTCGGCGAGAGCGAGGACGCTGTCCTCGGCGACTTCGTGCCCGGCGAGGAGCCGCTGCCCGACGAGGTGGTCGAGAGCTCGCTGCGCTCGGAGGTGCTCGCGACCGCGCTTCGCTCGCTGCCCGACCGTCACCGCGACGTCGTCGTGCTCCGCTACGGCTTGGAAGGCGCCGACCCGAAGACGCTCGAAGAGATCGGTCGCCGGCTCGGGCTGACGCGCGAGCGCGTGCGACAGATCGAGGTCGAGGCGCTGAAGCGGCTCGCGACGCTGCACGAGATGGAAGCCGTCGCGTATTCGTGACCGGCTGAGCTCGCGACCTTACGAGCGCAAGTAGTGCTGCAAACCGGGCGCGACCGCGCGCAGCTCACGTAGCGCGCGCGTCTCGAGCTGGCGGACCCGCTCGCGAGTGATGCCGAGGTCCTGCCCCACTTCCTCGAGTGTCTGCGGCAGGCGGCCGTCGAGCCCGAAGCGGCGCATCACGACGTGCCGCATCCGCGGGTTCAGCCGGTCGATCGCCGCCGCGAGCTCTTCGCTCTGCGCGTGCGCGGCGGTCGCGCCGTCGGGCGACTCGGACTTCTCGTCCTCGATCAGGTCGGCGACCATGCTCTCGCCGTCGCCCACCGGCGTCTCGAGCGAGACCGGGTCCTCGACGAGGTCGAAGAGCTCCTGCACACGTTCGACCGTCAGACCGGCGTCTCTCGCGATCTCGTCCGTCGACGGATCGCGGTTCAGCTTCTGCGCGAGCTGCCTGCGCGAGCGCTGCACGCGCCGCACCTGCTCGGCGACGTGCACCGGCAGGCGAATCGTCCGGCCCTGGTCGGCGAGCGCGCGCGTCACGGCCTGGCGGATCCACCAGGTCGCATAGGTCGACAGTTTGTAGCCCATCCGGTAGTCGAACTTCTCGACCGCGCGGATGAGGCCGAGGTTCCCCTCCTGGATGAGGTCGAGCAGCGGGACGCCGGCTTTCGTGTAGTTCCGCGTGATCGACATCACGAGCCGGAGGTTGCATTCGATCAGGCGACGCTTCGCGCGCTCGTCGCCGAGATCCTTCCGGCGCGCAAGCTCGCGCTCCTCGACGGCGGTCAGGAGCCGGCCGTCGCCGATCTGGCGCACATAGAGCTTGAGCGGGTCGGCGGTCTGCAGCCGCTCCTCGTCCGAGAGCACCGCGTTCTGGGGCTCGTCCTCTTCTTCCTCGGCGTCGACCTCGTCCAGCGCGGCGATGAGCTCGAGCCCGTGCTCCGGGTCCGGAGACGGCTCTGGCAGCGGATGCTCCACAGCTCGTCTATCGGCGGCAGGAACCGCGAGCTTGAGGATGTAAAGAATGGGCGAAGCCGGGCAACAAGCGGTCGACACGTCCGTCTACGTCCATAGGCTCTAGTTATGTGCGGCATTGCGGGATACAGCGTTCGCTCACGGTCGGAAGTCGACCGGACGCTCGCCGCACAGGCGCTCCTCGCCGCGATTGCCGAGCGCGGGGCCGATGCCGTCGGCTACGCCTACCGCGCGCCGGCCGAGACGTATGCGACGGTGGTCAAGCAGCGCACGCCCGCGTCGCAGCTGCTCGAGCGCGTCAGGGTCCCGGCGGGAGCGAACCAGCTCCTCGTGCACGTCCGCGATTACACGAAGGGCCACCCCTCGATCGCGGCCAACAATCACCCGGTCCGCCACGGCCCGGTGATCGGCATCCACAACGGGATCATCACGAACGACGACGAGCTGCTCGCCCCCCACTCCTGCGCCCGCGCCGAGCCGCGCATGACCGTCGACTCGGAGGCGATCTTCGCCGTCGCCGCGCACTCCCGGAACGACGCCGGCGCGCTCGAGCGGCTGCGCGGCGCGATGGCTACGGGCTGGCTCGACGAGCGCGAGCCCGACGCGCTGTTCGTCGCGCGCGGAAGCGGTCGCCCTCTGTGGATCGGCGAGGCGCGCGGCGGTGTCTTCTTCGCCTCGACCAAGCTCGCGCTCGAGGTGGTCGAGCGCTATTGCGCGCTTCGGCTGCGCAAGCGGGAGCTTCGCGCCGGCACGTGGCTCGCCGTGCGCGACGGCGAGATCGTGCGCCGCGAGCGGTTCCGGCCGGACCTCGACTATCACGAGGCCGACCCGCTGCCTGCGGTGCGGGCGCCCGGCGAGCGCGAGTTTTGCCTCGACCGGCTCGCGGCACTCGCCGCCGTTTAAGCGACTGTTCCGTCGGCGCGGACGGTCGCGCCTTCGTCGAGCAGCCGCTCACGCACGAGGTACTGGAACGTCGCCCAGGCTCCGCGCCGCGCGTCGAAGAGCCGGTAGACCTGCCACTCGGTGAGGAGTCCCGGGTCGGCGCGGCGCGCCGCCTGCCAGTCGCCGAACTTGGGCAGGCGGCCGACGGCGCGCGCAAGCGCCGCGCCCTGGGCGATCGCCCGCTCGAGCCGCTCCTCGCCCACCGCGACGTCGAAGCCCGCGTCGCGAAGAGCATTCGAGAGCGACCCGAAGGTGTGCCAGTAGAGGGATGCCGACGGCATCGTCCCGCGCCGGGCGCGAATGTCGTGCGCGGTCGGCGTCCGGCCGAGCTCTTCGCCCAGTCGCCGCAGCTGCTCGACGAGCTCTTCGCGCGTTGCGAACCGCCGCGGCATCAGGCCCGCAGCGCGCTTCGCAGCGTTCCAGGAGCCGAAGTGCTCGATCACGGTCTGCGGGTGCATCGCCGCGTCCGGGTCGCCCGCGAACTCCTTCATCGTCGGTGAGCGCCCCAGTCGCTCGGCGGAAGCGCGGAGCGCGTCCAGGATCTGTTCGTCCGTGTAGCGGCGCCGGATCCCGGACCGGAACTCGGCGAGCGCGTCGGGATCGATGTTCGCGATCGCACGGTACGGCTTCCGAGCCATACAAGAATGGTAGAGCAAACCGGACAACCCGCAAGTGAGGGCTAAAGACGCTAGGTTCTCGCACATGCGCCCCCCGTTGCCCCTGGCCGTCGAGGCCGCGGCCGTCAGGGCCGCCGGCGCGCTCTCGCGGCTCGCCGGGCGCGGCGGCGGCACGACGCTTCCGGGAAAGCTCCTCTGGAAGCTCGACCCGGCGGCGATCGACCGGCTCGCGCGCCGCCTTTCCCAGGGCTCGGTGCTCGTCTCCGCGACGAATGGAAAGACCACGACGAGCGGGATGCTGGCCGAGATCCTGCGGCCGCGCGCACGGGTCGCGCACAACAGCTCGGGTGCGAATCTCGTCTCGGGCGTCGCCTCTACCCTCCTCCGCGCCCGTGACGCGGAGCTCGGGCTCTTCGAGGTCGACGAGGGCGCGTTGCCCGAAGTGGCTCGGCGGCTCGACCCGCGGGCCGTCCTCCTCGGGAACCTGTTTCGCGACCAGCTCGACCGCTACGGCGAGCTGGAGCTCGTCGCGGCGCGCTGGCGCGCGGCGGTCGCCTCCCTGCCGGAGACGCTCCTCGTCGTGAACGGCGACGACCCGCCGGTCGCAGACCTCGCCCGACCCGGCGGGCGGGTCTTCGGCGTCGACGATCCCCGAGTCGCTCGCCCGGCTCTCCAGCACGCGGCGGACTCGAAGTACTGCCTGCGCTGCGGCACGCCGTACGATTACGCGGCCGCGTACGTCGGCCATCTCGGCGACTACCGCTGTCCGAAGTGCGGGCATGCGCGCCCGCCGCTCGACGTGGTTGCGCGAGAGGTCGACCTGCGAGGGCTCGACGGCGCCGTGTTCACGCTTGCAGCCGTCGAGGGCGAGGCGCGCATCGAGTTGCGGCTGCCAGGCCTCTACAACGTCTACAACGCGCTCGCGGCCGGCGCGATGGCGCTGGCGCTCGGCGTTCCACTCGACGTGGTGCGCGGCGGGCTCGGCCGGTTCTCCGCGGCGTTCGGGCGGTTCGAGCGGATCCAGATCGCCGACCGGCGCCTGCTCATGCTGCTCGTCAAGAACCCGGCCGGTGCCAACGAGGCGATCAGGACGCTCGCCGAGGGCGGCGCGCCGAGCCTTGCGGTCGTTGCGCTGAACGACGCGATCGCCGACGGCCGCGACGTCTCGTGGATCTGGGACGTGGATGTCGACCCGCTCGTCGCGAGCCTCGACCGGCTCGTCGCCACGGGCGACCGCGCCGCCGAGCTGGCACTGCGTTTCGCGTACGGCGGGCTCGATCGAAGCCGGATCGAGGTGATCCCGTCGCTCGAGACCGCGCTCGACCGCGGGCTCGAGCTGACGCCGCCGGGCGGCGAGCTGACCGTCCTGCCGACGTACACGGCGATGCTCGCGCTGCGGCGCATCGTCGCCGGCCGCGGCCACGTCGCGAACTACTGGGAGACTGCGGCGTGAAGATTCGGGTTGGCCACCTGTACCCGGACTATCTGAACATCTACGCAGACCGCGGGAACATCGCAGTGCTCGAGCGCCGGGCGGCCGCGCGCGGGCACGAGCTCGAGGTGCGCGCGATCGGAATGGGCGATGTGGTTCCCGCCGGCGACGTCGACCTCTTCTATGTCGGCGGTGGTCAGGATCGCGAACAGGAGCTCGTCGCGCACGACCTCGCCGGCAGGGCCGACGCGCTGCGGGAGGCAGTGGACGGCGGCGCGGCGGTTCTTGCGGTCTGCGGCGGCTATCAGCTGCTCGGGGACTCCTACGTCGACGTCGCGGGCACGACGCTCCCGGGTGTCGGGCTGCTGCCGCTGCACACGGTCGCGGGCGAGCGTCGCATGATCGGGGACGTGCTCCTCGACTGTCCCTGGGCGGGCGAGACGTTGGCCGGGTTCGAGAATCACGCCGGCCGCACCCTCCTGCATGACGGAGCGGCGCCGCTCGGCCGCGTGCTCGCCGGCTTCGGGAACGACGGCGCTTCCGGCTTCGAGGGCTGCCGCACGGGCCGCGTCTACGGCACATACCTCCACGGCCCGCTTCTGCCACGGAATCCGTGGTTCGCGGACAGGCTGCTCGCCGATGCCCTCGCGCACGCGGGGCTCGAGACGACGCTCGAGCCGCTCGAAGACGCGCTGGAACAGGCTGCGCACGCGGTGTCTGCCGAGCGCGCCCGCGCGCGCGGCGGCCGCTCCTAACGGGCCCAGAGCGCGCCGAGGTAGACCGCCGGGTCGCCCGGCTGCCAGCGCTCGAGGAAGCGCGTGATCGGCGGGTGCACGACGACGTCTTCGAGCTCGTCGTTCGAGAAGAGCCGCGCGCCCTTCACGGCGGCGTCGCGGGTCTCGACGTCCGAGAGCGATCGGTGCGAGAGGTCGGCCGAGAAGATGATGTGGACGACGTGCTTCCGTGAGGGAATGGTCGTCTTCGGCGCGATTGAGTCGACGATCGCGACGGGCCCCTCGAACTGCACGTCCGCCTCGATCCCGAGCTCTTCGCGCAACTCTCGGCGCAGCGCCTCGATCAGCGTCTCGCCGCCCGCGACGCCGCCGCCCGGCAGGAGCCAGTACTCCTTGCCCGGCTTCTCCTGACGGCAGAGGAGCACGCGGCCCTGCCAACGGAGGAGCGCGCTGACCCGGATCCGCGGCTCCATCAGTGGCGCGAGGACCCGAAGCCGCGCACGCCGCGCTCGCTCGCGGGCAGCTCGTCGACCTCGACGAGCTCGACGGTGGGCACGCGCAGGATCACGAGCTGCGCGATCCGCATGCCCGGCTCGACCACGAAGCGGTCGGTCAGGTCGTGGTTCACGAGATTGACCAGCAGCTCGCCGCGGTAGCCCGAGTCGACGAGGCCCGGCGTGTTCACCATCGAGATGCCGTGCTTCGCCGCGAGCCCCGACCGCGGCTGCACGTAGCCGGCGTAGCCCTCCGGGATCGCGACCGCCAGACCCGTCGGGACGAGCGCGCGTTCCCCGGGGCCGAGCTCGACCCGCTCACACGCGGACAGGTCGAGGCCGGCGTCGCCTTCGTAGGCCTGGACCGGGACGACGGCATTCGGCCGGACCCGGGTCATCAGCACTTCGACCGTCACCGTCATGCGCTCTCGCGGTGCGTCGAGCCCGACGAGCCCGCGATCAAAAACGCCGCGAAACGCGGCAGCTCGCGGCGCGGGAGCCGCGCAACGACGAGCACTCCGTCGGCCGTGTCTTCGCGCTCTTCGATCGGCGTGCCAAGCGCATACAGCTCCGACAACCGGCCGCCCTCGTCGTAGGGCACGAGCAGGCGCACTCGTTCCCAGCGGTCCTCGAAGCGGCGTGTGAGCTCTGCGCGGAGCGCGTCGAGCCCCTCTCCGGTTCGCGCGGACACCTGCGGCGCGCCGGGAAAACGGTTGGCCAGGCGGCGCCGGCCGAGTGGGTCGACGAGGTCGATCTTGTTCAACACGATGACCGAGGGCAGCTCGCCGGCGCCGATCTCGTGCAACACGTTGCGGACGGCCTCGCGCTGACGGTCCTGCTCGTCGTCCGGCGACGCGGCATCGACGACGTGCAGCACCACATCCGCCACCAGCGTCTCCTCGAGTGTCGACGCGAATCCTTCGACGAGCTGGTGCGGCAGACGGCGGATGAATCCGACGGTGTCGGTCACGAGGTACCGGCGGCCCTCGTGCTCGAACGAGCGCGTCGTCGGATCGAGCGTGTGAAACAGCTGATCCTCGACGGAGACATTGGCGCCGGTCAGCGCGTTCAGGAGCGTCGACTTGCCGACGTTCGTGTAGCCGGCGAGCGCGATCGTCGGCGTCTCGTTGCGCGTGCGCTCGTGCCTGCGCGTTGCGCGCTGCTTCTCGAGCTCCTTCAGACGTCGCCGCAAGACCGAGATCCGCCTGCGCGCCATGCGGCGGTCGGATTCGAGCTGGGACTCGCCTGGGCCACGCGTGCCGACGCCGCCGCCGAGCCGCTCCAGGTGCTGCCACATGCCGCGCATGCGCGGGAGGTTGTATTCGAGCTGGGCGAGCTCGACCTGCAACTTCCCCTCGGCGCTCGACGCATGCTGCGCGAAGATGTCGAGGATGAGCTGCGTGCGGTCGATCACGCGCGCGTCGAGTGCGTTCTCGAGGAACCGCTGCTGCGACGGATCGAGCTCGTCGTCGACCAGCAGGCTCTCGGCGCCCGACTCTCCGAACCGCTGCTTCAGCTCCTCGAGCTTGCCCTTGCCGACGTAGGTGCGCTGCGCGGGGCGCGCGCGATGCTGCACCACCTGGCCGACGGGATCGACCCCGGCGGTGCGCGCCAGCTCCTTGACCTCGGCGAGCTCGTCGTCTGCGTCCGCCCCCTGAGCCAGCACGGCGAGCACGAAGCCGCGCTCGGGCTCCGGTGAACCTGGAATCATCAGGCCGATTATGGCACTGGCCGAACGCACCCTCGAGCTCGTGAACATCCCTTCGGAATCGCGCAACGAGCAGGCGATCTACGAGCACCTCTGCACGAGCGTGACGCTCGACAAGGCCTACGACGACGGGGAGTCGCTGATCTTCTCGCGTCGTGAAGGGAAGGAGCTCGTCCTGCTCGCAGGCCACACCGACACCGTGCCCGCCCAGGGCAACGTGGCGGGCCGGATCGAGGACGGCGCGGTCGTGGGGCTCGGCGCGAGCGACATGAAAGGCGGCGTCGCGGTGATGGTCGAGCTCGCGCGTTGGGCTGAGACGGCCGAGCTCGCGTACGACGTCGCGTTCCTGTTCTTCCCGCGCGAGGAGATCGGCCCCGAGGAGAACCCGCTCCCCGGCGTGTTCGAACGGAGCGGGCTGATCGACGACGCTCACCTCGTCATCTGCCTCGAGCCGACCGACAACACCCTGCAACTCGGGTGCGTGGGCAATCTCAACGCGCGCGTCGTCTACGAGGGCCGCTCGGCGCACTCCGCGCGCCCGTGGCTCGGTGTGAACGCAATCGCCCTTGCGCTGCGCGGGCTCGAGCCAGTGCTCACTGCCGAGCCGCTCGAGGTCGAGGTGGCCGGTCTCGTCTTTCGCGAGGTGATGACCGTGACTGAGTTGCACGCAGGCATTGCTTCGAACGTCGTCCCCGGTCGCGCCGAAGCGACGGTGAACTACCGCTATGCGCCGAGCCGCACGCCCGGGGCGGCCGAGGAGCGGATCCACGCGGTGCTCGGGGACGCGATCGAGATCACGTCGCACGCACCGCCGGCGCACGTTCCGCTCGAGGCGCCGCTCGTCGACCGACTGCAAGCCGCCGGCGGCTTCGAGGTGCAGCCAAAGCAGGCGTGGACGAACGTGGCCGACTTCGCCGCGCGGGGCCTCGACGCTGTCAACCTCGGTCCCGGCGCGACCCGCTACGCGCACGCGGCCGACGAGCGTGTCGAGATCGCCGAGCTCGAGCGGACCTATGCCGCGCTGCAGCGGTTCCTCGGTAGTAGCGTCTAGCCGTGGGTGTCGAGCTCTCCCCCGTTCTCGCGGAGCTCGCGCAGTATCCATTCACGCGGCTCGACGAGTGGAAGGCGGACGCGGCGGCGCGCGGCATCGAGCTGATCGACTTCGGCATGGGCGACCCGCGCGAGCCGACGCCCGCGTTCATTCGCGAGGCGCTGCTCGCTTCGGTCGACGAGGTCTCCTCGTACCCTCGTGCGACAGGGTTGCCCGAGCTGCGTAGGGCGATCGCGGGCTGGATCGAGCGCCGGTACGGGACGACGGTCGATCCGGACACCGAGCTCGTGCCGACGCTCGGCTCGAAGGAGGCGATCTTCTCCTTCGCGCAGCTCGCGCTCGGTGGACGGAAGCTGGTCGCGGTACCCGAGCCTGCGTATCCGGTCTACGAGCGCGGTGCGCTGTTCGCAGGCGGCTCGGTCGTCACGATCCCGCTGAACGAGCGAACCGGCTGGCTGCCCGACCTCGACCTCTTCGACCGCTGGGACGAGATCGCGCTCATCTGGATCTGCTACCCGAACAACCCGACCGGGGCGGTTGCACCGCCGTCGTTCTTCGAGGAGCTCGCCGCGCTGGCACGGGAGCACGGCTTCCTCGTGTGCTCGGACGAGGCGTACTCGGAGCTGTGGTTCGACGAGCCGCCCGCGTCCGCACTCGAGCTCGCGGATCGCACGAACGTCGTCGTCTTCAACACGCTCTCCAAGCGCTCGTCGATGACCGGCTACCGCTCCGGGTTCGTGTGCGCGCCGCCGGAGGTCGTCTCGGCCTTGAAGGCCTTTCGCCCGACCGTGGGCACCGCCCCGCAGGAGTTCGTTCAGCGCGCGTCGATCGCAGCGTGGACGGACGAGCGGCACGTTGCGGCGGTGCGCAAGGTGTACGGCCGAAAGCGCGACGTTCTGCTCCCGGCGCTCGAGGCGAAGGGCGTGCGACTCGCCGGGTCCGCGGCGACGTTCTATCTGTGGGTGGACGTCGGCGGCCCTTCTGAGCCGTTTGCGCGCAAGCTGCTCGAACACGGCGTTGTCTGTGCGCCCGGGTCGTTCTTCGGAGCCGCCGGGGAGGGTTACGCGCGGTTTGCGCTCGTCCCGACCCAGGAGCAGTGCGAGCGTGCGGCCGAGATCATCGGGAGCGTGCTCTGAGCACCGAAGAGACGATCGCTGCGCTCGACCGAGGCGAGGTGCGCGTCGCCGAGCCGGACGGCGACGGCTGGCGCGTGAACGCGGACGTGCAAGCGGCGATCCTGGACTACTTCCGGCAGCGGCAGCTGGAGCCGCGCGAGGTAGGGCCGTTTGAGTATCACGACAAGATCCCACTGAAGAGCGGTTACGAGCAGCTCGGCGTTCGCGTGGTGCCGCCGGCGACTGCCCGGTACGGCGCGTTCCTCTCGCGCGGCGTCGTCCTGATGCCGTCGTACGTGAACATCGGTGCGTGGGTCGGCCCGAACACGATGGTCGATACCTGGGCGACGGTCGGATCGGGCGCGCAGATCGGCGCCGACGTCCATCTCGCCGGCGGTGTCGGGATCGGCGGCGTGCTCGAGCCGCCGGGCGCGCGCCCGGTGATCGTCGAAGATGGTGCGTTTCTCGGCTCGCGTGTGATCGTGACCGAAGGCGTGCGCATCGGCCGCGAGGCCGTGCTCGCCCCGAACGTGACGCTCACCGCGAGCGTCCCGATCATCGACGTGACCGGCGACGAGCCGGTCGAGCATCGCGGCTACGTCCCACCACGCTCGGTCGTCGTGCCGGGCATGCGCCCGAAGGAGTTCCCGGCGGGGACATTTCACCTCGCGTGCGCGTTGATCATCGGACGCCGCACGGAGTCGACCGACCTGCGCACGTCGCTCAACGACGCGCTGCGCGAGCACGACATCGCCGGTTGATCCTCGTCGAGGGAGAGAGCGACCGGATCGCGCTCGAGACGCTCGCCGGGCGGCTCGATTTGCCGCGGCCCGACGTCGCCGTGCTCGGCGGTGCGCATGCGGTGCGAAGCGCCGCCGTCCTCCTCGCGGGCGGCGCACCGATCGGCCTGTGCGACGAGGGCGAAGCGGGTCTCATCACCGCCGCGGGCATCGCGCCCGAGCGACTGTTCGTGTGCCGGAGGGATCTGGAGGAGGAGCTGATTCGCGCGCTCGGCGTCCAGCGTGTCGAGCGGGTCTTCGCCGAGCAGGGCGATCTCGGCTCCCTGCGTCTGCTGCAGCAGCAACCGGCGCAGCGCGGGCGCACCGTCGAGCAGCACCTGCGCCGCTTCATCGGCGCGCACTCGGGCGCGAAAGCCCGCTATGCCCGTGCGCTCGTGGAGGCGCTCGACCTCGACCGGATCCCGGAGCCGCTCGAGGGGGCGCTCAGGCTCGAGCTACGGGGCCGGTAAGCAGCGCGCGCCTGCCGTCGAAGCGGACGTCGAGCGGCCCGCCCGGGAAACGCACCGTTGCGTCCGCGAAGCCGAGCGCTGCTGCGACGGCGACTGCGCTCGAGCCGGAGGCGAGTGTCTCGCCCACTCCGCGCTCCCAGACGCGCGCCTCGATCTCCCCCGGCCCGACTCGGCGCGCGACCTGCACGTTCGTCCGGAGCGGAAAGCGCTCGTGCGTCTCGAGCAAGGGGCCGAGCTCCTCGACGCGAGAAGGGTCGTCCTCGACGACGGCGTGCGGATTCCCGACGACGACCGTAGTCAGGCGAATGCCGGCGACGAGCTCCGGCTCGCCGAGCTCGACCTCGCCCATGTCCTGCTCGACGAGGTCGCCGTCGAGCATGCGCGCGCGCACCCGGCGCGAGCCGACCCGCACCGTCACCTCCTTCGCTCCCGTCTGGTCGGCGAGCCAGGTCGCGGCGATGCGGGTGCCGTTTCCCGACATCTCGGCCTGCGACCCGTCGGGATTCCAGATCGCGATCTCGAGCCAGTCGTCGCCCTCGGCCCGCACCTCGAGGATCCCGTCGCCGTCCGCCGCTTCTGCGCGGGCTCGTTTCGCGGTCAGAGGCTCACGCGTGACGAGATAGACGTTTCCCTGCGCGACCCAGCGCGACGATTGCATCGGCGACCTCCTCGGGCGACCCGTCGGCATCGAGGGTAACGACACCCGGCAGGCGCCGCAGCCATTTGCGTTGATAGCGGGCCAGCCGGCGCGTCGCCTGCGCGACCGCGGCGATCGCCTCCTCGACGCGAAGTGTCGCGAACTCCTCGAGCCCGAGGATCTTGCGCGCGGTCTCCGACAACGGCGCCGCCCACGCGGCGCGCGCCTCGTCCGCGGCACCGGCCTCTGCCATCGCCCGCGCCCGCTCGTCGATCCTGCGGTCGAGCACGTCGAGCGGCACTTCGAGCGCGACGATCGTCGTCGGCAGCCGGGTGTCCTCCGTCCAGAGCTGGTCGGTGGCCGGCGCGAGCGACGCTCCGGCGTCCCACAGCTCGAGTGCGCGGACGACGCGCTTGCGATCGTTCGGGTGCACACGCGCGGCTGCGTCGGGATCGCGCTCGGAGAGCAGCGCGTGTGCCGCTGCGAGCCCGAGCCGCTCGACCTCGGCCTGCCAGTGTGCCCGGCGCCCGGGCGGTGGGATCTGCATTGCGGAGAGGGCCGCTCGAAAGTACAGGCCGGTGCCGCCGACGAGGAGCGGCGTCTCGATCTGGTCGATCGCCGCGTGCGCAAGCTGCTGGTATTCCCCGACCGAGACGTTTCGGTCGAGCGGCACCACGCCGACGAGCCGCGCCGGATACTCCGGCGCCGCGGTGATGATCGGGAGGCCGTCGTAGAGCGCGGCCGAGTCGGCGGAGACCACCTCCGCGCCGAGGCGCTCCCGAAGCACGCCGGCGACCGCCGTCTTGCCGGACGCCGTCGGGCCGAAGAGCGCGAGGACGTGCCGCTCAGGCGCCGGCGCCGGCCGGCTGCTTGAAGCCATGCTCGATCTCGGCGGCCGAGCGTGCGCGCTCGAAGGGCCGGTCTTCGTCCGGGTGGGCGGCACGCCACTCGCGGAACCACTCGACGCTTCTCGGGATGCCGTCCTCGAGCGGTGTACGCGGCTCCCAGTCGAGCAGCTCGCGCGCCTTGCGCACGTCGGCCACATAGTGCGTCACCTCGCCGAGGAGCGAGGGTGCGATCGCGATCTGCGGCTCGACGCCGAGCTCGCCGGCGATCAGCTCCGCTGCGCGGACGAGGGTGTTCCCCTGTCCGTAGGCGAGGTTGATCGTCTCGTTGGCGACCCGCCGTTCGGCGAGCGCGTAGACGCCGCGGACGATGCCGTCGACGCAGTCGTCGATGTAGGTGAAGTCGAGCACCTTCGAGTCGCCGCCGAAGATCGTGATCTCCTCGCCACGCGCCAGCTGGTGCATGAAGAGCGGCAGGACGCGGTCCATCCGCCAGAGGTCGTTGTCGAAGCGACCGTAGACGTTCGAGAACCGGAAGACGAGGTAGTCGAGGCGGTAGCAGCGCGCGTACGAGTAGATGAACGCCTCGCTCGTGATCTTCGACGCGGAGTACGGGCTCTCCGTGTACGCGAAGTCGGCAGCTTCCTCGGCGTATTCCTCGAAGCGGTGCACGTCGCCGTACACCTCGCGCGTCGAGGAGAAGACGAGCGGCAGGCCCAGCTGGCGCGCGTACTCGAGGACGTTGAACGTCATGATCGCGTTCTCGAGCGCGCGGTGCGGCTCGCGCACGAGCTGATGCACCTTCGCGTGGGCCGCGAGGTGCACGACGAGGTCGACGCGCGGATACTCGACGCCGCCGATCCCACCGGGGAACGCGGGATAGTGGCCTGCAAGGTCCTGAAGAAGCGTCGGGAACGCGTCCGTCCAGGTGTTCTGGCGCTTGTCGACGCCGAACACGTCGTGGCCGTCGGCGAGCAGCCGCAGCGCGAGGTTCGTGCCGATCTGCCCCGATGAACCGGTGATCAGGACGCGCATGCGCCCATTGTGGCGAGCGAATGTGACGGATTCGTTTCGACTCCCCGAAGCGTCGTCGAGGTGGCGTCGCCGATCATGACCTCTACGAAATCCCCGGCGCTTGCCGTCCCGGCGAAGTTGACGGTGGTGTTGCGGCGTGTCCTGCCGCGGAGGAGCGCCGGATCCGTCCGCGAGGAGCCCTCGACGAGCACCTCCTCGACCCGGCCGACGCGCTCGAGGTTCCGAGCCCGCGCGATCGACTGCACGAGCTCGACGAGGCGCTCCATCCGCTCGATCTTCACCTCGTGCGGAACCTGGCCCTCCATCGCAGCCGCCTCGGTGCCGGCGCGCGGGGAGTAGACGAAGGTGAACGCGCTGTCGTACCCGACCTCGGAGACCACGTCGAGCGTTTGCCGGAAGTCGTCCTCGGTCTCGCCGGGAAAGCCGACGATGATGTCGGTGCCGAGCGCAAGGTCGGGGATCGCTTCGCGCAGCTTCTCGACGAGGGACAGGTAGCGCTCGCGGGAGTACGTCCTGCGCATCGCCTTGAGGATCCGGGTCGAGCCGGACTGGAGCGGCAGGTGGACGTGCTCGCACACCGCGTCGCACTCTGCGATCGCGGCGATCACGGGCTCGCGAAAGTCTTTCGGATGCGGCGACGTGAAGCGGATGCGCTCGATCCCGCCGACGGCGTCGCAGGCGCGGAGGAGCTCGCCGAACTCCGTGCGCACGTCCGGCAGCAGGTCGCGCCCCCATGAGTTCACGTTCTGGCCGAGCAGCGTCAGCTCGCGCACTCCGTCGGCGGCGAGCTGTGTCACCTCGGCGATGATCTCGCCGGGGCGGCGGCTCTGCTCGCGGCCGCGCACGGCCGGGACGATGCAGTACGCGCATTTCGAGTTGCAGCCCATCGACACCTGCACCCACGCCTGGAAGGACCGCTCGCGATGCATGGGGAGTGCCGCGGCGAACGCCCGGTCGTCGAGGCCGAAGCGACCGCGTTCGACGGGGACGCCACCTGCGCCGAGCCAGTCGGCGAGGTGAGCGATCGAGCCCGGACCGAAGGCGACGTCGACGAACGGGTAGCGCTCGAAGATCAGGTCGCGCTGCGCCTCGGCGTAGCAGCCGCCGACCGCGATCACGCGGTCAGGGGCCTCCCGCTTGCGGGCGGCGGCCTCGCCGAGGTAGGCAGCGAGCTTCTGATCCGGCTTCTCGCGGATCGTGCACGTGTTGAAGACGACGACATCGGCGTCGTCGGCCGTCGGCGCCTCTCCCAGCCCGAGCTCCTCGAGCATGCCCTTGATGCGCTCGCTGTCGTGCGCGTTCATCTGGCAGCCGAAGGTCGTGACGTGGTACCGCTTCACGACGGGAGGGTACCGTCAGCCCCTCTCGATGCCAGGCCGACGGGACGTTGCGTCAGGCAGATCGCCGCCGCTGCCGCCGAAGCGCCAGGAGCGATCCGACCGAGCGGCCGAGGGTCGGGCGTGGAGCGCGCGCCACGCCTCGGCCGGGGCGGTCCCGACGGCGTCGGCGAAAGCGAAGCGCCACCCATAGCGCGACGAGTTGATCGGTGACGAACTGCACAAGGACGCATATCGGCGATCGTGGGCACCGACTGAAGGGCGGATCAGGCGGCGTCGACGCGCTGCGCGCTCGATCCGCTCAGGGAGTTGCGACGCTCCGCGAGCTTGTTCCCGGCGACGTCGACGGCGCGGCTCTCGCGGATCACCGTCACCTTGATCTGGCCCGGGTACTCGAGGTGGTCTTCGATCTCACGCGCGATCTCGTGCGAGAGCAGGACGGCCGCATCGTCGTCGACTTCGTGCGGCTTCACCAGCACGCGGATCTCGCGTCCGGCCTGCAGCGCGTACACCTTCTCGACGCCGGGATGGCTCGCCGCCAGCTGCTCGAGGGACTCCAGCCGCTTCACGTAGTGCTCGAGGCTCTCGCCGCGCGCGCCCGGCCGCGAGGCAGAGATCGCGTCCGCGGCGATCAGCAACACGGCCTCTACCGTCTGCGGCTGCACCTCGTAGTGGTGCGCTTCGATCGCATGGCACACTGCCGCGCTCTCGCCGTGCCGCCGCGCGAGCTGCGTCGAGATCGCGGCGTGCGATCCCTCGACTTCGTGCGTCATCGCCTTGCCGAGATCGTGGAGGAGCGCGGCACGCTTCGCGGTCCGCACGGACGCCTCCACCTCGGCCGCCATGATCCCCGCGAGCTGCACGACCTCGAGCGTGTGCTTCAAGACGTTCTGCCCGTAGCTGGTGCGATAGCGGAGCCGGCCGAGGATGCGAATGAGCTCGTCGTCGACGTCGCCGCAGTTCGCCTCGAACACGGCCTGCTCGCCTGCTTGGCGCACGTGCTCGTCGAGCTCGGCTTTCGACAGGTAGTACATCTCCTCGATTCGCGTCGGGTGGATGCGCCCGTCTTCAATCAGCTTCAAGAGCGTCATGCGCGCGATCTCACGGCGGATGCCGTCGAACGACGAGAGAACAACCGCGTTCGGCGTGTCGTCGATGATGAAGTCGACGCCGGTCAAATGCTCCAGCGTCCTGATGTTCCGTCCCTCGCGGCCGATGATGCGCCCCTTCATGTCGTCGGACGGGAGCTCGACCAGCGTCACCGTCGCCTCGGCGGCCGCACTCGCTGCGACACGCTGCAGCGCGTCCGCGACGAGATTGCGCGCGCGCCGCTTCGCCTCCGTCGCCGCCTCCTCCTCGAGCCGGCGGACACGGCCCGCGAGCTCGTGGCGCACCTCCTCTTCCGACTCCGAGAGGATCCGCTGGCGGGCTTCGGCCGTCGTCATGCCGGCCACTCGCTCGAGCTCCTGCCGCCGGCGCAGCTTCAGCTCCTTCAGCTCGTCCTGGAGCTGCCGCAGGTGCGTCTCACGGTCGGAGACTCCCTGCTCGCGCCGCGCCAGCTCCGTCAGCTTCCGCTCTGCGTCCTCTTCCTTTGCGTCGGCGCGGTCCTCGACCTTGAGCACCGCATCGCGGCGCTCGCGGAGCTCTGCCTCGAGATCCGCCCGTAGCTTGATGGCCTGCTCGCGCACCTCGATTGCCGCCTCGCGTCGAGTTGCATCGGCGTCCCGGCGCGCCTCGTCGAGGAGCAGCGCTCGCGTGCGCCGCGCCACGTCGAGTCGTGAGCCGGTGTGGAGCCGAAGCGCGAGCAGCATCGCGCCTGCGCCGGCTGCGAGGCCGATCACGAGTGCCAGGGCAACGAGCATGCGCGCTCCTCACGGGCTCTCCAGCCCGTACGGCGCTCGTTCTCGCCGAATCGGAACTTCCGGGCGCGCTCGCACGTGCCCCCGCGAATGTCAGGTCAGCGTTCTGCTCAGGTCGTTTCCTGCACGGTGCAGGATGTTCGTCGACTGAATTCGGGGCTCAAGGTTCTCGGAAGGTCGCTGGCTGGAACGGTCGCAGTACGGGTCGGTAGAGCTGGGTTCAGGTTTCAGAGTCGTAAAGCGTTGAGGAGGGAACTCTACGCCCCTCCCTCGTCCGCCGCAAACGTGCCCAGGACCGCCTCCACCGTGTCCTCGGAAAACCCGAGTCGGCGAAGCCGGCCGGCAAGCCGCCGTGCGCCGGCGGCGCCCAGGCTCGACCCGGCGGCGGCTGCGAGGGCGCGCTCCCGTTCCGGCTCGAGCGCCGCAACGGCGGCGTTGACGGTGTCCGCCGGGATGCCCTCGTGCTCGAGCGCAGCGCGGATCGATGCATCGCCGTGCCCACGGCCGGCGAGTGTCGCCGCGCGTGCGGCGGCGAACCGCTCTTCGTCGAGATACCCGACCCGCTCGAGCGTCTCGAGCGCCTCTGCCCGGGCCGCCGCGCCGACTCCCGCCCGCGCGAGCCGCTCCTCGACATCGCGACGCGACCGGTCACGGGTGCGAAGCGAACGCGCGGCGATCTCGAGCGGGTCGCGGCCGCCTGCGCCCTTCTCAGGCCGGCGCAGCGGCCTCCTCCTCGTCGAGCACCGGCGTCGCCTCCAGGGAGGGGTCGCCCTGCGGCAGGAGCCGCGCCGAGATCACCTGCTCGGCCGGCGCCTGCTCCTGCACGGCGCGCAGGATCCCTTGCACGACGTCCGGGTGCTCCTTCAGGAACGCGGTCGCGTTCTGGCGGCCCTGGCCGAGTCGCTCGTCGGCGAACGAGAAGTACGAGCCGGACTTCTGCACGACCTTCTTCTCGAGCCCCGTGTCGAGCACCGTGCCCTCCCAGGAGATTCCCTCGCCGTAGATGATGTCGAACTCGGCCTGCTTGAACGGCGGCGCGACCTTGTTCTTGACCACCTTGACGCGAACGCGGTTGCCGAACGCCTCGACGCCGTCCTTCAGCGTCTCGATGCGGCGGATGTCGAGGCGTACCGACGCGTAGAAGCGGAGTGCGCGGCCGCCCGGCGTCGTCTCCGGGTTGCCGAACATGACGCCGATCTTCTCGCGGAGCTGATTCGTGAACAGGCAGATCGTGTCGGTGCGGTTGAGCGTGCCGGCGAGCTTTCGCAGCGCCTGGCTCATGAGACGAGCTTGAAGCCCGACGTGCGAGTCGCCCATCTCTCCCTCGATCTCCGCCTTGGGCGTGAGCGCGGCGACCGAGTCGATCGCGACGACTGCGAGCGCGCCGGAGCGCACGAGCAGCTCGCAGATCTCGAGCGCCTGCTCGCCCGTGTCGGGCTGCGACACGAGCAGCTCGTCGATGTTCACACCGATGCGCTTTGCGTACGCCGGGTCCATCGCATGCTCGGCATCGATGAACGCGCAGATGCCGCCGCGGCGCTGCGCTTCCGCGATCACGTGGTAGACGAGTGTCGTCTTGCCCGACGACTCGGGCCCGAAGACCTCGACGATGCGGCCGCGCGGCAGGCCCCCCACCCCGAGGGCGACATCCAGCGAGAGCGAGCCCGTGGAGACGGCGCCGATCGCGACCTGGGCCTGGTCGTTCATCTTCATGACGGCGCCCTTGCCGAACTGGCGCTCGATCTGTCCCAACACCGTGTCGAGTGCCTGTTCCCTGTCCACGCTACGAACCTCCTAGGGCTGCTGTTTCCAAGACCTCGTACCGGGCTCCGTCCCGTCCGAGGTGCGAACGGTAGAGAGCCGACCGGACGACATGAATCGAACGCATGTTCGGTGCCGGTGCAGTCACTCCTGCCCGCTCTCGGAAGCGCAGGAGCGTGACGTGCGGAAGCCACGGACGGCGTTCGCGCCGGTACACGCCGAGCCGCTCGAGACGACCGTGGAGGTCGTCGGCGAGCGCGCGGGCAGCGGCGCCTGCGTCTTCGAAGACGAGCATCCCCACCGAGCGCGTCTCGCGGTAGCGGAGCGGGCGCAGCTCGACCGTCCCGGCCGCGGCGGCCGCCTCGTGCAGCTCGCGGGCGATCGCCTGCACCTCGCCCGCCGGCCGCGCGCCGAGGAAGGCGAGGGTGACATGCAGGTCGCCGCGCCGGACCTGCCGACCGCCGCCTCGGAGGTGCCGGCTCTGCCACTCGACGAGCTCGTCGAGCGCCCAAGCCGGGAGCTGCAGCGCGCAGAAGAGCCTGATCCGTTCATCGCCCGCCACGCTAGCGCCGAAGGCGTGCCGTGTCTGTCACACCTTCGTGACGAGTGTGCGCACGAGGTGGAGCGCCGCCACGGCCGCGCGCGTCCGAATCGTCTCGCGGTCGCCCGGGAAGTCGAGCCTCCGCGCGAGCCCGCCGTTCGGACCCGCCGCATGCAGGTAGACGAGCCCGACGGGCTTCTCCGGCGTCCCCCCGTCCGGGCCCGCCACACCGGTGACGGCGACCGCCACGTCGACGCCGAACGCGACGCGTGCGCCCTCCGCCATCGCCGCCGCGACCTCTTCCGAAACCGCGCCGTGACGGGCGAGCAGCGGCTCGGGCACGCGGAGCTGCGTCGTCTTCACCTCGTTCCCATACGCCACGACGGCGCCGCGAAAGACGTCGCTCGAGCCCGGCACGTCGGTGAGGCGCACGGCGGCGAGCCCGCCCGTGCACGACTCGGCGGTGCCGAGCGTCCACCCTCGGTCGCGCAGCAGGTCGAGGACGAGCTCGGCAGTCGTACGCTCGTCACGCGAGAACACGAAGCGCTCGTTCTCCGCAACGAGCGCCCCCTCGATCGCGTCCGCGCGCGCGGCCGCCGCCGGGCCCGCTTCGACGAACAGATCGACGTGCAGCTCGAACTCGCGCGCGCAGATCGTCACCGCGACGCCGTCTCCGTCGCCGCCCACCCCGGCGAGCGCACGGGCGACCGCCGACTCCGAGATGCCGTACAGGCGAAGCACGCGACGCTCAGGCGCCCGGGCGCGGGCGAGCAGTCGGGTGAGCGGCTCCGTGGCGAGCACGCGCGGCCAGAGCTCCTGCAGCTCGCGCGGCGGGCCGGGGAGCGCGACCGCGATGTGCTCTCCCCGCTCGAGGACGACGGCCGGGGCCGTGCCGACGAGCCCCACCCACACCGCCCCGTCAGGCAGGGTCGCCTGCTTGCGGACACCCTGTGCGAAGTCCGCGTAGGGACGCCGGAGCCGCTCCGCGACCCGGCGGGACAGCTCCTCGATCTCGCCCGCGAGCTCTTCGTCCACGTGCAGGGACACGCCGGCCGCGCGGGCGAGCAGCTCGATCGTGCGATCGTCGTGCGTCGGGCCGAGGCCGCCCGAGACGACGAGGAGGTCTTCGTGGAGCCCGTTCGCAAGCGCAGCCTCGAGATCGCTCTCGTCGTCGCCGACCACCGTGATCCGCGCCGGCTCGACGCCGAGGCGGAGCAGCTGGGCGGCGAGGAACGGCCCGTTCCGGTCGCTCCGGTCGCCGCGGACGAGCTCCGACCCGGACGCGACGATCGCCGCGCGCGGCCTCAGGCGGGGCGCCAACCGGTCTTCGAGACGATGATCACCTGCGGCTTGCCGCCCGGCACGTGCACGAGCCGTCCGCGCACACGGATCTGCAGGTTCGCCGGTGTGTCGATCTCGACCCACAGCCGGGAGCCGCGGATGGCGAGCGCGTCGTCGCCCTGCGAGACCGTGCCGTCGAAGGCGATGTGCCCGGTCGCACTTCCCCGGTGCGCGATCACGTGCGTCGTGCCGCGCACGGCCTTCAGCTCGAGGAGCGGCGCGGGCACGGACGGCGTGCGCCGGTTTGTCTTCGCGGTCGTCTTCACGGGCGGGGTGACGGTGTTGTTGCCGCCGCCGCCCGCCTTCCACGCCGCGATCACGATCACCATCAACACGGCAATCGCAGCGAGCGCGACGAGGACGACGTTCGTTTCGACACGGCGGTTGTGACGTTGCGGCCGCGCAGCCGACCGGCGCGCACGCGGCTCATGGTCGTCGGCTCCGCTGACGAAGCGCGAGTTGAACTCGTCGACGTACAACTGGCCGTCGAGCCCCAGGTACTCGGCGTAGGTGCGCAAGAAGCCCTTGACGTACGTCTGTGCCGGCAGGAGCGAGAACTGCTCCTCCTCCAGCGCGCGCAGGTACTTGCCGCGGATCTTCGTCGCTACCTCTGCCTGCGCGAAGTCGACGCCGCGGCGGACGCGCGCCTCCCTCAGGCTGTTCCCGATCTCGAACACGGCGCTTGGAAGCGTAACCGCCTATTGCGCCCAGCGCAGCACGCCGTACACGGCGAGCGCGAGCGCGCCCGTCACCCCGGCGTAGGTCCCGGCCCACGCGAAGATGCGCGCGGCGCGGACGAGCCGCCGGCGCTCGGGATACAGGCTGCGGGCGAGCGCGAGCCGCGAGCGGCGCGCGGCGAGCAGCGCCGCGAGCGCCAGCACGACGGCGACCGGCACGGCGACGTACAGGGTCTCGAGCAGCCGCAGGCTCGTCGTCTGCGCTGCCGCCACGCCCGCCGGGATCGCAGCGAACGCGAGGACGCCGAGGACGATCGCCGCCCGGGCTGCTCCGCTACTGGCGCGCATAGGGCCTCCCCGCGGCCGCGGGACCGATCGAGCGGCCGATGACACCGGCGACGGCGACGAGCGTGAGCAGGTACGGCAGCGCTTCGAAGAGCGTTCCCCACTGGTCGCCGTACGCGGCGGGCAGCCGGGTCGCGAGGGCGCTCGAGAAGCCGAAGAGGAGCGTCGCCCCCCAGGTCGGGAACGGGCGCCATTTGCCGAAGATGAGCGCGGCCAGGCCGATGAAGCCGGTGCCGTTCGTCATCCCCTGGTTGAACGAGTGCACGAAGCCGAGCGAAAGGTACGCGCCGCCGAGCGCGGCGATCGCACCTGACGCGATGACTGCGAGATAGCGAACGCGGTAGACGGAGATGCCAACCGTCTCGGCGGCCCGCGGGTGCTCACCGACCGAGCGGAGGCGCAGCCCGAACGGCGTGCGGAAAACGAAGATCGACGTCGCCACGAGCAGGCCGAACGATATCCAGATCATCAGGTTGAGCTGCCCGAGGATCGGGCCGACGAACGGCCAGCCCTGCAGGAACCGCAGGTGCACGTCCGGGATCCCGTAGTCGGCGACGTTGCCCGGCGTGCCGTTGTCGCCGTACGTCTCGACGAACAGGTAGCCCGTGATGCCGAGCGCGAGGAAGTTGAGCGCCGTGCCCGCGATGATCTGGTCGACCTTGAACTGGATCGACCACACCGCGTGGATGGCGGCAAGCGCCATCCCGGCGAGGGCCGCGACCGCGAGGCCGATCACCCACGCGAAGCTTCCGGCGAAGCCGTGGGCCCAGATCGCGCCCCAGATGCCGAAGTACGCGCCGGTGAGGAGCATCCCCTCGAGCGCCACGTTGATGACGCCGCTGCGCTCGCAGTACAGGCCGCCGAGCGCGGCGAACGTAAGCGGCGTCGCGTAGCGCAAGGTCGCTGCGAAGAGCGCGCTCCACGCGACGACCGTGTCGAGATGTGCCGTCGACGAGCGCGTCGCGAGCATGCCGAGGGCGATGCCGATGGCGCCGGCCGCGATCCCGGCTGCGCCGCCACGACGCTCGTCGCGCGACCACGACCAGATGCCGGCGGCGACCGCGAGGATCCCGATCGCGAGTGGGAGCGCAGCGGCTCTGCTGGCAAGCGGCGGCAGCGCAAGCCAGAACGCGAGCGCACCGAGCACAACACCACCCGCCGCCACCCACCGCGGGCCGTTCACGCGGCCCGCCGCCGCAGCCAGGTCCAGAGCCCCGCGAGATCGAGGCCGACGAAGAGGATGACGAGGCCCTGGATGATCGTCGTCAGGTTGGCCGCGAGATCGGGACGGAAGATCGCCGGGTCGAGCTGCCTGCCTGACGTGCCGTTGAGCAGCGCGCCGAAGAGCAGCGACGCTGCACCCACGCCGAGCGCAGTGTTGCGCCCGAGGAGCGCAGCGGCAAGGCCGATGAAGCCGATCTGGCTGCCCTGGATGTCGGTCGGCCCGAGCTGGAACTCCCAGCCGGTGATGTCGATCGCCCCGGCGAGGCCCGCGAACGCGCCGCCGATCGCCATCGCGAGAAACGTGCTGCGCCCGACCGCGATGCCGGCCACGCGGGCCGCCTCCGGGTTGAACCCCACCGCGCGCACCTCGAAGCCGAGCGTCGTCCGGTTCACGACGAGCCAGTAGCAGACGAGCATCGCGAGCGCGAGGAAGACGCCGATCGAGAGGCCCTGCAGGAGCTTCGGCCCCCAGAAGACGGGCAACCGTGCGCCGACAGCGACCGAGCGCGAGACGGGGATCGCCGGCTGCGCGCCCTGGAGCGGCCCGCCCTCGCCGACGAGGTACGAGCCGACCCACACGGCGACCCAGTTGAGCATGATCGTCGCGATCACCTCGTGCGTCCCGACCGTCGCCTTGAGGATCCCGGCGATGCCGGCATACGCGGCTCCCAGGAGCGTCCCGGCGGCGAGGCAGAGCGCGACGTGCAACCACGGCGCGAGGTGCACGAACGACGAGCCGAGCCACACCGCGGCATACACACCGACGAGGTACTGGCCCTGCCCGCCGATGTTGAACATCCCGCAGCGGAACGCGAACGCGACAGCAAGCCCCGTCAGCGCGATCGGTGTTGCGACGAGCAGCGTTTGCTGCAGGTTCTGTGCGGCGACGGACGCGGTGTCCCACGGAAAGAACACATGCGCCGTCGAGAACGGAATCCGTGCGCTGTGATTGCCGACGTGGAACAGCCACGAAAGGCCGGTGCCGTCGAAGATCGCGCGGTAGACGCGGATCGGGTCCTTGCCGGTCAGCGCGACGGCGAGGCCGCCCGCGAGGAACGCGACGAGAGTCGTGAGCAGCGAGACCGCGGCACCGCCGACCCGGGGCAGCCGCCGCAGGCGCGAGGACTCGTCGGTCATTCGTCCGCTACTGCTTGCGGTACGGCTTGCCGTCTGCGGCCGGCGGCACCGTTCGGCCGATCACGCCGGCGACCGCGATGAGCGTCAGCACGTACGGCAGGACGTTGAAGAGCGTCGACGCCGAGGCCGAGTAGACCTGGAGGCGCAGCGCGAGGGCGTTGGAGAAGCCGAACAGAAGCGCCGCCCCGAAGGCCCCGGCCGGCCGCCAGTTGCCGAAGATCATCGCCGCCAGTGCGATGAAGCCGCGCCCGTTCGTCATGTCGAAGATGAATGTCCCGTTGCCCTGCGAGCCCTCCGAGAGATAGACGCCGCCGAGCGCGGCGAGGACCCCCGAAACGCCGACGCACGCGTAGCGGATCGCGTAGACGTTGATGCCGACCGTGTCGGCGGCGCGCGGATGCTCTCCGCACGCGCGGATCCGCAGCCCGATCGGTGTCCTGAACAGGACGACGTACGCGACGATCACGAGCACGAAGCCCGCCCAGATGAGGATGTTCAGGTCGCCGATCGCGGGCCCGAAGAAGTGCAGGCCCGAGAGCCCCGGAATCTTCAGGTTCGGCAGGGTCGAGACGCCGTTCGGCACCGGTTGGTTGTGGTAGAGCTGGACGAAGAAGTACCCCGTGATCCCGAGTGCGAGGAAGTTCACGGCCGTGCCTCCCACGATCTGGTCGGCACGGAGGTGGATCGCGAAGTACGCATACACGAGCGCGAGCAGTCCACCGAGCACCGCGCCGACGACGAGCCCGACGGCCCAGGTGCCGCCTCGGTCCGCGCCGTAGACGCCCCAGAACGCGCCCATCAACATCATCCCTTCGAGGCCGATGTTGATGACGCCGCTCCGCTCGGAGATCATCCCCGCGATCGCGCCGAAGACGAGCGGCGTCGCGAAGCCGAACGTCTGCGCGATCAGCGTCGGGTCGAAGACGGTGTGGAGGTTCCCCGTCCCGGAGCGCGTCGCGAGGATCCCGAGCGCGAGCCCGAGAATCCCCGCGGCGACGGCGCCCCACCCGACGCGGCGCCGGCCGCGCGTCACCGTCCAGATGCCGAAGATCGCGCCGACGACACCGACGAGGATCGGCCACGTGGTCGTTCGCGCCTCGATCGGCGGGATCGCGAGGAACGCCGCGAACGCTCCGAGGAAGATCCCGACGTAGCCGGTGAACGCGGGGTCGCGCAGACGCGCGCTCGCCGGGTTGTCGAGCCGGTCGACCCAGGTATTGCTCACGATGCTCCTGCGGCCGAAGCGCTTCGCGCCGGCCTCAGCCGCTTGCGCGAGTTCCAGACGTAGAGGATGAGGACGTCGGCCCCGACGAAGAGGACGACCAGCCCCTGGATGATGTAGGTCAGGTTGCCTGCGAGCTCGGGCTGGATCACGTTCCCGGTGAGCCCGTGCGTCGTCCCGAAGAGGAGCGCCCCGAAGAGCACCGCACCGAGCAGCGTGCCGACTGCCGTGTTTCTTCCGAGCAGCGCGACGGCGATGCCGAGGAAGCCCACCTGGCTGAGGGGAATGTCGTTCTGGCTGAACCCGTAGAGATAGCCGAGCATGTCGAGCGCGCCGGCGAGCCCCGCGAACGCGCCCGAGATCGCCATCGCACGGACGATGTTCTTCCGCACGTTGATGCCGCCGTACGCGGCAGCGTCGGGATTGAAGCCGACGGCGCGCACCTCGTAGCCGAGCGTCGTCCTGTTGAGGAGGGCCCAGAAGAGGACGACCGCGGCGAGGGCGACGAAGATGCCGACGTCGAGCCCGCCCAGCGTGTGCGACCCCCAGAAGACCGGGAGCTCCGCGCTCGACGACACCGGGTTCGAGCTCGGGTTGAACGGCTGGCTCGAATTCTGCAACGGCCCGCCGTCCGCGACGAGCCACTCGCCGATCCAGATCGCGATCCAGTTGAGCATGATCGTCGTGATCACCTCGTGCGCACCGACGGATGCCTTGAGCACACCGGCGATGCCGGCCCACAGCGCGCCGGCGAGGGTGGCCGCGCCGACCGCGATCAGGATGTGCGGCAGCGGGCTCATGCTCGCGAAGTCGACGCCGAGCCAGTTGGCGACGAAGAAGCCGACGAAGTACTGGCCCTGGCCTCCGATGTTGAACATGCCGCAGCGGAACGCGAAGGCGACCGCCAGCCCGCAGAGGATGAGGGTCGTGGTCTGGAGCAGGGTCTGCGACAGGTTGTACGACGCGGTGCTCGCCATGCTCGTCGTCGGATGGAAGATCCAGTTGAGCCCCGCCCCGTTGAAGATCGCCCGGTAGGCGAGCAGTGGGTTGTGGCCGGTAGCGAGGACGACGAGGCCGCCCATCAGGAAGGCGATCACCACGGTCACGATCGGGACGACGATCCCGCCCGCGCGCTGCTTCAAGGCAATGCGCGCGGCGAGCGTGCCCGTCTCGGCCGCCTGCTCCGGCGAGGGCGTGTACCCGGGCTCGGTCATGCCACCTTCTCCTCGCGCCCGCCGAGCATCTCGAGCCCGATCTCCTCCTCGGACACCGTGCCTTCGTGCGCCCCGGCGATCTGTCCCTCGTAGAGCACGAGGATGCGATCCGAGAGCGAGAGGATCTCCTCCAGCTCGAGCGAGACGAGCAGGATCGCGCGGCCCCGGTCACGCTCGGCGACGAGCCGCCGGTGCAGGTACTCGATCGCGCCGACGTCGAGACCCCGGGTCGGCTGCGCAGCGATCAGCACCTTCGGGTCGCGTGAGATCTCGCGCGCGGCGACTACCTTCTGCTGATTGCCGCCCGACAACCCGCCCGCGCGCGTCAGCGGGCCCCCGCCGCGCACGTCGTACTCGCGGATCAGCGACCGCGCACGCTCGACGAGCCGGCGCGGGAAGAGCCAGCCCCACTTCGCGTCCGGCTCCTTCGCGTAGTCGTGCAGCGCGATGTTCTCGGCGATCGAAAACTCGAGCACGAGCCCGCGGCGCTGGCGATCCTCGGGGATGTGGCCGACGCCGGCGTCGAGCATCCTCCGCGCGTTCGCGCCGTGCATCGGCTCGCTCGCGACTGTGATCGTGCCGCTCTCCGCCTTGCGCAACCCGGTGATCGCCTCGATCAGCTCCGTCTGGCCGTTCCCGTCGACACCGGCAATGCCGACGATCTCGCCTGCGCGCACATCGAACGTCATGCCCCGCACCTTCTCGATCCCCCGGTCGTCGCGAACCTCGAGGCCCTCCACGGCGAGGAGGACGTCACCGGGGTCCGACTTCGTCTTCTCGACGCGAAGCAGAACGTCGCGGCCGACCATCGCGCGCGCGAGCGACTCTTCGGTCGCGCCTTCGCGGGGCACGGTTTCGATCGTCCGCCCGCGGCGGAGCACGGTGATGCGGTCGGCGATCTCGAGCACCTCGTTCAGCTTGTGGCTGATGAAGATGATCGACTTTCCGTCCGCCTTGAGGCTCTCGACGATCTCGAAGAGCTCGCGCGCCTCCTGCGGGGTCAGCACCGCGGTCGGCTCGTCGAGAATCAGCACGTCGGCGCCGCGATAGAGCGCCTTCAAGATCTCCACGCGCTGCTCCTGGCCGACGGTGATCTCGCTGACGAGCGCGGACGGGCTGACGGCGAGGCCGAAGCGCTCCGAGAGGTCGCGTACGCGCCGCTCGGCGCCACGCTCGTCGAGCAGCAGCCCGTCGCGCGGCTCGACGCCGAGCACGATGTTCTCGGCGACCGTCATCACCGGGATCAACATGAAGTGCTGGTGCACCATGCCGATCCCCGCTTCGATCGCGTCGCGGGCCGAGGAGAAGCTGACCCGCTTGCCCTGGATCAGGATCTCGCCTCCGTCGGGCCGGTAGAGCCCGTACAGGATGTTCATCAGCGTCGACTTGCCCGCTCCGTTCTCGCCGAGGAGCGCATGCACTTCGCCGCGGCGAACGTCAAAGGAGACGCCGTCGTTCGCGACGACGCCCGGGAACTCCTTGCGGATGTTCCGCATCTCGAGGACATGGTCGTCGCTCATCGAAGCCGCAACTCTACGCCCGGCGGGAAAGACGTGAGGGGGCGCGGGTGCACCCCCTCACGCACGTCCTACTTCTTGACGACCGCCGGAGGCTTGAGCTTGCCGGCGACGATCTTCGACTTGTAGCTGTTCATCAGCGTGATCCACGACTTCGGGACCTTCGGGCTGATCTTGCCCACGCCGACGCCGTTGTTCTTCAGGTTCAGCAGGATGTCCGTGCCGCCCTTGAACTTGTTCTGGACGACCTGCTGGATGACGTCGTAGACGCCGACGTCCGTCTTCTTCACTGCGCTCGTGAGGATGTTCTTCGCGACGTGGTACTCGTCCGCGTCGACGCCGATGCCCCACTTACCGAGCTTCGACGCTTCCTTGAGCGCGCCGTCACCGCACAGGCCGGCGACCTGGAACACGACCTCTGCACCGGAGCCGATCTCGTTCTGCGCGACGCTCGAGCACGCCGACTCGTCCGTGAAGCTGTTCGAGTACTGAACCAGGACCTTCGTCCCCGGGACGACCTTGTCCGCGCAGTACTGGTACCCCGCGATGTACGAGTCGACCGGCGGGATCTTGATGCCTCCGACCGCGCCGATCGTCGTCGTGCCCATCGACTGGGCCTGCTTCGCGGCGAGCACGCCGACGAGGCAGCCTGCCTCCTGCGTCGCGTACGTGATCCCCTCGATGTTCTTCACGTAGTAGGTGGCCTTGTCCTTCTTGAAGGCTGCCTTCGAGAAGTCGCCGCCGGCCGCGGCCACCGAGTCGTCGGTGATCGCGAAGTCGATGTTCTTGAACTGCGCCGAGTATTGGGCGATCGTCGGCGCGAGCAGGAACCCGGCCGCGAGGACGACCTTGGCGCCCGAGCGGACGGCCGTGTTGTAGTTCGGCTTGTAGTCGCTCGCCGAGTGCGAGACGAGCGGCTCCGCCGTCAGGCCGAACTTCTTCGCGGCCTCGTTGAGCCCTTTCAGCTGGTTCTTGTTGAACCCGTTGTCGTTGAAGCCTGCGATGTCGCTCACCAGGGCGGCCTTGAACGACGCCTGTTTCGACGCCGGCGTCGAGCCGCCGAGTGCCGTGGCACTCAACGCGACAGCCGCTAGTGCAATCACGCCCGCAAGCGCAATCCAGCGGGAAACCTTCACCTATCCTCCTCAGTAGCTTTCGTGAACTACGACCGGGCGATCCTACTCCGGCCTCCGGAAACCCGGAAGACCACTGGGAGCCGACAGGGTAGCCGAGCCGCTGCTCAGTCGACGGGCGCTGAGGGCACCCGCTCGAGCTCGTGCTCGGAGACGAGCACCCGCCGTGGCTTCGAGCCTTCGTACGGCGAGATGATCCCGCGCCGCTCGAGCATGTCGATCAAGCGACCCGCCCGCGTGTAGCCCACGCGGAGCCGCCGCTGCAGGAGGCTCACGGATGCCGTCTGGGCCGTGACGACGATCTCGATCGCCTTGTCGAGCAGCGGGTCCTCGTCCGGGTCGAACTCGCCGTCGTCGGAGTCCGCCTCGTCGACGAACACCTGCGGCAGCTCGAGGAACGTCTCGTCGACCTCCTGCTCGCGCTGCGCGCGCGTCTGCTCGACGATCAGCGCGATCTCGTCCTCGGTGACGAACGCACCCTGCACGCGCTGCAGGCGCGAGGTACCGAGCGGCTTGAAGAGCATGTCGCCCTGACCGAGCAGGCTCTCCGCGCCGTTCGAGTCGAGGATCACGCGCGAGTCGGTCTGCGACGAGACGGCGAACGCGATCCGCGACGGGACGTTCGCCTTGATCATGCCGGTGATCACGTCGACGGACGGGCGCTGCGTCGCGAGCACGAGATGGATTCCAACCGCGCGCGACTTCTGTGCGAGCCGGATGATCGAGTCCTCGACCTCTTGCGGGCTGACCATCATCAGGTCCGCGAGCTCGTCGATCACGACGAGCAGATACGGCAGCTCGTCCTCCCCACGCTTGCGGAATGCGCGGTTCGCCTCGGGCAGGTTGCGCGCGCGGACCTGCGAGAGGCGTTCGTAGCGCCGTTCCATCTCGGTGACGACGTTGAGCAGCACTGCGCTTGCTTCCTTCGGGCTCGAGACGACCGGCGTCAGAAGGTGCGGGATCGACTCGTAGTAGTTGAGCTCGATGCGCTTCGGGTCGATCAGGATCAGCCGCGCTTCGTCCGGGGTCGCGCGCAGCAGGATCGACGTGAGGATGGTGTTGATGCAGCCCGACTTGCCGGAGCCTGTCGTACCTGCGATCAGGATGTGCGGCATGCGCGCGAGATCCGCCCACACCGACGCGCCGGAGATGTCCTTACCGAGCCACACCGAGAGCGGGCTCGCGGTCGCCGGCAAGTCGTCGTAGATGTCGCCGAGCGTGACCAGGTTCGGGCTGAGGTTCGGAACCTCGACGCCGACGGCTTGCTTCCCGGGGATCGGCGCGAGGATGCGGATCTCCGTCGTCGCGAGGGCGTAGCTCAGATCGTCCTTCAGGTTCGCGACCTTGCCGACCTTCGTGCCGGGTGCGAGCTGCAGCTCGTAGCGCGTCACCCGCGGGCCGGCGATCTGGCCGATCACGGTCGCCTCGACGCCGAAATGCGCGAGGCAGGTGACGAGTGCCTCCGCGACGCGCTGGTTCGCTTCGCCGGTGGGGCCGCCGCCGGGCTTCGACTGCTTGAGCAGGTTGCGATCGGGCAGCTCGTAGTCGGCGAGCGGCTCGAGCGCCGGGAAGAGCTGCTCCTGCGACTCGTTCGTCTCGTACTCGCTCGACGCGTCTTCTTCGTCGTCCTCCTGGACGTAGAGGATCGGGGGCGGCCCGACCGACACCGAGTCGGAGACGATGTCTGGATAGTCGTGCTTCACGTCCACCGGCGGCGCAACGCGCAGGGCCGGCTCGCTTTCGAGCACCGGGTCGTACGCTTCGCGCACCGGCCAGTCACGCCGCACGCGCTGATGTGCCCGCTGCATCACGTGACCCGTGCGGCGGAGGATCGCGCCGAGGCTCGCGCCGGTCAGGAAGAGCGAGCCCGCGATCGTGAGCAGCACGCCGAGGATCGTCGCGCCGGTCGAGCCGAGCCCCGCGCCGACGAGCGACTCGAGCCCGCGGCCGGCGAGCCCGCCGTGCGAACGGCCGAGCGTGAGCAGGAGGCCGACGAGCGCGACGGCGAGGCCAAGCCGGAACGGGCGCACGTCGACGAGCTCGCTGCGCGTGACGACGAGGCCACCGAGGGGAACGAGCACGAGCGGCGCGAGATAGGCGGCGGCGCCGATCGCGTCGGTTGCGAGCTTCGTGACCGGGCCGCCGTTGAAGCCGAACCACAGGACGGCCGCGAGGAAGACGCCGATGCCGGCGAGCGCGAGGCCGACGAGCTCGGGGTGCTGGTGTGCGGCGGCCTTCGGCCGCGTCGTCGGCCGGCGCCGCTTCACGCGGCTGGGTGTCTTCGGGGACAGCTTGCGGGGCCGCTTGCGGCGCGCCATGAACGCGTGCTTCGCGCCCGGCGGCCGCGCTCCTTCCTAGCTTGGTGTGTAGGACGCGGTGAGCATCCCGAAGTACGTCGGCACCTCGTAGGAGAGGAGCTCGACGTCGCAGCTGGCGCCGATCGCGCCGTGCAGCATCAGCATCTGCCAGAAGCTGTCGGCGAGCGCGTCCCGCGCGCGTTGCGGGTCCCAGCCGACGAGCTCGGCGAGGGCGTTTCGCCGGATGACGTCCCGCACGTCCTCGTCGTACGGTGCCGAGTGCTCGCTGAAGCCGTACGGGCCGTCGGCGACGTGGCCGTGGCCGTGGTCTGCGCTCGCGATGAAGGCCACTGCGCGGTCGCCGGCTGCGTGTGCCAGCGCCTCCCCGGCGCGAACGTGGTCGGCATTCGAGAGCGCGCGGCACGGCGTCACGATCACGGCGGGCTTGCGGAAGAAGCTCAACGGGATTCCTGCTCCCCAGTCGATCGGCATCGTCGAGTCGCCGGCGGCAGTCGTGCCGAACGTGATTCCGAGTGCAGGGAGGTTTGCGCGGTGCAGCGCCTCGATGCACGCGGCGGCAAGCTCAGGCTCGCCACTGCCTTCGTAGAGGTGCTCGGCGTCGACGAATTGATTTGCGTGCTCGCTCAGGACTGCGGAGCGAACGACGCCGAAGTGACCGTCGAGGAGTGTCCCGTGCGGGGTTGCGAGGATCACAGCCTCTGCCGCGCTCGCCTCGAGCCTCCGAGCGAGCTCGTGCATCCCACGTGCCGTCGGCCCGTCCGGCTGCTCGTAGACGGGATTGCCGTGCGGCGCGATCGCGCCGAACACAATCATTCGAGCGAGCTGATCCTCTCGACGACGAGCTCGGCGAAGCGCTCGCCGTCGATGTCGACGGCGGCCTTCGCGTTCGGCGCGCCGAAGTGCTCGCGCGCGCGCCAGTCGACGTTCGTGCGGCCGCGGCTTGCTTCCGACTCGCAGTCGACGTCGATCCTCGCGTCGCGCACGGTCAGCAGTGTCGGGTCGACGAGGTGCGCGATGCAGACCGGGTCGTGCATCGGCGAGCCGTCGAGATCCGGGTAGCGCGCCTTGTGGAAGCGCGCGTAGAAGTCCATCAGCTCGGCGACGACCTTGCCGACGCGGCCGGCGGCTCGCATGCGCTCGGTGTGCTCGTCCTTGATCAGCGCGCGGTGCGTGACATCGAGGCCGACCATCGTCGTGTCGAGCCCCTCCGCGAAGACGCGCCGCGCAGCTTCCGGGTCGGCCCAGATGTTGAACTCGGCGGCCGGCGTGCGGTTGCCCTCGCCGATCGAGCCGCCCATCAGCACGATCCGGCCGGGGCGCGCGTCTGGATGCGTCGCGAAGAGCAGGCCGACGTTCGTCAGCGGGCCGGTCGCGACGAGCACCGGCTTGTCGGCTTGTCTGAACTGCTCGGCGAGGAACTCGACCGCGTGCTGCGACTCGGCGCTTCGTGCCGGCGGCGGCAGGTCGGGCCCATCGAGACCGGACTCGCCGTGGACATGCGCGGCCACGTCGCGGCCGCGCACGATCGGCGCGTCGGCGCCTGCGTACACGGGAACGTCGGCGTGGCCCGCGAGGTCGAGGATGCGCAGCGCGTTCGCAGTCGTCTTGTCGAGCGTCTGGTTCCCGGAGACGGTGGTGATCGCGGTGAGCTCGAGCTCCGGTGAGCCGAGCGCGAGCAGGATCGCAATCGCGTCGTCGTGCCCGGGGTCGCAGTCGAGGATGAGCCGCGTCGGCGTCAAGATTCGAGTATCGCTGCAAGCTCGGCAACGGTGGGGAGCGAAGGTTGTGCGCCGTGACGCGACGCTGCGATCGCACCGGCGGCGCAGGCGCGCGTGAGGGCCTCGGCAGGCGGGCGTCCTTCGAGGAGCGAGACGACGAGGCAGGCGGCGAAGGCGTCGCCCGCCGCTGTTCCGTCGACGGCGTCGACGTGAGGCGGCGTCGCGCGGGCGATCTCGCGGCCGTCTTCGTAGAGCACCGCGCCTTCCGCGCCGTTCGTCACGGCGACGAGCCTGCCGCGCGAGACGATCTCGTGCTCCAGGCGGTTCACGATCAGGAGGTCGGGCTCGAGGTCGACGGGACGTGCCGGCGCGGCGTTCAGGGCGAAGAAGGATGCGCGGCGTGCCGCCGCTTGCACGACGTCGTCAGGTACCTCCAGCTGACAGAGGACGGCACCGCCCGGCGACGTCGGCGGCACGTGTGCGTTCGCCCCCGGCACGACGACGATCTGCGTCTCGCCGTCTGCGGCGACGAGGATCAGTGCGACGCCGGTGGCACCGGCCCGGGTCAGCTCGAGCTCGACGTTCGCTGCGTGGAGCCCGGCGAGCGCATCGTCCGCGAGCTGGTCTTCACCGACCGCGCCGATCATTCGCACGCGCGCGCCGAGCCGTGCGGCGGCGACCGCCTGGTTCGCCCCCTTGCCGCCGGGAATCCGCGCGAAGCCCCTCGCGGCGACGGTCTCCCCCGCGCGCGGCAGGCGCTCGACGTGCGCAACGAGGTCGACGTTGATCGAGCCGACCACCGTGAGCCCGACAGCCATGGCCGGCAAGCCTATGTGTGGACAGCGCGTGGCTGTTTTGACACGGTGGCTGCCACCCGTCCGCCTCGCCGAGAACGGCGCGGCTACGCGATTTGTGGAAGAGACGTTACCGTTTCGTCACGGTGGCAGCCACCAGACTGGTCTCGCTGCGGCCTGTCCGAAAAGGCTACGCGGCGATGGCGCGCAGGTCTTCCATCGCGCGCCCGAGCAGGTTGTCGCGCAGGTCGAAGAGGCCCGCCCACAGCGAGCTCGCATCGACCGCCGACTGCACGCGCACCGTCGCCGACAGCCCCTCGAGCGCACGCACGAGCACGGCGAGCTCGAGGTATGCCTGGGCGACGCGGTGCGGCGCGACTCGCACGCCGGCACGATCGAGCACCGGCGTCCAGTCGACGAGCTCCGCCGGC
Source organism: Gaiellaceae bacterium (assembly GCA_035650975.1). Classification (GTDB taxonomy): domain Bacteria; phylum Actinomycetota; class Thermoleophilia; order Gaiellales; family Gaiellaceae; genus PALSA-600. The sequence continues at coordinate 41,307 of DASRGQ010000056.1, forward strand.
CCCGGCTCGCCGAACCACGACCGCCCCTCGGCCTGGTCGGCCTCGAGCTCGAGCAGGTAGCGCTCGATCGGCGCCTCGAGCCCCTGCAACGCAGTCTCCACACGATCCGCCGCGCGCCGCAGCGCCGCTTGGCGCCGCCCGGCCGTGCCCGGCTCGGCCTCGCCGCGCGCCCACCGCTCGAGCAGCCGGCAAAACGCGAGCGACGACACCTCGACCGCGAGCAGCTGCCCGATCAGCCGCTGCGCCGTCCGCTCCTCCGCCGCATGTTCCGCGATCACCGTTGCCCACTCGGGCCGCGTGCCAAGAGAACTGCTCATACCTCGACCACCACGGGCAGGATCATCGGGCGCCGGCGGGTGCGGTCGTAGACGAGCTGGCCGATGCCGTCGTGGATGTGCTCCTGCAGGAGCTTCACCTCGCGGATGTCCTCGTCGAGCAACTCGCGCACGATCTGGTGCGCCTCGGCGCGCATCTCCGCCAGCAACTCGTCGCTCTCGGCGAAGCCGCGCGAGATCAGCTCCGGCTGCGCAACGCCGCCGTCGGCGAGCGTCGTCACGACGATCAGCACGCCGTCCTCAGACATGTGCCGCCGGTCGCGCAGCGCGACGTCCGAGATGTCACCGACGCCGAGCCCGTCGACGAACGTGACGCCCACCTCGACGCGATCGACGATGCGCACACCGTCGCGCGACAGCTCGACGACGTCGCCGTTCTCCGCGAGCACGATCGACGACGCAGGCACTCCGGCCTCCTGCGCGAGCCGCGCGTGCGCCGCCTGCATGCGGTACTCGCCGTGGATCGGCATCACCGCCTTCGGGCGCACGAGCCCGATCAACGTGCGCAGCTCCTCGGCACGCCCGTGGCCGGAGACATGCACATCGGCATTCTCTTCGTGCAGCACTTCCGCCCCACGCCGCGTCAGCTGATTGATCGCGTCGTGCACACGCAGCTCGTTCCCCGGCACCGGCCGAGCGGAGATGATCACCGTGTCGCCACGCTCGACCTTGATCGACGGATGGTCGTTGTACGCAATTCGCGTGAGCGCCGAGAGTGGCTCGCCCTGCGAGCCCGTGCAGAGAACGAGCTGCCGGTCCGCAGGCACCTCGTCGAGATCGGCCGGCTTCACGAGCGCATCGTCCGGTAGCTCGACGTAGCCGAGATTGCGCGCGACGTTCATGTTGCGGCGCATCGAACGGCCGACGACAACGAGCTTGCGATCGCACTCGACGCCGACGTCGATCGCCTGCTGCATGCGATGGATGTTCGACGCGAAGCTCGAAACGAGAACGCGACCGCGTCGCGTCGGGATGATTTGCCGGAACGCCTCGCCCACGACGCGCTCCGAGCGCGTGAAGCCCGGCCGCTCCGCGTTCGTCGAGTCGCCGCACAGCAGGTCGACGCCGCGGTTGCCGAGGTCGGCGAGCCGGCCGACGTCGGTCCGGAGGCCGTCGACCGGCGTGTGGTCGAGCTTCCAGTCGCCGCTGTGGAACACGCGGCCCGCTCGCGTCTCGATCGCGATGCCGACGGCGTCGGGGATCGAGTGCGCCATGCGGATGAACTCGAGCCGGAACGGGCCGAGCTCGATCGGCACGCCTTCCGGGTCGGCCTCGCGCAGCTCGGCGGCACGAAGCAGGCCGTGCTCGTCGAGCTTCGACTTCACGAGCCCGAGCGTGAGCTTCGTCGCCCAGATCTCCTCGACGCGCACCTCACGCATCAGGAAAGGCAGCGCACCGACGTGATCCTCGTGCGCATGCGTGAGCACGACCGCGCGCACACCGCGATCGCGCAGGTATCCGAAGTCCGGCAGGATCACGTCGACGCCGAGGTGCTCGTCGCGCGGGAACGACATGCCGGCGTCGACGACGATCCGCTCGTCGCCCGCCTCGTAGACGGTCATGTTCTTGCCGACCTCGCCGAGGCCGCCGAGCGGAATCACGCGGAGAACGTCCATTGGCCCCGCAGTGTAGGGGGCCTTCAGGCGGTAACGAGCAGCTGCAGCCGTGCGAGGCAGTCGCGCACGGCTTCGACCTCGTCGCTGTTCGCGGGCACAAGCGGCAGACGATGCCCGCCGACCTCGTGGCCGAGCAGCTCGAGAGCCGCCTTGATCGCGATCGGGTTCGGCGCTGCCCTGAGCAGCTCATACGCCGGCGCGAGCTCGCGGTCGATCTCCCGTGCCCGCGCAACGTCACCCGCCAGTGCCGCGCGCACCTGTTCCGCTACCTGAAGACCCACGACGTGCGTGTGCACGCACACGCCGCCGACGCCGCCGAGCTCGAGGAACGGCTGGATGAGGTTGTCGTCACCGGCGTACAGGTCGAGCCCGGTCGCGACGATGTGCCTCGCCTGCTCGAGATCCTCGTTCGCCTGCTTCACCGCGCGGATGGTCTCGATCTCGGCGAGCCGGGAGATCGTTTCCGGCTCGAGGTTCAGGACGACCCGCGAGGGAATGTTGTAGACGACGATCGGCTTGTCGCTCGCGCGTGCGATCTCCTCGAAGTGCGCGACGATGCCCCGCGCGGGCGGCTTCGAGTAATACGGCGTGACGACGAGGAACGCGTCGACGCCGAGCTCGTGCGCCGACTCCGTCAGGTGCACCGAGTGCGCGGTCGAGTACGTTCCGGTGCCGGCGACCACGCTCGCCTCGCCCGCCGCCGCCTCGACCGCGAGGCGGAAGAGCTCGAGCCGCTCGCCGTCCGAGAGCGTCGGGCTCTCGCCCGTCGTGCCCGCGACGACGAGGCCGTCCGAGCCGTGCTCGACGAGGTGTCGCGCGAGCCGCTGGAAGGCGTCGTAGTCGACGGCACCGTCTTCCCGGAACGGCGTCACCATTGCCGTCAGGACGTGACCGAGCATCACGTCGATTCTATTCGCACCACTCGGTGCGCGACCTCTTCGCCGTCACCTGCGAGGCGCAGTAGCTCCTGCTCGTAGGGCCGGCCCGCAAGCCCGATCAACGCGGCGGGAGCGAGCTCCCTCAGACGAGCGAGGAGCGGCGCGACGTTGCGCTGCTCGTAGAGCACATCGGCCGCGAGCACGAGGTCGAAGCGCTCGTCGAACGGCTCGCGCCAGTCATGAACGAGCGCGCGCAGCTCGAGGCCGTTGCGCGCTGCGTTCTCGCGCAGGAGCGCGATCGCGTCGGCCGCCCAGTCCGTCGCCGTCACGTGCGCGCCGCGCGACGCCGCGACGAGTGACGGGAGACCAAGCCCGCAGCCGAGCTCGCACACCCGCAGGCCGGAGACGTCGGGCAGTGCGTGTACCAGCGCATGCGACGCCGGCCAGAGCTCGGCCCAGTACGGCAGGAACTCGTCCTCGGCGAACGCGTCCTCGTCGATCAGCTCATCCGGGGCGACGGGTCGCCGCAACCGGAAGCGCCGGCCGTCGACCTGCAGGAGCTCCTCTCTGAGCTCCAACCGCTCACGCCGGGACGGCGGCATGGGCACGGTCGAGCCAGGGCCGGGCGCCCAGCTGCTCGAAGAGCGCCCGCGCGTCGGCCAGCAACTCGCTTCCCTCGTCCGCGCTGCCGGTCCGTGCGAGCCGCTCCGCCCACTCCAGTTGCACGACGGCACGCTCGAATGCAAAGCCTCGCTCCTCGAAGATGCGCCTGGCCGCGGCGAAGCTCACGGTTTCGTCTTCGTCGACGAGCGCGTGGAACCGGGCGCGTTGCGCCTCGATGTACGGCGTCCGCTGACCGGGATGAAGCTCGTCGACGAAGAGCAGCACGTCGCGCACGCGGTCGATGTCTCCCCGGGCGAACGCGGCCTCGAGTGCCTCGGTGGTGCATGCCTTCATGTACACACTCGTCACCGTGAGCTGAGGGCGAAGCGCGAGCCCGCGCTCGGCCGCAGCTTGCGCGGCCTCGTGGTCTCCCTGGGCGCGCAGGAGGCGCGCCTCGTTCGCGGCGAAGGCGACGACGCATTCCGGTTGGGCGGCTTCGCGCTGCCATTCCTGGGTTGCGAGCAGCTCCTCCGCCCGGCCGAGCTCGCCACGGTCGCAGAGGATGGGCACCGCCTCGATCAGCTCGGAGCGCGCGATCATGCTGACCCGCGGCAGGGCCTCGACGGTCGCGAGCCGTTCGAGCGCCTCCTCCCACCGGCCGAGCAGGCGGAGAATGCCGATCGAGGTCGAGAGCTGCGTCGCGATGATCTCGCGGTCGCCCCGCTGCCGCGCGAGTGCGACGACTTCGCTGTTGAGCGCGAGCGCATCCTCGAGCCGGTCGACGCTGTACATCACCTGGGCAAGGTTGTTCTGGGCGCGCCACCAGTTCGCGTCGCTCCGCCCGCGCGACCGGACGACCGCTCCCTCGAGAAGGAGCTGCGCCTCGAGCAGGCGCCCTTCGAGGAGCAGCACGACGGACTTGCTGTTGAGCGCCGTGACGAGTGTCTCGTCGAGCGCGAGCTGCTCTGAAAGCCGGAGCGCCTGCTCGAGCACGGGCGACGCCTCCTCGTTGCGTCCGAGCAAGCTTCGCAGCCGGCCGAGCGACGCGTAGGTGGCAGCGAGCTCGGGCGTCGGCCCCGCGGCCTCGAGGGTCGGCAGCGCCGCCTCGAGCCGCCTGACTCCTTCGTCCAGGCGGTCCTCCGCGAGGTCGACGTCGCCGAGCGCGACGCCGGTCAGCGTCGCGCCGGCCGTGTCTCCTGCCGCCTCGTAGAGCACGATCGCCCGCTCGAGGCGCTCGCGAGCGGACGCCGTGTCACCGGCCTGGAACGCGAGCCGGCCCGCACGCTGCAGGAGCGCAGCCTGCGCGCGCGAGTCGTCCCCGGCGAGCGACGCGGCCTGATCCAGGTGGCGCTGCGCTTCTTCGGGTGCCGCGAGCGCCGCCGCCCGCTCGCCCGCCTGCGTGAGCGCGTTGCGCGCGTGCGTACGGATCTCCGGCGTGTCGGCGTCGTCCGGGGCCGCCGCGACGGCCGCGAGCAGGTGCGACGCAATCACCTCGGGCACCTCGTCAGCCCCTCCGTCGAATGTTGCCTCGAGTGCCGCCACCGCTGCGAGATGACGCCGCTTGCGGTCGCGCCGGGAGAGCGTCTCGTAGGCCACCTGCCGGAGGAGCTCCTGCAGGAAGCCGTAGTGGCCGCGCTCGGGCCGGCGCGGATCGGCCTGCAGGAACAGCACCTCCTTGCGGACGAGGCTCGTGAGGAGTGGATCGAGATCGCCGGCCGGGGCGCCGGTCAGGGCGGCGAGCGCCTGCTTCGTGAACGACTTCCCGAGCACGCACGCCTCCTGGACGAGCCGCCGCTCCTCGACCGGCAGGCCGTCGAGCCGGGCTGCGGCGAGCGCGTGCAGCGTCTCCGGCACCTCGAGCGACCCGATCTCACCCGTTGGGCGATACACCGGCCCGGCCTGCGCGAGCAAACCGCGATCGAGGAGCATACGCACGGTCTCGACCGCATAGAGCGGCACGCCCTGGGCGCGCGCGAGGATATCGGCCTTCAACCCGTCCGGCAGGCCCGGCACGTAACCGTCGAGGAGCCTGCTCATGTCCTCCTCCGCCAATGGCTCGAGAGCGAGAGAGGCGGCATTGCGAATCGCCCGGCCGAACTCCGGCTGCTGCTGTGCGAGTTCCGGCCGCGACAGCGCGAGGACGTACAGCGGCTGCGACGCCGACCACTCGAGGAGGAACTCGACGAACGCGAGCAGCGCCTGGTCGGCCCACTGCAGGTCCTCGAAGACCATGATCAGCGGGCCCTGGTCGGTCAGTCGCTCGAAGAAGAGCCGCCACGCGGCAAACAGGTCCTGTCGGTCGGAGTCGACGCGGTCCTCGAGCCCGAGCAGGTTCGCAAGGCGCGGGCCGATCCACGCACGCTCCTCTTCACTCGGCAGGTGCTCCTCGAGGCAGAGCGCGAGCTTCGTGCGCGCCGTGTCCTGCGACTCGCCTTCGACGATCTGCGCGCGCATGCGAACCATCTCGGCAAGCGCCCAGTAGGCGACGCCTTCCCCGTAGGCGAGGCAGCGGCCTCGGTGCCACCAGACGTTCTCGGCGAGCCCGTCGATGTACTTCTCGAACTCCCACGTGAGCCGTGACTTGCCGATGCCGGCGATGCCCGTCACCTGTACGAGCTGCGCGCGTGACTGGTCGGCCGACGCGTGGAAGAGCTCCTTGACGAGGCGCAGCTCGCGCTCGCGCCCGACGAACGGGGCCTCGAGGCCCTCCGAGCGCTGGGCGCCGCGGCGCGCGGCTGCGACACGCAGCGCGCGCCAGAGCGGCACCGGCTCCGTCTTCCCCTTCAGCGCGTGCGTTCCCGTGTCGGCGAAGACGATCGCACGCTCGGTCGAGCGCCTCGTCGTCTCGCCGACGAGCACGGTCCCCGGCTCGGCGGCGGCCTGGATGCGCGCAGCGGTGTTGACGAGGTCGCCCGCGACCATGCCCTCTCCCACCGCGCCGACGTTCACCGCTGCTTCGCCCGTCAGCACACCGGCCCGCGCGCGCAGCTCCGGCGCGCCCACCTCGTCGCCGAGCGCCGTCACCGCTGCGATGAGATCGAGCGCTGCACGCACCGCACGCTCCGCGTCGTCTTCCTGCGCGACCGGTGTTCCCCAGACGGCCATCACCGCGTCGCCGATGAACTTCTCCACCGTGCCGCCGTACAGCTCGACGAGCCGCCGGCACGTGTCGAAGTAGCGCGAGAGGAGCTCACGCACCTCTTCCGGGTCGCGGGACTCCGAGAGCGACGTGAACCCGACGAGGTCGGCGAAGAGCACCGAGACGAGCCGCCGCTCGGCGAGCGGCGCGGACGGGACGGCGGCAGTGACCTCCAGCGAGTGGCCGCACGCTCCGCAGTACCGCTCGCCGGGAAGACTCGCGTGCCCACAGGCAGGACAGCCGACGGTGAGAGCGCTGCCGCACTGGCCGCAGAACCGGTGACCGGCAGGATTCTCGGCACCGCAGCTTGCGCAGACCATGACGCGCGAACAGCCTAGACGAGCGAGTCCAAACCGGTCGTCACGCCGCGCGGCAGCGTCGCGAGCCGTTCGAGCGCGAGCAGCACGCCGGGCGTGTAGGCGGCGCGCGAGACGGCGTCGTGGCGGATCCGAAGCGTCTCGCCCTCGGCCCCGAAGACGATCTCCTGGTGCGCGACGAGGCCCGGCAGCCGCACGGAGTGAATCGGCGCTCCGCCCACACGCTCGGCCGTCAGCTTCGCGGTGCCGGACGGCGCGTCGAGCTTCGCGGCATGATGCAGCTCGACGATCTCCGCGTCCGGGAGATAGCGCGACGCCTCCTCGGCGAAGCGCATCATCAGCACTGCGCCGAGCGCGAAGTTCGGCGCGTAGAAGACCGGCACACGAGCATCGGCGAACTGCTCCGGCTCCCAGCCCGTGGTGCCGACGACGCACGGCACACCGGCCGCGACCGCCTCGCGCACATTGGCGACGACAGCCTCCGGCCGCGTGAAGTCGACCATCGCGTCGGCGTCGGCAAGTGCGTCGACGAGCACGTGGCCCGCCGCTTCGAGACCCGGACCGAGCACGGAGCCGACCCGGCCGCCGCGCCCGTTCAGGAGGACGTTCACGCCGCGCGCGCGAGGTTCGGGGTGACGTGCTCGAGCGCCGCCACGAACCGCTCCTCGCTCGGGCCGATGCACGCCGCCGACAGCCGGTCGGAGTCCAGCAGCGCCGCCGCGAGCTCACACACCGACGAGGCTTCGACGGCGTCGATCTCGGCGACGATGCGGTCGAGCGACAGCAGCTCCGAGTCGCTGACGAGCGACTTGCCGAGACGGTTCATCCGCGTCGACGTGGACTCCATCGAGAGCAGGATGCGGCCCTTCAGGTTCTCCTTCGCGCGTACGAGCTCGCGCTCGGGCAGGTTGCCGCCGGCGAGGTCGGCGATCTGCTCCGCGGTGATCGCGAGCGCCTCGCCGAGATTGTCCTCGCGGGTCCCGAGATATACGCCGATCTGGCCGGTGTCCGTGTACTGCGAGATGAACGAGTAGACCGCGTACGCCATGCCGCGCTTCTCGCGAATCTCCTGGAAGAGCCGGGAAGAGGCCGAGCCGCCGAGGATCGCGTCGAGCAGCGACGCGGCGAAACGGCGCCGGTCGGACCGCGAGATGCCGGGAGCCCCGAGACATACGTGGTATTGCTCGGTGTCCTTGCGCTGAAAGCGGAGACGCGGCGGCGGCGCGGTCACGAGCGGCGGGCGCACGTTGACGTGCGCATCGCGAGTGGACGTGCGAGCCTCGAGCGCACGCTGGACGAGCTCGACGAGCCGCTCGTGCTCGAGGTTGCCCGCGCCCGACACGACGATGTTCGCGGGCACGTACATCTGCTCGTGGTAGCCCGCGATCGCGTCGCGCGGGATCGAGGAGATCACTTCGGCCGTCCCGATCACCGGCCGGCCGAGCGGATGGTCGCCGAACACGGCTTCGGAGAGCAGGTCGTGCACGAGGTCCTGCGGTGCGTCTTCGTACATCGCGATCTCCTCGAGCACGACTTCACGCTCCGAGTCGAGCTCGGCGAACGCGGGCGCGAACACCATGTCGCTCATCACGTCCATCGCCGTCTCGAGGTGATGGTCGGGCACGCGCGCGTAAACGAGCGTGTGCTCGCGGGAGGTCGCCGCGTTCAGCTCCCCACCGAGCCCGTCGAAGATCTCCGCGATCTCGAGCGCGTTGAACCGCTCGGTGCCCTTGAACAGCAGATGCTCGATGAAATGCGTGACGCCGGACTCGACAGCGTTCTCGTCGCGCGAGCCCGCTCCGATCCACATGCCGACTGCGACCGAGCGAACGTGGTCGAGCCGCTCCGAGACGACCCGCTCGCCGGAGTCGAGCTCGGTCAGAGCCCAGCTGTGCACGCGCGTAGCGTAGTGCGGAGCAGTGGTGTCTGACACCAAATGGTGTCAGACACCACCCCCCGGAGCTATTCGCTTCTCGACTCTTCGCGTTCGCGACGCGGCCCGCCGCGGCCACCGCGTCCGCCACGGCCCCGATCGCCGTCACGGCGCGGCCGGTCCTCGCGAGGCTCCCGCGGCGGGGCGTCCTTCGCCCGCTCCACGAGCTCCTCCGGCGAGACGAAGCCGCCGTTCTCGTGCTTCTGCACCAGCTTGAGGCCGATGCGGCCGCGAGCCTTGTCGACCTCCTGCACGAGCACGTCGAGGATGTCACCGCGCTGGATCACGTCCTCGATGTGATTGACGCGGCCCGGGCCGACGTTCGAGACGTGCAGCAGCCCGTCGGTGCCCTTCTTCAGCTCGACGAACGCGCCGAAGTCGGTCGTCTTGACGACGCGACCCGTGTACGAGTCGCCGACCTCCGGCTCCTTGGTGAGCGCCTGGATCGCTGCGATCGCGGCGTCGCCCTTCGTGCCCTCGGTCGCGTACACGAGGATCGTCCCGTCTTCCTCGATGTCGATCTGCACGTCGTGATCCGACTCGAGCGAGCGGATCGTCTCGCCGCCCTTTCCGATCACCATGCCGATGTACTCGGGGTTGATCTGGATCGTCGAGATGCGCGGGGCATGCTCGGCAAGCGCCTCGCGCGGCTGCGAGATCGCCTCGAGCATCCGCTTGAGGATCGCCGTGCGCGCCTCCTTCGCCTGCGTGAGCGCACGCTCCATGATCTCGCGGCTGACGCCGGTGATCTTGATGTCCATCTGGAGCGCGGTGATCCCGTCGGGCGTCCCGGCGACCTTGAAGTCCATGTCACCGAGGTGATCCTCGGCGCCCTGGATGTCGGTGAGGATGACGTAGTCGTCGCCCTCCTTGACGAGGCCCATCGCGATACCGGAGACAGGCTCCTTGATCGGCACACCCGCGTCCATCAGCGCGAGCGTCGAGCCGCAGACCGAGCCCATCGACGACGAGCCGTTCGACTCGAGCGTCTCGGAGACGAGCCGGATCGTGTACGGGAACTCCTCCGCCGGCGGGATGACGGCTTCGAGTGCGCGTTGCGCGAGCGCGCCGTGGCCGATGTCGCGGCGCTTCGGCGAGCCCATGCGGCCCGTCTCGCCCACCGAGTACGGCGGGAAGTTGTAGTGGTGCATGTACCGGCGATCGGTCTCGAGCGAGAGATCGTCGATGCGCTGCCCCTCCTTCGCCGTGCCGAGCGTCAGCAGCGTCATGATCTGCGTCTGCCCGCGCGTGAAGAGGCCCGAGCCGTGCGTGCGCGGCATGACGGACACCTCGACCGCGATCGGCCGGATCTCGGTCGCCGAGCGGCCGTCCGGCCGCCGCTTGTCGACGGCGATCTTCTTGCGCACGAGGCTCTTGTAAATCGCGTCGCACGCTTTCTTGACGTAACTCTTCGTGAGCGCGTCCTTCTCGCCGTCGTCGCCGGTCGGGAACGAGAGCGTGACCGTCTCGACGACGCGGTCGTAGAGCAGGTTGCGCTTCGCCGACTTCAGGTCCTTCGAGTCTTGCTCCGCCTCGGTCAGCTCGCGCAGGTCGCTCTCGAACTGCTCGCGCACCGGGCCTTCGACGGCGACCGAGCGCTGCTTCTCGAGAATCATCCCGAGCGACATCCGCGTCTGCAGCTCGCGCATGACGTCGGTCTCGCTCGAGCCCATCGTGACCGTGCCGCACTCCTTCGCGACGATCTCCTCGACGATCGCGCCGGCCTCGCGGAGACCGACCGCCTGGATCCGCGACCAGACCTCGTGTCCGTACTGCGACTCGAGCTTCTCGGTCGTCGCAGGGTCGAGCCATTTCGCCTTGCCGGCGCGCGCCCGCAGCTCTTCCTGCGCCTCGCAGAGCTTCACGATCTCGCGATGGGCGATCTCGAGCGCCTCGAGGATCACATGCTCCGGCACGCGGTTCGCGCCGGCCTCGACCATCGTCAGCCCTTCCTTCGTGCCGACGACGATCAGGTCGAGCTCGGAGCTGTGCTCCGTCTCCTCGAGCGTCGGGTTGACGGCGAGATTGCCGTCGATGAGCCCCATGCGCACGGCGCCGATCGGGCCCATGAACGGGAGCGGCGAGATGGTGAGCGCCGCCGACACCGCGTTGATGGCGAGGATGTCGTGCGGGACGACCATGTCGGCCGAGAAGACCGTGCCGACGCACTGCGTCTCGTTGCGATAGCCCTTCGGCCAGAGCGGCCGCACCGGGCGGTCGATCATGCGTGCCGTCAGGATCGCCCGCTCCGTGGGGCGCCCTTCCCGCTTGAAGAAGCCGCCCGGGATCTTCCCGGCGGCGTACATCCGCTCCTCGACGTCGACGGTGAGCGGGAAGAAGTCCGCGCCCTCGCGCGGCTCCGGCCTGCCCTGCGCCGTCCCGAGGACGACCGTCTGCCCGCTCGAGACGACGACGGCGCCGTCGGCCTGCTTCGCGAGCTTTCCGGTCTCGAACCGGATCTCACGTCCGCCGATGTCGACGGACACGGAAACCGGCACCCCGGCGGGGTGCTCAGCTTCGACAATGCTCATTCTTCTATTCCTCCACTGTGCTTAGCCCCGTGAGGGGCGTTCGTGAAGGGTGGAGATTGGGTCAGCGTCCCGCTTGGGGCCGGCGCGCTCGCCCAAGCTCCACCCTCCTTGGATTGATCGGAGCTACCGGCGCAGGCCGAGCTCCTTGATGAGGGCGCGATAGCCCTCGAGGTCCTTGCGCTGCAGGTAGTTCAGGAACCTGCGGCGGCGGCCGACGAGCTTGAGCAGTCCACGGCGCGAGTAGTGATCGTGCTTGTGGGTGCGCAGGTGGTCGGTCAGCGTGTTGATCCGCTGGGTCAGCATCGCGATCTGCACCGTCGGCGAGCCCGTGTCTGTCTCGTGCTTGCCGAACTTCTCGACGTGCCCCAGCTTCTCTTCCTTGGTGAGGGTCAACCTCGTCCTCCTCTGTCGATGAAGCCCTGGTCCAAGCCGCCGCGAAGGAAGAACGCGCGCGGCCGAGGCCGGGTCGAGCAGTAGGGTAGCGAATTCCCGATGAATACGCCGTTTCAGGCCCGGTGCGACGAGCTGGCGGTGCGCCACGGCATCCCGGCGCTCGCCGCCGCGATGTCGGTGGACGGCTCCGTGGAGGTCGCCACCGCCGGCTGCGAGCCGGGGACGCGGTTCCGCATCGCATCGATCACGAAGCCCTTCACCGCGCTCCTTGCGCTCTCGCTGCTCGACCTCGATGAGGCGACCGGCGTCTGGCCCTCCGACGTGCGCGTGCGGCATCTCCTCTCCCACACCTCGGGGTTCGACTGCGAGCTTCCGGAGCGCGACCTCGCACGGTTCGGAGACGGCGACGAGGCGCTCGCCTCGGCCGTGGCGGAGCTGCCGGCCGTCGACCGGCTCGTCGGCTGCGACGACATCTGGTCGTACGCAAACACCGGCTACTGGCTCCTGGGCCACCTCTGCGCCGTCAAGGCCGGTGTGACCTTCGAAGAGGCACTGGAGCGCGCGGTGATCGCGCCGTTCGCGCTCTCGGCGACGTCGTTCGGCGAGCCGGACGTCGACGGGACCGGTCAGGGCGCCGACGAGGGCCCCTACCCGCGCGCGCGCCGCCCGTCCGGCGGCCTCGTCTCGACGGTGACCGACGTGCTCGCGTTCGGCACGCGACTCCTTACCGAACCCTCCTTCGTCCGGATGGCCGTTCCGCATGGCAAGCCCATCGGCCGCGTGTACGGGCTCGGGCTCTTCGGCGAGCGGCTCGGCGAGGTCGAGGCGTGGGGCCACTCGGGCTCCTACGGAGGATTCGAGACGTCGCTGCTCACGATCCCCGCGCGTGGAGCCGTCTTCGTGGGCCTGACGAGCTCGAGCAACGGGCAGGCCGCCCTCGACGAGCTGACGGACGGGTTCTTCGAGCGCGTCGTCGGCCGCCGACGGCGGGTCGCGCCGTTCATCGAGCTACCGGCTGAGGTCATGGGGGCGTTCGCCGGCTCGTATGCCTGCAGCGACGCGCAATACGAGGTCGTGCCGGCGGAAGGCGGGCTGCTCGTGCGCGTCGGCGGTGAGGAGCTGCTCGTGCGGCCGATCGCCGAGCGGACGTTTCGCCTGGTCGACGGCCGCGACCGCATGGACTTCCCCCGCGACGGCTTCGCACGATTCGGCAGCCGGCTCGCACGGCGTGTCACACGGGCCGGATAGCGCTTCTCGTCTCCGACACGTCGCGTGCGATCTGCCTGACGAGCTCCTGCTCGCTCGCAAACGCACGCTCGTCGCGCAGGCGCTGCCACAGCTCGACGACGAGCCGGGCGTCGTAGAGGTCGCCTTCCCAGTCGAGCAGGTAGGCCTCGACGCGTCGCTCGGTGCCTCCGTAGTGCGGGTTGACGCCGATCGACACGGCGGCACGCCGATCATCGACGGCGCCGGCGTAGATCCCGAAGCCGGGGACGAGCACGCTCGCCTCGACGGCAATGTTGGCGGTCGGGAAGCCGAGCGTCCCACCGCGCTGGTCGCCCGTGACGACAAGGCCGTCGACCTCGAGCGGACGACCGAGGAGGCGCGCAGCCGGCACGACCTCGCCTGCGAGCGCATGCTGACGGATGCGCGTCGACGAGACGCCTTCGACGAGCGGCACTTGCCGCGCATCGATCCCGAGCGCGCGGAGCAGCTCGACGTCACCTTCGCGGCGCCTGCCGAAGCGGAAGCCCGTGCCCACTACGACAACCTGCGTGCCGATGCGCAGGAGCACCTCGCGTGCGAACTCGGCCGGCGGCAGAGCGGCGAGCGCCGGCGTGAATTCGACGACGAGGACGTCTTCGATCCCGCACTCGAGGAGCAGCTCGACACGCCGCTCGAGCGTCGCGAGCAACTCGACGCGGTTGCCGAGCACCGCTCGCGGGTGCGGGTCGAACGTGACGACGGTCGGGCGGAGGCCTGCGTCGACGGCCGCGCGCACGACGGCTCGGTGACCGAGGTGCACGCCGTCGAACGTGCCCATCGCAACTGCGCGCGGGACGAGCTTGAGCTCCTCCGGCGTACGGGTGACCGTCACGCCGGCGCCTCGAGCGCGAGCACCTTTTCCCGGTCGGCGCTCGCCACCCGCTCGAGAGCCTCCGCCGGCAGGCGGCTGAGTGCGTCGGCGACCGGCAGGAGCGTCGCGTCGTCGACGGGACGCGCCTCCGCGACTACGAATGGGCCGACTGCGGTGCGCCTGAGCGTCGTGCAATGGCCTCCGGCCGCCCGGGCAATCGACCGCACGTACGTGCCCGAGCTGACATGCAATGCGATGCGCACCGACATCGTCGCGTAGGCAACAACTTCCAGCGAGTGGACGATCGAGCGGCGCACGGGCATCTCGACGTCGACCCCGCGCCGCGCCAGCCTGTAGGCGCGTTCGCCGTCGATCTTCACGGCCGATGCCGCCGGCACCGGCAGCTCGATCTCGCCGCGCAGCCGATCGAGCATCGCGTCGAGCTCGGATCGCGTCGGCGGCTCGTGCCGCTCGAGAACGGCTCCCTCCGGGTCGCCGGTCGACGTGATCGCGGTCAGGTCGATGTCGGTGACGTAGCGCTTGTCGAGCCCGACGAAGCACGGCGCGAGGCGAGTCGCCGCACCGGAGAGCAGCACGAGAAGCCCGGTCGCAAAAGGGTCGAGCGTGCCGGCGTGACCGGTGCGCGCGCCGGTGCGCCGCCTGAGCGCGGCGACGAGCGCAAAGGACGACGGGCCGGCCGGCTTGTCCACCAGCGCAATCCCGACGGGTTTACGTGCGCGAGGCGGCGGCATGCTCGAACTCGCGCCTGATGAACTCGACGATCTCGGGGATCGGATCGTCCGACGAGAACCCCGCCGCCTGACGGTGCCCGCCCCCATTCTGCTTGCGCGCGATCGCCGACACGTCGAACTCGTCCTGGCTCGAGCGCAGCGAGATGCGCTTCGTCGGGCCTTCCTCGCCCGGCGGCTCGCGGATCAGGGCGACGACGTCCGACCCTTCGACGCCGCGCAGGTGGTCGATGATCCCCTCCGAGTACGGCGCTTCTGCGCCGACTTCCTCGAAGTCGCTCTTCAGCAGATACGAGATCACGAGCCGCCCGCCCTCGTACAGCTGCGCGCGTTCGAGCGCGCGCGCCAGCAGCTTGAGCTTCGCGAACTGCACGGTCTCGTAAACGCGCCGAAAGATGCCGTGCACGTCCGCGCCCGCCTCGACGAGCTCGGCGGCGAGACGCAGCGCTTTCGGAGTCGTGTTCGTGTACTGAAAGCGGCCCGTGTCCGTGACGAGCGCGACATACAGCGCTTCCGCGATGCGCGGTGTGAGCTCGACGTCCAGCTCGCGCAGCACGTCCCGCACGATCTCCGCAGTGGACGACGCGTCCGCGACGATCAAGTTCACGTCGCCGAAGCGCGTGTTGTCGTGGTGGTGGTCGATGTCGATCACCGACGCAGTGCGCGCGATCGCATCGGGCTCGGGCGCAATGCGGCGATCGCTCGCGCAGTCGACGGCGACGAGCACGCGCTCGCCGACGTCCGCCGGCAGCTCGCGCACGAGCTCGCTCAGGTCGAGGAAGCCGTACTCGGCCGGCAGCGGGCCCTCGCCCGCGAGGTACATCACGGCATCCTTGCCGACAGCGCGCAGGCCGAGCGTCGTCGCAAGCAGCGACCCGAGCGCATCCCCGTCCGGGTTCTCGTGCGTCACGACCAGAAACCGGTCGTGCGTGCGAAGCGCGTCCACCGCGGCGAGAAGTTCAGTCGTCTGCGTCGTTTCCGTCATCGTCGGGAGCCGGCTCCGGGAGCTCTGCCGCAAGCTCGTCGATCAGCTTCGTCATCTCGACCCCGCGCTCGACCGCATCATCGTAGGCAAACGCCAGGGTCGGCGTCCGGCGAAGGCTGAGCTCGCGCCCGATGCGCGCCTGGAGAACACCGTGCGCGGAGGCAAGCCCGTCGAGGCTCGCGCGCCGCGTCTTCTCGTTTCCGAGGACGGACACGTACACGGTCGCCTCGCGGAGATCGGTCGTGACCTCGACGCCCGTCACGGTGACGAGGCCGATCCGCGGGTCTTTCAGGTCCCCCACCGCGTCGGCGACCACAGCCCGCACGGCTTCGTTCACCCTCCGCATCCGTCCACTCATTTGTGCTCCGGCGCCGGCCAAGCCGGCACCTGCGCGAGCTGTTCGCCTCCGTCAAGCCTACGGCTCATGCCAGCAACCTAATCGCCTCGGTCACTCGGGCTGATCAGGACGCGGTCGCAGCGTGCCATGACCCAGTCGCCAGAGTCGAGCCAGCGTTCCGCGCCGTCCGCGAGCTGCTCGGCATCATGCGCGGATCGTGCGACGCACGCGACGGTCAGCGTCGCGCGCTGCCAGAGATCGTGGTGGTCGACCTCCGCGACCGCCGCGCCGAAGCGATTGCGCAGGTTGTCCTTCGCCGAGCGGACGAAGTGCCGCTTTCCCTTCAGCGACTCGGCTTCCGGGAAGTGCAGCTCGACGGTGAGGATCGCAACGAAGCCGGACGCCAATTACGTGCTTGGCTCGTCGAGCGACGTCCGCTCGACCTCGCGCGTCTCGAACACCTCGAAGACGTCGCCCTCCCGCAGGTCGTTGAAGCCGTCGAGCAGGATGCCGCACTCGAAGCCCTCAGTGACCTCGCGCACGTCGTCCTTGAAGCGGCGAAGCGCGGCGACCGTCGTCTCGTGCAGCCGAGTGCCTTCGCGGAAGATGCGGATGTTCGCCCCGCGCCGGACGACACCGTTCGTGACCATGCAGCCGGCGATCGTGCCGATGCGCGATGCCTTGAACAGAGCGCGCACCTCGACCTCCCCGAGGATGGCCTCGGTCTCGACCGGGGAGAGCATGCCGACGAGCGCCTGCTCGATCTCCTCGGTGAGCTGGTAGATGACGCGGTAGAGCCTGATCTCGACGCCGGCACGTTCGGCGACACCACGCACCTCGGCGGACGGCCGCACGTTGAAGCCGACGATCATCGCGTTCGACGCGGCGGCGAGGTTGACGTCGTTCTCGGTGATCGCGCCGACGCCCGTGTGGATCACGCCCACGCGCACCTCGGGGTGCTGGATCTTCCCGAGCTCCGAGACGATCGCCTCGACCGAGCCTTGCACGTCGCCCTTGATCACGATGTTCAGGTCCTGCACGGCGCCCGCCTGCATCTGCTCGAACAGCTTGTCGAGCGACACGCCGCCGGTCCGCTGCTTTGCCATCGCCTCGCGACGCAGGCGCTCCCCGCGCTGCTGCGCGACGTCCCGCGCGCGGCGCTCGTTCTCGACCACACGGCCGAGCTCGCCCGCAGGCGGAGGCCGATCGAAGCCGAGGATCTCGACGGGCTCGCCCGGCAGCGCCTCCTGGATTCGCTCGCCCCGGTAGTCGTAGAGCGCACGCACGCGGCCCCACGCATCGCCGGCGACGATCGCGTCGCCGACCTTGATCGTGCCGCGGTGAATGAGCATGGTTGCCACCGGCCCGCGGCCGACGTCGAGCCGCGACTCGATGATCGGCCCAGACGCCTCGGTCGCGGGGTTGGCGCGCAGGTCGAGCTCCGCGTCCGCGACGAGCAGGATGCGCTCGAGCAGGTCGTCGAGATTCTCTCCCTGCTTCGCCGAGACGCGCGCGACCTGAACGTCGCCGCCCCACTCCTCGGGCTGCAGGCCCTCGTTCGCGAGCTCGCCGAGCACGCGATCGGGGTTTGCGTCCGGCAGGTCGATCTTGTTGACCGCGACGACGACCGGTACCTCCGCCGCGCGCGCGTGCGAGATCGACTCGCGCGTCTGCGGCATCACACCGTCGTCGGCGGCGACGACGAGCACGGCGATGTCGGTGACCTTGGCGCCGCGGGCCCGCATCGCGGTGAACGCCTCATGGCCCGGCGTGTCCAGGAACGTGATGCGCCGTCCACCGAACTCCGCCTGGTAGGCGCCGATGTGCTGTGTGATTCCGCCGGCCTCGGTGGCGACGACCGATGTCTTGCGGATCGCGTCGAGCAATGTGGTCTTGCCGTGGTCGACGTGGCCCATGATCGTGACGACCGGCGGCCGCGCGCGCAGCGTGTCTTCGGCGTCTTCGAACGCCTCGGGCTCGGCGTCGTCGTCGCCCGCATGCTTGATCGTGATCTCGCGCCCGAGCTCGGCGGCGATCAGCTCGACCTCGTCGTCGGTCAGCGACTGTGTCGCCGTCTTCATCGTGCCGAGGTTCATCATCAGCTTGATGATCTGAGACATCGAGACGCCGAGCGCCTGTGAGAAGTCGCGAAGCGTGACCCCCGACTCGACCGTCGCGGGCCCGGTGGGCGGCGCGACTTCGCGCGGCTGCCTGGGCGTGCGGTCCGCAGGGCGGTCGCTCGGGCGTTGGCGCTGCCCGGCGCCGGGCCGGCCGCCGCCGCCTTCGATCACGACGCGACGCCGGCCCTTGGGGCCGCCGCCGCGCGGTCTGATCGGTCTGTTCGGTTTGCCGTTTGCCATAGCTCGAGTCAACCAGTGTAGAGACGGGAGAGCTCGGGGTCGACGAGGACGGTGGTGCGCAGGACGCGGTTGAACGCCCTGCGCGAGCGCGCGCGCTCGAAGCACTGCAGCCGTCGGCAGGTGTACGCACCCCGCCCGGCGCCTCCACCGGGCACGAGCGCTCCGCCGGCGCCGTGGAATCGCTGCAGCTCGTGCTGCGGTGCCTTGCGGCCGCAGCCCGCGCACGTGCGCACCGGATTACTCGTCGTGGCCCTCGACCTGCACGTGCTCGATCGGCACGCCGCCGTCCGGATCGTCCTCGACGCGCTGCAGCACCGCCGCGCCGCTTTCGAGCGTCTCGTCCTCGCCTGCGACGGGCGCGTCGCCGGGCCCCGCCGGGAACCCCTCGGGCTCGAGGTCGCCGAATGCCGCAGCGTCCTCCGTGACCGGTTCCGGTGCCGAGACGAGCGCCTCGAGCTCGGGCTCCGACTCGGCGACGATCGCGTTGTCCTCGTCATCGGTCTCGTGCAGCGCGAGCTCCTGGTGCGCGGGCACGCCGCAGTACTTCGAGCCGGGCAGCGATGCGTTCGGGCAGCGCTTGCCGTTCGAGAGCACCGCTGCGCAGCGGCCCGAGAAATCGCCCTCCTCGCCCTCTTCGCCACCGAACGCTGCCTCGGCCTCCTGCTGGGCGAACTCGGTGTCGGAAGTGATGTCGATCTTCCACCCCGTGAGACGCGCCGCGAGGCGCGCGTTCATGCCTTCCTTGCCGATCGCGAGCGCAAGCTGGTCGTCGGGGACGACGACGGTCGCTTCGCGGCCCTCGTCGTCGAGGTACACCTCGCGCACACGTGCGGGAGAGAGCGCCTTCGCAACGAAGCGCGCCGGCTCGTTGTTCCACGGGATGATGTCGATCTTCTCGCCACGGAGCTCCGAGACGACCATGCGCACACGAGAGCCGCGCGGCCCGACGCAGGCTCCGACGGGGTCGACGCCCTGCGCGTGCGACTCGACGGCGATCTTCGAGCGGTAGCCCGGCTCGCGCGCGACGCCGCGGATCTCGACGAGCCCGTCGGCGATCTCCGGGACCTCGAGCTCGAACAGCGTCTTGATCAGCTCGGGATCGCGACGGCTCAAGATCACCTGCGGCCCCTTCGTGCCGGTGCGGACGTCGCGAATGACGGCCTTGATCCGCGAGCCCTGCTCGTAGCGCTCGCCGTCGACCTGCTCGGGACCGGGCAGGAGCGCCTCGACCTTGCCGAGGTCGACCAGGATGTTCCGCCGGTCGCCGGTCTGCTGCACGATGCCGGTGACGACCTCGCCGACCCGGTCGATGTACTCGTCGTACATCATCTCGCGCTCCGCCTCGCGAATGCGCTGCAGGATCACCTGCTTCGCAGTCTGAGCAGCGATGCGACCGAAGTTGTCGGGCGTGACGTCCTCGCGCTGGATCAGGTCGTCGGGAACCTCCGACCAGTCGAGCTCGAGGTCCTCGTCGGCGAGCAGCGTGTGGTTCTTCTCGCCGGTCTCCTCTTCAATGCGCTCGAGCTCGTCGAGTGCGCGCTCGCGCGCTTCGTCGAGCAGGCGAACCTCGAGGTCTTCGGGAATCTCGATCGAGTACACGCGGAAGTCGCCCCGGTCGTCGAGCTCGACCGTCGCGTGCCGCGACGCCCCAGGCGTCTTCTTGTAGGCCGCGAGCAGCGCGTCCTCGAGCGCCGCTACAAGCGTGCCGCTCTCGATTCCCTTCTCCCGCTCGATCTCGCGAACCGCGTCAACGATCTCCTGGCTCATGATCCCCGCTCCCGGCGCCGGCAAAGCCGCCGCCTCCGCTTTTTGATGACCTCCGTCAAGCCTACGGTCATGATTCCCCTTCGTCGATCAGATTGGCCCGCACGATCTCGTCGTACGGTATGTCTGCCGCAGCGGCGCCGGTCTGGATGCGAACGATCCGCTCGCCTGCATTCAGCACCTCGCCGCGGGCGCGGCCTGTCTGGGTCTTCACGCGCACTTTTCGGCCGACTGCGCGCTCGAAGTGCGCCTTCGTTCGCAGCGGCCGGTCGAAGCCGGGTGACGAAACTTCGACCGTGTACTCGTCGAGATAGGGGCGCAGCGCGTGCGTGACGCGCTCGCAGAGCGCGTGGTCGACGCCCTGCGGGTGGTCGACGTACACGCAAAAGCGCTCCTTGCCGGTCAGCTCCAACGCGAGCACCTCCACGCCCGGCAGGGCCGATTCGACCGTCCGTGCGACCTCGCGCTGCAATCGACGCTCCTTTTCGAGTGGTGGAACCGCCACTTTCGAAAGACACCCCTATCTACGAAAAGTGGGCGCCGCGCGCCCACCTCGAAACTGCTCGAAATGTGGTGGCGGAACGGTAGCAGACTACGGACTTTCCGGACTTTTCTCGTAGGTCCCGGCTACAGCACGATCGTCACCGGCCCGTCGTTCACGAGCTCGACGGCCATCCGTGCGCCGAAGACGCCCGTCTCGACGTGGACCGAGAGCGCGCGCAGCGCATCGACGAAGCGCTCGTAGAGCGCCTCCGCCTCGGCGGGCGGCGCCGCGCCGGAGAACGACGGCCGGTTGCCCGAGCTCGTGTCGGCGATCAGCGTGAACTGACTCACGACGAGCGCCTCACCGCGCGTGTCGAGGAGAGAGCGGTCGAACTTGCCGTCGTCATTCGCGAAGACGCGCAGGTTCGCCACCTTCGCAGCGAGCCGCGTGGCGTCTTTGTCGTCGTCGCCCCGCGAGACGCCGAGCAGCACGCAGAGCCCAGGGCCGATCGACCCGCCGGGCGTGACGGATGCGCGCAAGACACGCTGGACGACGGCCTTCACCCGCCGAGGTCGAGGATGCGCGAGGAGTACGTCTCGGAGCTCGGCTTCATCGAGCTCGCGAGCTTGTAATGCCCGTTCGCCTCGCTCGTCCGTCCGAGCTGCTCGAGCGCGCGGCCGAGGGCATAGTGCGCATAGTGGTCAGTCGGGGCGAGCTCCTCGACGATCACGCGAAACTCGCGCTCGGCGTCCTGCCAGCGCGCGAGCCTGAAGTAGGCGATGCCGAGCGCTTCGCGGATCGACGCCTTGTGCGGCTCGAGCCGCTTCGCCCGCTCGAGCGGCACCGTCGCCTGCGCGGTCATTCCGGTGCGGAGCCGCTTCTGCCCTTCGCGAAACAGGTCGTAGGCGTCGGTCATGCGCTGAGGTACGGGAAGTTCTCGCGCACCAGGTCGGCCGGTGCGGTGAGGTCTCGGGTCGCTCCGATCTGGATAGCAGACACGGACGTCCCGGCGTCGATCGCGAGCTGGAACACGTCGCCGAGCTCGTGCGGAGGCCGTCCGGGAAGCGGTCGCAGGTGCTGCTCGACCGGCGAGCCGAGGTACCAGAGCGGCGCACCGGTCAGGCCGCCCGCGTCGCCCGGCGCGATCACGCGCACGACCCGTCCGTCCTCGACGTGCACGCGCGTATGGTCGGGCCGGCCGGGCTGGCGGCGAACTGCGATCGCTCCGTCGGCGCCGTGCGCCGCGGCCAGGAAGCGCTGGACGTCGCCGGCGGCATAGTGCGTGTCCGCGGCGGTGACGAGGAACGGCGGCGCCGCTTCTGCGCGCGCCACCGCGTCCGCCGATCCGAGCGGCTCCGGCTGCAGGACGAAGCGCAGGTCGTACGGCAGCGGTTCGAGCAGCGCCTCCACCTGCTCCCGGAGATGCCCGACGACCACCACGATCGGCCCGCAGCCGGCCGCTGCGAGGGTGTGGACGAGGGTGACGACGACGGGCAGCCCGTCGATCGGGAGAACCGGCTTGGGCCAGAGCTCGGTGAGCGGGCGGAGTCGCGTTCCCTCCCCGGCAGCCATCACCACCGCGTCTATGTGAGCAGCCTCTCGACCTCGTCGAGGACCGCTGCCGCGATCTGCTGCTTCGACGACTTGGAGACGACGCGCTCACCGCCGCGCGACACGAGAACGACCTCGTTGTCGACGGCGTCGAAACCGATGTCGCTGCGTCCGACGTCGTTGTAGACGACGAGGTCCGCGTTCTTCCCGTCGAGCATTTCGCGCTTGCGCGCAAGGCCGGCTGCGCCGTGCTCCGCACCGAACGCGACAAGCACCTGCCCCGCCGTCTTGCGCTCGCCCAGAGCGGCTGCGATGTCGCTCGTCGGCTCGAGCTCGAGCGACCAGCGATCGTCGTCCTTCGCGCGCTTCGTCGCGATCGGCTCCACCGGCCGGTAGTCGGCGACTGCGGCGGCGAGCAGCATGACGTCCACGTCGACGAGTGCCAGCGCCGCGTCGTGCATTGCCTCCGCGGTCGGGGTCGGGAGCACCTCGACACCCATGGGAGCCGGCACCGCGAGGTTCGCCGCGAGGAGAACGACCTCCGCCCCGCGTCTCCGTGCTTCATCGGCGAGTGCGACGCCCATGCGCCCGGACGACCGGTTGCCGACGAAACGCACGCTGTCGACCGGCTCGCGCGTCCCGCCGGCGGTGACGAGCACGCGTCGACCGCTGAGCGCGCCCGGCGCGAGCAGCGCCTCGACACGCGCGAAGATCTCTTCCGGCTCGGCGAGCCGGCCGACGCCCCATTCGCCCTCCGCCATCTCCCCCTCGTCCGGCCCGACGAGCTCGACACCGCGCGCAACAAGTGTCTCGACATTTGCGCGCGTCGCGGCGTGGACCCACATTCGTGGGTTCATCGCCGGCGCGACGAGGATCGGGCCGCGGTGAGCGAGCGCGGCATCCGTGAGCGTGTTGTCGGCGATGCCGTGCGCGAGCTTCGCGAGCGTGTTCGCGGTGCACGGCGCGACCACGAGCAGCTCGGCTCGCGTCAGGTGCGCATAGACGTCGTCGTTTGCGGGCCTCCGCGCGAGCGCGAGGAACGTCTCCTCGGCGACGAAGCGACGTGCCCCCGGCGTGACGAGCGGGACGACGTCGTGGCCGGCTTTGACGAGCAAGCGCGTGAGCTCGCACGCCTTGTAGGCGGCGATCCCTCCGGTGACGCCCAACAGAATCCGGGCCATGCCCGAAGCCTGCCTACTTCTTGGACGTCGAGGAGTACTCGTAGACGATCTTGCCCTCGGCGGTCTCCTCGAGGGCCATCGTCAAGTAGTTCTTCGAGCGCGACTCGATCAGCGGCGGCGCGAACTCGTCGAACGTCCCCTCACCGAGCTGGTGGTGGTAGTTGTTGATCTGCCGTGCGCGCTTGGCCGCGACGATCACGAGTGCGTACCGTGAGTCGACCTGGTCGAGGAGCTCGTCGATGCGGGGGTGAATCATGGCCGCGCCATGGTAGCGGCACCGTCGAGCCGCCGGGCGACGATCTCGGCCAGGGCGACGGCTGCTCGCTCCCGCTCGTCGTTCACGACGACATGGTCGAACTCGTCCTGCTGCTCGAGCTGCCGCCGGGCGGTCGCAAGCCGCTCCTCGATCACGCCCGAGCTCTCAGTCGCTCGCTCGCGAAGCCGCCGTTCGAGCTCCGCAACCGGAGCCGTGACGAAGATCGTCACCGCTCCCGCCACCCGGGCCTTGACGCGGAGCGCACCGTCGGTCTCGAGCTCCAGGAGCGGCGCCTTACCCTCCCCGCGCAGCCGATCGATCTCCGAATGGAGCGTGCCGTAGCGGTTCCCCACGTAGTCCACCCACTCGAGGAACTCGCCGGCGACGACCCGGCGGTCGAACTCTTCACGGTCGAGGAACCAGTAGTGGACGCCGTTCTCCTCGCCGGGGCGCTGCGCGCGTGTCGTCGCCGAGACGGCGAGCGCGAGCTCGGGGAAGCGCGGCAGCACCAGCTGGATGAGCGTGCCCTTCCCCGCACCGGAGGGACCGGTGACGACGAAGACCGGACGGTCCGCGTTGCTACCGGTCGTTGAAGAGGGCAATCAGCTCGTGCCGTTGACGGTCGGACAGGCCACCGACCGTCTTCGACTGGCTGATGCGGCACTGATTCAAAAGACGCGCTGCCTTCACGCGACCGAACTTCGGCACCGCCATCAACATGTCGAAGACCTTCGCGGTCGAGACGTACTCGGGCGGCTGGCCGAGGATCTGCTCGATGGACACGGTCCCGGACTTCAGGTCCTTCTTCAACTGCGCGCGCTTGACGCGGATGTCGTTCGCTCTCTTCAGTGCTTCCATCCGCTGATCGAGTGAGCGGACAGGCGCCTGCACTTGAGTCTGGGGCCGCACCATGGACGCAGCATCCTACCAACCTGGACGCCGCGTGCAACTGGCATCCGTCGGCGCTAGTTGGCCACCTTGGCAACGGAATCGAGTGCGACGTCGCGTACGTCATCGATGGACTCGACGCCGAGCAGCGCGAGCTCGCTCGCGATCTCCGCCCGCACGCGGGTCGGTGCGTCGGGGTCCGCGAACAACACGGTCCCGAGAGCGACGTGTGTCGCGCCGCACGCGACGACCTCGAGCACGTCGCGTCCACTCGTTACGCCTCCCATCCCGATGATCGGAACACTCGTCGCGCGTCGCGCGGCGTACACCGCGGCGAGCGCGACCGGTTTCAGCGCCGGTCCCGAATAGCCGCCCGAACCGCGCGCGAGCGTCGGACGCAGTCGCGCGTCGAGCGCGATGCCGCGGAGTGTGTTCACCATCGAGAGGCCGTCGGCGCCTGCCGCCTCGAGCGCTCGGGCCAGCTCGCCCATGTCCCACGAGTGCGGAGAAACCTTGGCGTAGAGCGGGTTTGCGGTCACTTTCCGACAGGCACGCACGATCTCGGCGGCACTCTCCGGGGCCTCGTCGACATTCGGGCAGCTGAGGTTCAGTTCGATCGTCACGTCGTCGAGTTGCGCGCACGTCTCCGCGTACTCCTCGGCGGAGAACCCGCCAACCGACACCCAGAGTGGAACGCCGAGCGCGCGCAGTGCCGGCAGCGTGTCGCGCACGAAGACTTCGCGACCCGGGTTCGCGAGGCCGATCGCGTTCAGCATCCCCAGGTCCGTCTCGGCGATGCGTACCGGCGCGTTCCCCTGCCGCGGCTCGGGTGTGATCGTCTTGCTCACGAACGCGTCGAGTGAGCGTGCAACGTCCGGCGCGGTCAGCGCGTCGAGGCAGCCGCTGGCGTTCAAGAGAAGCACAGGACCGGTCCTTTCACACAGAGGCGCTCGAGGACGCCGTCGATCTCGACGACGCAGCCGTGACAGCCGCCATGCCCACACGCCATCGGCGCCTCCCAGGCAAGCTGCGCGCCGGGCGCGAGTGCACGCACCGCTTCGAGCATCGGCTCGGGACCGCACGCGAGCACGTCGCGTCCGTCCGGCATGGCGTCGGTGACGAGCACGGGATCGATCACGACCTCGGCGTTCGGAACGAGCGCTGCAGCTTCGGCGTGCAGCTCGCTGCGAAAACCGATGACCGCCGGCGGTCGCTCGAGCGCCTCCGAGAGATAGGGAAGCGGTGCGACGCCGATCCCGCCGCCGACGAGGAGCGGCTTCGCGACGTCGAGTCGGAAGCCGTTGCCGAGCGGGCCGAACACGTGAATGCGATCGCCGGGCGCGAGTTCCGCGAGCGCGCGCGTGCCGGGTCCGACCGAATCGACGAGGAAGCCGAGCTCGCCGCGCGGCGCGACGCACACGGACATTGGCCGAGGCAGGACCCGGCCGGGCGCCTCGAGCATGAAGAACTGCCCGGGACTGCCGGGCGCAAGGGCGCCGCGGTCGATACGGACGAGCGCATACGGCCCGACCTCCTCGACCGCGAGGACGCTACGAAGCTCGCGCCTCGGTCTCGACATCTATCCGCTCCTGCAGCGACAGCGCCGTCTCGACCCTCGCGTTCGCGATCGCGTGGACGGCGGCGGTCGCAGCGGCGATCGTCGTGATGCACGGCACCCGGGCCCCCAGCGCCGCTTCCCGGATGAGGTAGCCGTCGGAGCGCGGCTCCGGGCCGCCGTCGGGCGTGTTGACGACCAGGTTGCAGCGCCCCCGGCGAATCAGGTCGACGACGCTCGGCGCGGTGCCGGGCTCGCTGACCTTCCGCACCTCGTGCACGTCGAGGCCCGCGCCGCGCAGCGTCCGCGCCGTGCCGCCGGTTGCGTACAGCCCGAAGCCGAGCCCCGCGAACGCCGCGGCGACGGGAATGCTGCTCGCCTTGTCGTCGTCGCGCACCGAGAGGAACACGGCGCCGTCGCGCGGCAGCGGCCGGCCGGCCGCTCGCTCCGCCTTTGCGAATGCGGTCGGCAGGTCGGCGGCGCTCGTCATCACCTCACCGGTCGAGCGCATCTCCGGACCGAGCACGGGGTCGGCGCCGGGGAAGCGCGCGAACGGCAGGACCGCGGCCTTGACGCTCACCTGGCGCGGCGGCCGTTCGGCAGGCAGATCGAGGTCGGCGAGCTTCGCGCCGGCGGCGAGCCTGCACGCCGCCTCGACGAGGTTGACGCCGATCGCCTTCGAGGCGAACGGAACGGTGCGGGACGCGCGCGGGTTCACCTCGAGCACGAACACCTGGTCGTCGCAGACCGCGAGCTGCACGTTGACGAGCCCGACCACCCCCAGCGCGGGGCCGAGCCTGCGCACGATGGAATGAATCTCAGCCGTCGACTCCGGCGTCAGCGCCTGCGCAGGCAGCACGCACGCCGAGTCGCCCGAGTGCACTCCCGCCTCTTCGACGTGCTGCATGACGGCCGCGACGTACGTCGAGTTTCCGTCGCAGAGGGCGTCGACGTCGATCTCGATCGCGTTCTCGAGGAAGCGGTCGACGAGCGTCGGGCCCTGCACGCCGGCGAACGCCTCGCGCACCATGTCCGCGTCGTGGCACACGCGCATCGCGCGGCCGCCAAGCACGTACGAGGGGCGTACAAGGACCGGGTACCCGATGCGGTCGGAGATCTCGACCGCCGCCGCACCCGACGCTGCGATCCCCCACTCCGGGCACGCGATCGCCAGCTCGCGCAACAGGCCGCCGAACCGCTCGCGGTCCTCCGCGAGGTCGACCGCCTCGAACGGCGTGCCGAGGATCGAGAACCCCGCATTCTCGATCGCACGCGCGAGCTTGAGCGGCGTCTGTCCGCCGAACTGGATGACAACGCCCTCGGGCCGTTCGCGCTCGCAGACGGCGAGCACGCCCGCCGCGTCGAGCGGCTCGAAGTACAGGCGGTCGGAGGTGTCGTAGTCCGTCGACACGGTCTCCGGGTTGCAGTTGACCATCACCGCCTCGTAGCCGAGCGCACGGAACGTCTGCACCGCGTGCACGCAGCAGTAGTCGAACTCGATTCCCTGGCCGATGCGGTTCGGGCCCGAGCCGAGAATGACAACGCGGGGCGCGGTGCCCGAGGGCGGTGACTCGTCGCGCTCGCCCCAGGTCGCATAGAAGTAGTTCGAGGCAGCCTCGACCTCGCCGGCACACGAGTCGATGCGCCGGTAGACCGGCGCCTCGAACGCCTGGCGCGCCTCCTCGGTGTCGAGCTGCGCGAGCTCGTGCGCAAACCACGGATGGAGGTTTTCCGGGTGCCAGTCGAACGGTCCCTCGAGCCCGCGCTTCGCCTTCGCGAATGCCTCGATGAACGAGCGGCCGATGCCCATCGTCTCGCCGACAGCCTTCATCTGCGTCCCGAGGGTCACGTCGGCTCCCGGGAACTTCTCGAACGCGAAGCGCGGGATCTTCACGACGACGTAGTCGAGCGTGGGCTCGAAGCTGGCCGGCGTCGTGCCGGTGAGGTCGTTCGGGATCTCGTCGAGCGTGTAGCCGACTGCAAGCTTCGCCGCCACCTTCGCGATCGGGTATCCCGTCGCCTTCGATGCGAGCGCCGACGAGCGTGACACACGCGGGTTCATCTCGATCACGCGAATGTCGCCGCTCACACGATCGCGCGCGAACTGGATGTTCGAGCCGCCCGTGTCGACCCCGACGGCTCGAATCACCGCAATGGCACTGTCGCGCAGCTCCTGGTACGCCTCGTCGGAGAGCGTCATCTGCGGTGCGACGGTGACCGAGTCGCCGGTGTGCACGCCCATGGGGTCGAGGTTCTCGATCGAGCAGACGATCACGACGTTGTCGACGCGGTCACGAACGACTTCCAGCTCGAACTCGTCCCACCCGCGCACCGACTCCTCGACGAGCACCTGTCCGATCGGCGACTCGGCGATGCCGCGCTCGACCTGGCGGCGCAGCTGCTCTGCCGTGTCGGCGAACCCGCCGCCGTGCCCGCCGAGGGTAAACGCCGGGCGAACCACTGCGGGCAGCGCGACGCCGTCGAGGTCGTCCGGCGAGGTGACGATGCGCGACGTCGGCACCTTGAGCCCGCACGACTCGACCGTCTGCTTGAAGAGTTCGCGATCCTCGGCGCGATTGATCGCGTCGATGTTCGCGCCGATCAGCTCGATGCCGAGCTCGCGCAGGACACCCTCGCCTTCGAGTTCGCGCGCCAGGTTGAGCGCGGTCCCGCCGCCCATCGTCGGCAGGAGCGCGTCAGGTCGCTCGCGCCGGAGGACACCGGCGACGCCTTCGAGGTCGAGCGGCTCGAGGTAGGTGCGGTCGGCGAAGCCGGGGTCGGTCATGATCGTCGCCGGGTTCGAGTTGACGACGATCGTGCGGAAGCCGTCTGCCCGCAGCACCTTCAGCGCCTGGCAGCCCGCATAGTCGAACTCGGCGGCCTGGCCGATCACGATCGGACCGGAGCCGATCAGGCAGATCGACTCGATGTCGTCGCGTCTAGGCAACGGCCTTCAGCTCCTCGACGAAGCCGGCGATGATCGGCGCCGCGTCGTGCGGACCCGGCGATGCCTCGGGATGGAACTGCGCGGAGCGCGCACGAAGCTCTGGGTAGGCGAGCCCTTCGACCGTTCCGTCGTAGAGCGAGCTGTGCGTGACGCCGGTCTCGTCGCCCGCCGCCACGGCGAAGCCATGGTTCTGCGAAGTGACGAGCACGGTGTTGCTTCGGTGGTCGAGCACCGGGTGGTTCGCACCGCGATGGCCGAACTGCAGCTTGAAGGTTTCCTTGCCGGTCGCCATCGCGAGCAGCTGGTGACCGAGGCAGACGCCGAGCACCGGCGTACGGCCGAGCAGCGAGCGCAGCGTTTGCACCTCGGCGTGCAGCGGCGCGGGGTCGCCCGGCCCCGGCGAGAGCACGACGCCATCGTAGGCGGCAAGCGTGTCGGCGTCGACGTCGTGCGGGAACACGTCGACGGCCGCGCCCGCGGCCGCGACCCGGCGCAGGATCGATCGCTTGCAGCCGAAATCGACGACGGCCACGCGCACCGCACCGTCGGCAGCGAACGTGTACCGCTCGCGCGTCGAGACGCCCGCGACGAGTGCGGCGCCTTTCATGCCGGGCCGCGCGCGCACCGCGGTCAGCGTCTCCTCGATGTCCGTGTCTCCGGTAACCGCAGCAGCACGCATCGCGCCCTGCTCTCGCAGATGCAGGACGAGGGAGCGTGTGTCGACGCCGCTCAGGCCGACGAGCCCGTGCTCGTGCAGCCAGTCGGTCCACTCGGGGCCGCGCGCTTCGCGCATCACGATCGCCGTTGCGTGGGCACGCCGGGACTCCGAGCGGCTCTCGGCGACGCCGTAGTTGCCGACCATCGGCGCGGTGAAGCACACGATCTGCCCTTCGAAGCTCGGATCGGTCGCGACCTCCTGATAACCGGTCATCGACGTCGTGAAGACGGCTTCGCCGAATGCGAAGCCGGGCGCGCCGACCGACTCGCCGTCGAAGACCGTTCCGTCCTCGAGCACCAGTGCGCCGTTCACGACTCGTGCACCACCCCGCCGGCGGCGACAGTGAGCGCGACGCGGCCCTGGAGCCGCTGTCCGAGAAGCCACGAGTTCGTCGAGCGCGACTTGAGCCGCTCGGGCTGCACGCGCCAGCTCGCAGACAGATCGAGCAGAGTGAGGTTCGCACGCTCGCCGACCGCGATGCGCGGGCGCGGGAGGCCGAAGATCGCCGCCGGCCCGGCCGACATCCGCACGAGCAGGGTCTCCAGCGAGAGGAGACCGGGCTCGACCAGGTTCGTGTAGAGCGCCGAGAACGCCGTCTCTAGGCCGACGACGCCGAACGGCGCGGACTCGAACGGCGCGTCTTTCTCCTCGGCCGAGTGCGGCGCATGGTCGGTCGCGATCGCCGCGATCGTGCCGTCGCGCACGGCGTCGATCAGGGCTGCGCGGTCTTCCTCACTGCGCAGGGGCGGATTCATCTTGAGGTTCGTGTCGAGGCCTCGTACCGCCTCGTCGGTGAGCGACAGGTGATGTGGAGTGGCCTCGCCGGAGGCACGTACGCCGGCGGCCTGTGCGCGGCGAAGGTGGTCGATCGACTCGCGTGCGGAGAGGTGCATGAGGTGCACCGGCTGTCCCGTCTCGCCGGCCAGGTCGACGTCGCGCGCGACCATCAGGCTCTCGCCGAGCGACGGCCAGCCGCCGAGCCCGAGCTCGGTCGCCACGGCACCTGCGTGTGCGTGGCCGCCGTGTGTCAGCGACTGCTCCTCGCAGTGCACGGCAATCGTGCGTCCCGTGATCGAGTTGTACTGCAGCGCGCGGCGCATGAGCCCCGCAGCAGCCACCGGACGGCCGTCGTCGGTGAAACCCGCCGCGCCGGCGTCGGCGAGCGCGCCGAGCTCGGCGAGCTCTTCGCCCGCCTGTCCCCTCGTGATGGCGGCGAGGAAGCCGACGGGGACCTGAGCCTCGTTCTGGGCGCGCTCGCAGAGGCCGCGCACGATGCCCGGATCGTCGACGACCGGATCGGTGTTCGGCATCGCGAGGATGGCGCAGTACCCGCCGGCTGCAGCCGCCGTGGTACCACTTGCGATCGTCTCCTCGTCCTCCCGTCCGGGAGTCCGGAGATGCACGTGCGGGTCGACGAACGCAGGCACGAGCGTGAGACCGGCGGCGTCGACGACACGGTGCCCGTTCGCGTCAACCGCCGCGCCGAGCTGCGCGACGACACCTTTGTCGATCCGCACGTCGAGCAGGGCGTCGATGCCCTCGGCGGGGTCGAGGACGCGGGCGCCGCGGATGACCAGGTCGTCCGCGCGCGACGGACCGTGGAGCATCACGCCACCCCCACGGTCGCTTCGACCGCAACCGGGCCGGCAGTGAGCAGGTCGTAGAGCACGGCCATGCGCACGACGAGGCCCGCGCGTACCTGATCGACGACGAGCGACGCCTCGGAGTCGGCGACCCGGCCGTCGAGCTCGACGCCGCGGTTCATCGGCCCCGGGTGCATGACGCGCTGCCCGCCGCGCAACCGCTCCGGCGTGATGCCCCAACGCGCGGTGTACTCGGCAAGCGAGGGCACGAAGTTCGCACCGGCGAGCATCCGTTCCCGCTGCATGCGCAAGACGTACACGACGTCGGCATCGCCGATCGCGGCGATGTCGTGCGAGAACGGTGCGAGCCCTTCGGGCACGAGCGTCGGCGGCCCGACGAGCACCGCGTCGGCACCGACGAGCCGCAGCGCCTGCACGAGAGACCGTGCAACGCGCGAGTGCAGGATGTCGCCGACGATCGCGACGTGCAAGCCGTCGAGGCGGCCGAACGCCTCGTGCATCGTGTAGAGGTCGAGCAGCGCCTGCGTCGGATGCTCGTGCTTGCCGTCGCCGGCGTTCACGACGCGAGCTTCGGTGCAGCGCGCGACGATGCGAGGCGCGCCGGCCTCCGGGTGCCGGATCACGATCACGTCCGGGTCGTAGGCGGACAACGTCTGCGCGGTGTCCTTGAGCGACTCTCCCTTGTCGACCGACGAGCCGGACGAGCGCAACGTCATCGTGTCGGCCGAGAGGCGCTTCGCCGCCAGCTCGAACGACGACGAGGTGCGAGTCGACGACTCGTAGAACAGGTTCACGACGAGCCGGCCGCGTAAGGTCGGCAGTTTCTTCGTCTCGCGTTCCTGCGACTGCGCGAACGAGCGGGCGGTGGCGAGCAGCCGTTGCACGTCGTCTCGTCCGAGGTCGGCCATCGCAAGCAGGTGACGGCGCGCGTCCGGGGGCGGCACGAGATCGCCGCCCACCACTCTGAGGTCACTCGGCACGCGGGGCCTCCTGTGTCACGAGCACGACGCGGTCGACCTCGTCGACCTCCATCAGCTCGACCTGGATCCGCTCGCCCCGCGCAGTCGGCAGGTTCTTGCCGACGTAGTCGGGCCGGATCGGCAGCTCGCGGTGCCCGCGGTCTGCGAGCACCGCCAGCTGCACGCGGTCCGGGCGGCCGTACTCGAAGAGCGCGTCGATCGCCGCGCGGATCGTGCGGCCGGTGTAGAGGACGTCGTCGACGAGGATCACGGTGCGGCCGGTGAGCTCGAAGTCGAGCCGCGTCTCGCGCACGATCGGTTGCGGACGGCGCGGCGCGCCGCCGTTCTGCACATGCACGTCGTCGCGGTGGAAGGTGATGTCGAGCTGGCCGAGCGGGAGCTCGATGCCCGAGCGCTCCTCGACGAGGCGGCGCAGGCGCTGCGCGAGCGGGACACCGCGCGTGTGGATCCCGACGAGCGACACCGCGTCGAGCTCGTCGTTCCGCTCGATGATCTCGTGCGCGATCCGTGAGAGCGTCCGGGCGACCTGCTCTTCGTCGAGCAGGACGGCTCGCGCCTGGGTTACGGCAGCCGGATTCATGCGACTCCTTTCCGGCCTCGCTGGACCGGGTTAAAGGCGGGACGTGCGCGAGCAGCATAGGCGATCCCGTCGGACGGAGCGTGCGCGACCAATCGTCTATCGTCCGCCCGTGGACGACGCGCTGCTCGATCGCTACGCGAACTTGATCGTCGAGTTCGGCGCGAACATCCAGCCCGACCAGCAGGTTCTGATCATCACCGCCCCGACATCGGCGCGCCTCGTTCGCGCGGTCGCGGCGAAGGCCTACGCCCGCGGAGCGCGGTTCGTCGACCCGTGGTACTTCGACCCGTACGTGAAGCTGATCCGGGCCGAGCGCGCACCTGCCGACACCCTCGAGTTCGTGCCGTCCTGGTACCCGAAGCGCCTTCTCGACCTCGGCGAGGCGCACGGCTGCCGCATCTCGATCGGCCCGAACACGCCGCCCGGCCTGCTCGCCGGGATCGACCCGACCCGTGCCGGCCGGGACCAGCTGCCCTCGCTCGCTGCGCATCTGGACGTGATCAACGCCAAGACGACGAACTGGTGCGTCGTCCCGTGGGCGACGCCCGCGTGGGCGCGCGTCGTCCATCCGGGCCTCGACGACGACGCGGCGCTGGCGAAGCTCTGGGACGAGCTCGTGTACGTCCTCCGGTTGGACGAGGACGATCCCGAGGCCGCGTGGGAAGAGCGGATCGGACAGCTGCACGCCGCGGCCCGCAAGCTCGACGAGGAGCGCTTCGACGCGATCCGCCTCCACGGGCCGGGAACCGATCTGACCGTCGGGCTACTCCCCACCTCGCATTTCGCCCAGGAGGTTCCCGGTGGGACGACGATCGACGGCGTCGTTCACCACGCG
This sequence comes from Gaiellaceae bacterium, assembly GCA_035650975.1. GTDB lineage: Bacteria > Actinomycetota > Thermoleophilia > Gaiellales > Gaiellaceae > PALSA-600. The sequence continues at coordinate 74,903 of DASRGQ010000056.1, forward strand.
AACCTCCCGACCGAGGAGGTCTTCACGACACCGGACCCGGAGCGCGCGGACGGTTTCGTCACAGCGACCAAGCCGCTCGACATCGGCGGCACGCTCGTGAACGGGCTACGCGTGCACTTCGCCCGCGGCCGCGTGACGAAGATCGAGGCGGACGAGGGCGCCGAGGCGCTACGGACGCGATGCGCGAAGGACGACGGCGCGTCGCGGCTCGGCGAGCTCGCGCTCGTCGACGGCGAGGGGCGGATCGGCCGTACCGGCACGACGTTCTTCAACACGCTGCTCGACGAGAACGCCGCGAGCCACATCGCGCTCGGAAACGCCTACGCGGCTCCGGTCGGCGAGGATGACCGCGCGCGAATCAACCGCAGCGCCGTTCACATCGACTTCATGATCGGGAGCAACGACGTCTCCGTGACCGGGCTCAGGGCCGACGGGACCGAGGTGCCGGTGCTGCGCGGCGGCGCCTGGCAGCTCTAGGAAGCCATTGCGGGCGCGTCCCGCGGGGGGCGCGCCCCGTTTCGCACGAGCCGGGGCTCGCCGCGCTCCGCGAGCGGCACCTCGATCACGTCGAAGTCGCGCGGCGCGACGGTCGCCTCGAAGACCTTCCGCGCCTCGTCGAGGAGCTCCGAGCCGACGTAGCGCGGCGAGAGATGCGTCAGCGCGAGCAGCCGAGGCTTCGCACTCGCGGCGAGCTCGGCCGCCTGGCGGGCAGTCGAATGCAGGGTGTCCGCCGCGCGGTCGCGCTCCTCCTCGCCGAAGGTCGCCTCGTGCACGAGCACGTCGGCGCCCTCGGCGAGCACGCGCACGGTCTCGGCGGGAGCGGTATCCCCGCTGAGGACGATCCGGCGCCCGGGCCGCGCGTCGCCGAGCACGGCGTCGGGAGTGATCGTTCGGCCGTCGACGAGCGTGATCGACTCACCGCGCTGCAGCGCACCGCGCTCGGGGCCGGGCGGCACCCCGAGCGCATCTGCCGCCGCCACGTCGAACCGGCCGGGGCGAACGTCCTCGTCGATCGCGTACCCGACGGCCGAGACGCCGTGGTGGACCGGGAAGACGAGGATCCGGTAGCCGTCGCGCTCGAGCGCCTCGCCGGCCCTGACCTCCCGTACCTCGAGCGGATACGTGAGCTTGCCGAAGACCCGGCGCAGATCGCCGACGAGCTCGCGCAGGCCGGGCGGCCCGAAGAGCGTGAGCGGGTCCTCGCGGCCTCGTAAGGAAAACGTCTTCAGCATTCCCGGCAGCCCGAGCGTGTGGTCGGCGTGGAAATGCGTCAGGAAGACCTGCTCGAGGTCGGGCAGCCCGACCGTCGAACGCATGAGCTGGCGCTGCGTCCCCTCGGCGCAATCGAAGAGCAGCCGGTCGCCGCCTCGCCGCACGAGGAGCGCCGCAGGCGCCCGGGCGGGTGTCGGGGCGCTCGCGGACGTGCCGAGAAAGACGACGTCGAGGTCCACGGGCGACGATTCTGTCAGCCGCCCGAAGGCGCGACTGTCGTTCTACGGCAGCACGAGCCGCTCGCCGACCTGCAGGGCCGCGCCGTGGAGGTGGTTTGCCTGCTCGATCCGCCAGATCGCGTCGCGGACGTCGCCACCGTAGTGGCGCTCGGCGATCGACCAGAGCGTGTCGTACGGCTTCACCGTCACCACCTGCTTTGCCCCGTGGGCCTGCGAGGAGCGCGCTGCGATGCTCCAGACGAGCACCGACGCGACCACCAGGATGAGGATGCGAGCGAACATGTGTTCGCCATGCTAGCGAACAGGTGTTCGCCTTGTCAAGGGCCGAGCTCGACGAGCGCCGGACTGAGCTCGCCACCTTGGACGACGACCTCCAGCATCGCTCGCTGCGGCGACCGGCGCCGCTCGGTCGGCGAGCCGGGATTGAGAAGCCAAACGCCCCCGTGGAGGTCGGCGCGCGGTTCGTGCGTATGCCCGAAGACGACCGCGTCGCAACCCGCAAACCGCGCCGCGAGCCGGGCCGCCCGGCCGTCCGCCGGCCCCGGGTCGTGGACCATGCCGATCCGGGCCCCGCCCGCCTCGACGATCCGCTCGCCGGGCAGCTTCGCCTGCAGCTCGGGCTCGTCCATGTTCCCGTGGATCGCCGCAACCGGCGGTCCAAGCGCGATCAGCTCGTCGAGAAAGGACCGCGCGATCAGGTCGCCGGCGTGAAGGATCAGGTCGGCGCGGGCCAGGCGTTCCACGCACTCCTCCGGCAGGCGCCGGCGGCCGCGTGGCATGTGCGTGTCGGAGACGATCGCGACCAGCACGTCAACGTGCCGGCTTGCGAACGACGAACGGCTTCGACGTGAAGGTCGTCCGCCGGCCGGGATTCGTGAGTGCGGACAGGACGATCCTCAGCACATACCTCCCCGGGCGGAGCGCGCCCTTGAAGACGATCGGCGTCTTCCGATACGCCTTGACGGCTCCCTTCAGCGGCTTCCCGACCGGGCCGCCGCCGACCTTGCGGAGAACTGCGCTGAACGATGCGTCCTCGTCGGCCGTGACGACCGTCCGAAGCGGCGCGATCCCGGTCCGAGCACGAAGGCTCGACACGGCCGGCCGCGTCCCGAGCCGGCCGAAGCTCGCCGACGCCCCGACCACCCCGGTGGTGTGGCGCCACACCGCCGGGGCGCCGACGTCCGCGCTCGTCGCGCACGCGGCGCTGCGAGCCACGGCTACCTCGTGCTTCATCGCCGCGTACGAGGCCTTGTGCGTCAGGTCGGCGTATAGGCTCCCCGACTGGAACCCCTGGGCCAGCGAGGTGTCGTCGATCAGCGGGAAGTAGAGGACGACGCTCACCGATGGGTCGCACGCGGCGAGGTCGGCGAGCGACACGTACGACGAGGCCTGTTGCGCCTCGGTGATCGGGTAGACGTTCTCGGGCGGATCGGCGTACGCGGCCTCGTGCCCGGTGACGAACGTCTGCTGGCCGACCTCGTCGAGTGCGATCGGCAGCGAGTAGACGCCCGGAACCGACCGGACGATCGGCTGCGCCGTCTTGTTGAACGCGTCCCAAAGCGCCTGCTTGATCCGGTCGAGATTCGCCGCGTCCGCCTGCGGCCAGCGGAACGGCGTCAGGAGCGGCGCGGTGTCCTGCACCGGCGGGTACGGATGGAGGTCGAACACGTCGAAGATCGGCTTCGCCCGATGAGAGGCGCGATATGCGTCTCCGAGATCCTTGATGAACCAGACGGGTGAATGGCTCGGGTTCGAGATCGCGTGCGGGTTGTCGTTGCCGCGCGACGAGATCGCCGGGCCCCACACGATCGCATCGGGCCGGACCGTCTTCAGCTCGTCGTAGGCTGCGGCGAGCGTGTGCTCGTAGTCGGCAGCCGCAGCGTCGTGGCCGTTGCGGAATTGCGGTTGCCAGAACCTGTTCACGTTGGGCTCGTTGCCGATCACGAAGTTCTTCACGTTCGGGAACGCCGTGCCGACGAGCCCGACGAACGACGCGAACTCCTGCTGGCGGACGACATGCCCGCCGACCCCGTTCGGGCGCAGCGGGTAGATCGCGAGGATCGGGCGGATGTTGGCGAGGAGCGCGCAGTCGACTGCCGCCTGGAGGTTCGCCTGGAACGGGATCGTCGTCGGCGTCGTGTCGTCCCACTGGACGGTCATCCGCAGATCCGTGTAGCCGATGTCCATCGCCGACTGCCACCAGACGTCGCCGCACGGGTGGAACTTCGGCCAGTCGTCGGCGACGCCGAGCCGCAGCGGGTCGGCGCTCGCGAAGCACACGGGCAGCACGACCGCGACGGCGAAGGCTGCCGCCAGCACGCGTCTCACCGTTCCAGGGTGCCGTGCTAGCCGGACGGCAGCAGTGCGTCCACGAGCCTGCCCGCGCCGAAGCGCACCGGGTCGTCGGCGGGGAGGCCGGTCTCCGCCTCGGCCGCAGAGACTGCTTCCCGCGCAGCGTCGTCGTCGAGGTCGCGCGTGTTCAGCGCGACGGCGAGCACCTTCGCCCGCCGTGGGAGCAGGCTGATCCGCTCGTGCAGCGCGACGAGCTCGGAGAGCGGCGGGATGACAAAGCGCTCGTCGCCGTCGACGTAGCGCTCGTCCGCCTTGTGGCACAGCACGTAGGCGTGCGGAGCCGAGCCGTGGATCAGCCCCAGCGTCACGCCGGAGTACGCGGGGTGCAGGAGGGATCCCTGGCCCTCGACGAAGAGCACCTCGCCGCCGCGGCGCACTGCTTCCAGCACGAGCTGTTCGGACGCTCCGGCGATGAAGTCCGCGACGACGGCGTCGACGGAGATCCCCCACCCCGCGATCGCGATCCCCGTCTGCCCCGTCGGCACGAACTCGCTCTTGACCCCGCGCCGGCGCGCCTCGCGGTCGAGCTCCAGTGCGACCGTCATCTTCCCGATCGCGCAGTCGGAGCCGACCATCAGGATCGACGTCGCGCCGTGCGTCAGGTTCTCGCCGGTCGGCACGTTGAGACCGTCGGGCGGCTTGCGCAGGTCACGCAGCTCGACGCCGTGGTCGCGCGCGAGCGTGCTCAACTCCGAGTCGGCGGAAAGGAACTCGTGCAGGCCGTTCTCGATGTCGAGCCCGGCTCGGATGCAGTCGACGAGCAGCTCGCGCCACGCGGGCGGGAAACGTCCGCCCTGCGTTGCGACGCCCACGAGCGCGGTCGTCGGTTCGTACGCGCGCGCGTCGTCGACCGACCGGACGAGCGGAAAGCCTTCGTGCTCGGGCCAGGTTGCCTGCGAGTCGAGCACGGCGACGACGTCCTGCGGTGCATAGCGGATGACGCCGCGCGCAGTCTTGCCGAAGTGCGGGTCGTGCGAACGCCCTTCGGCGAGGATCAGCAGCCTACGCGGGCGCAACGCCGAGCCCTGGCCGCTCCGCCGGAAGCTGCACGCCGTCGGTGAAGTCGACGCCCGGCCACGGATCGTCTGCGAGCAGCAGGTTGCCGTCGAGATCGACGTGGTCCATGAGGCTTGCGACATGCGCTCCGGCGGCGATCCCGAGCCCCGACTCGACCATGCAGCCGAGCATCACGCCGAGTCCGAGCGCACGCGCCGCGTGCACCATGCGCACCGCCTCGCGGATGCCGCCCGACTTCGCAAGCTTGATGTTGATCCCATGCGCGCGCTCCGCGCACGCCGCGACATCGGCGAGCGTGTGGCAGTCCTCGTCGACGTAGATCGGGATCGGCGAGCGCCTCTTCAGCTCGGGACCGTCGGGATCGCCGGCGACGAGCGGCTGCTCGCAGTACTGAAGTGGCAGTTGCGGCAGCAGCTCGAGCGCCTCGTCGAGCGACCAGGCTTCGTTGACGTCGCACTGGAGCGGCAGGTCGGTGACGGAACGCACTGCGCGCACGCGTTCCGCGTCGAGCCCGTCGCGGCCGCCGAGCTTCAGCTTCAGCCTGCGGAAGCCGCGGCCGAGGATGCGCTCGGTTCGCCGGGCCATGTCGTCGGGATCCCCGAGCCAGATCGTCCAGCACGTCGGCGGGCCTTCGCGCCGCAGCCCGAGCAGCCGCCAGACCGGCAGCCCGACGAGCTTGCCGCAGAGATCGTGCAACGCCCCGTCGAGCGCCGCGCGAGCCGCCTGCGTGTGCTCACCGGCCGGCAGCCGTGACTCGATCTCGTCGAGCGCGAACGGATCGTCGCCGAGCACGCCGGCGGACTCCTCCAGAAACGCCACGGCTCCCGCACCGTCCTCGTCGTAGCGCTCGATCGGCGCGCCCTCTCCATATCCCACCTCGTCCCCGAAACGCAGCTCACAGATCACCGACTCGCTCTCGTCGGAGGCCTCGCGCGCGATCACGAACGTCTCGGCGAGCGCAGTCGTCTGCATCCAGGCCGTGAGCTCCACGGCAGTACACTAGACCCGCCTATGCGCCTGTAGCTCAGGGGATAGAGCGCGCGCCTCCGGAGCGCGAGGTCGCAGGTTCGATTCCTGCCAGGCGCACTAAGGGGCTGGCACGTCAGTGCCTGACCTAGAAAGACTCCGCGGTTCCCGAGGACGGTCGCCGCACGGCCCGCGTTTCTCTGGGTCAGGCACCTGTAGGAGCCTGACCCTGCGCGGGCGGGCTCAAACGAATACGAAACCCGTCCGATAACCGACAGGTTCGTCATTCTGCGCCGTCCTCGCATGCGTTCAGTCGCCGCCTACGTCCGCTCGCTCGACCCCCGCCTACCCGGCGTGGTCTGGGTGCTGCAGGGCGGCGGGCTCGTCAACTCGTTCGGGAACGGCCTCGTGCTGCCGTTCCTGATCATCTACCTCCACAACGTGCGCGGGGTTCCGCTCGGCCTCGCCGGACTGATCGCGGCCACGAACTCGGCGGCCGCGCTCGTCACGGGCTTCGTCGCCGGCTCGCTCGCCGACCGGATCGGCCCGCGGCAGGTGCTGATCGCGGCGCTCTGCGTGATGGCCGCGGCGATCTCCGCCTTCCCGCTGATCCGCTCCGCCTGGCACGCCTTCGCGCTCAGCCTCGCCCTCGGCGCCGGCAGCGGCGCCTTCTGGCCGAGCCAGTCCTCGCTGCTCAGCGGGCTGACCCCGCGCGACCGGCGCCACCGAGCCTTCGCGATCCAGCGCGTGACGATGAACCTCGGCGTCGCGCTCGGCGGCGTCGCCGGCGGCGCGATCGCGTCGAGCTCGCATCCGCATACGTTCACGATCCTCTTCCTGCTCGACGCGGCCACGTTCCTCGGCTACGTGCTCGTGCTGTTCCGACTGCGCTCGCCGGACCTCGACCCCGAGCGCGAGGCCGGCAGCTACCGCCAGGTCGTCGAGAACCGCGCCTTCGTCGCCTACATCGGCCTGAACGCGCTCTTCATCGCCGCGTCGATGGCGGTCGTGGTCGAGCTGCTGCCGCCGTTCGCGAAGAACCAGGCCGGTGTCAACGAGTTCGGGATCGGGATCCTCTGGTTCGTGAACGCGATCGCCGTCGTCGTCCTGCAGCTGCCGGTCGCAAAGCTCACGGAGGGCAAGCGGCGGATGCACGGGTTGGCCCTGATGGGGGTGATCTGGGCGGCCGTCATGCTCGGCGTCGGCGCGAGCGGCTACTGGCTCTCGGCAACCGCGGCGACGATCGCGCTCGCCGGGACCGCGCTCGTCTTCGCCGTCGGCGAGTGCCTGCACGGCGCGATCCACGTGCCGCTGGCCGCGGACCTTGCGCCGTCGCGGCTGATCGGGCGCTACATGGCGTTCTCGAGCCAGTCCTGGCAGATCGGCTGGATCGTCGGCCCCGCCGTCGGCGGCTTCATCCTCCAGCACAAGCCGTACGGACTCTGGCCGATCGCGGCGGCCGCGAACTTGGTCGCCGCGGGCTGGGCACTCGCGCTCGAGCGGCGGCTTCCGCGCGAGGTCCAGCGGACGCCCGCCAGCGCCGGCGCGGCGGGATTGCCGGCGAGGGCTTCGGGCTAGAATCACGAACTAGCCATGCGAGTGGACGACCCCCTCAGTACGAATGCCAAGCCTGCCGCGCATCAAGCGAACGCGGCCCCGCTCGGGCGACGGGGAAGTCCTCGCACGGCCTGAGCCGCGCGTCCAAGAGCTCGCCGCCAACGGCCTGACCTGGATCCACCTCGACGCTCCGACGCAGGAGGAAGCCGAGCTCCTCCAGCAGCGCTTCGGCTGGCATCCGCTCGACCTCGAGGACGTGCTCTCGAAGCGCCAGCGGCCGAAAATCGACGAGTACTCCGAGGAGGGCTACCTCTTCGCCGTGCTCCACTTCCCTGTCTACGACAAGAACATCCAGCGGCTGAACGCCGGCGAGCTCGACGCCTTCATCGGGCACGACTACCTCGTCACGCTGCCGGCGGTCGAGCTGCTCCCGGTCACCCGGCTGTTCCATCGCTGCCACGAGGACATGGCCCTCCGGACGCAGCTCTTCGGCAAGGGCTCCGGCTACCTGCTCTACCACGTCCTCGACGACCTCTTCGACTACTGCTTCCCGATCCTGGACAAGATCGGCTTCAAGCTCGAGTCGATCGAGGACGACATCGACGAAGGCCGCTTCGAGGAGATCGTCCGCGACATCTCCAAGGCGAAGCAGGAGATCATCTCCTACCGCAAGATCATCAAGCCGCAGCGCCCCACCCTGCGCGTGCTGGAGCGGCAAATCGAGCGCTTTCTCCCGGAGGAGCTCGAGCTCTACTTCGACGACATCGTCGACGCCTCCGAGCGCATCTGGGACATGCTCGAGAATTACAAGGAGGTCTCCGAGGCCCTCGAGGAGTCGAACGAATCGGTGATCTCGCACCGCGTGAACGACATCCTGCGCGTCCTGACCTCGATCTCGGTGATCGTCCTGCCGCTGACGCTCGTCGCGAGCATCTGGGGCATGAACGTGAAGGTCCCCGGCCAGGGCAATTACACGGCGTTCTTCATCATCATCGGCGTGATGGCGG
>DASRGQ010000057.1:0-2974 GCA_035650975.1 Gaiellaceae bacterium
CTGGTCGCCCGTCACCTCCTCGACGCGGCCGAGCTCTTCGCCGTCGGCGCCGTCGACCCGCCAGCCGGGCTCGATCAGCAGCCACGAGACGGGATCGGCCATCAGACGTTCCTTCCGGCGACCATCCAGGTCGGCCCCTGCGTCGCGACGAGTCGCGTGTCGCTGAGGACGCTCAGGATCTCGACCGTTCCGCGCAGGCCTGCCTCGTCGCAGCGCTCGAGGCAGCGCTGCACCATCAGCGGCGACGCGCCGTAGCCCGCACGGCGGGCGGAGCGGAAGCGCAGCGCGGAGCGCGTGCCCTCGCGGCGCGGGTTGATGGGCACGCACAGCACGGCGCCCGGCTCGATGTAGTCGCTCGACACGAACCGAAGCTCCGCATACAGATCGCTCCAGTCGGGCGGCAGCACCGACGTGGCGGACAGCCACGCATCGACGAGCGACGGAGCCGCCTCTTCCTGCTCGGGCTCGGCGACCGTCGTCCCGGCGAGCTCGAGCCGTGCGATCACGCGCGACTCGTCGGCGAGGCGGAGTAGCCGCGTGACCGCGTCGGGGCTGAGCGCGCTGCCGTCGACCGACGACGCGAACCGCAGCGTCGTCGGTGTCGCACGGAACGGCTGAGCGGGCGCGAGCAGCCGTGACGCGCGGTCTGCGATCTGCGCGTCCGCCGTGTCGAGCCGCAATTCCGCACGGGACCAGCGTTCGGGAAGCGTTTCCTGCAGGGTCAGCCAATCGCCGGCGAGGCTCACGGCGCAAAACGTACACTGCCGTTCCGGTGGCCAAGGTCGAGAAGAAGCGGACACTCGGAGAGCAGGCCCTGCGCGAGATGCTGCGGGAGATGCTGCTGATCCGCCGGTTCGAGGAGAAGGTGGAGGAGCGGTTCCGCGCCGGCGAGCTGCCCGGGTTCCTGCACGTCGCGATCGGCCAGGAGGCGATCGCCGTGGGCGCATGCCAGGCGATGGAGGAGGGTGACATCTTCGCCTCGACTCATCGCGCGCACGGCCACACGCTCGCGGGCGGAACGCATCCGAACAACGTGATGGCGGAGCTCTACGGGAAGATCGAGGGCTGCTCGCACGGCTACGGGGGCTCCATGCACCTCTACGACATCGAGCGCGGGAACTACGGCGCCAACGCCGTGATCGGCGGCGGCCTTCCGGCCGTCACCGGCGCCGGGCTCGCATTCAAGCTGCGCGACGAGCCGCGCGTCGCCGTTGCGTTCTTCGGCGACGGCGCGACGAACATCGGGACGTTCCACGAGTCGCTCAACCTCGCGCAGCTCTGGCGCACGAAGACCGTCTTCATCTGCGAGAACAACCACTGGGCCGAGTCGACGCCGGGGTGGCAGCACTCACCGGTGTGGGACGACATGAGCAAGCGCGCGCTGGCGTACGACATGCGCTCGCGCAAGGTCGACGGGCAGGACGTCGAGGCGGTGTACGAGGCGACGCTCGACGCGCTCGAGTACGCGCGCGAAGGCAACGGCCCGGTGTTCCTCGACATCCGCACGTACCGCATGCACGGTCACTACATCGGCGACCCGCAGGTCTACCGCACGAAGGAGGACCGCGAGGACGCCGCCGAGCACGACCCGATTCCGCGGCTCCGCAACCGGCTCGGGCTCTCCGACCACGAGTTCCAGGCGCTCGACGACGAGGCGGTCGGCGTCGTCGAAGCCGCGGTCGAGTTTGCGAAGAACGGCACCGACCCGCAGCCCGAAGACGCGCTCAAGAACATCTATGCCTGAGGTCACCTACCGCGAAGCCGTGCGCGACGCGCTCGGCGCGGCGATGCGCGCCGACGAAGACGTCTTCATCATGGGCGAGGACATTGCCGAGATGGGCGGGTCGATGGGCGTGACGCAGGGGTTGCTCGACGAGTTCGGCCCGGAGCGCGTGCGCAACACGCCGATTGCCGAGATGGCGATCGTCGGCGCGGGTATCGGCGCCGCGATGGCCGGCATGCGCCCGGTCGTCGAGATCATGTACGAAGACTTCCTGACGCTCTCGCTCGAGCAGATCGTCAACCAGGCGGCGAAGCACCGGTACATGTCGGGCGGGCAGCTGAAGGTTCCGCTGACGATTCGCACGCAGGGTGGCGCCGGCTGGTCGCCGGGTGCGCAACACGCGCAGCAGCTCGAGGCCTGGCTCGTGCACATCCCGGGGCTGAAGGTCGCGTTCCCGTCGACGCCTGCCGACGTGCGCGGAATCCTCTGGTCGGCGATCTACGACGACAACCCGACGATCGTGTTCGAGCACCGCCTGCTCTATCCGGTGAAGGGCGAGGTGTCGGACGAGCTCGAGCCGGTGCCGCTCGGCAAGGCGCGCGTCGTGCGCGAGGGCGACGACGTGACGGTGATCGCGACCGGCCCGCTCGTGCATCGGTCGCTCGAGGCCGCCGAGGCTGCAGAGGCCGATGGGGTCTCGGTGGAGATCGTCGATCCGCGGACGTTGCAGCCGCTCGACGAGGATGCGCTGGTCGCGAGCGTGAAGAAGACGAACCGCGCTGTGATCGCACACGAAGCCGTGACGCGGATGGGGTTCGGCGCCGAGGTGGCGGCCGTGCTCCAGTACAAGGCGTTCGACTGGCTGGACGCGCCGATCGAGCGTGTCGGCTCGAAGTTCGCGCCGCTCGCGTTCGCGCCTGTGATGGAGCAGTTCGTCGTGCCGAACACCGACGACGTGCTCGCGGCGATCAAGCGCACCGTCGGGAAGTAGGCTCGCGCCGTGGCGAACGAGGTCAAGCTTCCGCGGCTCGGTCAGGGCATGGAGGCCGGCACGGTCACGCGTTGGCTCAAGTCCGAGGGCGACCAGGTGGCGAAGGGCGAGCCGCTCTACGAGATCGACACCGACAAGGTCACGCAGGAGGTCGAGTCGGACTTCGCCGGCGTGCTGCTGAAGATCGGGCTCGCGGCGGGCGAGGCGCCGGTCGGCCAGACGATCGCCTGGATCGGCGAGCCCGGGGAGGAGATCGCGGC
>DASRGQ010000058.1:0-67673 GCA_035650975.1 Gaiellaceae bacterium
CGTGCGAGAAAGCCGTCCACCTGGTCGGTGATACCCGCTGCTCCGAAGATGATGGCTGCCGGCCACGAACGTCCGCCGTCGCACGTCGTGATCAGCGCGACGTAGACCGGGATCAGCACGATCCGCGCGATCGTCAGAGCATTCGGGATCCGAGCCCGCACGCTGACAGGATATGGGCGAAATGAAGATCCCCGGCTTTGTCGACGCCCACTCCCACGCTTTTCAGCGCGCCCTGCGCGGCCGCGACCGCGGCGGCGACTTCTGGGCCTGGCGCGACGGGATGATCGAGCTGGCCGCTTCTCTGACCGTGGCAGAGATCCGGGACGAGTACACGGCGGTGTACCGGGAGCTGCGCCGGAACGGCTTCACAGCCGTCGGAGAGTTCCACTACCTCGGGCTCGACGAAGGACGCGCGGCCGCCGCGGCCGCAACCGAGGCGGGAATCGCGTTCGTGTGCCTCTACGCCTGCTACCTGCGCGGCGGGATCCCGCGCTTCCGCCAGGAGTCGGTCGCGGCGTATCTCGCCGACGTCGAGACGCTGCGCGGCGAGGGGATCGCCGTCGGCATCGCCCCCCACTCCGTCCGCGCGTGCCCGGCCGACGCGCTGCGCGAGCTCGGCGCGTACGCCGGCGAGCACTGCCTGCCGCTGCACGTGCACGCGGACGAGCAGCCGCGCGAGATCGAGGAGTGCCTCGCGGAGTACGGGCTGCGCCCGATCGAGCTTCTCGCCCGCCAAGGCTGCCTCGGGCCGCAGACAACTGTCGTGCATGCGACGCACGCCGACGGCGCGGAGCTCGACCTCCTGGCCGAGGCCGGCGCGCGCATCTGCGTCTGCCCGACGACGGAGGCGAGCCTCGGCGACGGCTTCCTGCCTGTTGCCCGCGTGTGCCACCGCAGCATCGGGATGTGCATCGGCAGCGACTCGAACGTGCGCATCGACCCGCTCGAAGAGCTGCGCGAGCTGGAGGGAATCGGACGACGCCAGACGGGGAAGCGCGGTGTCGTCTCGATCGACACGCTGCTTGCGATCGGCTCCGACGAGGGAGCGGCGGCGCTCGGTCTCGAGGTGTGGCCGGACGCGGAAGTCGACCTGGCGCATCCCCAGCTCCGCGGCGTCGACGAGGCGTCGGTCTACGAAGCCTTGGTCTTCAGCTGTACCGGTGATGTGCTGTGGAAGACGTCCGACCAGTAGCGCGTCCGCGTCAGATATGCATCTTCCGCCTGCACGCCGTGCAGGCCCCATGCACCGTCGTACGAGAGGTAGCGGTACGCACCCAGGCGCGCCGGGCGCGCCGGCTCGATCTGCGTTCCCTCGTGCCATTCGTTGAAGGACGTGATCGTCACCTCGTCCGCGCCGCTCGCGATCGCCGCCTGCCACATCGAGTCGTAGGTCTGGCCGTGCCGTCGCGGCTTGACGCGCGGATCACCGTCGCCACGCTGTGCGTCGTAGCCCGGGCCGACGGACGGCGCGCACAACAGATGCTTGCGATGCGCCTCGGCGCACAGCCGGCGGAACATCGACCCGGGGTACGAGACGATGTCGTAGGTGTAGACGCCGTCGAAGCCCGCGGCCACCGCCGCGCCGACCATCGCCGTCTGCGCATAGAGCGTCACGTGCCCCGCTGCATGCAACTGCGCGGTGGCGACGGCCCATTGCGCGACCGGGAGGTCGAGCGCGCGGTAGACATAGAACGTGCGGATGCCGTACGTGCTCTCGAGGTAGCCGATGTCCGAGACGACGTCGGCGACGGTTCGTCCGGCATACGGCTCGAGATGGGCCGCGACATCGATTCCGTCGGAGCGCGCCGCGCCGACGACGAGCGGCATGCGCTCGTCCTCGGGCGAGCCTCGCCCCCACCAGGAGACGGCGATCTGGTCGATGCCTGCGTCGTGGATCTCCTGCATCTGCTCGCCGACCACGAGCCGGTCGGAGGACGAGTACACGCCGATCGCCGGGTAGTACGAGGACGCGATGTTGTCGGGCGGCGAGTGGTCGTCCTGGCTCCAGTGCTCGTACGCACCGTCCAGGGCTGTCGTGCCGTACCACGGGTAGTAGAAGGCGGACACCGGGCCGCGCGCGGCGGCCGTCGCGGGCAACGCGAGTGCGAGCACCAGGCAGATGAGAAGTCGCCGCATGACGGGGGGTCACGCCGATCATCCGGGACCGCAAGGACGGCGACAAGGGGCCGACCGGCCTATCCGCGCGCGACCTTCGCCTAGTGCCAAGTTGGCACAAGGCCCCCTCCGCCGGAAGGGTGAGCGGGTGGCGCCGCGAATCTTGGGCGCAGACGTCCGCGAGCCGCAGGCTTTGGGCGTTCAGGCGGCGGACGGCCCTATCTCTCCCCAGGGTCGCCGCCGCCGCTCCTTTTGGCCAGCTCAGCCTGCGCGTGACGTCAGGTCGTAGACCGTCGTCCCGCCGAAGCCTCCGCCGGCGACGGAGTAGTGGATCTCGTGCTCGGCGACGAGCTTCTCGAAGGCGGCGAGCGTGATCGCGCGGTCTGGGCCGAGCAGCGCCGCGCGTGTGTGACCGGCGAGGAGCACGTGCACGAGCCTGCGCCGGATCGCGGTGATGAGTGCATGGCGTGGTCATGCACGGAGCGTCGCCGCCGCCACTACGGCGTGACTAAGCGGACGCTGTGGGCTTGCTGTGAGCGATCGGGAGCTCGATCGTGAACGTCGCCCCGCTTCCCGCAGTAGCCGATGCCCGTCCGCCGTGGGCGGCGACCACAGCCGCCACGATCGAGAGCCCGAGCCCTGCGCCACCGGCAGTTCGAGCACGCGACGGATCGGCCCGGTAGAAGCGCTCGAAGACGTGCTCGGCCTGCTCCGGTGTGAGCCCGGGACCGCTGTCGGCGACCGACAGGCGCGCGATGCCGTCGTCGCGTTCGAGTGTCACGTCGACGACAGCGTCCGCGCTCGCATGCGCGCGCACATTCGCAAGCAAGTTGTCGACGACCTGGCGCAGCCGTTCGCGGTCGCCGAGCACCGTGGCCTCGTCGAGCGTGCAGGCGATGCTGCGTGCAGGCTCCAGCATGCGCGCGGTGTCGACGGCCTCGGCGACGACATCGTGCAACGCAACCCGCCGCCGTTCGAGCGGCCGGCCTTCGTCGAGCCTTGCGAGTAGGAGCAGGTCCTCGACGAGGAGGCTCATCCGCTTCGACTCGCGCGAGATGCCGGCCATCGAGCGCTCGAGGTCCTCCGGCCGCTCTGCGGCGCCGCGCGTGAACAGCTCCGCGTACGCGCGCACGGCGGTGAGCGGCGTGCGGAGCTCGTGGGAAGCATCGGCGACGAAGCGGCGCAGCTTGTGCTCGGAGGCCTCACGTGCCTTGAATGCGGTCTCGATCTGCGCGAGCATCGCGTTGAGCGCAAGCCCAAGGCGACCGACCTCCGTGCGCTCGTCTGCGCGCGCAACGCGGTGCGACAGATCACCCGCCGCGATCGTCGCCGCGGTCGCACCGATCTCCGTCAGCGGGCGCAGGCCGACCCTGATCACCCAGAGACCCAGCAGTGCGATCCCGCCGAGCACCGCGAGCGTTACGAGCAGCTCGACGAGGACGAGGCGATGGAGCGTGTCGTCGACGCTCGAGAGCGACGTCGCGACGATCAGGATCAGGTTTCCGCTTCCCGGGTCGGCAGACGCGCGCACGCGGTACCGCCCACCGCCCGTCGCGGCCGCCACCGTGAAGTAGCTGACGCGGTCGTCGCCGACCCGTGCACGCAGCGCGATGTGCTTCGGGAGCCTCGGCGGCGGAGCCGCCTTCGAGCCCGAGAACTGCGGGGCTCCCCCGCCCCCGACGATGGTTCCGTCAGCGCGCCGCAACTGCACGAAGAGACCGGGTACGGCGCTTTTCAAGCGGTCGATTTCGGGCGCGCCGTCGGACGGGGGCCCGCCGTCGCCGGGAGCGCCGTGTTGTGGCTCGCGCAGCGCTCCTTCAGCGGCGATGTGCGCAGCGTCGAGGGAGTCATCCGTGCGCGCGACGAGAAAGCTGCGCAGCGAGGTGTACGTGAGGACGTCGGCCACGGCGAGGCCCGCGACCGCGAGTGCGATCACGCCGAGGATGAGCCGCGCGCGGAGCGAGAGCTGCCTGATCGGCTACTCCCGTTCTGCTTCCAGCATGTACCCCGCCTGGCGGATCGTGCGGATGAGAGGCGGCCCCGCGGCGTCGAGCTTGCGGCGGAGATAGCTGACGTAGGTCTCGACGACGTTGCGGCTGCCGCCGAAGTCGTAGTGCCAGACGTTCTGCAGGATCTGCGCCTTCGACAGCACGCGCCGCGGATTGAGCATGAAGTAGCGGAGCAGGTTGAACTCCGTGGCCGTCAGCTCGATCGCGGTGCCGCCGCGGAAGACCTCATGGCGTGTCTCGTCGAGGACGATGTCGGCGAAACGGAGCACATCGCCCGGTAGGTCGCCGTTGGTGCGGCGAAGGACCGCCTCGATACGAGCGACGATCTCGGCGAGCGAGAACGGCTTGGTGACGTAGTCGTCGCCGCCTGCGCGCAGCGCCTCGACCTTGTCCTCGACGGCGTCCTTCGCGGTCAGGAACAGGATCGCCGTCGCGAAGCCGCGTTCGCGAAGCCGCCTGCCGACCTCGATGCCGGGAATGTCCGGGAGCATCCAGTCGAGGACGACGAGATCCGGCTCCTCGCGCGCGACGGCCGCGATCGCGTCGCGGCCGTTGCCTGCCTCCTCAACCTCGTACCCCTCGTAGCGAAGCGCGGTCGCAACGGCGTCGACGATCGACGGCTCATCGTCGACGACGAGGATGCGCGCTTCGTGGGTCGGTCGAGTGTGTGTCATGCCGCCACCGTGCCTCCGGTCGCTGTGATTCTCCTGAGGGCGGCGGCGGGAATGCTGTGAAACGTCTGTGAGAGTGGCTCTACGTTCCCTTCGTGAGCGCACCGAGGATCCCCGCGGCGCCGGCGATCGCGCCGCCCTCGGTCGCGGTCTCGGTGACGATGTAGGGCTGGAGCGCGTGGGCCAGCGCCGGGAGCGTGATCGACTGCAGCCAGACCTTCCCCGGCCCGCGGAGCTGGGCGAGGAACAGCCCGTCGCCTCCGAAGAGCTTGTTGCGGATGCCCGGCACCGTCGTCAGCTCGAGTGGGACGTTCGACTCGAACATCGCGACATGACCCGGATGAACGCGCAGGACGTCGCCCGGCGCAAGCTCGGACTCGACGACGTCTCCGTGCATCTCGACGAACGCCTTCCCGCGCCCGGAGAGCCGCTGCAGGATGAAGCCTGCGCCGCCGAAGATCCCCGCGCCGAGCTTCTGCTGCATGTGCACGTTCAGCTCGACGCCGGGCTCGCAGCAGATGAACCCGTGCCGGTGGACGACGTACTCGCGGCCGTCCCCGATCTCGACCTCGCGAATTTCTCCGGGAGCCTTCGCGGCGAACGTGACCGCGCCGGTTCCCTGCGGCACGGTGTAGCTCGTCATGAAGAAGGTGCCGCCCGAGAGCGCACGCTTCGCGGCGCCCATGAACCCGCCCTTGCTCTGCCCGATGTTCTTGCCGGTCTTCAGCTCGACGGGGCCCTGCATCCACGCAAGCTCGCCCGATTCTGCGACGACCTCGTCTCCGGGTGCGAGCTGCACCTCGAGGATCGGCGTCGTTTCACCCTTGATCTCGTATCTCATGCTCCGAGTGTCCATCGGGGGCACACGCGCGTCAACCGCGTTGCCTTCCGAGCGAACCGATCGTGCGCCCTGGGCGAATGGCTCCCGACGTTCAAGTCAACGGGTCGTTCAAGGAGGGAGCACGAGAGATGGAAGAGCTCGAAATGGTCGCAGCGGAAGCGCGTCGCACGAGCCGCGCGTCGTTCCTGCGGACAGGCGCCGTGGCAGGCGCCGGTATGGCCGCAGCATCGCTGCTGCCCGGCAGCGCGCTCGCAGCGCTGAAGGGCGAAACGGCGTCGCTCACCGCAGGTGACGTGTCGATCCTCTCGGCGGCGGCGATCGCCGAGGCGCTCGCCGTCACCACGTACTCGAACATCATCGACACGGCGCCGTTCTTCAAGAACCTCGAGAACGACGACAAGGGCTACCTGGTCGCAGCGCGCGAAGAGGAGATGTCGCACTATCTGCTCGAGGCCGGTGCGACGAAGAAGCAGTCGCCGTACACGGTGTTCTACTACCCGAAGGGCATGTTCCAGGACGCGAAGACGACGCTGAACACGCTCGTCACGCTCGAGGACGCCTTCATCGCCGCCTACCTCGTCGGCGTGCGCAACTTCAGCACGGCCGACCTGCGCGTCACCGCCGCGCGGATCATGGGCATCGAGAGCGACCACCGTACGCTCGCCCGCGTCGTCGGCCCCGGCGTCGCGAAGAGCGACGGCGGACCGGTCGAGGCGATCACGGGCGTCCTCGGCAAAGCCGAGAGCGTCGATCCGCCGAACAACAACGGCTACGAGCGCACGCTGAAGTGGACGAGCATCAATCAGGCCGTGACTGCGCTGACGCCGTTCATCGACAAGACGGCGGCCGGGAAAGCCGGCTTCGACACGAGCAAGGCGTACACGTTCCACCCGTTTACGCCGAAGCTCCCGAACGCGCTCGGCGCGTTCCACTCGTTCGCGGGCTGAGGATGACGCGAGGTTGCGTGGGCCGCCGGACGCGGCGCGCCCACGCTACCCGCTCTTGCAGAAGCCGGTGCGCTTCGAGTTCAGGCAGACGAGACCGAGCAGCTCGTCGTCGTCACCGAGCACGATCACGCGGCGATGGTCTGTGGCGTTGGCGCGCGCGAATGCGGTCTCACCAGGCTCGTCGGGGCCGATCGTCTCGGCCTCGTGCGCGTAGGAGAGCGCCGGCTCCTCGTCGCCGGCCTCATCCGGAAGCTCGGTCAGCGCGCCGCGGAACGTCCGGCCGTCCGCAAGCAAGACCATCTGGACGTGGGGGTCCGCGAGCACGGCGCGGGCGTCCCCCACGCTCGCGTTCCCGGCGAGCGTCTTCGGGGAGCGGAGCATCAGGTCTCCCGCGGTCAGCCCGGCGACGTCCGGCACGGTCATGCCGGGAGTCTACTGTGCAGCGAAGCAGTGGCTTTGCCTAGGCATTGCTCGGCAACCCACCTAACCGTCGGGTGTATGGTTCAGCGATCGGAGTGGCTGGAGCAACCGCAATGCACCTGCGAACCGGGTTCGACCGGGCGGAGCTCGTCCGCCGAGCCTGTGTCGCCGTCGCCGCGGGCGCGGGCGTCGCCGCGCTCGCGCGGCCGGCCGCTGCCGCGACCCTCCCCGACGAGGACCTGGCCTACCTGAGGCTGCTGATCGGGTCGGAGCTCCTCGAGGTGGACTTCACTTCGCAGGCGCTCGCCTCCGGCAAGCTCGACACTGCCTCGAGTGCCGTGGTCAAGCAGATGGCCGCCGACGAGAAGGCGCACGACAACTCGCTCGCTCAGCTCCTCGCCGGCAGCGGCCAGACGCCGGCCACCTCCGAGGACATCGACTTCGGCTATCCGAAGGGATCGTTCGCGACGAAGCACGCGATCCTCTCTCTCGCGCATTCGATCGAGACGGTTGTCCTCGGCGCGTACCTCGGCGCGATCGAAAACGTGCAGACCCCTGCGCTCCGGCTCCCGATCGGCCAGATCGCAGCCACCGAGGCGCAGCACGTCGGCGCGCTGGCGGCGCTTGGCGGCAAGCCGGTGATCGGCCGCGCGTTCGCAGCGTCGTTGCAGATCGACACCGTTTCCTCGTTCCTCGACACCTTCGAAAGTTGAGACCCTGAATGCCGAAGCAGCTCTACACCGCAAGCGAAGCGGCCGCCGCACTCGGCATCAGCCTCGACACGCTTCGCCGTTGGGACAAGGCCGGGCGTGTACACGTTCAGCGCGACGCGCGCAACCGCCGCGTCGTCAGCGCCGAGGAGCTCGACCGCCTGCGCGGAGACGGCGAGGGCGCGCACATCAGCGCCCGCAACCGGTTCAGGGCGGTCGTCACCGACGTTAAGGTCGACGGGCTGATGGCGCAGGTCGAGATGGTCGTGTCGGACCCGATGCGCCTCACCGCGATCGTCACGCGCGATGCGGTCGAAGAGCTCGACTTGAAGAACGGAATGGCGATCACCGCGATCGTCAAGTCGACCAACGTGATGGTGCAGAGTTGACGAAGATCCTCGCGGGGCTCGGAGCACTGCTCGTCCTGGCGCTTGCCGCCGGGTGGAGCCACCGAGCGTCGGCGGCCTCGCGCGCGCAGATCACCGTGTACGCGGCGGCGTCGCTCACCGACGTCTTCCCGGCGATCGACAAGAGCGAGAAGTATTCCTTTGGCGGCTCGAACACGCTCGCAGCGCAGATCACGCAGGGCGCACCGGCCGACGTGTTCGCCTCGGCGAACATGACGCTGCCGAATCAGCTGTACGCGAAGGGTCTCTGCTCGAAGCCTGTCGTGTTCACGCGCAACACCCTGGTCATCGTGGTGCCGAAGAGTAATCCCGCGGGCATCCGCGGCGTCTACGACCTGACGAAGCCGGGCGTGAAGCTCGACATCGCGGCAGCCGGCGTTCCGGTCGGCAGCTACACGCTCCAGGTGTTGAAGAACATGAATCTCACCTCGGCGGTGCTGAAGAACGTGGTCAGCCAGGAGACCGACGTGCGCGAAGTGCTCGCCAAGGTGGCACTCGGCGTCGCGGATGCGGGCTTCGTCTACTCGACGGACGCGAAGACGGTGCCCGGCAAGGTGAAGGTGCTGAAGGTGCCGGCCTGGGCACAGCCGAAGGTGCAGTACGGCGTCTGCGTCGTCACGAAGAGCGGTGACAAGGCCGACGCGCAGAAGTTCGTCAACCTCGTGTTGGGCAAGGCCGGCCAGGCGAAGCTGCTCTCGTACGGCTTCCTGCCGCGCGTCAAGCCGGCCGGGCAGAAGTGAAGCGGGCGCTCCTCACGGCGTTTTACGTCGCACTCGCGGCGCTCGCTCTCGCTTTTCTGATCCTTCCCGTCGTCGCGATCTACGCGCACACGTCGCCCGGGAAGCTCGTCGACCAGCTCTCCAACCCGGTCGTCAAGGACGCGTTCGTCGTGAGCGTGAGGACGAGCGTGCTCGCGCAGTTGCTCATCCTGCTGGTCGGCACGCCGACCGCGTATCTGCTCGCGACGACGCGCTTCCCGGGGCACGCGCTCGCCGTCACGTTCGTGGAGCTGCCGCTCGTCCTGCCGCCAGCCGTGGCCGGCATCGGACTACTCGCGGCGTTCGGAAGCACCGGCCTCCTTGGACCGACGCTGCACTTCCTCGGTGTGACACTCCCATTCACACAGAGCGCGGTGACGGTTGCCGTCGCGTACGTCGCGAGCCCTCTCTACGTCCGGCAGGCGATCGCGGCCTTCGAGGCGACGGACCCTAATCTCGCAGCGGCATCGCGCACCCTCGGAGCCGGCGCGGCGCGCACGTTCTTTCGCGTTGTCCTGCCGCTCGCCCGCGGCGGGCTCATTGCCGGGCTTGCGCTCTCGTTCGCCCGCGGCCTCGGCGAGTTCGGAGCGACGATCATGTTCGCGGGCAGCCTGCAACACGTCACCCAAACGCTGCCGCTCGCGATCTATGCGGAATTCGCCCAGTCGTTCGACGCGACGCTCGCGATGAGCGGTGTACTCGTCCTGATCAGCGTCGTCCTGCTCCTGACCCTCAGAATCGGCCTGACATGGCAGCGCTCGTCCTCGATGAGATCTCCGTCCCTCTTCGGTCTTTCGCTCTCGAGCTGAGCCTCGAGGTCGGCTCGACGGTCGCGCTCGTCGGGCCGTCGGGTGCCGGCAAGACGACTCTCTTGCGCGCCGTCGCAGGGCTCATCCGGCCGCGTGGGGGCCGGATCGCGAGCGGCGTGGAGACGTGGTTCGACGCCGCGCGTGGCGTCTCGCTCCCACCGGACGAGCGCAAGGTCGGCTACGTCTTCCAGGACTACGCGCTGTTCCCACACATGACGGTGCGCCAGAACGTCGAGTATCCGCGCCGGCACCGAGCCGACGAGTACCTCGAGCGCTTCCGCATCGCGCACCTCGCCGACACGCGGCCGGGCACGCTCTCGGGAGGCGAGCGCCAGCGCATCGCGCTCGCACGTGCACTCGCGCGCGACCCGGACGTCTTGCTGCTCGACGAACCGTTGTCGGCGCTCGACCCACATACCAAGGCCGAGGTGCGCGGCGAGTTGCAGCAGCTCCTCGCAGGGCTCGGCCTGCCGGTGCTACTCGTCACGCACGACTTCGAGGACGCCGCCGCCCTCGCGGACAAGGTCGGGGTGATCGTCGAGGGAACGCTGCGACAAGTCGCGTCACCTCGCGAGCTCGTTGCACGCCCGGCCGATCCGTTCGTCGCGTCCTTCACGGGCGCGAACCTGCTGCACGGGATCGCCGAGACCGCAGGGGGCACGACGCGCGTCCGCCTGGCCGACGGCACTGTGATCGCGTCCGTGGAGCCGGCGCGCGGCGACGTCGTCGTCGCGGTCTATCCGTGGGACGTGACCGTCTCGACCGAGCGACCGCACGACTCGGCGATGAACGTCATCGCAGCGCCGATCGCGAGCATCACCGAGCTCGGCAGCAGAGTGCGCGTCTCGATCGGCTCCGTCAGCGCGGAGATCACCGCCGAGTCCTTGCATCGCCTCGGCCTCGCGGTCGGGATGCTCGCGTACGGCAGCTTCAAGGCGACGGGAACGCGGATCGTCGCGAACGCTTCGTGAGTCGCAGCTACCTGTGCGGCCTGCTGGGAACCGGTCGACTTCGACGAGGCCGGCCGTCTTCAGCCCGACGCGCCACGCTGTAGCCGGCCACATGCTTGCCGAGGTAGCTCTCCAGGTGTGTTACCCGGAGCGTGCCGCCGGTATCTCGTTTGAGTGGTTGGTGAGCGATCATGACTCGTGGTTTTTGCCCGCTGAGGTTGTCTCTCATGCTCCCTCATGCGAGGGAAGGGCGTCTCGCGCGCCGAATCCATTCAAGGCTCATGCATCCGCTGCCGATATCACTCTCCGGCAGGCAAACCCGGACGTGATCCGGGACATAGCGCGACTCTCGTAGGGGTCCGCGTTGACGGTATGTCACGTGCGAGAGAGCCGGCTAGGGGGCCGGCTTTTTCGCGGCGTTTATCTCCAGCCGAGGCCGCTGAAGAGAACGAACATCGCCAGCAGCGCGGCGCAGCGCGTGAGCTCCCCCGGTGTCACCAGACGAATGTAGACGCGCCGGAGGTCTCGCACTACCAACCATCGGCTGGGACAGGTCCCTCGATCAACCGAAAAGTCGGGGCGCCGAGATTTGAACTCGGGACCTCTAGTCCCCCAGACTAGCGCGCTAACCAGGCTGCGCCACGCCCCGCGACGACAAGCACGGTATCAAGCAGGTTCTCACCACGCCGGGCGCCGTCCTCCCACCCTCGCCATGATCACTTTTTGCCACTTCTTGTCTGCCGAGGCAACACCTCGGGAAAAAGGATTCGTTGCAGCGGGGCCTCGCGCGCGGGGCGCCCCGCTCCTCGGGTTAGCCGAGCGAGAAGATGACTGCGTACTGCTGTGTCGCGGTCACGTGGGCGACGCGGTCTGTCACGGCCACCGTGAGCCGTGCGGGTATCGCGAACAAGACCATTCCGCCGCCACGGAGTGCGTCGTTGACAGTGACGCTGCCCTGTCTAGCCGCGGCCCCGGTCTTTAACACAAGCGGTGCCTGCCGATTTCGCTCATATCTAATGGTGAGCTTGACCAGCACGGCACGACCGGCGCGCGCGTTCCGAAGCGAAACCGCGAAGCCGAAAGGATGAGTCACCGGCACGGTGTTCAGGCGTCCAGAGACGAGCGGCTTTCCATGTGTTAATGGCTGCACGGAGCGAACCGACAGTGCCGCGTCACGTCGTGCCGTAGCGGCCGGGATGAGCGCGAGTGCGAGCAGCGAGAACGCGACTGCAGTGAGAGTCGCCTGAGAAGAACGGCTGAGCGCGAACGGAAACGGTTGAATCGGAGAACCTCCTTGGATGACCGTCGCGACTCGTCCTAGCCCACTCGAAGGCATGCCCTACTGTTACCGCGGGCTCGCGCGTCATTCCGGAACACTCACGCATGGCAGCGGCGTCCGCAACAAGCCCCCGGACTGCCCCAGCTACATCCCTCGAATGGCGATCAACGACTCGGTTCGGAGATCACTCCGCCGTTGTCGTCGTGCCACTCCCCGTTCATCTCCAGGTAGTTCACCGAATACTTCCCGCCGTAGAAGCAGAGGCTTTGGGCGTTGTAGGTGCGGTTGACTCCGTGATCGGAGCGAAACAGGTTCTCCTGGTACTCCCAACAACTCCCGTGCGTCTTCGACGGCGGTCCCACGAGCGTGCGAACCTGGTGCGTCGTCATGCCGAACGCGAGTTGTCCGGAGTGTGCCAAGAAGCGCCAGTCGCCCTTGTGGCCGATCTGCCCGCCGACAGGAGACGCTGACCCGGAGTGACTTGCGGGGCGCGTGAGCAATGCAACAGCGAGTACGAGAATCGTGATCGCAACGAGGCCGATGCCGCCCGCCGTAAGGCGTCGCCGGTTGCGCGGTCCCAGTTGGACGGCAATATCGGCGACCGCGGCGTGCGCGACAGTCATGCCGCAACCATACGCCGCTCGGCGCTGCGGAGTAACACCGGAGCACTTCCCGCCTCATCCCGCGCGGACGCGCCTCCCCCAGGCGTCCTTCCGGAGCACTGGCGCACCCCAGCTTCTAGGCGTCCGCTGACACCCTAGATCAATCTGTTGTGACCTCTCGACGCGGTGCCGATAGAGGGCTAGTGACGACTCTTAGATCATGGCGTAGCCACGACCAGCCCGATCCCATTCTCGCCGATATATGGGCTGCTTGTCGGTGGATCGTTCATCGCGCTCAAGCTGTGGGCCACCCCACTTGTGGTGCTGCTCACGGTCATCTTTCTCTACGTCTTCAATGCAGACCGGCTGTTGAAATGGTGGGTCCGGTTGCTGAACCCCAGGAACTGGTGAGGGGTACGGCGTCGTACGCTCGGGCGTCATTGCCGAACACTCGGGCAGGCGGCGTGCGACTTAGCGAGGCCGTACGTGGACGCTCGCGAGCACGGGAAAAGGCGTCGTATAGCCCTCGGGCGTCCAGTCCGGCACAACGATGCGCCAGCGCCCGGCACTCGGAAAGGTCACTCTCGCGTTCCAGGCTGTTGCGGAGAACCGACGCGCAAATGTGGTGAAGCCACCGGGGACCTCGACTGCCGATTTCGTGGGGCGTTCATTCGTCGCCGCCCCAACCACATCCATCACTGAGGCTCGCGGCGCGATAAGGAGAAGTCGCAGCTGCGACTCCGGCTGCGGATGGCTAGCGCGAATCGTCAAGACCGTCGGTCGCTTCACCAGCACGACGGGTCTTGCGATGAGCCGAAGGGGAGCGTTGCCCGCAGGAGACGCCCCAGCAGCGGAGACCAGAGCGGCCACAAACGCGATTCCGACCAAACCACCCCGCATATCCCGATGCTACGAACCCTTTGGTTCAGGGTGCATTAACGAGCACAGGCGCAGCCGAGGCCATCCTTAACCGGATAAAGGTTTCGCGGTCTCTTCGGCTCTCTTCCTCTTGATGGATCTGATGAAGGCGATCCGGACGACCGCCGCAGCCGAATGGCGTAGGCCGGTGTAGATGGCAGCGTTTGTCGCGATCACGGATGTCGCCGTCGAGATGGGGCCGCGCAATCGGCGGCGGCTTACCGTCGGGGTGATCGGCCTTGTCGCAGTCGCGGTGCTCGCCGTCGGGTTGGTGCGACTGACACGGTCGGCGAGCAATCCCGGTGCAGGGTCAACCGCTCACGCTGGGCGCTCCGCTGCGAACACAAGCAACCTGACGTTCGGGATGTCGATAAAGCAAGTGGAGCGCCTGGCAGGGCGGCCGGTCAAAACAGAGACGACCGCCCAGGGTCGCTGTCTCTTCTACCGACCGAAGGGATCGATGGTCGGATCGCTAGCTCTAGCCGAGGTCGGTTCGCTCGCGTACGGGAAGGAGATCGGCTTCGAGGCGTGCTTCTACGGAAGCGGGCTCTCCACGATGTTCGTGCACCACCCCCGCCCACTTGGTAAGCCGGGCTTCGAGTGGAGCGCCTTCTACGGGAATCCCTACTACTCGCGGTAACCACTCGGCGGCCCGCCTCTGGCGTGAAGCGCGAACACTGGGCGCCGTGGGTTCGACCAAATGAACATCGAGCATTAACGCGCGCCTCGGCGAACGAAACGAACGCCGTTGATGTGTGGCACACGGCTACTGGCTATCCAGCGCGCACAAGCTGTACCGCCCGCTTCGGGCACGCGTTCACCGCCCGGCGAGCGTGGTCCTTGAGTGCCAGCGGAATCGGGGTCGGGTCGACCAGGGGGAACCCCCAGTCGTCGAGGGCGATGCGCTCGGGGAACAGCTCGGCGCAGAGACCGTGGCCGTCGCATGCGATTGGATCGACCAAAACGTTCAGTCGACGGCCTTTCATCGCGTCGCGCCCACCTGAAGAATCCCCTGGAGGCGCTTGCCGCATCCGCGGTGGTTCGCGTGACGCGCGAACTCCTCGGCGAACACGGCGAGCGCGCTGTCCACGAAGCGGACCACTCCGTCCGGGTGCCGGCAGGCGCCGCGCCCGGAGACAAGTCGTCCGAGCCGTTTGAGCTCGGGACGGCTGTCGCCACGCTGTTCAACGTGCATCGCATCCGAGATCGCTGCAAGTCCGTGGAGGCACGGGCCGCATTGCCCGGCGCTCTGATGCGCGAGGTACTGGACCACCCGCGCGCATTCGGCGGCCGCGCACGTCGAGGATGGGAGCGCGACGATCACGCCGGCGCCGAGGATGTCGGGCATCAGCTGCGTCTGGGTTGCGGCGGCCGCCGGGATCCACCGTCCGAAGTAGCCGCCGACGAGGTAGGCGGCGACCTCAGCTGTCGTACCGCCGCTCTGCGTGATGACCTCTGCGAGCGTCGCACCGACAGGGATCTCATGGACTCCTGGCTGGGCGACGCTGCCCGAGAGCGTCACAAGCGCGGTTCCGCGTCCGAACCAGTCCGAGCCGAAGCGGGCAATCAGCGCGATGTGGCCGAGCGTCTCGACATTCTGGACGAGAGTGGGTGCACCGCCGAGGCCCTGTTCGGCCGGAAACGGAGGCTTGAGCGTCGGGTTTGCTCGGCGTCCTGAGAGAGCGCTCAGAACGGCTGTCTCCTCCCCGGCAACAAAGCCGCCTTCGACTGGCTCGACATCAAAGGTGACCGAGTCATAGCGCTTCGAGGTGCGCTCGCCGATCGCCGCGGTCAGCTCTGGCCCGTATGTCGAGGTTGCGATGATGACCTGGGTCGCGCCGACCGCCTCCGCGGCGAGCGCAGCGCCGTCGAGGACGAGGTGCGGTGCGACGCGCAGAAGCGAGCGGTCCTTCTTGCTCGCCGGCTCTCCCTCGACGGCGTTCACGACGACGACCGCGCCGCGGCGGCGGGCGACCGCTGCCAGCTTGGTGGCCGTTGGGAAGCCGGCGCCGCCGCGTCCACGCAGCCCAGCGCGCTCGATGAGCGCAATCAGGTCGCACCCCGCTGGAAGCTCGCCGTACAGGGCAACGTGTCGGTCGAACGTGGGTCGGTGGCCTACAGCCGCAAGTAGGCGCGCGCCGCCTGCAGGTTGCCGACTCGACGCGTCGGCGACTTTCATCCGCCGTCACCGCCGCCGGTCCGTGCATCCACCGTGCCGGTCGCTGTCCCGGAAGCGCTGTCGAGGGAGAGGATCATCGTCAGGAGGAGTCGGTCACCCGCCGAGTCGGCGACGGTCGCCGCGACAAGGTTGTTGTCGAGACCCGTGACCGATCCGTAGTAGACCGTCCTCGTCGTCGCAGGGACGAAGGAGACACCGCTTGCGGCCATGCTCACACCACCTGCGCTGGGCGTCCCGCGCAGGTCGATCCGCAGCGCACCGCCAGGGCCGCCCCCCGTGAGGCGGAGCTTGATCACCACCCTAGTCGTGCCGTTGCTTACCTCGCCCTGGACGATCGTGCCCACGAGCCGCGCCGAGAACGGACCGGGCGGCGACGCGGCGCTCGTGAGGGTCTTCGCCGGCGCCTGGGTGATCCGGTGCGAGGCCATCAGGTGTGTTGGCGTGCCGGCACGCGCCGCCCACCCCGTTTGCGCCGGGCCGCTCAGGTACCAGACAACGACGAGGATTGGCGCTGCGACAGCGGCAGCCGCTCCGCCGATGCGAACGTTGCGTATGCCGCCGCCGACTGCGACGCGGGCGAGAGTTGCGACGACCACGGAGACGAGACAGGTCACTCCCAACGCGACGAGCCACGTTGACTTGGGGTCACTGCCTGTTCCGAAGGAGTGCAGGAGTGCCACCGGCCACGATGCGTATGCGAGCCAATGCACTCCACGCCAGATTCGCGCGCCGATGCGATGGCGCAGGTAGCTCGTCACGACGAGGGCGAGGAGCAGGTCGAGGGCGACTGCACCAAGCCCGAGCCAGAAGGGCCGGTAAGGGGCCGCGAACGGGATGATCGCATCCGTCAGCCCGATCGGCGCGTAGCCGTCGGCGACCGTTGTCGCGACGTGCAGCGCGACAAAGACAATCGCCAGCAGCGTCGTGTTCCGATGGATCGACCCAATCGCGAACCGCGGCCACCGCGGGCCTTCGACGCGCAGGGCGGACAGGATGCCGAGTACGACTGAGACCGTGAGAAGTACGAGTGCGACGGCGCCGCTGCCGCGCGTGATGTACCAGAGCTCGGTGGAGCTCAAGCGGCCTCCGCGGCGGCCGGCCAGGTGCCGAGCAGGACGACCGATCCGTCTCGTCTGACAATACGGGCCGGGATGCACCGCGCATCGAGCCAGGCGCCGGCCGCCGGACCGGCGATGACGGCAAGCGTGGACGCCACATTTGCATCCACGCACGTCCCAGCAGCTGCGGTCACCGTCCTCCAGTCCGACCGCGACGGGGCGCCTGTGCGCGGATCGAAGAGGTGGTGCGCCTTACCGGTGGTCGTGAGCCAGCGGCGAATAACGATGCTCGAGGTGGCGAGGCCGCCGGCGGCGATCGCGACGACGGGTCCGGGGGCGTCGAGAGGCGCGGCGTGGTCCTCAGCGATGCGGACCGGCCACCCGCCCGGCGGCGGCGCGCCTGCAACCGAGATGTCCCCGCCGAGTGAGACGAGCACGCCCGTCCCCAGCGTGTCGGCGATCGAGGCTGCCGCACGGTCGGCGGCGAACGCCTTCGCCGTCGCGCCGAGGTCGAGCTGAACGCCCGGCGGTACGACGACCTCGTCGTCCTCGACCTGGACGCGACGCCACGCGTCGAGTTCCGGCGGACGAGCCTCGAACGCCACGGGGGCCTGCTGCCGAACGAGCCGGTAGGTGCGGTCGTAGCCCGCAGCGGCGATCGGTTCGCCGAGAGTCGGGCTGACGAGCCCGCCGGTCGCGGCAGCAGCGGCGAGGGCGACCCGCAGCGCGTCAGCGAAGAGGCGGCTGACACGGATCGGATCTCCGGCGTGCGCGTTTGCTCGGGCGAGCTCCGAGTCTGGGCGGAAGCGGCTCGCCGCCCGGTCGATCGCGTCGAGCTCGTCGGCGAGGAGCCTGAGCGCGATCGAGACATCGGCGCTGCCAGACACGACGAGGGTCGCCGTCGTGCCGAGCGCGGGGAACGAGGCCGACCGGATCATGAACCGCCGGAGACGACGACGGGAGCCGCGGGAGCAGGAGCAGGAGCAGGAGCAGGAGCAGGAGCAGGGGCCGAGCTGTGGACGGCGATGAGCGGTGGGGCCGGCGCGACAACGGCAGAGTCGTGGGAGACCGTGGCGCGGTGACGCACGACCGTCTTGCGGAGGTGGGTTCCTGACGCGGCGGCTGCGGCGAAGACGGCAGTAAGGGCGGCGCCCGCCACAGCCACTACCGTTGTGACGCCGCGCACCCGCGAAAACGCTGCGTTCCGTCGCTCGACCGCCCGCCGGATATCTCTATCCATGCCGCTACGGTGCCCGGCCTCCATGAGACGGCCATGAGCGCAACCTCAGTCGCGACTAAGAACTGCGGGGGAGCGCGATCCAAGCGTCGAGGCCACCTCCGGGTCGGTTGGCCGCTGCGGCGGAGCCGTCGTGTGCGCGCGCGACGAGAGCGACGATGGCGAGGCCGAGGCCCGAGCCGCCGTTGCTTCGCGCCTCGTCGGCACGGCTGAACCGGTCGAAGGCTCGCTCGGCGAAATCGGCCGGGAAGCCCGGCCCCTCGTCAAGCACGTGTAGCTCGACGTGTCCATTTGCCTCGAGGGCGCTGAGTTCGACGGCGCCGGCGCCGTGTACAAGCGCGTTGTCGACGAGATTCGCGAGCGCCTGTTCGACCCGGATGACGTCCGCGTCGAGCGAGACTCCACTGCCGCCGTTTACGAGCAGCTCGCGGTTGGCGCTTGCTGCGCGACCGGCAAACCGACGCTGGATGCGCAGTAGGAACGTGTGCGCGTCGGTTGTCTCCCGGCGAACGGGCAGCCGGCCTTGGTCGGCCCGTGCGATCAGGAGCAAGTCCTCCGCGAGATGCGATAGCCGTTCGGTCTCCTCCGCGGCCGAGCGCACTGCCGCTTCCAGCTCGTCGTGAGTTCGCGGTCGGCTGAGCGCGAGTTCGAGCTCCGCTCGCAGCAGCGCGAGCGGCGTTCGAAGCTCGTGGCTCGCGTCACTGAGGAAACGCCGTTCGTGCTCGAACGCTGCCTCGAGGCGCGCAAGCATGTCATTCAACGTCAGTGCGAGCGCGCGCACCTCGTCGCGGGCTCTTGGAACGGGCAGTCGCCGACCGGGCACGTCGGGTGTGACGGCTGCGGCGCGCCGACGCATCGCCTCGACGGGGCGCAGCGCCGCGGCCGCGAGGCCGTACCCGGCGAGCACCGCCAAGAGGAGAGCCGCCGGCGCGGCAAGCAAGAACTCGCGCGAGAGTCTCGTGAGCGTCTCCGTTCTCGCGGCAAGCGAGCGCGCGACGATGATCGTCGCGGGGCTGCCGCGATAGGTGCCCGGCGATTCGGCGACCTGCCACGTTCCATCCAGGCCCTTCAACGGGGTCGTGAAGAGCGTTGTGTGCTTCAAGCGCGGCCGAGCCGGCAGGACGGCCGCCGATGCCGGCGTGGCCATGAGCAGGCTTCCGTCGGGTCGGGTCACGGCCGTGAGGAACGCTCCCTCGCTCGCGTCGCGGTCGCGCGCTACGTGGCCAGCAGCGGCGTCGTACTTTGCGTCGATGATCTGGCCGCGCAGACTGGTGTCGACGGATCCGAGCAGGGAGCTACCTACACGTAGGTAGATGAAGATGCCGGTTGCTGCGAGCACGAGGGCCATCGCCGCAGCAAACGGAAGCGTCAGTCGCAGTCTGATCGGGATCCGGCTCACTCGCCGCCGTCCTCGCGCAGGCGGTAGCCAACCCCGCGAACCGTCTCGATCGAATGGCGGCCAAAGGGCCGGTCGACTTTCTGCCGGAGATAGCGCATGTAGACGTCGACGACATTCGAGCGACTCTCGAACGCCATGTCCCAGGCACCGTCGAGGAGCTGCGAGCGTGTGAGCGTCTCACCGGCCCGCCGCAACAGCAGCTCGAGGAGTGCGAACTCACGTGCTGAAAGCTCGAGCTCGCTGTCACCGCGCCACGCGCGATGTGCAGCGGGATCGAGCCGCAGGTCCCCGGCCGCGAGCGTTGTCGGACGTTCGATCGGTCCACGTCGCGCGATCGCACGCAACCGCGCCAGCAGCTCGGCGAACGCGAACGGCTTGGTCAGATAGTCGTCTGCGCCTGCATCGAGACCGACTACTCGGTCGTTGATCGCGTCGCGCGCGGTGAGAAGCAGCACAGGCGTCCAGACGTGCCGTCGTCGAAGTCTCTGGACGATCTCGATCCCGTTGAGACCCGGCAACATGATGTCGAGGACGATCGCGTCATACGGGGCGGCCTCCGCCATCCACAGCGCATCCTCACCGCGATGCGCCGTATCGGCCGCGTGGCCATCCTCACGCAGCGCCCGCGCGACGAGGGCAGCCATCTTCGGCTCGTCGTCCACGACCAGGACTCTCATGAAGTCATTGTGCGCTCTGGTTCCACCCGGACGACTTTGCGCGCGCTTCCAAAAGCGTCGATCCGGACTTTGCGGACGCTAGTGGTCGTGATGATTGTGGTGACGCGACGAAAGATGCAGCCAGTCATGCTGAACCGGCAGCGTCGCCAGCCCTACGGTCAAACCGAGCACCAACGCCACGAGCAGGACGAGCGCTCGCCGTGACGCCCCGCCAACGTCCCTCCGTGTCCTTGTGCGTAGGTCTCCCTCGACCGCGCGAAGCGCACGGGTGAAGTAGACGAGAACATGAAGTCCGAGCGTCACCGTCCAGGCGGACGCCGCTGGCCCGTGGATCCTCCGCGCGACCCGCAACGCCTCGCCGTGGACGAGACCGAGCGCGACGCCGCTTCCGAAGAGCAGCACGGTGAAGAGCACGAGCAATGGCGCGAGCAGCCTCATTAGGATCTGCGGCGGCCCCTTGACGCGATAGGCGTCGTTGCGCAGGTAGTAGCGCGCAAACCGCCAGCCTGTCGTCAGCAGTTTCAGGACGACCGGCGGCAACAGCACCAAGCCGATGATCACGTGCAGCCGCAGGTATGTCTGCAGGCCGAGTACGAGCGTCGCCAGCTCTGCGAGCGCAAGCACGATCAGAACGAGCCCGACGGCGGCGGTGAGCCGCATGTTTCCGTCCGGGTTGAGACGTCGCGCAAACGGAGGCCGCCTCGGCTCCGTTGCTTCGATGACCTTCGACTCGGCCATACCCCCTCCGCTTGTACCTGCGACGGCGCTGCGTTGCACACTCGTTCTCATCCGGCTCTCACCAAGACCCGTTGTACGGTTATCGGCCGTGAGCGAGATGCGAGGCCGTCTCGCTACCAACTGCGCGCACCTCGCCCCACGTTGCAACGCAAGCGAGCGACAGGCCCAGAAGCGGACAATCGGCGCGCCAGATATGCGCCGTCCACGACCGATCAAGGAGGAGGCGACGTGAACATCGAGTTTCTGTCGACTGTGGCGGTGATCGCGCCCGATCCGTCGGCCAGCCGCGAGTTCTACGTCGGCGCGCTCGGGCTACCGCTCGAGGGCCACGGCGAGGGTTATCACCACAGCGAACAGATCCCCGGTTGCAAGTCATTCGGCATCTGGCCGCTCTCCCAAGCCGCCGAGGCGTGCTTTGGCACCCCTGAATGGCGGTCGGACCGGCCGGTGCCGCAGCTGAGCCTCGAGTTCGATGTCGACCACGCAGAGGCAGTCAGCGTGGCAGCGCGGGAGCTCGAGCAAGCGGGATACGAGCTGCTGCATTCAGCACGCGAGGAACCGTGGGGTCAGACGGTTGCCAGGCTGCAATCGCCGGAGGGAGCGATCGTCGGCATCTCTTACATCCCCATGTTCCACGGCAACTGACGGGTTGGAGCGTGTTCAGCATTGAGCGGCGCGACAAAGTGCCGTTGATGGTCTAGCGAAAACGGCCGAAACGGAAACCGGTCTGCCAGTGGTGGGCGAGCGGAAACGCGAACAGCGCGAGGAGCACGCCGACAAGGAGGGCTGATGCGAGGAT
This sequence comes from Gaiellaceae bacterium, assembly GCA_035650975.1. Lineage (GTDB taxonomy): Bacteria > Actinomycetota > Thermoleophilia > Gaiellales > Gaiellaceae > PALSA-600. Next base: position 21,524 of record DASRGQ010000058.1, read on the forward strand.
GATTTGGCGCAGTCGCCGTCCGCCGAGGCGGTCGCGTCGCCACCAGTCCGAGGCGGCCAGCGGGAGCTTCGACAGGTGCGCGAGCACGTGCAGGCCGAAGGCGACTCCCCAGACGACGAAGCTCACCTTGTGCAGGCCAAGCCAGAGACCGCCGTGGCCGGCGAACGCCGCAGCGATCCCGGTCGCGAGCATTAGGACCGTCGAGACGACGAGGACTGGCGCGACGAGTACGCGGAGCACGACGTGTGGTGGTCCGCGCCGCACGTACGCCTCTGCTCGCCGGTAGTACGAGACCATCCGCCAGCCGGTGCTGCCGAGCTTCAACGCGACCGGCGGGATGACAAGGAGGCCGATGAAGATGTGCGGGGTCAGATACCGGCCGACGCCGCCGAGCAAGGTCAAGCCTTCGGCGGCGAGCAAGACGATCAGGACGACGGCGGTCGCGGCCGTGAGCCGCTCGTTCCCATCGCTCCCGCCGACGAACAGCCGGTGCAGCCGGGCTCTCACGGCGCCATGGTGCCCGTCGAAACCTGAGGAACGGCTGAGACTGCCAACCCCTGCAGGGTCGGCGCACAACCGCCTACGACCAGCTGCGGTACCCCTTGTTAGCTTGATCCGGTCGTGGGTCTTGGAAACCGTTGACGGCCTCTGCGGTTCGCCAGGCTTGCATTCAGCCGCTCCGCGTTGCTTCCGCCGGCGCGGTTCTGGACGACTCGCGGGACTGAACGGCGCGGGGGACCGTTTCGCGGACGGCCGCACCCGGTACCTCGGGTGCATGGAAATCGGCTACTGGCTCTCATCCGAAGAGCACGGACCAGGTGCGCTCGTCGAGCACGCCGTGCTTGCGGAGCAGGCGGGCTTCGAGCACCTGCTCATCTCCGACCACATCCATCCCTGGGTCGACGCGCAGGGACACAGCCCGTTTGTCTGGGGCGTGATCGGCGCGATCGCCCAGGCGACGGAGCGGATCCGGCTCGGCACCGCGGTCACCTGCCCGCTCGTGCGCATGCACCCTGCGATCGTCGCGCACGCCTCAGCAACAGCGCAGTCGCTGATGGACGGCCGCTTCTTCCTCGCGCTCGGCACCGGCGAGCTCCTGAACGAGCACGTGCTCGGCGACCGCTGGCCGCGCCCGGACGAGCGGCTCGAGATGCTCGACGAGGCCGCCGAGCTGATCCGCAAGCTCTTCGGCGGCGAGTACGAGACCTACCGCGGCAAGCACTACACCGTCGAGCAGCTCAAGCTGTACGACGCACCCAAGGAGCCGCTGGCGATCGTTATCGCCGCGAAGGCCGAGAACGCCGCGAAGCTCGCGGCGAAGCGGGCCGACGGGACGATGAACACGACGCCCGACGCCGACATCGTCAAGTGCTACCGCGACGCCGGCGGCACCGGGCCGATCTACGGCAAGGTCACCGGCTGCTTTGCGAGCGATCCCGCAAAGGCGCTCGAGATCGCGCTCGAGCGGCAGCCGAACGTCGCAATCGGCGGCGACGCCTCAACGGAGCTCGCGCTTCCGCGCGACTTCGAGGCGCTCGCAGAGCTCGTGCGGCCGGACGACCTCCGCGACGAGCTCGCACTCGGCGACGACCCGGCCGCGTGGCGCGAGAAGATCGACGCGTTCGACAAGGCCGGTTTCACGCACGTCGCCCTCCACAACGTCGCCGAAGAGCAGACCGGCTTCATCGAGTTCGCGCGCGACCTCATTTAGCGAGCTGCGCGATCACGTTGCCGAGCGCGTCCGCCGCACGCTTCTCGTCGGCAACCGAATCCCGTAGCGGCTCAGCGTGCTCGGAGTCGAGCAGCGCGAGCAGTGTGCTGTACGCGGCGAGCTCCCAATGCTCGACCTGCAGCGCGGCCTGCGCGCGCACGATGTCCGCCAGCCGGTCGTCGACGCAGGAGCCCGCGAGCTCGTTCCCATGCTCGACTGCTTTCTCGACCTGCGGGACGAGGTTCGACGTCGACGCGACCTCCAGCTTCCTGAACACCGTCTCGACCCGGTTTGCATGCTCCTTCGTCTCCTTGCAGTGCTGCTCGATCGCCGCGCGCAAGCCGTCGTCGGAGACCTCGCGCGCAAGCGTCGGCAGAAAGTCGTCCGCCGAGCGCCGCTCCACGTACAAGAGCTCGCCGAGCAGCTGGATCACGAGGCCGCGATGATTCGAGATCGGCACCTAAAGCAACCTCGCGCAGCGGTCGGCGAGCGCCATGATCGCGAGCGCCGGATTGGCGGAGCCCTGCGTCGGCAGCACAGAGCCGTCGACGACGAACAGGTTGTCGACACCCCAGACACGGTGCGACGAGTCGACCACCGAGTCGTCGGGCGAGAAGCCCATGCGTGCGCCGCCGACGAGATGCGCGTAGCGGTCGATCGTCAGCGTGTCCATCGCGTCCGCGCCGTCCCAGATCTCGTCGAGGATCCGCTTCGCGTACGCGACGATCGCCTTGTCGTTCTCGCACTGGCTGTAGTTGAAGTGCGCGATCGGCATCCCGTACTCGTCCTTCTCGTCGGCGAGCGTGACACGGTTCTCCGCCTGCGGCAGGAACTCGGCGAGGATGCCGAGCACGGTCCAGTGGTTGTAGTCGCGCATGTACTCTCGCAGCGCTTGACCCCAATGGCCCTCGGCGAGCACATGCTGCGCCCAGCCGATCGGGAGCGGCGAGATCGTCTGGATCGAGAAGCCACGCGCGAACCCGCGACGCTCGTCGGTCTCGTAGAACTGCTCCGACGAGATCTCCGGCGGCGGCGCCTTGTACATGCGCATCAGCTCCGGGAACCGCGCGGCGGTCTGCGTCGCGCCTTGCACCATCACGAAGCGACCGACAAGGTCGGTGTTGTTCCCGATCCCGTTGGGGTGGCGCGGACACGCGGAGTTGAGGAGGAGACGCGGCGTCTCGATCGCATACCCGCAAACCGCTACCGCTTCCGCGCGCTGGAAGTGCTCCTTGCCGTCCTTCACGTACGTCACGCCGCTCACGCGACCGGTCGCGTCGTCGAGCTCGACGCGCACCACCATCGAGTCCGCGCGGATCTCGCAGCCGTACTCGACCGCGTCCGGCAGGTGCGTGACGAGCGGCGATGCCTTCGCGTTCACCTTGCAGCCCTGCAGGCAGAAGCCGCGGTAGATGCAATGCGGCCGGTTGCCGAAGACGCCGTTCGTGATCCCGACGGGCCCGACGCGCATCTCGATGCCGTAGTCGCGCGCGCCCTGCCACGCTTTCGCGGCCGCACCGGCGATCGGATGCGGGTTGTGCGGGTAACCGTGCGGGTCGCCCCACGGCCAGTACTCGCCGGCGACGGGCATCTCGAGCTCGATGCGCTCGAACGACTCCTTGAGGTCCCAGTAGCTGATCGGCCAGTCGAAGCCGACGCCGTCGCGTGACTTGGTCTCGAAGTCGGACGGGTGCAGGCGCGGCAGATAGCCGGCGAAATGGGTCATCGAGCCGCCGACGCCCTGCCCGGAGTTGTTCTCGCCCATCTCGATCGGATCGTTGCCGGAGATGATGCGGTTGTCCGTCCAGTAGAGGCCCGCTTGGCCGGCGCCTTTCTCGTCGCTCACCCAGTCGCGGTCGGGGTCCCAGAACGGACCCTTCTCGAGCACCACCACCTTCCACCCCTTGCGCGTGAGCCGCTGCGCGAGCACGCCTCCCCCCGCTCCCGCGCCGACGACCACGAGATCGACGACGTCCTCGTCGCGGAAGCGCCGCATCTTGTCGAGGTTCTGCAGCCCGCGTTTGTGCATGTCGAGCAGGAAGGCGGAGTCGTTGTCCTTCGGCATTGCGAGGCTGCCCTTGAGAAGCGTCAGTCGAGCCCCCGCTTCTGCGCGTCCCGCACCGGGTCGTAGTGAGCGGACTCGCTCGCCTCCCAGGACTCCCTTTCGCCGAGGTAGGGGGAGCCGAAGGCGCCGTAGCCGCGCGGATAGGCGGGCCCGCCGAAGCCGATCTCGTTCCACGCCCACGGGTGCGAGTAGAACGCCTGCACGACGTAGCGCATGACGAGACTCCACGCTCGCCCGACGTTCAGCGTCTCCCACGTACCGCCGCGCACCTTCGCCTGCGACACGTCGTGGACGATGTACACCTGCACGTCGAGCGGCGCCGCCGCGTACGACTCGTACGAACGGCGCTGCGCCTCCTCGTCAAGGCCGCGCGCGAAACGCCGCCACGTCTCGCCGTCCGTCGGCAGGTCGAAGTACTGGTAGCCGTCGCCGGTGCCTTTCGCAAGCTTCTGGTCGACGTACGAGAGAACGGGAATACGCGGCTCCTCGTCCTGCGCGGTCACGACGTCGCAGAACGCCTTCAGCGTGTCGACCTCCGACGGCGTGAAGAACTCGATCTCCGGAACGTTCTCGACGCGGTCGAGGATGACGCGACGCGTCACGTCGTCCCAATGTCTCGTCTGCGTCAGCACGTCGTACGTCGGGTAGCGCCCGACCATCTGCGGCGTTGTGCCGCGCTCCTGCCGGAGCCCGTGCGGATTCGGATGCGCCTGGTCTTCGAGCGGCATCCGCGTTATTTCTCGCGCTTGACTATCGCCGCGGCGAGGCCGAGCGCGCCGACGAGGCAGAGCGAGCCCGGCGCGAGCAGGGGCGGGCCCATCACGAGGTTGTAGTGCGCCTCCTTGAAGCCGCCCGGCCGCTTCCGCACACCCTGGATGTGCGTGACGATCCCGATCAGCCCGTCGAGGAAGTACAGCCCGCTGACGAGCGGCAGCGCCGTCTTCGCCGCCTTCTCGGAGACGAACCCGGCGACTCCTGCCGCGGTGAGGGGCGGCGTCAGCACAAGCGGCGTCCACATCCACTTGTCGCCGAACGAGCCCTTGTAGTGCTCGAAGTAGATCTCCGCGCCGAGTGCGGGCGCCGACAGAGCGGTCGTCGCCGCGAGCAGCTTCTGCACGCGGCCGCTCCGGATGTCCTTCACCAGCTTCAGGCCGCCCATCGTTGCGCCTCCACCCGCTTCAGCTCGAGCCCGTTGCCCGCACGCGACGGGTCCGGCACGAGCTCGCCGTCGACCGGCTCGAGCACGCCGTCGAACAGCATCGACTCGATGCGCACGTGGTCGTGGAAGTACTCGAGATGGCGCAGCCGGTCGACGCCGCAGAGCGCATGCGCCGAGAGCTGCGGCGCGCAATGGCCCGAGACGTCGATGTTGTGCGCGTCGGCCAGCCCGTTCACGCGCAGGAGACTGGTGATGCCGCCGCAGCGTGTGACGTCCGCCTGCAGGCAGTCGACGTTCCCGACCAGGTTGCGGAAGTCCGCGAACGTGTAGGCGTACTCGCCCGCCGCCACCTCGACCGTCGTCTGCTCGCGGACGAGCCGCAGCCCGGCGAAGTCGGCCGACGACACCGGCTCCTCGAACCAGCGCACGTCCCATTCCGTTGCGTAGCGCCGGCCCCAGCGCACCGCATCCTTTGCGGTGAAGGCGCCGTTCGCGTCGACATAGAGCTCCGCGTCGCCGATTGCCGCACGCGCGACGTCGAGGCGATGCGGGTCGCGCTGCGGCTCGCGGCCGAGCTTCATCTTGACGCGCGGGATCCCTTGCGCGGTCCAGCCGCCGAGCTGCTCACGCAGCCGCTCGTCGGAATACGAGCAGAAGCCGCCGCTGCCGTAGACGGGCACGCGCTCGTGCACCGCCGGCAGGAGCCGATGGAGCGGGACGTCGTACAGTCGCGCGCGCAGATCCCACAGCGCGAGATCGACGGCCGACAACGCGCAGAAGCCGATGCCGGGCCGCCCGGCGTTCCGGAGGTGCGCGCCCATCTCCGCCCACAGAGCCGCGACGTCGTCGGGATCGCGGCCCTGGACGATCGGCGCCAGCAGGCCGCTGACGACCGAGCCCGCCGCCTCCGGTGCGTACGTGAAGCCGAGGCCGCGCTTCCCGCCGCACACGACCTCGACGATCACGATCGTCGTCGAGTCCCACTCGAGCGTGCCATCGGATTCCTGCTCGTCCGTCGGGACCGTGAAGCAGGAGACTTCGAGCTTCTCGATCCCCACTCAGCGTCCCGGCAGGAACTCGAGGATCTTCTGCTTGAACGACTCGGTGATCATCTCGCGGGAGTTCGGATCGCCGCCCCTGACCGCTTTCATGAAGTGCTTCGCCTGCTCCACCGTGATGTGCGGCGGGAGCGGCGGGACCTCTGGGTCGCAGACGGCGTCGATCACGAACGGCCGGTCGCTCGCGAACGCCTCCTCCCACGCGGCATCGATGCCGTCGGGCGACTCGATGCGCACGCCCTCGAGGCCGATCAGCCGCGCGAAGTCGGCGTAGCGAACGTCCGGGATCCGTTGGGTCATCGGGTTCTTTGGATCGCCCTCCATCGCGCGCTGCTCCCAGGTCACCTGGTTCAGGTCCTGGTTGTTCAGCACGAGGACGACGAGCCGCGGATCGGCCCAACGCTCGTAGTACTTGGCTGCGGTGATCAGCTCGGCCATCCCGTTCATCTGCATCGCGCCGTCGCCGACGAGCGCGATTGCCGGCCGGTTCGGATGCGCGAACTTCGCCGCGATCGCGTACGGCACGCCGGGGCCCATCGTTGCGAGCGTCCCCGAGAGCGAGGCGAGATGCGACGGCTTCAACTTCAGGTCGCGCGCGAACCAGTTCGCCGACGAGCCCGAGTCGGAGCTGATGATCGCGTCGTCGGGCAGGTACTTGTTGAGCTCCCAGAAGAGCCGCTGCGGGTTGATCGGGTCCGCGTCCTGCAGCGCGCGGTCCTCGATCAGCCTCCACCACTCGGCCACCTCGTCCTCGATCTGCTTGCGCCACTTGCTCTCGGGCTTGTGCTGAACGAGCGGGATCAGCTCTTCGAGCGTCGCCTTCGCGTCGCCGACGAGACCGAGCTCCATCGGGTAGCGGATGTTCAGCATCCGGCCGTCGATGTCGATCTGCAGGCCGCGCGCGCTGCCGGGCTCGGGCAGGAACTCCGAGTACGGGAACGAGGAGCCGATCATCACGAGCGTGTCGCACTCGTTCATCAGCGTCCAGCTCGGCTTCGTGCCCAGAAGGCCGATCGAGCCCGTGACATACGGCAGCGAGTCGTCCATCACGGTGCGCCCGAGGAGCGCCTTCGCGACACCTGCGCCGACCTTCTCGGCGAACTGGACGACCTCGTCGGTTGCATGCTTCGCGCCCTGGCCGACGAGGACAGCAACCTTCTCGCCCGCGTTGATCAGCTCGGCGGCGCGCTGGAGGTCGTTCTTCTTGGGCACGATGCGCGGCGCGTTCCACCCCGGCGAGGAGTGGATCGTGCCGTGCTCGACGGGCGGGTCGGGAACCGCGTCCATCCCCGCGAGGTCGTTGGGCACGATCACGCAGGTGACGCTTCGCTGGTCGAGCGCGATTCGATGAGCGCGGTCGACGAGATGGCGGATCTGCGTAGGCTCGAGGGCCATCTCGCAGTATTCGTGGGCGACGTCCTTGAAGAGCACCTGCAGGTCGACCTCCTGCTGGTAGCTGCCGCCGAGGGACGAGCGCGACTGCTGGCCCACGATTGCGAGCACCGACTGGTGGTCGAGCTTTGCGTCGTAGAGGCCGTTCAGGAGGTGGATCGCGCCGGGGCCCGACGTCGCGAGGCACACGCCGACCTCCCCCGTCCACTTGGCGTGTGCACACGCCATGAACGCCGCCATCTCCTCGTGGCGGACCTGGACGAAGTCGATCTTGTCCTTCTGCCGCTCGAGCGCGCCGAGGATCGCATTGATGCCGTCGCCCGGGTAGCCGTAGATGCGGCGCACGCCGTTCTCGTACAGCCGCTCGAGCAGGAAGTCGGCGGTCATCTGTCCCATCAGTGTCCTTTCAGTTGCAGGCTCGAGAACGTGCGCAGCGCGAGAACAGTGGCCGCCGATGCGGCTACCGCTCCGCCGACGAGATCGAGATGCGTCCGTAGCCACAGCTGCGTGCTGCGCGTGCGCGACTGCGTGTCGAACGGCCCGTGCGCCGCCTGCTCGCCGTCGACCGGTTCGAAGAGATTGTCGGGGCGGTTCTTGTCGAGCGGCTCGTCCGTCTGCTGCGCGTCGTAGGCGTTGCGCGCGAGGTAGTGATCGGCGAAGCCCGGTGCTATCGCGTTGCCGACGATCGCCTTCACCGTCGGCCAGCCGACCATCACCTCGCGCTGCGGGTGGTCGATCGCCCACGCGATCGCATTCGCGGCGACCTCGGGCTCGAAAATCGGCGGCACCGGCTGCGGCGAGCGCGGCAGCTTCGCGCGGCTCCAGGTGAACTGGGGCGTGTTGAGCGCCGGCATCTGCACCATCGTCACCCGCACGTTCGACCCGTCGTGCAGCAACTCGCACCGCACCGATTCGAGGAAGCCCTGCAGTGCGTGCTTCGAGCCGCAGTAGGCGGCCTGCAGAGGGATGCCGCGGTAAGCGAGCGCCGAGCCGACCTGCACGACGACGCCCCGGTCACGCGGCACCATCCGTCGCAGCGCAGCCATCGTGCCCCACACCGAGCCGAGGTACGTCACCTCGGTCGCGCGGCGGAACTCCTCCGGCGTCGTGTCGGCGACCGGCGCGAACACGGTCGTCATCGCATTGTTGATCCAGACGTCGATCGGCCCGAGGGTGTCTTCGATCTCCTTGGCGGCCGCCTCAACCGCGTCGGCGTCGGCCACGTCGACACTTACGAAGTGCGCGCGCGCACCGAGCTCCTCGACCTCGCGCACGGCGGCCGCAAGGCGTTGCTCCCCGCGTGCGATCAACCCAACTGCGTCGCCGCGTTCTGCGAGCAGCCGGGCGACGGCGCGACCGACGCCCGCCGACGCACCCGTGATCACGACGACGCGTCCGTCCACGAACCCCGGTTACCCGCTCACGCGAAGGAGTAACCGGTCGAGTCTCTAGTGCGGGCCGACCGCGCGCTCGAGCTGCGCCTTCGTCATCGACGACCGACCTTCGATGCCGCGCTTCTTCGCCTCCGCGTAGAGCTGATCCTTGGTGCGGCCCTTCGGCCGGTTCGTGCCGGAGCGAAGGCCGCCGCGGCGGCCGGACGAGATGTCGTCGGTCGAGGTGCGCGACCGCTCGCGCGACTCGCCGGCGCGCGCACGCTCCTTGTTGACGGTGCGCGCGGCGATCTCCTCGGCGGTGCTCTCGGAGCGTCCCTGGTCGAGCTCGCTCTGCTTGACGTGCTCGTACTGGCGTGCGCGTTTCGTTCCCTTCTTCACTCCGCGTGGCGGCATGGGCTCCTCCCATCGTCTCGTTTCCTGGGACGAGCTGCGCGTTCCCTGCCGCCTCACACGCAAACGCGAGAGCCCGCCGGAGCGGGCCCTCGCGCGTCGTCGGTTCGGTTGTCCGGAGCTACTGGCCCATCTTCACGCCCGGCTCGGCCCACTCGAGCTCGATCGGGCGGACAGCGGCTGATCCGGCCTGGTCGTGCGCCTTGCCGATCGGGAACGTCGGCAGCACTGACCGCCCGGTCGTCGAACGCAGCACGAGCGCGAGCACCGTGTACCACGCGAAGCCGGCCGAGAACACGAGCACCCAGCCCGCGACCTCGACCCAGCCGTGCGAGCCGAAGATGTACCCGCCGGCGAGGATGCCGGAGCCGGCCGCCAGCGTCGACAGCACGGTTGCCACCCCGAGGTTCTCGGCAAGCGCCGCAACAGCGGCGATGCCGGTCGTGACCGCGAGCGCGAAGAACCAGAACCCGACTTCGGGGTCGTGGTACCAGGGCGTCGGCGCGGTCAAGACATGGGTCGCGAGCAGGATGTTCAGAATCCCGTAGGCAAGCCAGAACGCACCCCACGTGCCGTGTGCGAGCGTCGCGACGGCGTCGCGCGCCCGGTATGCCCACATGCCGGCGAGGAACTGCGCAAGTCCGCCGAACATCGCAGCGAACGGTGCGAGCACGAGTCCCGAGGTCGGCGTCCCCCACCAGCCGGCGAGATTCGACGCGACGATGAAGGTCGCCCCCGCGAACCCCGCAAGCCCGAGGATCGACGGCGCTGCGATCGGCTGCAGCATCACGCGCGGGCGCGCGAAGCCGTCTTCCCAATTCGCCGTGTCGACGCCGGCCGCTGCGATCCGTCCACGCTCGTCCAGAGAGCGCATCAGATCATCCCCTTTCGCATTACATCGTAGTACGAACTATCTTCCGAATTTGGGCGTCGTTAAACGCGAAGTAGGATCGAAACGTGCCGCTGCGCAAGAACCGAAAGCACGAGCTGCTGAAGTCCGTGCCGCTCTTCGCACGCTGTTCGCGGCAGGAGATCGCGGAGCTCGCCGGCGAGTGCGACGAGCTGCCCGTCCGCGCCGGGATGGAGCTGACGCGCCAGGGCGCGCGCGGCAGGGAGTTCATGGTGATCGCCGAGGGCAGCGCCACCGTCACGAAGGACGGCGAGCCGATCGCGTCGCTCGGGCCGGGCGACTTCCTCGGCGAGATCGCGCTGCTCGCCGACGTTCCTCGCACGGCGACCGTGACGACCGATGAGCCGTCGGTGCTGCTCGTCCTCACAGACCGCGCCTTCGAGCGGGTCGCGAGCCGCCTCCCGGACGTGCGTGCGAGCCTCCTCACCGCTCTCGCGGAGCGGCTTCAGACGTCATCCGTTTGAGCGGTTTTTAGGCGGCTCTCAGGCGGCGCCGCTACCGTGCCGCGATGCGCAAGGCCCTGATCACGCTTTCAGTGCTCGTCGCTGCCGCAGGAGCCTGCGGCGCCGCCGGCGCCGCGACTCCGCGGAGCACCGTTACGCCGCAGATCAGCGCGAACTGGTCGGGCTACGCCCTCGTCCCAACGGGGACCGATCCGCTGACGTTCACCGACGTGACGGGCACGTGGGTGCAGCCGAAGGCGAAGTGCACCTCCGGCCGCACGGACGCGTCGGCCTTCTGGGTCGGCCTAGGCGGCTACGGCGAAGGGTCGAATGCGCTCGAGCAGCTCGGCACCGCTGCTCAGTGCGACGGCACCGACCCGACGCCGACGAACTACGCCTGGTGGGAGGTCGTGCCGGCGGCGTCGGTGCAGATCCCCATGAAGGTGAAGCCGGGGGACACGATCACGGCGGCCGTGCTCGTGCAGGATCAGACGGTCACGTTCAGCCTGCGCGACGTAACGCGGAACGAGCGCTTCTCGAAGAAGATCACGACGAGCGAGGAGCTCGACGTGAGCTCGGCCGAATGGATCGCGGAGGCGCCGTCCGACTGTGGCGCGTTCGGAAGCTGCCGCGTCATCCCGCTCACGAACTTCGGCAGGATCACCTTCACGAAGGCGGCCGCAATCGGCAACAGCCATCCCGGCACGATCCTGGACGGCACCTGGACCGCCAGCCCGATCGAGCTGCTCGCGCGGGACGATTCGACGAGCTTCTTCGGCGATCCGTCGGATATCTGGACGGGCGTCGGCGCTGTGCCGACCGATGTCAGCTCGGACGGCCGCTCGTTCGAAGTCAGCTGGGCGAACAACCTCTCGCCGACCGGCTGACCGAGCGCAGGAAATGGACGGTGGGGCCCCTAACCCCCCAGTGGTCGCTTGCCGGGACCCCACCGGCCCACCCGATAAGACGCATCACAAAACGCGGGGTTAGGCTCAGCCGTTCAAGCGTTTGTAAAGCCTGTCGACGAGCTCCGGCATCGCCTCGAGCCTCTCGGTGATCACGCGCAGGCGGTACTCGCGGAAGTGCTCAGGGTCGACGTCGAGCGCGTTGGCGAGCCCCTCGAGCACGTCGTTCGACGGCACCGGCCGGTTCCCGTGCACGAGGTGGTTCAGGTAGCCGGCCGACAGGCCCGTCTTCGCGGCCAGCGCACGATATGTGACACCTGTCTCGTTCATCAGGCGCTCAACGGCCGCGCCGAACGGGTCGGAGGCATATTTCCTGCGCTTCGGCATCAGTGCTCCTCCTTGCCGAGATCGGCAACGCTTACACGTCGCTCCACACCGGTCGCCCGGTCGCGCACGTCGACGGCCCCGTCCTCGAGGCTCTTCTTCCCGGCCGTGACGCGGAACGGGATGCCGATCAGGTCGGCGTCTGCGAACTTCTCGCCCGGACGGAGGTCGCGATCGTCGAGGAGGACGTCCTTGCCGGCCGCAGAGAGTGCTGCGGCCGCCTGCTCGCCGATCTCCTCGGCGCCCTTCAGAACGACGACGTGTGCGTCGTACGGCGCGATCGACTGCGGCCAGACGATCCCGAGCTCGTCGTTGCGCTGCTCGACGATCGCCGCCATGACGCGCCCCGGCCCGATCCCGTAGCTCCCGCCGAGAAGCGGCTTCTCGGTGCCGTCCTCGTCGAGGAACGTGGCATCGAGCCCGGCGCTGTACTTGTCGGCGAAGTAAAAGATGTGGCCGATCTCGATCGCCGTCTGGAACGTGAGCGCACTCCCGCACTCGGGGCAGCGGTCGCCCTCGACCGGCTCGCGGAGATCGGCGTAGCGCGGAGCGTAGTCGCGGCCCGCCTCGACGCCGCGCAGATGGAAGCCGTCTTTGTTGGCGCCGGCGACGAACTGGCCGTCGCGCAGCGTCAGGTCGGCGATCACGTCGCCGTCGAAGCCGATCGGTCCGAGCGATCCGCCCGACGCACCGAACGCGGCGCGGATCTCATCGTCGGTCGAGGGGCGCGAGCCGATCCGGAGCGCCGAGAGGAGCTTCGACTCCGACAGCCGGTCGTCGCCGCGAATGAGCGCCAGCACCACGCGGCCGTCCTCGGTCGTCACCGGCATCGCCTTGGACGTGGACGCGAGGTCGACGTCGAGGAAGGCCGCCAGCGCCTCGCACGTCGTCACCCCGGGCGTCTCGATCTCCTGCGGGCCGTCGATCGCCGGCGGAAACGTGGGTGCGCGTGGAATGCCACGCGCGACCTCGGCGTCGGCCGAGTAGTCGCCGTTCTCGCAGCGCACGAGCGTGTTCTCGCCCGACCCGGACGGTGCGAGGAAGTCGTAGGTCAGCTCGCCGCCCATGATCCCGCTCTCCGCCTTGACCTCGTGCGCCTCCACTCCGCAGCGATCGAAGATGCGGTGGTAGGCGACGCGGTTTCTCTCGAACGATGCGTACGCGCTCTCCTCGTCGCGGTCGAACGAGTACCCGTCTTTCATGACGAACTCGCGCACGCGCAGCAGCGCGCCGCGCGGTCTCGGCTCGTCGCGGTCCTTCGTCTGGAAGTGGTACCAGAGCTGCGGGAGCTCCCTGTACGACTGGATCTCGCGCGCATGGAAGGTAAACGTCTCTTCATGCGTGAGCGGAAGCACGAACCGCCTGCCCGCGCGGTCCGTGACGTGGAAGATCTCCGCGATCTTCTCGCGGCCGGTCGCCTCCCACAGCTCGATCGGCGTCAGCACCGGCGCCAGGAACTCCTGCGCTCCGATCGCGTCCATCTCCTCGCGGATGATCTGCTCGATCTTGCGTTGCACCCGCCAGCCGAGCGGCAGGAACGACCACAGGCCCGCTCCGATCTGCCGGATGCAGGCGGCGCGCACGAGGAGCTTGTGACTCACCGCCTCCGCGTCTGCGGGCGGGTCGCGGAGCGTCGGCAGGAAGAGCTGTGAGGCGCGGGCAATCATCCGTTGCCGACTGAGGCTACCGCTTGCACCTGGTGTCGGGCGCAGCCCGAAACCAGGTTGTGCGTCTTACTCCAGCGGGATAGCGGAGGCTTCGGCCATCGCGAGGGCGGCGGGCTTCGCCATCTTCAGGCGCTTCGGACGGAACATGCCGTCGGCGATCCAGCGGTCGATCTCGTGGAAGAGCTCGTCGACGAGGATGTCGCTCGACACCTTCTTCAGCACCCGGCCGTGCGCGTAGACGAAGCCGACATCGCGGCCGCCGGCGATGCCGAAGTCGGCGTCGCCCGCTTCCCCAGGCCCGTTCACGGCGCAGCCGAGCACCGCCACCTCGAACGACTCGGGATACGTGCGCAGGCGCTCCTCGACGCGCTCGGCGAGCTGCTGCACACCGACGTTGTCGCGCCCGCACGAGGGGCACGCGATCATCACCGGCCCGCGCTCGCGCAGCCCGAGCGCCTTCAGGATCTCGTATGCGGTGCGCACCTCCTCGACCGGGTCGGCGGTGAGGGAGACACGAATCGTGTCGCCGATGCCGTCGACGAGCAGCGCGCCCAGCCCGACCGCGCTCTTGATCGAGCCCGAGAACGGCGTGCCCGCCTCGGTGACGCCGAGATGCAGTGGGTACGGCACCTTGCTCGCGAGCAGCCGGTACGCACGGATCATCGTCGGCACGTGGCTGGACTTCACCGAGATCTTGAAGTCGCGGTAGTCGAGCCGTTCGAGCAGGCGCACCTCCTCGAGCGCCGCCTCGACGAGCGCCTCCGCCTGGTCGTGCTGCGCGAGCTCGCTCAGGTGCTTGGGCAGCGAGCCGGAGTTCGCACCGATGCGCATCGGGATTCCTGCCTTCTTCGCCGCACGGACGACCTGCTCGACCTTTTCGGGGCCGCCGATGTTGCCGGGGTTGATGCGCACGGCCGCGACGCCGGCGTCGATCGCGCGCAGCGCGAGGCTGGCGTTGAAGTGGATGTCGGCGATCACGGGCAGCGGCGAGAACCGCACGATGCGCGGCAGCGCGTCGGCGTCTTCGCTCTTCGGCACCGCGACGCGCACGACCTCGCAGCCCGCGCTCGCGAGCGCGGCGATCTGCGCGGTCGTCGCCTCGACGTCGTGCGTCTTCGTCAGCGTCATCGACTGGACGACGACGGGCGCGCCGCCGCCGATCGTCACACCGCCGACGCGGACCGACCGTTCGCTCGCCATACGACCAGCGTACCCGGCGGTTAGCCGCCTGAACCGAAGAGGTCGTTGCGGAGGCCGAGGTACATGAGGATCCCGAAGAGCGACAGGCCGACGACGCTGTAGCGAATGTAGACCGCCTGTGTGAACGTGCGTCCGCGTAGCTTCTCGGCGAGCGCCATCACGATGTGGCCCCCGTCGAGGGGCAGCACGGGCACCAGGTTCAAGAGGCCGAGCGCCAGGCTGATCAGCCCGAGCACAAAGAGGAAGTCGCGTGTGCTCTGGCGCCATGCCTGCTCGGAGGTGCGCACGATGCCGACCGAGCTCGAGACCTGGTTCGTGTCGCGCCCCGTCGCGAGGTGCCCGAGCCCGCGCGCCGTCTCCGCGGTCACGGACCACGTCAGCGCCAGCGAGTCCTTCGCCGCCGCCGGCACCGACTCGCCGGGGCCGGTCTTCGCCTCGATCGCGATCCCGATGCGGTACGCGCCGTCGGTCATGCGCGCCGCAAGCGGGCCGATCGTTACGCGCCGGCCGTGCCGGTCGACCGCGAGCGTGAACGGCCGTCCCTGGGTGGCGCGGATCCGGTCCGGAATGTTCTTCGGCCGAACGGCGCTCCCGGAGATCGAGATCACCCTGTCGCCGCCCTGGATCCCTGCGTGGGCCGCAGGTGACCCTTTGAGCACGCTCGCGACGACGTTCGTGTCCTGCGTCGAGGCGACGACGAAGAGCGAGGCGAAGAGCAGGAACGCGAAGACGAGGTTGACGGCCGGGCCGGCCGCGATCGCCACGAGTCGCCGCCACGTCGCCTGGCGCCAGTAGGCGTCGGGTGCAAGCGACCACTCGAGCTCCTGCGCGATCCGCGAGTCGCCGATCGCCGGACGAAGCGCGTCGAGCGCTGCGAGCGCGGCCGCGTCGTCGCCGCGCTCGATCGCGGCGTCGAGCTGCGCGAGCTCGGCTCTCTGCGCCTCGCGAACGTCGGGCGACAACGTGGCCGTGAGGTCGCCCGGCGAGGGGCGATTCATCCCCGGAATCTTCACGTAGCCGCCGAGCGGGAGCGCGCCGATGCCGTACTCGACGCCCCCGCGCACCGTCTTCACGAGCGGCGGGCCGACGCCGAGATAGAACTTGCGCGGCCGCATGCCCACTGCGCGCGCGGCAAAGAAGTGGCCGGCCTCGTGGATCATCACGAGCAGGATCAGGCCGACGATCGCGGCGGTCAGGCCCACACTGCCTCCTGGACGTCGCGTGCGCGCCGATCCGCTTCGCGCAGCTCCTCGAGGTCGCGCGCCGGCGAGCCGTCGGTTCGCGCGAGCACGCGCTCCACGTGCGCGGCGATGTCGAGGAACCCGATTCGTCCCGCGAGAAACGCGGCGACGGCAACTTCGTTCGCCGCGTTGAACGCGCAGGGATAGGTGCCGCCGAGCTCGCCTGCCTCGCGCGCGAACCGAAGCAGCGGGAACGCGTCGAGGTCCGGCGCGAAGAACTCGAGCGGACCGGCGGCGACGAGATCGAGCGGCGCGATCGGCGTCGCTGCACGGTGCGGGTACGTGAGCGCGTAGGAGATCGGGATGCGCATGTCGGGGTAGCCGAGGTGCGCGAGCGCGGCGCCGTCGCGGAAACGAACAAGGCCGTGCACGATCGACGTCGGGTGCACGACGACCTCGATGCTGTCGTACGGCAGGTCGAAGAGGAAGTGCGCTTCGATCACTTCGAGACCCTTGTTCGCCAGGGTCGCCGAGTCAACCGTGATCTTCGCGCCCATGTTCCAGGTCGGATGTGCGAGCGCATCGGCGGGACTGACGTGCGCAAGCTCGTCGGCGGTGCGGCCGCGGAACGGCCCGCCGCTCGCGGTGAGAACGACGGCAACCGGCTCGCCGATGCTCGCGCACTGGAAGAGCGCCGAGTGCTCGCTGTCGACCGGGATGAGCGCACCGCCCCCGCGCGCTTGCGCGCCGAGCGCGAGCTCGCCGGCTGCGACGAGGCTCTCCTTGTTGGCGAGCGCGAGCGTGACGCCGCGCTCGAGCGCCCAGATCGTCGCCGGCAGGCCTGCAAAGCCGAGGGTCGCGTTCAGGACGACGTCGGGCTCGGCGCGTTCGAGCAGCTCGGTCGGGTCGCCGCCGACCTGAGTTTGCGGCGCGAGGCCGTCGATCGGCGTCGTCCCGGAGGACGCCGCGACGAGCTCGAGCTCCGGGTTGGCGGCGATCACCTCGAGCGCCTGGCGGCCGATCGAACCGGTTGCCCCGAGCAGCGCGACGCGCATCATCACGGACAGTGTGCCCTTCGGCCCCGCCTGGCTCTCGTCTCGGTCTCACGCGGTTCCGCGGAACCTAGAGCATATTCGATCTATTGCAAACTGCTATGGGCCCGCGCCGGTCGAATGCCAGAAAAAGGATACGTGGCGACTCGGACGGAGCGGGTCACGGGTCCGTGACGCGCAGACTGTCCATGACGGCGATCGTCTGAGCGCGGGTCGCCGCCGCGACGTCGCTCCCTGGGAAGACGGTCAGGCCGAGGTAGCGGCCGTGGGTATGGAACCAGTGCATCGAGGCGGGCGCGTCCGGGACGCCGCAGCCGGAACCTTCGAGCCGGAGCGGATGGCTCCAGTCGACGGAGAAGCGAGCCGGGCGATGGAGATTGCCCACAGGGAGATTCGCGTGGTCCTCGACGACGGCGACCAGCACCTGATCGCGGGTCGGCGGCAGCAGCCCGCCCGTGTGGGCGGTGCGGATCGGCCCGGACGACAGGAGCATCAGGCGTGCCGGGTCGCAGGCGGGCGCCCGGTTCGTGTCTGCGTGCCATCCGGCAGGGATCGTGACCTGGACGCCTGCACTCGTGGCCGTCTCGATCGCGCTCGGCTCGGCCGGCAATGCCGAACCGAGCGCCACGAGAAACAGAGCGAGCGAGACGAGCAGGCGCATGCTCTTCGTCGTACGTTCGCCGCCGTTTGTCAGGTCCGCGCGAGCGTCTCCTTCTGCTCGAGCAGCGACCGCAGGTAGTCCTCCAGCTTGTCGTAGCTACTTTCCTGGCCGTCCTGCTTCGTCATGTGGGCGCGGCCTGTTTCGTCGGTGAACGCGAGCTTCATCGTCATCGTCGTCACCCCGTCGGTCTCGTGGAGGTCCGTCGTCTCAACGGCTTCCGCATCCGGCCACCCTTCGAAGAACCACGATGCGACGGTCCGCGTCGGGGTCTCGATCTCCGAGTACGTTCCACGAAAGGAGCACTCCGCTCCGTCGGGGGTCACAAAGACGATGTGGTAGCTCCCGCCGACGCGGAGATCGATGGAGCACTTGGTCACTTCGCAGTCGAACGGTGCGAACCAGTTGCGCACGTGCTCGGGCTTCGTGATCACGTCGAAGACGAGCCCGATCGGCGCGTCGAACGCTCGAGTGGTGACGATCTCGAGCTCGCTCGGATAGTCGTGGAACGCCGTCCCATGCCGTGTCGATGTCACTGTTCCTCTCCCTGTTCCTGTAGCTCTTTGAGGTAGCCGCCCATTCGATCGAGCCGCCCGCTCCACGCCTGCTCGTACTTGGCGAGCCACTCGTGCGTCGGCCGCAGGCGGGCGGGCTCCAGGCGGTACAGCCGCCGGCGCCCTTCCGCGCGGCAGCTCACGAGCCCGACCTCGCTCAGCACCCGCAGGTGCTTCGAGACCTGCGGTTGCGACAGCGACAGCTCCGTCACGATCGCCCCGACCGCCTTCTCGCCCGTGATCAGGGTGTCCAGGATCTCGCGGCGGTGCCCCTCGGCGATTGCGTTGAAGACGTCCGACGTCGTTGCGGAGCGTGCCATCGCTTCATCATATTCCGATATCGGAATATGTCAACGAGCGAGGTGGCCGTGCGACCGAGACGTCGCGGAGCTATCTGATCGACCACGGCGGGAAGCGGGTCGCGTCAAGCTCACGCTGCGCCCTGCGCACCGCTGCGGTGGCCGGCCGCGGCGACCCGAAGTAGACATAGACCTGGACTGCCGATCCGTTCCGCCAGGTGTACCCACTCCACATCGAGACGTGCCCCTGGTCAGCGTTCCCCTCGAAGTTCGAGTGGATCTGCGACCTGGCGATGTGCAAACGGTGCCGCTGCATCATCCACGCAGGGCGGGACGGCTGCCACGAGCGGATCAGAAGGATCGCGACGTCGCGCGGCCCGAGGGTCTTCGCCGTCTTCCACGGAACGTCATTTGGAGCATCCCGGTAGCGGACAGTTGCCGCCCAGCTGTCGACCTGCACGCATCCCGGACATCGCGTGATTGCGATCCGTGCCGTTCCGCCGTTCCAGCCGCCGGTGTGCGGAAGAAGCGCGGCCGGGGCAAGCAGTGCCGCTGACACGAGAGTCGCGATCACATCGCTCAAGTTACGGCTCGACCTCGGAAAGAGGTCCGATTTCCCCCGGCGCGCTACAAGCGGGTCTCGCCGCAACTCGCTCGGCTGCGAGGGTCTTCTCGCCCCGACTAAGTCGTGAACGCGAGGATCGCGAAGTACGCAGCCGGTGCGGCGAAGAGGAACGCGTCGAGCCGGTCGAGCATGCCGCCGTGGCCGCCGAGTAGCCGGCCGCTGTCTTTCAGGCCCGCGTCGCGCTTCAGGAGCGACTCGAAGAGATCGCCGAGCGGCCCCGCGATTGCCAGCACGCCGCCGAGCACGACTGACTGCGGGATCGTCAGGAAGTGCTGCTTGTACATGGCGACGAACGCGACGAAGACCGTCGCCGCGGTCCCGAACAGGAATCCCTCCCAGGTCTTCCCCGGCGACGTCGACGGCGCCATCTTGTGGCGGCCGAGGAGCCGCCCACCGAGATAGGCGAACGTGTCGCCGGCCCACACCGCAAGCAGCACCGTGTAGAGCGCGAGGCGGCCGTGCGTCGGCAGGTGCCGCAGGAGGAGTAGGAACGCGAGTCCGCCGCCGACCCAGAACGCGCCCATCACCGTGCTGCTGATCGCCGACGTCGAGGCGGCACGAGCTTCCGAGATTGCCTTCAGGCAAAACGCGAGCACGAACGTCGTGAGCGCCCCGCCGACGAGCCACGTGACGCCGGAGAGCTCCGCACCGAGCAGCGCAAGCGTCGCACCGACGTAACCGGCCGGCGCGAGCGGTGCAAGCGCGCGCGCCATCAACCAGTACTCATGCAGCGACAACACAGCGGCGAGCGCGACCAGCGCGAAGAGCCACCAGCCGCCGAGATACACCGCGCCGAGCACGACCGGCAGCAGCGCGAGCGCAACGACGATGCGGCTGAGCCAGTTCGCCACAGCCGGCTCCGCGCTACCGGCCGCCGAACCGGCGGCGCCGCGAGGCGTACTCGGCCAGCGCGGCGCGCAGGTCGCGCGCGTCGAAGTCGGGCCAGAGCTTGTCGGCGAACACGAGCTCGCTGTAGGCGAGCTGCCACAGCAGGAAGTTCGAGATGCGCAGCTCGCCGCTCGTGCGGATCAGGAGGTCCGGGTCGGGCAGCTCCGGCGCATAGAGGTTCGCTGCGAACACGTTCTCGTCGATCTCCGCGGGATCGACGCCGCTCTCGGCGATCCGTCGCGCCGCCTCTACGAGCTCGGCGCGTCCGCCGTAGTCGAACGCGACCCAGAGGTTGATGCGCGCGTTCAGCGCGGTGCGATCCTCCATCGCGTCCATGCGCCTGCGCAGCTCCTCCGGCGCGCGATCGCGCCGGCCGATGAACCGCACACGCACACCCTGCTCCGCGAGGTCGGGGAGCTCGCGCTCGATCGTCTCGGCAAAGATCTCCATCAGCGCGTCCACCTCGTCCGCCGGACGAGACCAGTTTTCCGTCGAGAACGCGAAGACCGACAAGTCGTGGATGCCGAGCTCGATCGACGCCTCGACCGCGCGGCGCACGTTCCGTGCCCCCGCTCGATGTCCGGCCGCAACCGGCAACTTGCGTCGCTTCGCCCAACGGCCGTTACCGTCGAGGATGATCGCGACCGAACCGGCGACCTCCGGCAGGTCGGGCTCGACCGCCGCGCGCACGCGCGTGAGCGTTCGAAGACGAGAGATGAGCCGCATGGAAGTCGCTCAGACTTCCATGATCTCGGCCTCTTTGCGCTTCAGCAGGTCGTCGATCTTCGCGGTGTGATCGTCGGTCAGCTTCTGCACGCGCCCCTCGGCCGCCCGCTCCTCGTCGTCGCCGACGTCGCCGTTCCTCACGAGCTCTTCGAGATGCTTGATCGCGTCACGGCGGACGTTGCGCACGGCGACTCTCCCCTCCTCCGCCATGTGACGAACGACCTTCACGAGCTCCTTGCGCCGCTCCTCGGTCAGCTGCGGAATCGGCAGCCGGATCACCTTTCCGTCGTTCGACGGCGTGAGCCCGAGATCGGACTCCTGGATGGTCTTCTCGATCTGCTTCACCGACGACGGGTCGAACGGCTGGATCGTCAGCATGCGCGGTTCCGGCGCGTTGATCGTCGCGAGGTTCTTGAGCGGCGTCGGAGTGCCGTAGTAGTCGACCGAGATCCGATCGAGCAGCGCGGGCGCCGCACGCCCGGTGCGCACCGAGTTGAAGTGGTCGTGGGTCGCCTCGACCGACTTGTCCATCCGCTCGGTCGCGTTTCTGATGAAGTCTTCGATCACCTGGCCGCTCCTCCCGGGGTCGCGATGATGGTGCCCACCCGCTCGCCTGACGCCACCCTCGCGACGTTACCGGGTGCGAGCTCGAAAACGTGAATCGGCAGGTGGTTCTCCATGCAGAGCGAGAGCGCGGTCGTGTCCATCACCTTCAGCCCGCGCTCGATCGCCTCGAGGTGCGTGAGCTCCGGGATGAGCTTCGCGTCCGGCTTCTCCCGGGGGTCGCCGTCGAGAACGCCCTCCACTCCGTTCTTCGCCATCAGGATCGCCTCGGCCCCAATCTCGAGCGCGCGCAGCGCCGCCGCCGTGTCCGTTGTGAAGTACGGGTTGCCGGTGCCGGCGGCGAAGATCACGATCCGGCCTTTCTCGAGATGGCGGACGGCGCGCCGCCGGATGTACGGCTCGGCGACCTCCTGAACGTCGATCGCCGACTGCACCCGCGTGTCGGCGCCGTTCCGCTCCAGTGCCTCCTGCACCGAGAGCGCGTTCAGGAGCGTCGCGAGCATGCCCATGTAGTCGCCGGTCGCACGGTCGATCCCCTGCGCCGCGGCCGACATGCCGCGGTAGATGTTGCCGCCGCCGATCACCAGCGCGATCTCGAGACCGCTCGCGCGCACGTCGACGAGCTCGCGTGCCAGTTCGTCGACGGTCGTCGCGTCGAGGCCGTAGTCCTTCGTGCCCATCAGGGCCTCGCCGGACAGCTTCAGCAGGATGCGAGCGAAGCCCACGCCGCTATGCGACGGCGTACCAGGCATAGTCGAGGAGCTCGACACCGCGCTCCTTCAGGAACTGCGCGACCGTGCCCGTCGACTCGTCCGCGCGGTACCACGTCTGCTCGGTGAGCACCGACTCGCCGAAGAACTTCTTGTTCAGCTGCCCCTCGACGATCTTGTCGCGGATGTTCTCCGGCTTCGCGAGCACCTCTTCGGACCTCGAGAGGATCTCGCGCTCCGCCTCGACCAGCTCGGCCGGGACCTCGTCGCGTGTGCCGTACGTCGGCCGGGCGAACGTCAGGTGCAGCGCAAGGCTGCGCGCGACGGCCGCGTCGCCGCCCTTCGTCTTCACGATCGCACCGACCTTGTTCGCGGGCGCATGCACGTAGAACGAGATGACCTCGCCGTCGACGGCGGCCATGCGCTTCGTCCCGACGACCTGGATGTTCTCTCCGAGCCTCGCCGCGAGCTCGACGCGCTCGCCCTCGAGCGACGACGCGTCGCCGCCTTCGAACGTCGCGTGCAGCACCTTCTCGGCATACGCGAGAAAGTCGTCGTTGTTCGAAACGGGCTCCGTCTCGCAGCCGATCGCGGCGATCGCGCCGGCGTCGTCGCGAACCATCACGCCGACCTTGCCTTCGCTCGTCGCGCGGTCGGCGCGCTTCGCAGCCGACGCCATTCCCTTCTCTCGCAGGAGCTTCACGGCATCGTCGAAGTCGCCGCCGGTCTCCTGGAGCGCGCGCTTGCACTCCATCATCCCTGCGCTCGTCGCTTCGCGCAGCTCCTTCACCATCGATGCAGTGATCTCGGTCACGCCGTCTCCCCCTCGCTCGTCGTGGCCTCGGCGTCCGCCTCGGGCACCGGCGCCTCGGCGGGCTCGGCCTCGGCGTTGCCGTTGCCGTTCGCGTTTCGCGGGGCACGCAGCTCGCCGGTCGTCACCTTTTGCTTCCCGGCCTCGATGCCGTCCGCAATCGCCTTGACGACGAGCGTGCACGAGCGGATGGCATCGTCGTTTCCGGGGATCACGTAGTCCGCCTCGTCCGGATCGCAGTTCGTGTCGACGAGCGCGATCACCGGGAGGCCGAGGCGCTGCGCCTCGCGCACCGCGAGCTGCTCCTTGCGGAGGTCGACGATGAAGATCGCATCGGGCTGCCGGCGCATGTCAGCGACACCGCCGAGGTTCGCCTCGAGCTTCTCGAGCTCGGCTTCCATCGAGATGCGCTCCTTCGCGGGCAGGAGGTCGAGCTGCGACTCCGTCTTCAGCGACCGCAGCTCGTGGAGACGCTGGATGCGGTCGGAGATCGTGCGCCAGTTCGTGAGCAGGCCGCCGAGCCAGCGGTTGTTGACGTACGGCATGCCGACGCGCCTCGCCTCCGAACGGACGGCGTCCTGCGCCTGCTTCTTCGTGCCGACGAAGAGGACCGAACCGCCGCGCTCCGCGATCGCCCGAGCGAATGCGTGCGCCTCGTCGAGCAGCTCCTGCGTCTGCGTGAGATCGATGATGTAGATCCCCCCGCGCTCGGTGAAGATGAACCGCTTCATCTTCGGGTTCCAGCGGCGGGTCTGGTGACCGAAGTGCACTCCGGCCTCCAGCAGTTCCTTCATGGAAACGACGGGCACGTGAGCCCCTTTCTCGGTTTCGATTGCAGTCTGCCGGCGGGCCTCGCGCGGAAGCCGGAAAGGTCCGGCCACCGTCCGCGGGAGGGTCCCCACCGGGTCGGTGGGACGTGTCAGCCGCGAATGGTAGCGAGGCGCTGCTGGAGCTCGTCCGGCAGCTCCGATCGTGCCTCGACGCGCCCGTCCTGGAACGGGTGCGGGAACGCGAGCTCGGAGGCATGGAGGAACTGGCGTCCGAGCACCGGATCGGGGACCCCGTACGTGCGGTCGCCGACGACCGGCAGGTCGATCGCCGCGAGATGCACCCGGATCTGGTGCATCCGGCCCGTCTCGAGGCGCACGCGCAGCAGCGCATGCCCGGGGAGGAGCTCGAGCACCTCGAAGTGCGTGACGGCTTCCTTCGGCGCGTCGGTCTCGAGCGAGACCCGCGTCGGATCGCCCCGGTCGCGGCCGATCGCAGCCTCGATCGCGCCGGTGCGCGAGCGCGGTACGCCCTGCACAAGCGCCAGATAGCTCCGCTCTACGAGGCGGTCACGGACGAGCTGCTGCAGCCGCGCGTGCGCCGCCTCGGAGCGCGCGACGACGAGCAGCCCGGACGTGTCGCGATCGAGGCGGTGCACGATCCCGGGCCGTTCGGGGTCGCCGCCCGCGATGCGCCCCGCGAGTGCGTCGACGAGCGTGCCGCTCGCATGTCCTGCACCCGGATGCACGACGAGCCCCGCGGGCTTGTCGAGGACGAGCAGGTGCTCGTCCTCGACCACGATCGTCGGTGGCTCGACCGCCAACGGCGGCAGTGCCGGATCGTCCTCCGCGAGCTCGATTTGCTCGCCGCCTGCGAGGCGGTGGCTCTTTGCGCGAACGACGCCGTCGACGAGCGCACCGGCGGCAACCGCACGCTCTGCGGCGGCGCGCGAGCCGAGCTGCGTCGCGAGGAAACGGTCGAGGCGCTCGCCGGCCGCCGACGCCGGCGCCGTGAACGTCGTCACCGTGCAGCGACGTCGAGCGTGCGCCGCGGTGGGCGCGGGGCGCGATCGGCGGCGACGAGCGCGCCCAGCAGGATCGCGACGCCGACGACGATGAAGCTGTCGGCGAGGTTGAACGCAGGCCACCACCTGAGATCGATGAAGTCGGTGACATGGTGGAGCCGGATGCGGTCGACGAGGTTCGAGACGCTGCCGCCGATCAGGAGGCCGAGCGCCGCCGGCAGGACAGGGTGGCGCGCACCGGAGCGCGCGAAGTAGACGAGCATCCAGACGACCGCTGCGGCAGTGACGACCGTGACGATCGCCGTCGCGCTCGCGAAGAACCCGAACGCGATGCCCGAGTTCTGCACGTGGTGGATCGAGAGCGGGCCGACGACGTGCACGGAGTCGTCGAGTCCGAGCGTCGCGGTGACGATGTGCTTCGTCACTTGATCTGCGACCACCGCCGCGATCGCGACCGCGCCGAGACCCGCCCACTGCCGCGCCCCCGCTGCGAGGGAGCGCTCGGCGACCGACACCGGCGTCAGGCCGTCGGTCGACGAGCCGACCCGGATGTCGCTCACCTCAGGCGTCTCGCCGCCGCTGATCGTCGATGCAAAGACGCGCCCACGGGATCGCAGAAAGACGGGCAGCGCCGACCGGCTCGCCGCAGACCTCGCAGACGCCGTAGCTCCCCTCGTCGAGCTTGCGCAGCGCCAGCTCGACGTCGTCGAGCGTCTGCTGCGCGCCCTCTTCGAGGCTCTCGTCGAGCTCGCGGTCGTAGGTCGCGGTCGCGAGATCGCCGAGATGGTTGTCGTTGCCGGCTGCGACCTCGCCCAGCTCGTCCTCGAGGCTGCCCGGGTTCTCGCGCTCGAGAAACCGCACCGCGGCGGTCAGACGCGCGTGCTCTTCTTCGAGCCGCCGGCGCAGGCCGTCGGTGTCGATGTCCGCCGCACCCATCGCCGCTCAGCGTACTCGCTCATTCCCAGGAGAAGTCGCGCTTCGGCGGCTCGTCGTCGTCGAAGCCGTGCTCGGGCTCGACGAGGGGCGGCAGCGGCGCGGGCAGATTGTCGGGCTTCGCGCCCTCGGGCCGCGGCGGCTCCGGCTCCGCTTCTGCCTGCTCGTCCGCGTCCGAGCCTGCCTGCACGCGCGCCTCGACCTCTTCGAGCGAGATCGCTTCGAACTCGCGCGTGTCCTGCCGGTTCGGCCAGCTTTCCGAGGCGGCTGCCGAGCCGGGCACCGCTTCGTGATGCGACTCCTCGACCATCCCGAGCGCGGCGCGCAGCAGCGTCTCGACGCGGCGCGACTCCGCGAACAAACGCTCGCGTTCGTTCTGCGCCGTGCGTGTGATCGAGCGCGACTCCTGGTGTGCTTCGGCAACGATGATCTCCGCCTCGCGCTTCGCGTTCTCGATCGCCTCGGCCGCCGTCTTCTCGGCGGCGAGCAATGTGGACGCAAGCAGCGACTCGCGCTGGCGCACCTCGTCGAGGCGCTTCTCGGCGTCCTCGAGCTTGTCCGCGAGCTCTCCCCGCTCGCGCCAGACCTCTTCGAAGCTATCGGCAACGTCCTCGAGCACGTGCTCGACCTCGGACCGTTTGTAGCCGAGCAGCCGACGCGGCGGATGGACGTGTCTCAGCTCAACCGGTGTGTAACGCATCCACTCTCCTTCCTCAGTGGAACCTGTCGAGGATCGCGATGGCGATCCGCTCGGCGATGACCAGGGCGAGCACGCCGACCATCGGCGACAGGTCGAGCGGCCCTGCCATGGGCAGGATCCGCCGCCAGATTCGGAGGTACGGCTCGCAGGCGTCGTAGAGGAACTTGTGGATCACGCGGAGTGAGTAGGGAAGCTGGATCCATGAGGCGATGATGTAGAGAAAGATCGCGAGTACGTAGACGCCGACGAAGACGTTCAGGAACAGCTCGACCTGGGTGATCGCGTCGAGCAGAACCATGTCCGCAGCCTCCTTCGCGGCGCGGCGGGGGTTTCCTACGCCTGGTTGAAGAACCCGCCCCGCTCGAGCAGCTGCGCGCGCTGCTCCGCGGAGACTTCGACGTTTCTCGGCGTGAGCAGGAACACCTTGTCGGCGACGCGCTGCATGCCGCCGTTCAAGGCGTAGGTGAGCCCGCTCGTGAAGTCGATCAGGCGCTTCGAGAGCTCCGTGTCGGCGCCCTGCAGGTTGAGGATCACCGGCATCCCCTGCTTGAACTTGTCGGCGATCTGCTGGGCGTCGTTGAAGCTGCGCGGCAGGATCAGGTGCACGCGAACGTTCGACGCCGGCACCGCCTCGATCTGCGGCCGCATCTCGCGCACCCGCGCGGAGCGGGCGGCCGGAACACGTGTCGGCTGGTCGGCACCCGACTCGGTCCAGTCGTCGTACTCGTGCGACCGCCGCCGAGGCGTCAGACGCCGGACGTTCGGCCGCTCGCGATAGCTCTGCTCCAGGCTCTCCTCGGCCGCGTAGCCGTCCTCGTCGTCCCAGTCGTCGTCCTCCTCGGCGATGCCGAAGTAGACGAGCGTCCGCGACCAGAGGTCTCCCAGCGCCATTCGCGCCAGTTTAGTCCTGAAAGAGGATCGATCCGACGCGCACGTACGTCGCGCCCTCCTGCGCGGCGACCGCGTAGTCCTGCGTCGTCCCCATCGACAGCTCGTCGAGCCCGTGCTCCTCGGCGAGCCCGCGCAGGCGTGCGAACCAGGGCCGGGAAGCCTCGGGGCTCGCCGCCGCGGGCGGCATCGTGGACAGGCCGCGGACGCCGTAGCCGAGGTACGCCGGCAGGTGCTCGGGTGCGACGCCCGACTTCGACTCTTCGCCCGCCAGGTTGACCTGCACGAGCGCGGGAATCTCGAGCCTGCGCGCGGCCGACTCCGAGTCGACGGAATGGACGAGCTCGCAGATGCGGTTCACGACCTTCACCTTGTTCGACTGCAGGTGCCCGATGAAGTGCCAGCGGAAAGCATCGCCGTACTCGGCGTGCTTCGCCTCGAGGTCCTGCGCGCGATTCTCGCCGATGACCTGCACGCCTGCGTCCACGAGTGCCGCGAGGTCCGCGAGCGGGACGTACTTCGTCGCTGCGACGACCGTTACGTTCGGTCCGACTTCGGCCTGCACGCGCGCGAGGCGCTCGCGCACGCGCTCAGGCGACAGCACCGAGCACTCCCTGCGCGCCGAACGTCTCTCCGTCGCGCCGGTGCGAGAAGAAGAGCTCCGGGTGGCAGCGCGTGCAGAGGTCGACGCGCTCGACGTGCGCGACGCCCGCAGCTCGCAGCGAACGTTCCGCGGCAGTCCACAGATCGAGCTTGCCGGCGGACGTGAGGTCGTCGTCGTAGAGCGCCGACACCTCATTCCCCACCTCGTAGCAGCACGGCCCGATCGCCGGCCCGACGACCGCATGCAGTTCCCCTTCTCCAAGCGCCGCCACGCCGGCGTCGACGATTCCGTTCGCAAGTCCGCGCCAGCCGGCGTGCAGCACCGCGAGCGCCCGTTCGCCGCCTGTGCGCGCGATCGCGATCGGCACACAGTCGGCGGCGAACGCGAGCATCGGCAGCCCCGGCTCCGCCGTCCACAGCCCGTCGCCTCCACGCCCGCGCGCGCCCGCCTGGTGCACGTCGGTCGAGTGCAGCTGACGGTTGAACGACAGCCTCTCGGCGTCGAGCCCGAGCTCTGCGCACGCACGGCGACGGTTCTCCTCGACGAGCTGCGCGTCGTCTCCGGTCGCAACGGTCAGGTTGAGCGACGCGAAGGCGCCCTCGCTGACACCGCCGGCCCGCGTCGTGAACGCGACGACGTAGCCGGGCTGCTCCCAGAAGATCACTGCCGCAGCTCCCGCGCGCGGCGGAGCAACTCGCGGCGCGTGTTCAGCTCCGGCCGGTGGATCACGTCGTCGAGAAGGCGCGCGAGCACCTGGCCGACGACCGGCCCGGGCGTGTAGCCGGCCGCGAGCAGGTCGTCGCCGCCGATCGCGAGGTCGCGCAGCCTGTGCGGGCTGCGGCGCTCACGGCGCACGGCCGCGCGCAGCCGCTCCAGCTTGGCGAGATCCTCGCCGGACGGCGGCACGCCCTTCCCGTGCAGGTCGGCCTCCTTGTGGTCGAGCAGCTCGCCGAGCAAGCCGTCGCCGTAGCGCGCAAGCAGCTTTCGGGCGCGCAGCGGGTCGTCGCGGCTCGTGTCGATCATGTGCGCGCGGACGATGCGCAGCACGCGACGCCGCAGCTCGTTCGGATAGCGAAGACGCAGCATCGCGCGGTCAGCGAGCTCGGCGCTCACCTGCTCGTGGCTTCGCTTCGCGTAGCCCTGCTTCGCGTAGTAGTGCAGGCGCCCGTCGGTGCCACGCCACGCGACGTGCGGCTTCCCGAGATCGTGGAAGAGCGCTGCGAGCCGCACCGCGAGCGTCCTGCGCGCGTCCGCAGCCGCCTGCACGACCGCGAACGTGTGCTCGTCCACGGGGAGCGAGTGATAGCGGCTCTCCTGCTCGAATCCGATCGCCGCCGAGAACTCCGGCAGCACGTGCGCGAGGACTCCTGTGTCGCGCGCGATCCGCAGCGCTTTCGCGGGCTGCGCCCCGAGCAGCAGCTTCGAGAGCTCGCCCAGCCCGTCGGCCGTGATGCCGCCGCCGATCCGCTCGCCCGAGACGAGCTCGATGCCGGCGGCATCGTCGCGCATCTGCGCGAGCGTCGACTCGTCCGGTTCGAGCCCGAGCTGAGAGACGAAGCGAAGGCCGCGCACGAGCCGCAACGGGTCCTCGGCAAAGCTCGCGGGCGTCACCGTGCGCAGCACGCCCTGCGCGAGATCCGCCTCACCGCCGTACGGATCGACGAGCGTCCCGTCAGCGAGCCGGCGCGCCATTGCGTTGATCGTGAAGTCGCGGCGCGCGAGGTCTTCTTCGACGGTCGCCGTCGGGTCGACGACGATCTGGAAGTCGTGCCTGCCCGGCCCGGTCGAAATTTCGCGGCGCGGCGGTGCGAGCTCGATCCCGGCCCGCGCGAGCCGCCGGATTGCCTGCTCGCGCGGAAAGAAGCGAACGCCGACGGTCCGGCCGGCGACGACGAGCTCCTCCGTGCGACCGTGCGCCTTAAGCGCGGCCACGAGGCCGTCGATGTCGACGGCGGGCACGAGGAAGTCCGCATCCTTCGACTCGCGGCCGAGCAGCCCGTCGCGAACGGCACCGCCCACGACGTAGGCGTCGAATCCGAGCGACCGGATGTAGTCCTCGAGCTCAGGCGAGAGCGACCGCCTCGATCTCGACGAGCGCGCCGGACGGCAAGGCTCCGACCTCGACCGTCGACCGGGCGGGCGGCGTGTCACCGACGTGGCGCGCGTACACCTCGTTCATGCCGGCGAAGTCCGAGAGGTTCTGCAGGAACACCGTCGTTTTCACGAGCTTGTCGAGCGACGAGCCCGCGGCCTCGAGAATGGCCCGCAGGTTCGCGATCACCTGCTCCGTCTGCGGCCCGATCTCACCCGAGGTGAGGTCCTTCTCTCCCGGCTTCAGCGAGAGCTGCCCCGAGACGAAGACGAGCCCGTTCGCTTTGATCGCCTGCGAGTACGGCGCCCCTTGAAAGGGCGCCGGCGCCGTCTCGGTGCGCACGGCCTCTTTGTTCACGAGTCCTCCTCCGTCGAGTGCTGAACCGGCCGGCACGCCTGTCCGAGGGCAGCGCCGACCGCCTTGAAGATCGAAGCGAGCACGTGCTGCGGGTCGTCGCCCTCGAGCACGCGCACGTGCAGGTTCAGTCCTGCCGCCTGCGCGAGCTCGCCGAGAAAGCGCGCCGCGACGTCGTCCGACACGCCGCCCACGCGGATGTCGGAGAAGTCGACGT
This sequence comes from Gaiellaceae bacterium, assembly GCA_035650975.1. Taxonomy (GTDB): domain Bacteria; phylum Actinomycetota; class Thermoleophilia; order Gaiellales; family Gaiellaceae; genus PALSA-600. The sequence continues at coordinate 51,850 of DASRGQ010000058.1, forward strand.
TCGTCACGAGGCGGGACTCGTCGGCGCGCTCGAGCGCAGCGGAGGCGAGAGCCTCGTCCGCCGGCGCGAGTGCCCAGCCCGTGCCCGCGGCGCCCGGCTTGTCGAGGCGTTCGCGCATGACCGCCCCGAGCGCCGTCCCGGCCGACGCCACCGCCTCGCCCGTGCTGTCGGGCGCAACCTCGAGCGCGAGCCGGAAGCGGCCCGCGCGTGCGAGCTCGCCGACAAGATGATCGAGGATCGGCAACCCGGTCTCGACGTTCGCGCTCCCCGACGCTGCAAGGGCGACCCGCGCGCCGCTCGAGATGCCCGACATGCGCGTGAGGGTATCGGCGTCAGCTCTCGACGCGCTCGATCTGCGCGCCGAGCGCGCGCAGCCGTTCGTCGATGCGCTCGTAGCCCTTGTCGATCTGGTAGGCGTCGCCGATCGTCGAGCGTCCCTCGGCGCAGAGCGCAGCGATCACCATCGCCATCCCGGCGCGGATGTCGGGACTCGACATGCGCTGGCCGTAGAGCTGCGCCGGGCCCGTGATCACGACACGATGCGGATCGCAGAGGATGATCCGCGCGCCCATCGAGACGAGCTTGTCCACGAAGAACAAACGGCTCTCGAACATCTTCTCGAACACGAGCACGGTGCCTTTCGCCTGCGTCGCGACGACAACGGCGATCGACGTCAGGTCGGCCGGGAACTGCGGCCACGGCCCGTCCTCCACTTTCGGGATCGCACCGCCCAGATCGTCGTGCACCTCGAGCCGCTGTCCGGGCGGCACGCGCACCCAGTCGTCACCGAGCTCGACCTCGACGCCCAGCCGGTGGAACACGGGCAGCACCGGCCAGAGATCGTCGGGGGCGATGCCGTCGATCGTGATGTCGCCACCCGTGACGGCGGCCATGCCGATGAAGCTCCCCACCTCGATGTGCTCGGGGGCGATCGTGTGCGTGGCGCCGCCGAGACGCTCGACGCCGTCGATCAGCAACCTGTTCGAGCCGATGCCATCGATGCGCGCGCCCAGCGCGCAGAGGAAGCGGCACAGGTCCTGCACATGCGGCTCCGACGCCGCGTTCGAGATCATGGTGCGGCCCTCGGTGAGCGATGCGGCCATCACCGCGTTTTCCGTGCCCATCACCGACGGCTCGTCGAGATGGATGTGCGCGCCTTCGAGGCGACCCGCCAGCTCGTACCGCTCGCCGATGTCGATCGTCGCGCCGAGCTCGGCGAACGCGTGGATGTGCGGATCGAGGCGTCGCCGGCCGATGATGTCGCCGCCCGGCGGTGGAACGCTCGCGCGTCCCGCGCGCGCGAGCAGCGGGCCCGCAAGCAGGAACGACGCGCGAATCCTGTCGGCGAACCGGGCGTCGACTTCGTGACCAATCTCATGCGCATGCACGCGGACCGTGTTGTCACCGGTCCATTCGACGTCGGCTCCGAGCTGACGGAGGAGCTCGATCATCGTGTCGACGTCCCGGATGCGCGGCAGGTTCGCGAGCTCGACCGGCTCGGCCGTCAGCAGGCACGCGGCGAGGATGGGAAGCGCACCGTTCTTGTTGCCGGCCGCTCGAACGCGGCCGTTCAAGGGGCGGCCTCCCTCGATCACGAACGATTCCGCCACCGGCCTGGCAAGTGTCGTCGACACGGACGGCTCTATGCTAATCGGCGATGCCGAAGACCCGGACGGATGCGTGGGAAACGCTCACGCGCTACACGAAGAGCGAGGCGCTCCTGCGCCACGCGCTCGCCGTCGAGGCGTCGACCGCCTGGTACGCGCGGGCCGGCGGCGAGGACGAGGAGCTGTGGCGGGTCGCGGCGCTGCTGCACGACTTCGACTACGAGATGCACCCCACGCTCGACAAGCACCCGCAGGACGGGGCGCCGATTCTGCGGGACGAGGGCTACTCCGAGGACGTCATCGAGACCGTGCTTTCGCATGCCAACCACCTCGGGCTGCCGCGCGACACTCCCCTGAAGCGCACGCTCTTCGCGTGCGACGAGCTTTCCGGGTTCATCCACGCCTGCGGGCTCGTGCGCCCGACGGGGCTCGAGGGGCTCGAGCCGAGGTCGGTGCGCAAGAAGCTGAAGCAGCCCTCGTTCGCGTCGGGCGTCTCCCGTGACGATGTGACTGAAGGCGCGGAGCTCCTCGGGCTCGAGCTCGACCAGCACATCGCGAACGTCGTTGCGGCGCTGCAGCCGATCGCCGGCGAACTCGGGCTGCCTGTCAGCTGATCGACGCGAGCGCCTCGACGAGCCGCTCGAGGTCGCTCCCGTCGTTCCACCAGCCGACCGAGGCGCGCAGCAGGCCGGTGCCGGCCAACTCGCGCAGGATCACGCCGCGGCGGTGCAGTGCGGCGGCGGCCGCCGCGGTATCGCCGTCGAAGCGGAACGAGACGAGCGTCGCCTGGTCGGCCTCGGTGACGACCTCGTATCCCTGCGCGGCGAGCAGCGACCGGCAGCGCTCGGCCAGCTCGCGCGCGCGTGCGAACCGGCCGTCGGGCAAGTCGACGAGCGCCGCCTCGAGCCCTGCGAGCGACGCGACGGGTGTGAAGGCGGGATCGAACCGGCGCGCACCGTTCTTCGGCTCCCACGTGCCGGCCGCGATGTCGTAGCTCTCGGCACTGGGGTAGGCGACGAGTCGCGGCCTGAGCGAGTCGCTGTCGGCCACGTACAGCGCGCCGGTTGCATCGGGGCCGCACAGCCACTTCTGCGCGCTGACCGTGTAGAAGTCGGCGCCCGCCGCGTCGACGTCGATCGCACCGACGCTCTGCGCGCCGTCGACGAGCACGGGGATCTGCGTCTCGTCGCGCAGCGCATGCCACGGGAAGCACTTGCCGTCGATCCAGGAGACGGCCGACAGCGCGAGGAGCTTCGTCCGCGGCGTCACCTGCTCGAGCAGCAGGCCGAGCACGTCGTCCGCAGGTGCGTCGCGAACCTTCGCGATGCGCAGCATGGCGCCGCTCGCCGCAAGCGGGCCGGTCAGGCCGAAATGCTCGGCGTCGGTCGTCAGCACCTCGTCGCCGGGACCGAGGTCGAGGCCGGTGACGACGATGTGCACCCCTTGCGTCGTGGATGCCGTCAGCGCGACGGTGTCGACGGGCACGAGGATCTGCTCGGCGACGAGAACGCGCACGCGCTCTCGGCGTTCGAGCATGTCCTCGTGGTAGGCGCGCCCCGCTCTGCCGTGCGCGCCTTCCCACGTGCGGACCTCGTCCATCGCTTCGAGCGTCGCGCGGGAGAGCGGGCCGAACGTTCCCGCGTTCAGGTACGCGGCCCGCTCGAGCACCGGGAAGCGCGCGCGAAGCTCAGGCCACGTCATTCGACGGCCACCTCGACCGGAGCGTGGTCCGAGAGCACGACACCGTCGATCGTCCGCCGGGCCTCGGGCCACACTTCGACGGGCGTCGCCGATGCGCCTCGCACGAGCACGTGGTCGATGCCGGGTCCGGGCGCCGAGAAGCCCCACTTGCCGCTCGCGAGCGTCACGAGAGCCGGCGCGGCCGCGGTCAGGTTGAAGTCGCCTGCCAGCACGACCACGTCCTCCGGCTTCGCCTGCGTCGTCGCGAATCGAGCCGCGCGCAGGAGCTCGGCGTCGGGCAGACGCTTGTCGTCATTGCTCGTGCAGTGCATGTTGGCGACGAGAAAGGTACGTCCCTCGCCGTTTGCCACACGCAGAGCCTGCACGACGCGCCGCTCCTTGGCCCAGGCGAGCCGCGTGCGAAAGGAGATGCCGAGCTCCGTCGCGCAGTGGCCGCGAAAGCTCCGCGGGTTGAGCGTGAGCGTGGAGTGGCCGAGGATGCGCAGGCGCGCCGCGAGCAGGATGCCGTTCCCTTGGCCCGAGAACGCCGACCGGAGAAGGCCGTGGTTGAGCGCCGTCAGGCGGCCGCCGATCTCCGCCGTGATGGGCAGCGGGCCGATCCGCGGACGCGCCGCGACATCGCCGGCGCTGAACCGGCCGAGCGCCCAGGCAGGCACCTCCTGCACGCACAGGACGTCGGGATCGTCTGCGGTCGCGATCCGGAGCATCTCGTCCAGGAACCCGCGCCGCTGCGGCGGGTCGCTGTTGCCGTGGAAGAGGTTCCAGCTCCGGATGAGCACGCGTCTACGCTATTTGACTTGCACGTGTTGCTCGCCGACCCGCCTGCGTTCACGCCGTGGTACGACCACGAGCTCGCGGCCGCGCTCGCCCGGGCCGGCGCCGGCGTGGAGCTCGCGACGTCGCGGTTTCGCTTCGGCGACACGCCCGAGCCCGACGGCTACCGGCGGACCGAGCGGTTCTATCCGATCTCGTCGCGGCTCTTCGCACGGTCGCGGCTCCGTTTGCCGTTGAAGGCGGTCGAGCATCTCGAGGTCATGCGGTCGCTGTCGCGTGCGCGCGCCGACGTGCTGCACCTTCAGTGGCTCGCGCTCCCCCAGGCGGACGTGCGGCTTCGTCTTCGCAGCCCATCGGTATTCACGGCGCACGATCTGCTGCCACGGCGCACGGCGGGCCGGCGTGATCTTTGGCGGCAGCTCTTGCGCAAGTTCGACCGTGTCGTCGTGCACAGCGCGAGCGGGCGCGACACGCTCGCCGAGCTCGGGATCGACGCCCGGGTGATTCCGCATCCGGTCTACCCGAGCCAGGCAACGCGGCGCGACGACGGGTCGACGATCCTGGCGCTCGGCGTGATCCGACCGTACAAGGGCCTCCCCGACGCGATCGAAGCGACGAAACGACTACCGGAGGCACGGCTGCTCGTCGCCGGCGACCCGGCGATGCCGTTGAACGGGCTGCGTGCGGCCGAGCGCGTCGAGTGGCGGCTCGGCTACCTCACGCCGGGTGAGCTCGACGACGCACTGTCGGAGGCGACGGTGGCCGTGTTCCCGTACCGCGCGGAGCTCGACCAGTCGGGCGCTCTCCTGCAGGCGCTCGGCGCGGGCGTGCCGGCCGTGGTCTACGACGTCGCGGGGCTCGCCGAGCCGGTTCGCGCCTACGGCGCGGGCCGCGTCGTCGATGCGGAAGACGTCGACGGGCTGACCGCGGCGCTCGGCGAGCTGCTCGGCGACCGCGAAGCGCTCGCCGACGCGCGGCGCGGAGCGGAACGCGCGCGCGGCGAGCTCACGTGGGATGCAGCGGCGGTGCAGCACCTCGAGCTCTACGGGGAGCTGCAATGAGGTTGCGGCGCTCGCCGTACGCAAAGGTGATCGACGCGCAGCTCGAGCTGTTCCTGCGCGACGACCGCGAGTTGCTGGCCGAGGTCGCCGAGCGGCACGACGCGTACACGCGCGCCGGCCGCACGGACGCCGAGGAGCTCTACGGCGACTACGTCGACGCGGTCGAGACGGGAACGGAGGTCCTCGCCGACATGCGCGACCACTACGCGAGCACGCTCGACGATGCCGCGGCCGAGGCGTACATCGCGGATTTCAATCGCGCGGTGGCGCGGAAGCTGCCCGAGTTCGCGCTCGAGCTGGAGAACAGATAGGTGCCTGAACGGATCGAGGACTACGCACTGCTCGGCGACCTGCAGACCGCGGCGCTCGTCGGACGCAGCGGCTCGGTCGACTGGCTGCCGTTCCCGCGCTTCGACTCGAGCTCGTGTTTCGCCGCGCTCCTCGGCGGGCGCGAGCACGGACGCTGGCTGCTCGCGCCGGTCGGCGCCGGCCCCGCCGACGAACGCCGCTACCGCGACGACACGCTCGTTCTCGAGTCCGAGTGGCAGACGGCGACCGGCCGCGTGCGCGTGATCGACTTCATGCCTCCGCGCGAGACGAAGCCCGACATCGTGCGCATCGTGGAAGGGCTCGAGGGCACGGTCGCGATGCGGACCGAGCTGGTGATCCGCCTCGACTACGGCTCGGCGGTCCCGTGGATGCGCCGGCTCGACAACGAGTCCCTGCTCGCACTCGGCGGCCCGGACGGGCTGATGTTGCGCACGCCGATCGACCTCGAGCCCGACGGTCACACGCACGTCGCCCAGTTCAGCGTGCGCGCCGGCGAGCGCGTCCCGTTCGTGCTCACGTGGTTTCCGTCGCAGGAAGACCCGCCGCACCCGGTCGACGCCGAGCAGGCGCTCGACGACACCGAGACGTTCTGGCGCGACTGGATCTCGGGGTGCGGCTACGAGGGCGAATGGCCTGACGCCGTGCGCCGCTCGCTGATCGTCCTCAAGGCGCTGACCTATGCGCCGACGGGCGGGATAGTCGCCGCCCCGACGACGTCGCTGCCCGAGCGCATCGGCGGCGCGCGCAACTGGGACTACCGGTACTGCTGGCTGCGCGACGCGACGTTCACGCTGTACGCGATGATGAACGCCGGTTTCCTCGAGGAAGCGGCGGCCTGGCGCGACTGGCTTCTGCGCGCGATGGGCGGCGACCCCGAGAAGGCGCAGATCCTGTACGGCATCGGAGGGCAGCGCCGCATCGCCGAGTACGAGCTCGGCTGGCTGCCCGGGTATGCCGGCTCGCAGCCCGTGCGCGTCGGGAACGCGGCCTCCGAGCAGTTTCAGCTCGATGTGTACGGCGAGGTGATGGACGTCCTGCACCAGGCGCGTGTGCACGACCTCGATCCCGACGGGCACGCGTGGTCGCTGCAGCAGATGCTGCTCGAGTTTCTCGAAAGCGCGTGGGAGCGGCCCGACGAGGGGATCTGGGAGGTGCGCGGCGGGCGGCGCCATTTCACGCATTCGAAGGTCCTTGCGTGGGTCGCGTTCGACCGTGCCGTCCAGGGCGTCGAGCGACTGGGTCTGCCGGGCCCGGTCGACCGCTGGCGGAGGGTGCGAGACGAGGTGCACGAAGAGGTGTGCCGCGAGGGGTTCAACGTCGAGCTGAACGCGTTCACGCAGTCGTACGGCTCGGACGACCTCGATGCGTCGACGCTCCTCATCCCGATTCTCGGCTTCCTGCCGCCGAGCGACCCGCGTGTCGTCGGGACGATCGAGGCGGTCGAGAAGCACCTGACCCGTGACGGCTTCGTCGAGCGATACAAGACGCACGACCGCAACGCCGTCGACGGGCTCGAGGGCAGCGAGGGCGTCTTCCTTCCGTGCTCGTTCTGGCTCGTGGACGCGCTACTGCAGCTCGAGCGCGACGACGATGCGCGCGCATTGTTCGAGAAGCTGCTCGGCGTGTCGAACGATCTGGGCCTGCTCGCCGAGGAGTACGACCCGGCGGCCAAGCGTCTGCTCGGAAACTTCCCGCAGGCGTTCACCCACGTCGGTCTCGTCAACTCGGCGTACAACCTCTCGCACCACGTGGGCCCGATCCACCAGCGCCCGCGCCGGAACGGAAAGCGGTAGCGCACCTCACCTGTGGCCGAAGTGGTGGGCACGCGGTAAGGCGCGCGTCACCTCGGCTTCGTTCGCTGCATGCCGCGCGAGCGGCCCGAGCGACTCGACCTCGCTGACGAGCAGGTTGACGTTCCGGCCGTGATGCTCGAGCTTCCCGCTCGCGAGCAGCAGCGGCTCACCACGAATGATCGCGCGATAGCGCTCGTACACCTGTGGCGGCACGATCAGGTTCGCCTGGCCGTGCTCGTCCTCGAGCAGCATGAACACGATGCCGTTTGCGGTTGCCGGCCGCTGCCGCGCCACCGCCATCCCCGCGAGACGAAGCCGCGTGCCGTTCGGTGTCTCCGCCAGCTCGGCGCACGTCGCGACTCCCGCGGGAAGGTGCGGCCGCAGCAGCTCGAGCGGATGCACTCCGACGGAGAGCGATGTGTGTTTGTAGTCGGCGAGCATCTGCTCCCACGGCGTCTGCGGCGGCAAGTCCGGGATCGGCGCGGTCGGCTCGAGCGGCAGCGCGAGCTGCCTGTTGCCGCCGCCGACGCTCTCCCCTCGCGCCGTGACGCCGAGCCGCCAGAGCAGCTGACGTCGCGCGCCCCACTCGTCGCACGCGCCTGCCGCGACGAGCGCCTCGAGCGCATCGCTTCGCACCGTCGTCCTGCACACGAGGTCGCCGAGGTCGCGGTACGGACGGCCTGCGGCAATCGCCTTCGCATCCTCCTCGCCGACTGCACTGACGTATCCCACTCCGACCCGGACCGCCCCGTCTTCGACCGTGCACTGTGCTCCTGAACGGTTGATGTGAGGCGGTAATACAGTCACCCCGCGCCGCTGCGCGTCGCGGACGAGCGACGACGGCGGGTAGAACCCCATCGGCTGCGCATTCATCAGTGCGCACAGGAACTCGGCCGGGTAATACCGTCGTAACCACGCGGATTGATACGCGAGCAGCCCGAACGCGGCCGCGTGCGACTTCGGGAAGCCGAAGCCGGCGAACCCGACGAGCTTGTCGTAGATCGCGTGCGCCGTCTGCTCGTCGATCGAGTTGCCGATGCAGCCTTCGACGAACCGCGGCCGAAACACCTCGATCGCCTCCTCGCTCCGCTTGCGGCTCATCGCGCGCCGCAGGCCCTCCGCCTCGCCGATCGAGAAGCGCGCGGCGGCCATCGCGACATCGAGCACCTGGTCCTGGAAGACGACGACGCCGAGCGTGTCGCGCAGCGGCTCGCGCAGGCACTCGTGCTCGACCGGTGGCTCGAACGACGGGTCGGCGCGCTTCGCGTGCCGGTGCTGCACGTACGGGTGCACCGCCTTGCCCTGGATCGGGCCGGGTCGCACGAGCGCGACCTGCACGGTCAGATCCTCGAGCGTCTCCGGTTGTGTTTGCAGCAGGCTCTGCATCTGCGCGCGGCTCTCGATCTGGAAGACGCCGATCGTGTCTGCGGCGCGGATCTCCTCGAACACACCCTGGTCGTCGAGGCGGATGCGTGACAGGTCGATCGTCTCGCCGCGCAGCCGCGCGATGCGGTCGATTGCGTCCTCGACCGCGGAGAGCATCCCCAGCCCGAGCAGGTCGATCTTCAGGAAGCCGGCGTCGCCGCAGCTGTCCTTGTCCCACTGGCAGACCTGCCGCCCCGCCATCGCCGCGGGCTGCACCGGCACGAGGTCGACGAGCGGCCGCGTCGAGATGACCATGCCGCCCGGATGCTGGCTCAGGTGGCGCGGCAGTCCGGCGATCTCCTTCGTCAGGTCGCGGAACGCCTCCCAGCGCGGCCCTGCATGCCTGCCCGGCACGCCTGCGAGCTCGTCGGCGACGCGCGTCGCGTCCCAGCCGTCGGTCACGCGCGCGAGCCGTTCGAGCTCGGCGAACGGCAGTCCGAGCGCCTTGCCGACGTCGCGAATCGCGCCGCGGCTCCGGTACGTCGCGAAGCTCGCGACGAGCGCGGCATGCTCGCGGCCGTAGCGCTCCGTCACACGCACGATCAGCTTCTCGCGGATGTCGCGCGGAAAATCGAGGTCGATGTCGGGCACGGCGACCAGCTCGTCGTTGATGAACCGCCCGAGCGAGAGCCCTGCGTCGACCGGGTCGACGTGCGAGAGGCCCGTTAGATAACAGACGATCGAGCCGACGCTCGAGCCGCGCCCGCGGCCGGGTGGCAGCGCGTGGCGGGGGCTGCCGGGGCCGCGCACCTCGAGCGCGCAGTCGCGTGCGAGCTCGAGCACCTCCCAGTGCAGCAGGAAGAAACCTGCGAGACCGAGCTTCGCGATCAGCACGAGCTCGTCGTCGAGCCGGCGGCGCGCCTCGCGTTTGTGTGGCCTCCCGGTGTAGCGGTCGACGAACGCGCGGTCGCAGATCTCGCGGAGCTGCACGTCGGCGGGATCCGGGCCGTCGGAGAAGTCCGGGTAGCGGTAGCCGAGCTCGTGCGTCAGGTCGAACGCGCAGCGCTCGGCGACCTCGCGTGTGCGCAAGACGGCGTCGCGCGGCAGGCGCTCGAGCAGCTCGCTCGGCGGAACGAGCACCGACTCGTGGTTGCCGCGCCGCTCGCGCTCGCAGCCGTCGAGCGACGTACGCGTGCGGATCGCGACCAGCACGTCCTGCAGCCGAACGCGCCGCAGCTGATGCGCGTGCACGTCGCCGGTCGCGACCGTCGGCACGCGCAGCGTCTCCGCGAGCTCTGCGAGCTGCGCGTTGCGCCGTGAGTCGCCGCGCTCGTAGGGCCGTTGCAGCTCGACGTAGAACGCTCCGTCGAATGCGCGAGCGAGCCTCGCCGCTCCGTTCGGATCGAGCACGCCGAGACCGTGACGCGCGCACCCCGAGAGCGCGACGAGACCCTCCGTGTGCCACTCGAGCGTCTCGAGCGTCGTCTGCGCCGGCAGTAGGTTGCGCTCTCTCCCCGGCACGCGCGTGCCCGCGTGCGCGTCCGTGAGGATGCGGCACAGGTTCGCGTAGCCGCGCTGCGTCTCGCAGAGCAGCGTCACGTGCGCTGGGCCGCTCTCGGTCGCGACGGTCACCTCCGCACCCGTGATCGGCCGCACGCCGAAGTGCTTCGCCGCCTGGGCGAACTCGAGCGAGCCGTAGACGCCGTCGTGGTCGGTCAGCGCGAGCGCGTCGTAGCCGAGCTCGGCGGCGCGCGCGGCGAGTTCCTCCGGCAGCGATGCGCCGTCGAGGAACGAGTACGCGGAATGTGCGTGAAGCTCGACATAGCTCATTCCATGAGCTGCGTTTGTACGATCCGGTCATGCCGGATCCGATCGTCAGCCGTCCGGGAGAAGGCGAGCTGCACGAGCGGGACGACGGGTACCGCTTGATCCGCGTCGACCTCGAGCAGCTCGGCGTGATCGAGATCGACTTCGACGAGTCGCTCGTCGTTGACCCCCATAAGCATGGAGACCACGCCGACTCGTTCCTCGTGCTCGAGGGCGAGGTCGAGTTCACGGCCGGCGACGAGACCGTCGTGCTCGGTCCCGGTTCGTTCATCACCGCTCCGCCGGGCGCGCGGCATGGGTTCCGGAGCGCGGGCGGCCGCGCGCGCGTGCTGAACCTGCACACGCCGGGCGGCGGGTTCGTGGAAAGCATCCGCGAGACCACACGCCGAAGCGCCTGACGTTTCTATGCTCACCTGAGTTTCAGGCACGCTGGGTGAACCACGATCCTGCGTCGTCGTCGTGGTAGACGACGGTGTTCTCCCCGGTCTCGAGCACGAGGTCGAAGTAGCGGCGGTGCACGGGCTCGTCGGTCCACCAGCGATCGACGACCCGCCACTCTTCACGCACGACTCCCACGTCACGTCGGTTCACGCGGCGCGGCGTGCCGTCGGCGTGCGCCTCGACGAGCACGGTGCGCGGCGCATTCAGTCGTCGCGCGGCACGAGCAGTGCGCGCGCTTCCGGTATGCGCGACCATGCTGCGACCTCCACCACCGTCGAGACCCCGCCTGCGCCGACGGCCGCCTTCACCTGGCGCAGGCCTTCCCGCAGCCTGCCCTTGAGCACGTCTCCTTCCGCCGCGAGCAGCTCGAGCTGCTCGCCCGTCTGCTCGGCGAGCTGCGACACCTCGATCCGGAGCTTGAGCGCAGGAGCCGGCAGCTCCGCGAGCTTCGGTGCGAGCGCGGCCCGCAGCCTCCCCGGGTCGCTCGTCGGCTCGCGCAGCGTCACCGTCCGGCGCCACGAGGCGCCGCCGACGAGCCGCGCCCAGAGCGCGATCTTCCTCGGCGGTCGCCCCGCGCGTTCCGGTCGGGCGAGGACGCGGTCGAGCAGCACGCCGAGCCCTCGCCGGAGCGTCAGCTCGTTGCCGACCGCTTCCGGGAACTCGAGCGTCTCGTGCAGCGGCTGCACGGGCCGCCGCGGCACCACCCGTCCCTGGTCCTCGCCTCTCGTCAGGCTGAAGGCACGCCGGCCGTCCGGCCCCAACCGCTCGGCCACGGCGCTGCCCGGCAGCCCGGCAAGCTGCCCGATCGTGCGCACTCCCAGCTCCTCCAGCTCCTCGTAGCGGCTGCGCTCGAGCGGCAGGAGCTGGAGCGGCAGCGGTGCGAGGAACGACCGCGTGCGATCGTCGGAGACGATCAGCGCCTGCCCCGGCCGCGCCACGTTCGCCGCTGCGAGCGCTGCGAAACGCCGCTCGGCCGCACCGGCGCGCGCGTCCCACGCGGTGCCGACGGCCGCGAGCGCCCGCTTCAGCGCCGGCTCGAGCCCCCCGTAGAGCCGCTCGACGCCCTTCGATTCGAAGTAGACAAGGCCCGGCTCGGCCGGCTCGACGGCGAAGCCCGCGTCCTCGAGCCGCCGCAGGATCTCCTCCCAGGCCTGCTCGGCAGTCGCCGGGTCCTGCTCGACGAGCTCGAGCTCCGGGCACGTCGCGAGCGCCTCTCCCAAGCGCATCCCCGGCCGCACGCCCTTCGCTTCCGCCGCCCCCGTCACCGAGCCGATGAGCGGCTCCGACCCCGGCAGCGGAGCGAGCGCTGCGGGAAGCCCCTGGAGCCGCGGCCGAAGGCGCAGCGCCGCCCGAAGATCGAAGGCCTGGATGACGACTGCGGCGATCACGGGAACGTATGTTCTACACGAACACCTGTTCCCCTGTCAAGCCGGGAAGTATCCCTTCTCTGTAGAGCCGCTAGCCACTGATGTTCACGATCTCCTGGGACGGGTCGAAAACGTCGTCGGTGATCTCATGAACCAGCCCGTAGTCCTTTGCCTCGCCAGCATCAAGGATCCGGGTATTCCGCATGTCGTCGCGGACTGTTTCGATGGCGGTTCCGCTTCTCTCCGAGAGGATCGTGGCGATCCGATCTCGATCCCGCTGCATCGCGATGAGGATGTCCCCGACTTCCTTTTCGCTCGGATTGGCCCCAACGGCGAAGGGCCAGTAGACGCTGTGGATGAGAAACCGTCCCTGACTTGTACAGAGCCGTCTGTCCCCAGCGGCGTAGATCGGTCCTCCGATGGAATCGACTTGACCGACGTTGTGGGTGATTACCTCGATGCCCAATCCGCGAAGGAGACCGTAAGCCGTCACCCCCCAATGGACCCCGCCACCAGGAGTGGAAAGCGCGAGGAGGACCGACCTTGCTCCCTTCCCCACCCGGTCGGTTACTTCACTAATCAGGCGGGTTACCGATTGCTGGTTTACGTCGCCTGTGAATAGAACTTGGATCTCAGCCATGCGGCGGACGCTAACCAATCCACGGGCGGAATTCATGCCGCGGTCCGTCCGATCCGACCAGTAGAATTTGGCTTAGATACAAGAAAAGCGAAAGCGCCGCGGGTAGCCGCCCACGACGCTTTCTTGCCAACAAGGAGCGATAGATGCCCCCGGTTGACCGCCTTAAGCCTACTCGCGGTAAGTCCTCTGAATCGACGTGCTCCCTCATGGAGTTCATGCGGGAGTTCCCCGACGACAACGCCTGCCTGGAATGGCTGTGGCGCACGCGGTACTCCGAGGACGGCGAGACGGCCCATTGTCCGAAGTGCGACCGTGACCGCACGTTTAAGCGCTACAAGACCACGCAGCGGCGTCAGTCGTGGACTTGCACCGGCTGCGGGCATCACGTCCACCCGACCGCCGGGACGATCTTCCACAAGTCCTCTACGTCGCTGCAGCTCTGGTTCTACGCGATGTACCTCATCACTAGCACTCGATGCGGAATCTCCGCGAAGCACCTTGAGCGCGAGTTGGGGGTCAACTACAAGACCGCATGGCGGATGTTCAACAAGATCCGCAACGAGCTGATGACGCAGGACGAAACGCCGCTGTCCGGTGAGGTCGAGCTGGACGAAACGTTCGTCGGCGGAAAGCCCCGCGAGGCGGATCGTCGGCGTCGGGCGAAGCTCGGATGGAACGCGCAGACCGACTACTGGGAGCGCAAGGCCGTCGTGTTCGCCGGGGTCGAGCGAAGCGGGCGTATCCGCGCCGAGGTCGTCCCCAATAGTCGAGCCTCCACGATCCTTCCGAAGGCGCAGGAATACGTCCTTCCAGGATCGATGATCTTCACCGACGAATACATCCCCTACACCCGGCTCGGGAAGGCTGGCTACCGGCATCACCGGATCAAGCACAACGCCCGCGTCTACGTGGACGGGAACGTCCACACGCAGACCATCGACGGGTTCTTCGGCCTGTTCAAGACGGGCGTGCGCGGAGCGCACCATGCCGTCTCGCACAAGTGGCTGCAGGGCTACCTCAACGAATGGGCATGGCGCTACAACCGCCGCGAGGACGGGAACCGGATGTTCCGCGATCTGATCGAGGTTGCCGCGAAGGGCTAGCGCTTCGGCGCGTGGACGATCTTGCGAAACGCGTCCATGAGATCCCTGCGCTTCGGCACCGGGATCTCTAGACCCTTCGGCGTGACTTGCTTGGGCTCTTTTGACGGCTGCGCCACTCATGGGAGGGTAGCGCTATGGAGCGGCTGGACAGGATCGTCAGTCGGCTCGACCGAGCCGATAAACACCTCAGCGAACTCAAGAAGCTCGTTTCCGAGTTCCGAGACAGCGACCCATACGGACGCCGCATCAAGGTGTATCGAAGCAAGCCGGGCTATTCGTTCCTCAGTCCCGAGGAGGCCGCGCCCTTCCTCGCCGGAAAGCTGAGGATGGAGGGCGGACCCCTGGAGTTGCAACCCGACGGCTCGGTCATATCGCGCGCTGAAATGGTCGAGGAGTTCGGAATCATGCTGGTGGTTAACGGCGCACCCAAGCTCAAGAAGATGGGAGCAATCGCAGGCGACGTGATCCACAACCTCCGCGCCGCCCTCGACAACATGGTCTGGGAGCTGAGCGAGGCTTACTCCGGGCCGGGACCGCGTGGGAAGATCCCCTACGGAGATCCTTGGCGCGACATCTACTTCCCCGTCAAAGCCCGCAACACAAGCGGAGAGTGGAAACAAACCATCCAGCGTGAGCTGGTCAAGGTGAATCCGGCTCTTCACGCACGCTTCAAGACGCTGCAGCCGTTTACAACACATCGGAAGCGACCGGAGCGACACTGGGCAGCCGTCCTCAATGAACTCTCGAACGGGGACAAGCACCACTCCATCGCCGTCCTCACTGCACTCACCAGCCTTGACCACATCGACCCCACCGACTGGGAATGGAAGGTTCCGACGATCGGAAGGCGATCCGAGGAGGAGATTCCCGACAAGATCGTCGCGGCAGTTCTCAAGCGCAGGAAGCTCGGGCCAGTGAAGGACGGCGCAGAACTCGCGCGTATCCGCATGGTTCGGAACCTCGCCACTAAGGGCGGGCTTGAAGACGCCGTGAATATGAATCTCGTCTATGCCAGCGACATAGCCTTCGAGCAGGGACCACCCGCCTATGGGGGACGGGTCATCGAGACTCTTGAACGCCTCCAAAACCGCGTTACGGCGGTCGTCGCTGAGTTCACACCCGAACTCTCGTAGACGCTCGAAGACCAGTTCCAGCGACCGAAGATCGCCCATCTAGCGGCCATCCCCGGGAGCGGAGCTTCTACAGAGATTGGCTACTTGCCGTCAAGCCCGGATCAGGACACGGCCAGCCGGACCACGCCCCGGGGGGCCGTGGCGAGCAGGCTGCGCCGAGCTCCGCCCACGGGACGAGATCCGGGTGGACGCGCTCCGCGTCGTCCCGCTCCGTCCCTGGCTGCCAGCCCTGGGTGAGACGGACACGCGACCAGCGTTCGTGCTCTGCTTCCGCGAGGCGCTCGAGCTCCTCCGGCCCAAGCCGGAGTGGATGGCCCTTTGCACCTTCGACCATGCGGTAGCCGAGCTCGAGCAGCTCGCCCGCCATGGCGTCGACGGCCGACAGATTGAGCTCGCGGGCCTCGAGGTCCAGCTCCTCCCACGGCGTCGGAACGGCGCCCGCAGTCGTGCGCGAGACAAGCAGCCGCTCGTGCAGGAGCCGGGCGAGCTGCACGCGATCGGCGCTGCGGACGAGCGGAGCCCCGCACGCGCGAGGATCGCGGGCCGCTCGCGCACGAGCACGCGGTTGATCGTCTTCGACTCCTCGGGGAGCATGTCCCCGGCGACGAGCCGCGGGCTCTGCTCGCGCGGCAAGCCTCTACCCTGCCCCGCATGTCGGCGGTCTTTCTCGTCCTCTCCGCGT
>DASRGQ010000059.1:0-16920 GCA_035650975.1 Gaiellaceae bacterium
ACAGACGAAGCCGAGAGCTGGACGGAGCTTAGGTGCGAAGCCAGGTGATGCGCCGGGTGAGTGTCTCGAGCTCACGCTCGCTCCGGGGCGAGCGCTCTCGCGCATGCGAACTGTCGGCAGCTCAGCGCCGTGCGGGTACGAGTGATTGAAGCGCCCTCGCAGTCTGAGGCCATCGCAGCAGACGCGCAGCCTCGTCAGGTGCACACCCGCGGCTGGCGTCGTGTTCAAGGTTGAGAACCGGCTCCCAGTCATCCGGAGCAACGACGCGGTAGCAGGAGATAGGAATGCTTACGCAACGCTGCGTGGCCGACGGACCGGGCATCGGCTCCAAGCTCTCTGCGTTCGCCCACTCGACTATGTCCACGCCGTCGACGACCGCGCGACGAGGCGTGTTTCCTCGAACAACTCGCGGTCGGCCGCCTCCGCGGCGGTCTCGCCCGAATCAATCGCACCGGCAACGACGTGCCAGTAGGCGCCGTCGTCAGGCGACCGATGCAGCAGCAGAACCTCGGCGTCTTCCCGCCGCGCCACAAACACCGCCACCTCGCGGCGCGACTCCACAACAGCGAAGGCTACCCCCGTCCTCCGGCGCCCTCTCCACCCTCGCTGGGGCGAGGACCCCAGAAAAGAACGCCTACAAAGGGCGTTCTCGACGCGAAAGCTCCATAAGCGGCTCCATCTAGGCCCTCAGCGCGCACGACGCCGACTGAACAGATACGAGAAAGCGCCTATGTGCGGCGCTTTTGCAGAGCCCTCTGACGGACTCGAACCGTCGACCCCCTCCTTACCATGGAGGTGCTCTACCAACTGAGCTAAGAGGGCAAGCCGGGCTAAGGGTAGCGGGCTTGTCGCGCGAAATCTCGCTACGGCGCGCTGCCTGGAAGGGGCACCGGCCCGGGAGCCGGCATCGGAGTCGGTGCCGGTGCCGGGAATGCGACCCAGCCGAGGCTCGCGAGCGACGAAAGGTCGTTCGAAGCGACGCCGCCGCTCGAGATCGTGAACAGCGCCGAGCCGACGACGACCGAGCGGTCGATCTGCGGCAGCTGCGCCTGCCGCGCCTTCGAGTGCGCTATGCGGCCGAGCTCGTCGATTCCGGTCTTCGAGACGTGCAGCGCGACCGCCTGCTGCCCGAACGGCACGACGACGAGGCCCGCCTGCGGCCAGTAGAGAAACGCATGGTGGTCGGACTCGGCGGCCGACCATCCCTGCCCGAGGTCGGCCTCGGCGAGGCGCACAGGCTTCGCGAGGTTCGAGACGTCGAACAGCGACACTTGCGTGCCGCTCGGCTCGTTCGTCTTCGCATCGACGTTCTGACCGATCCCGAGCAGCAGCCCGTCGCCGACCGGATGCAGGTACGACGAGTAACCAGGAAGGTCGAGCTCACCGACAACTTTCGGCGCCGCTGGATCGCTCAGATCCAGCGTGTAGAGCGGATCGACCTGCCGGAACGTCACCACGTACCCGGTGTTGCCGATCATGCGGACCGCGTACACACGATCGCCCTTCCCGAGACCGCTCACCTGACCCACCTGCGCGAGACCGCCTTTTTGCGCGCGCAACGTCGTCAGGTACGACTGGCTCGCGGGCCGGGACGCCTCGGGCCACCATTCGGGCTCGTCCGTGCTCACGACGCGCAGCACACCGTTCCACTCCGACATCGACCACTGGCTCAGCAGGTACCCGGGCACCGTGCCGCTGCCCTCGTAGGTCACCTTCTCCGGGTTCGAGATGTCGAACGCGTGAATCTCCGTCGAAGCCGACGCCCGCGCCGCATTCGGCTCCGCCGGCAACGGACGAACCGCCCAACGCTCGGTCGCGACGTAGAGCGTCGACGGTGACGCATAGACGATGCGGCCGTCGGTCATGATCGCCGTCGAGTCGAGCGGCGCAAGTCCGCGAGCGAGGTCGATCGTCGTGACGGTGAGCATGCCGAGCCCGGCATACCCGGCCGTCCGGCGAACGTCCCGGCACGAGACAAGGAATCGCGACCGGCCCTTGCCGAGCCGATAGGTCGGAAGCCAGGACGACGCGCGCGACGCGGTCAACGCTGCCTTGTTCTTCGCGCGGGCCGTCGCGATCGCCGGTGCGTCGGTGCCGGCCGGCTGCACGACCGGCATTGCAACCGGCAGCGCCGTCGACGACACGAGCCGAACGGTGCTTCCGATCATGCGCGCGTCGACATAGCCGCCTCCGACCGTCAGCGTCTGCTCGATCTTCAACGACGACGGGTCGGAGACGTCGACCTCCGTCAACGTCGTCGTCATCGGCGCCGGCGCGAACATCACCGCCGGCTCCGCGGGCAGAGGCGGCAGCCACGCACCGACGCGCGAGATCACGAGCAGGTGCGAGCCCGCGAGCAGCAGTTGATCCCCGTAGCCCGCGAGGTCGAGCGTGTCGAGGAGCTTCGGCTTGCCGTTCTCGACCGCGACCGACTCGAGCCGGTTGTCCTCGACGGTGAACAGGGTCGAGCCGTTCGTCTTCACCAGGTCGGGCTCGTCCACGCCCGCCTCCTGGTCGTTCGTGCCCGAGAAGTCGACGCCCTGCTCGGCCCCCGAGCTCCCCCCGGCCGCGGCTGCCGGCACGGGCGCACCGCCCGGCACCGACGTTCCGCCCGGCTTGCCGACTCCGTACGCGGTGACGAACGGCGCCGCGTGGCCCTTTACGTAGTGGAGCAGCGCGCCACACGACGAGAACGCCTGCAGGCGCCCCGGCTTCGGCTTTGCGGCCGGTGCCGCCGAGCCGAGCGCAATTGCAGCGGCAACAACGACGGCCACGATGGCCGCGATGCGGGCGGGCAGTTTCATCTCCACTCGTTATACGCCGGAATCGGCGGATCGGTCACAGCGCGCGGTAGGTTCGCTCCGTGCGAAGAACGATCACGGTGGTCGGCTGCCACGCAGGCGGGGAGGTGGGGAACGTCGTCGTGGACGGCGTCGAGCCGCCGCCCGGCGCCACGGTCTTCGAGCAGATGCAGGCGCTTCGAGCCGACGATCGGCTGCGCCGCTTCCTGCTCAGAGAGCCGCGCGGCTCGGTCGCGACGCATGCGAACCTGATCGTTCCCGCGACACGGCCCGAGTGCGCGTACGGCTACGTGATCATGGAGCCGACCGAATACCCGGCGATGTCGGGCTCGAACACGATTTGCGTCGCGACAGTGCTGCTCGAGACCGGGATGGTGGAGCTGCGCGAGCCGGAGACGGTCGTACTGCTGGAGGCGCCTGCGGGCGTCGTCGAGGTGCGCTGCGCGTGCCGCGACGGCCGCGTCGAGAGCATCGAGCTCACCAACGTGCCGGCGTTCGTCTCGGAGCTCGACGCGACGCTCGACGTCGAAGGCGTCGGAACGATCGACGTCGACGTCGCGTTCGGGGGCATGTGGTACGCGATCGCCGATGCGCGCGCGCTCGGCTTCGAGCTCGTGCCGAGCGAAGCGCGCGAGCTGTGTCGGGTCGGCGAGGCGATCCGCGCCGCGGCGCGCGAACAGCTCCGGTGCGCGCATCCCGAGCAACCCGACGTCGCCGGCGTGTCGATCGTGCAGATCGCAGAGCCGTGGCGCGGCGTGGGGGAGGCGTCGCGGAACGCGGTCGTGATCGCGCCGGGACGGCTCGACCGGTCGGCGACCGGCACGGGGCTTTCGGCGCGCATGGCGGTCCTGCATGCACGCGGGCTGATGCGCGCCGGCGACGCGATGACGCACGCCTCTCCGATCGGCTCGGCCTTCGACGGCCGCATCGTCTCCGAGACGGACGTCGGCGGTGTGCCTGCGATCGTCCCCGCGATCCGGGGCAGCGCGTTCGTCACCGGACGAAGCGAGCTGTACGTCGACGACCGCGACCCGTTCCCGGAGGGCTATCTGCTCAGCGACACCTGGCCCGGTGACGACACCCAGTCGTGACCGCGTCGCCGCGGTGCTCGCGCCCGTCTACCGCGATCGTGACGGGCTGCTTCGCCTCGTTCTGATCGTCCGCACGGATCAAGGTCATCACGGCGGCCAGCTCGCGTTCCCGGGCGGGCGCGCAGACGACGCCGACGCGAGCCTGCTCGCGACTGCGCTGCGCGAGGCGCACGAGGAGATCGGCCTCGACCCGAACGACGTGCGCGTCGTCGCGGAGTTGCCGCCGGTGCGGAGCGGTCCGACGAACTTCGAGGTGTTCCCGTTCCTCGGTCGCATCCCGGCCGACGTGGCCTGGCGGCCGAGCCCGCACGAGGTGGCCGACGTGCTCACCCCCGCAGTCGATGAGTTGTGGGACCCGTCGATGCGCCGCGAGCTTCTCTTCACATCCACGCGGTGGCCCGAGGGGCTGCTCGTGGACGGCATCTCCGTCGGCGACCGTGTGCTCTGGGGAATGACGCTGCGGCTGCTCGACGATCTCGTGCCGCGGCTGCTCGCCGGCGAGTGGGCCGACGAACTCGCCTAACGAGCTTCGACGCGGTGCAGCGCCTGCGCGACCGTCGAGCCGAACGTCGGCTCGCCGAGCACCGCCGTCGCAAGCTCGTTCGCCTCGCGGATCACGCGATCGCGGCGCAGGTCGAGCTGACTGCGCGTGACGAAGAGCTCGGCGCGCGCATGAGAGGCCCAGTCGGCGAGCTCACGAGGGCCGCCGCCCGGCTCGCGCACGCCGCTCGCATTGGCTGCGACGCCTCGTGCCTCGGCCTCGAGCCGTTCGAGCTCGCGCGGCAACGTCTCCGCTTCGTGCTCGAGCGCGCTCAGCGCGGACCGGGTGCGCGAGAGCGTACGCTCGGCGACGGCGACATGATCGGCCGCGCGGGCGAGCGCGCGTTCGGCGAGCTCGCGTTCGCGATCGTCTTCGGCCGCCGCCACTGCGCGCTCGGCCTCTGACTGCCGTGCGCGCTGGGCGGCGAGCTCCGCTTCGACTGCCGCGACCTCTCTGCGAGCCTCGGCATCGCACTCTCGATAGCCGGCGAAAAACGCGTCGATTGCATCGGCTCGCCGGCAAATGTGCTCCACGACGGCGAGCAGCGCCTCGAGCGCGCCCGACTCGAGCGCAAGACCTGCGTCTTCACGCTCGAGCGCGCGAAGGTCGCGTAGCGGCCGTTCGTCCACGAACAGAGCTTTGCAGCACACCTCGAGGTCGTGCGGCGATCCCCTTGAAGGGGGATGGACCGGCCCCCCGGCCGTGGCGATGCTCAGCCAGTGCGGTAACTCACCTGAGGCGGAGGCGTTGCGGTTCATGAAGTGGCACAAGGGTTGCGGGACGTCCGGCAGGCGCCCGACGAGCGTCGGCGCTGCGCTGCGCCGTGTCCGGCTGCTCACAGCCACCGACGCCGGCATCGGCCTCATCGAGACGCTCATTGCGCTCCTCATCTTCGCCGTCGTCTCGACCGCGCTCATCGGGATGCTCGTCTCCGCCACCACGAGCACCAAGGTCTCAAAGGACCAGACGATCGCCGAGCAGGGTGTCGCGAGCGAGATCGAGATGATCAAGAACTGGGCTGCGACGCCCGACCCCAACTCGAACAGCTCGCCCACCTACGACGACATCGGGACGAACCCGAACGGCAACCCGTACGGGGCGCTGCCGCAGTCCCAGGTGTTCACCGGCGTCAACGGCGAGAGCCTCGGCACACCCGCGCACATGACGATCTCCGTCAGTTTTGCCTCGGCCAACGTCCCCGGCGCGTACACGAACGGCATCGACTACAAGAAGGTGACCGTGACGATCACGCGGGACGTCGATAGCAAGGTGCTGTCTTCGGCCACTGCGTTCGTCGCGCCGCCGACGCGCGCGGCGGGCAACACCGCGACGATCAACGCGACGATCGCCGACTACGACTCGCAGACCGGGGTGCCGGGTGCCGGGCTCGCGCTGGGGACGGGTCCGAGCGCGCCGCGGTCGGACACGAGTGATTCGCTCGGCAAAGTCACGTTTGCCGGCCTGACGGCGAACCCGACCTCGGGCAGCCAGGCGTACTACGACCTGACCGTCACGCCGCCGACCGGCTACCAAGTGCTGAGCGACACCATGTCGCCGAACGCCGCCGCACACTTCCAGCTCTCTCCGTCGCAGACGTACGCGACGACGCTCTACGTCTACCAGCCTGTGACGATAGTGATCGCGCTCTTCAACAGCGACGGCTCCGCGTACACCGGGACGGCGTCGATCACGGTATCTTCGTCGCCGCGCGCGGGCTCGGGCACGTTCACGTACGCCGGGACGCCTCTAACCATCACGACGCTCACGCCGCCGAACGGTGAGCTGCTCGTGCCGGGCCAGACCTACACGATCACGGTCGCACCTCAGACCGACTTCAGCGGGGCGTCGTCGGCGTCCGTCGTCCCGTCCGGCTCGCCGGGCTACCCGAGCGTTCTCAGCCAGACGTTCAACCTGACGATGACGCGTCTGGTTGCGACGCCGGTGAACGTCACGGTCTCGCGGAGCGGCACCGCATGCAACGGCGCGAAAGTCACGCTGACGGGTGGCCCGAACAATGTGAACCTGTCCGGCTCGACGTCTTCCACCGGCGCCCCTGTCACGTTCACCAATCTCCCGGCCGCGAGTGTCAACGGGCCGTTCTACACGCTGACCGGCAAGTCGACGAAGACGAACGTCTCGAAGACGATCAACCCACAGACGCTCACCGCGGGCAGCAACACGATCAACATCCCACTTGGATCGGGGAGCTCGAACTGCTGATGCGCGCCCTCGCCCGCGAAGAGTCCGGCTTCACGCTGATCGAGCTCCTCACGGTCTTGTCGATCCTCGTCGTAGTCGTCACCGCGTTCACTCTCGTCCTGCAGACGACCCTGACCCGCGGCGCGACGATCACCGAGCATGCGACCCTCGAGTCCGAGGCACGTCCGGTCCTCGACACGATGGCGGCCGAGCTCAGGCAGGCCGCGTGCAACGGGACGATCCAGCCGATCGTGACCGCGTCGCACACGCAGCTCACGTTCTACACGCCGGACAAGCAGATCCCGTACCACATGCGCGAGGTCTCGTATGCGCTGTCCGGCGGAGCGTTGACCGAAGCGCAGGCGACGAGCACGAACACTTCGAGCACCTACACACCGGCCACCGGCTGGCAAGGCCTTACGCTCGGATCACCGGTGCAGCGCGTCGGCTCGGTGACGAACAGCACGGTCTTCCAGTACGAGGATCTCTACTGGCAGGTGCTCAATCCCGCCACGGAGGCGATCACCTCGAACCCCGACGACCTCATCCCGAGCGGCCAGAGCTCCGTGTCGTCGGCCAACTTGGACAACATCGCGTACGTCACGATCACGCTGGACCTGAGGCCGTACAACAGCATCAGCGCCGAGCCCGTGGTCGTCGAATCCACCGTGTCGCTCAGGCAGGACTCGTGCTGACGCGCCTCTTCGACCGTCTTCGCGACGAGAGCGGCCAGACGATGATGATGGTCGTCATCCTGGCGGCGGCGCTCGCATTCTCCGGAACCATGCTCGAGCAAGCGGTGCAGACCGATCAGTCGCAGAGCGCGACGGCGAACACGCGCCAGCTCGCATTCGCAGCGGCGGAGGCGGGCCTCGACGACTACATCGCGAAGCTGCTCGACGACAACGAGTACTACCTACACTACGTGGCGCCGGGCGAGTCGACCCGCCAGTCGACGACGGGGGTGAATGTCGCACCTGTCGCTCCACCTGCTTCCCCGACCCCATGGCCGTCGGCGTACGGCACTTCGTGGACGTACCCGAACGGCAAGGACAACTGGGTCGACCTCGGGAACGGCTATTCATACAACGTCGAGATCACCGCGCCGAAGACCGGGACCAACGCGACGAACTACCTCGACATCGTCGCGAGCGGCAAGAAGAACGGCACGACTGCGTCCTACTCGACCGAACGGGTCGTCGAGGAGCTGCTGAACCCCTCGAGCGTGGCCGACTTCCAGATGCTCGCGGACGCCAGCATCAGCTATGGCTCGGGCGCGACGACGAAGGGGAAGATCTATGCGGGCGTCGACCCGAACAACCCCAACAACAAATACGACGTCAACCATGACGGGACGGCTTACGGAAACATCTATGCCGAGGGCAGTGTCACCGGCTCGACCACGCTGATGAACGGCGCGACGAAGTACTCGGGCGCTGCCGGAACAATCCGCGCTCAGATCAAGACGCCGATCCAGTTCACGAACTTCAGCGGCAAGTTCACCGACATCAAGCGCGCGGCCCAGAACGCCAACGGCATCTACCTCGATACGAGCTACCCCGTCTGGTGGCTGACCTTCGACTCGAACGGGACGGTCGACATCAAGGGCTGCAGCCTGAACAACGGCCAGGCGGCGCAGATGGCGACGCCGACGTCGTGCGGCACGTCGGTCAACAAGGCGCTGCCGCAGAATGGTGCGATCTACGCCGAGACCACGGTGGTCATCTCCGGCGGCACCAGCATCTGCGGCGGCACGGACGTTCCACCCCTCACGTCGCAGATCACCGGCAGCTGCGTGCACGGTCGTGTCACGGTCGCCTCGAACCAGGACATCGTGATCGGTGACGACATCGACTATGTGACGCCCGGTCAAGACACGCTCGGCCTGATGGCCGCGGGCTACATGTACGTCGCGAAATGGGCGCCGAACAACATCAGCTGGCGTGCAGCCACACTCGCGCAGACCGGCCAGTGGGAGTCGGCGACCTCAGACGGCAGCCACGGCACGATGACCTTCACCGGCTCGACGGCAGCCCTGAACGGCGGCCAGATGTCAGAGTTCAACACGCGCGTCTACCAGTACGACCCGACGCTGCAATACCTGCAGCCGCCGTGGTTTCCGACGCTGACGAACAACTACACGGTCGAGTTGTTCCGCGAGCTGCCCGCGAGCTGATCCGCGACACTCCGCCTCAAGCCAGGTAAGCCGGACGCCGATGCGTCCAACGATGAGGCGCATCGCTTCTTTCAGCGGTCCGGCTGCAGTTGCCGCAGCCGTCGCGTTACTCGGTTCGGGCCCCAACGCTGACAGTGACAGCAGCCGGTTTGTGGGCGCGGGTCGGATGCTCCTCTCGAGCCACTGGAGTCTTGCATTTGCGAGCAAGTACATCCAGGCGGGCCCCCTGCAGCTGGCGTTGTTCGGATCGCTCGGTCGGTCGGAAACTGCGCTCGATGTCACCCTGGCGCTTGCAACGACGCTGCTCTTGCTGGCGGCCGCCGATGCAGTTGGTGTACGAAGCTCGGCGCTCGCTGTCGCGGTCGGGTTGTTGGGCGTCGTGATCGGTCTGACGCGTGTCGGCTATGTGTGGGGACATCCGGCCGACGCGATGCTGCCGCTCGTCTGGATCCTCGCCGCAGTCGCCGCACGACGAGAACGTGTAGTCCTCGCCGGCGTGCTCGTGGGACTGTCGGCAGGGCTCGAGACCTGGGGCATCCTGGGTGTGGCCGCGCTTGCGCTTGCCTCGCGATGGCGCGACGTGGGCCGCGGGATGCTCGTTTCATCCGCCGTGGGCGCCTGCCTCTTCGCTCCGTTCGTGCTCGGCGGGCATTTCGAAATGTTGCAGTACGCATGGCCCGTGCGGCACCCGTCGTTTCTCTCGCTGTTTCTCGCGAACGGCGCCCACTTCGGCTGGCCGCTTCGCCTGCTGCAAAGCATGGCTGCGGTGGGCTGCGGCATCGCTGCCGCACGGCTTCTGCGGCAGTCCCCGCATGCGCCGTGGGTCGCGCCGCTCGCGGTTGTTGCCGTTCGGCTCGTGCTCGACCCACTTCTGTTGCCGTACTACCGGACGGCGGTCGACGGACCAGTCCTGGTTGGCGCGGCACTCCTCGCCTCACGCCTGGCCGCTTTTCGCGGCATGGTGAGTGTGGGTGAGGAAGCAAGTACAAGTGGGAGAGGTGCGAGGTCTCCGTTTCACACTCATCAGCCGCGACCGTTCCTCGCAACATACGTCCTCACCGGGGGTGTGACCTACGTCTTGTCGGTGTTGAACCAGCTTTCCGGGCTGAAGAAGGGAACAGATCGCGGGCCTATTCGCCCGTCCGGTGGGCTTCGGCCTCGAGCATTGTCAGGCATCCGGGGCAGACAGCCCCCTCATCGAGGGCAGGCCAAGTGACGTAGTCGGCGTCGTCGCGGGGTTCACGACGGCAGCGCGAGCACCTGACCTGGCTGGACAGCAGCCGCACGTCGCCCGCCGCAGATGCTGCGACGGCGCGCCGGCCGCGCCTCAGCGGCGACGCCGCGAATGCCGGGGTGTTGCGGGCGGCCGGCCGACCGCCGCGGCGAACGCATCGGCGTGGCCGAGCCGCGCCGCGAGCCTGCCGACGTCCGTCCGTTGCTCCGGCAGAACGAGCGTGACGCCGGTGCCGCTGCGACCGGCGCGGCCCGTGCGCCCGACACGGTGCACGTAGTCATCGTCCGTCCTCGGCGGATCGAAGTTGATCACGTGCGTAATCGCGTCGACGTCGAGGCCGCGGGCCGCGACGTCGGTCGCGACCAGCGTCGAGACCTTGCCGGCCTCGAACCGTCCGAGCGAACGCTCGCGGGCGTTCTGCGACATGTCCCCATGCATGACGGCCGCGCGAAGGTCGTGGTCGCGCGCGAGCCTGCGCGCGAGCCGGTCGGCACCGTGCTTCGTACGCACGAACACCAGCGAGAGCCCCTCCGCACGTCTGATCGTCTCGGCAAGCCGGCGGATCTTCGTGTCCGACGTCACCGACATGAACCTGTGGTCGATGTCGGCGCGCTCCTGCTCGGCCGGGCGCTCGAGTCGGATGTGAACCGGGTTCGAGGTATACGCCCGAGAGAGATCCATGACGGCGCCTTCGAGCGTCGCAGAGAAGAGCAGCGTCTGGCGGTTCTCAGGGACGTCGCGGAGGATGCGGTCGACCTGTGGCTTGAAACCCATGTCGAGCATGCGGTCGGCTTCGTCGAGGACGAGCGCGCGCACCCCTCGCAGCGAGACGAGCCTTCTCTCAATCAGGTCGTGGAGGCGACCGGGCGTTGCGACGAGGATCTGCGCGCAGCCGGCGCGTTTGGCCTGCGCGCCCACCGAGATGCCGCCGTAGACGGCCGCGATCCGCAGCGAGCAGGCGGTGGCGAGCGGTTCAAGCTCGTCGACGACCTGCGAGGCGAGCTCGCGCGTCGGGACGAGCACGAGCGCGGCCGGCCGCCCCTGCGCGCCTGCGATCCGCTCGACGAGAGGGATGCCGAAAGCGAGTGTCTTGCCGGAGCCTGTCGGCGACGCCGCGAGGATGTCGACGCCCGCGAGCGCGTCCGGCAAGACGAGCTGCTGCACCGCGAACGGTGCGGTGATGTTGCGGCGTGCGAGCGTGCGCACGACATGTGCGCTCACTCCGAGCGCGGAGAACGATTCCTGCATGTGTTCACTCCTTGTCCTGCAGCGTGTCGAGATGGAGAGACTCGAAACGCCTGGAAAAGGAGGAACGAGAAGCCGATCTCACGGCACCAACGGCAACCGTCCCACTCACGGTAGCAGCCGAATCGCGGAGAAGTGGCTCTTGCGATACTTGCGTCGTGGGAGAGATCGACCCGCTCGGGACGCGCAAGGATGGGCTCAACGTCTTTCTCGACCAGATGGTCGAAGAGGGCTACACGATCGAGACCCGCACCGACACCCATGCGATCATCGCGCGGCGACCGAAAGGGCTCAAGCGCTTCACCGGCGGCGCGGACCCGGGACGATACGTGGTCGAGGTCGACGAAGATGGAATCGCCACGATGCGACCGGCCGAGCCGCGACGCAATTGAGAGACACCGCGAGCCGGCAGCGCGTGATCGACGCGTTGGGCGACGTCCGAGAGTCTGGCGACCGGGAGGGCTACGCGCGCAGAATGGTGGGATGTCGTCGTGCAAGCGCGTGCGCGGCGACCGAAAGCCCGACCCCCGAGAGCGCAGCGGCTCCGGCGCTCGTCACCAGCAGCAGGCCGGAGGCGAGCGAGAAGTTGATGGCCACGTCCTTGCCCACTCCGAGCGCCAGCAGGATGCCGGCGGTTGCACCCACGTTTGCGACCGCGCCGCCGGCTGTGATCGGGATGACACCGGCAGCAGCGCTGAGGCAAAGCACGCAGAGCGCCGTCTTGGGCGAGAAGGCGAAACCGAGGGCGTTCAGGAGCAGGGCGCTGCCGACGGCGCGGGTCGTCCAGCACCCGAACAAGTAGAGACCGGCAAGGATCACGCTTGGTCGCCCTTGCCGTGTCCGGTGCGCAGAGACGTGATCGGAGACACGCTGCAGGCGTCGGCTGCGCCGCAACAGCGGGAGATGGACGAGCCGCGCGCTTCCGAGCAGCAGGGCGCAACAGCCGAGGCCGAAGGCGACAACGATCAAGAGAGGCCCGCGGAGCGCGGCCGAGCTCGTCGCGGTTGCGGAAACTGACAGCGGCAGCATCGCCACGGCATCGACCATTCCGAGCGAGACAATCGAGAGCGCGATCGCCTCCAGGCCGATGCGGACGCCGCTCAGCCTGCGTAGCGTCCCGATCTTGACCAGATAATCGAGCCGGAACGGCAGCACCGCGCCGCTCGCCGCCGCCGCGCCGACGGAGGCGAGGCAGCGCGCCTGGTCGGGCTGCTGCCCAGGCGGGAACAACCGGCGCCAGCCGCGCGCCCGCAGGATGAAGCTGACGAAATAGCACAGCGCGGCGGGCGCGACGAGCGACATTCGCGCGTCCGCAAGCGGCCAGCTCGAATGGGTCAGCCGCTGACCGAGCAGGACGCAGGCCGTAGTCGTGACGAGCGCGAAGCCGATACCGGTCGCGATTCGGCCGCGCCTCGATCCCCACGCGACGCGAACAGCGGCGCTTCTCAAGATCCGTCCGCTCCTTAGCTTCTCGAGGTCGCAAGCAAGTCGGAAGGACCTCGGAGCCCTGGCGGCTTCGCGCTCAGCCACGCGCTAGACAGATCATAGCGCTCGTTTCGCTCCGCTGTTCTACAGCGTCCCCGTGTCCTGACCCCCACACGAGCCCGCCGTTCGCCGTTTCTGATGATGATGGGGGCGGGAGGATTCGAACCTCCGTAGGCTGAGCCGACGGGTTTACAGCCCGTTCCCTTTGGCCGCTCGGGCACACCCCCGCGAGCCGGCGCATTCTAGCGATGCCTTGCGGCGCGTCAGCCGCTGCGGCCGAGCGCGTCGAGGAGACGCAACGGCACGCGCGCGACGCCATGAGCCTCCCGCGGCGCGGCGAGCTCACCGAGCAGCAGCCGCTCGACCGACCGCCACAGGAGCTCTGTTCGCGCGATGCGCCAGCTGAGACGCGGCCAGCGGTCGAGCGCATGCTTCAACGACCAAGACGCGCGATGCAACGGGCCGAGCGCGGCGTCGAGTGATGTCGTGTAGCCGGCGAGCGTCGAGACACGCCCGTCGAGGAGCGCACGCACCTCCTCGGCTGCAAGCCGCGCAGAGACAAAGCACTCATACATCCCATCGCCGGACACCGGATCGATCAACCCGGCCGCGTCCCCGACAAGCAGTGCGCGCTCGCCCGCGACGGCCGTGCCCGGGCGGCGGAGCGGCAGCCGGTGGCCGACGACTCCACGCACCGAACCGAGCGGGATGCCGTGCGCGTCGCAGAGGCGCGCAAGGTGGTCGCGCAGGCGCTTTCCCTCGCGTGCCCACGCACCCACGCCGACGTTCACGTGGTCGGCCTTTGGAAAGACCCAGGCGTAGCCACCCGGGATGTCCGCAAGCTCGACGACGGCGCGATGCTCGTAGTGCGGGCGGTCGAGCGCGTCGTAGGCGACGTTCCCCTCGAGCGCGACACCGTGAACGATCCCAATGCCGAGGCCGAGCGCGCGCGCGCAGACGCCGTTCGCGCCGTCCGCGCCGACGACGACGTCCGCCGCGAGTCGTTCGCCACCTGCGACGACCGTCGCGCCTTCCACTGCGTCGACGCGAGCACCTTCGCGCACTTCCACACCGGCGCTGCGCGCAGCGTCGAGCAGGAACGCATCGAGGCGACGGCGCTGGGTCATGCGGATCACCGGCGCATGAGCGTGCCTGACGACCTTGTCGCCGTAGCGGAAGCGCAGCTCGACGAGGTCGACCTCGTCTTCGACGACCGGCGTCGGATCGACGGGACAACGCGCGAACGCGCGCGTCGTCAGACCTCCGCCACAGGGCTTGTCGCGCGGAAACGTCGCTCGGTCGACAAGGACGACGCGCGCGCCTGACCGCGCAAGCTCGATCGCTGTCGCGGAGCCGGCGGGACCGCCGCCGACGATCACGGCGTCGTAGCGCTGCACGCCCGGAGGCTACAGCGTGCTCGAAGGGTCTTCCGTCGGCTCCGGCTCGGGCTCGAGGCTCAGGAACGCGTCCACGACGTCCGGGTCGAAGTCGAGCCCCGCCTTGGCCGCGAGCTCCTCGCGGGCCTCGTCAACCGTCAGTGCGTGGCGGTACGGCTGGTCGTTCGTCATCGAGTCGTAGGCGTCGACGACCGCGAAGATGCGCGCAGCGAGCGGGATCTCGACGCCGCGCAGCCCGCGCGGATAGCCGGAGCCGCTCCAGCGCTCGTGGTGGCAGGCGATCACCTGCCGCGTCAGCCCGCCGAGAGCCGGGACCGGGGCGACGATGCGCTCGCCGAGCCACGGGTGCTCGCGGATCTCGTCGAGCTCGGTCGGTGTGAGCACACCCGGCTTCAGGAGCGTCGCGTTCGACACGCCGATCATGCCGATGTCATGCAGCCTGAACCCGTAGCCGAGCTGCGGGTCGAGCGCGAGCTCGGGCGCGACCAGCTCGGTCAGCGAGAGGGCGACACGCGTGACGCGCGCGCCGTGAGCGGACGTCTCGCCGAAGCGCCCACGGCGGTAGTCGTGCAGCTCGAGAGCTCGGGCGAGAGCCTCGACGGTCGCCGCCGAGCTCTCGATCGTCGCGGGGTGCGTGTGTGTGAGTTCGTCAGCCACGATTCATGGCGGCGCTAGAAATCTTCGGCAATCCGCACCGCCAGTCAATACCTCATTGAAGGGGTCTGACCGGACAGCAGGCGGAGATTCGGCTTGAACAAAGGACTTCCGGTGCCCTCCGCGTATCCGGAGCCTGTGAGCAATCTGCCCCTCAATGGATCGACCCCAAATGCCGATGGAGGGAGGGTGAACCTCGGATTGGTCCTCCGGACGGCGGTCGGCATGGACGCCAGCGACGTGCACCTGAAGGCTGGCGTTCCGCCCATGGTCCGCATCGACGGCGACCTGGGTCCACTCGAGGAGTTCGACGCCTTTACGAGCGAGAGCCTCGAGGCAGCCCTCAACGAGCTCGGTGCTACGGCGCCGCGGCGGCTTGCGGCGTTCCACGAGACGGGCGAGCTCGACACGGCGTACCAGCTGCCCGGCCTGCCGCGCTTCCGTGTGAACGCGTTCCGGCAGCGCGGCGAGATCTCAATGGCCTTCCGCGTCATTCCCGCCGAGGTTCCGACGTTCTCGAGCCTCGGGCTGCCGCCCGGCGTCGAACGGCTGGCCGAAGAGCATCGCGGGCTCGTCCTCGTCACCGGCGCAACCGGCGCCGGCAAGACGACGACTCTCGCTTCCATGCTGGGGCACATCAACCGGACGCGCAGGCAGCACATCGTCTCGATCGAAGACCCGATCGAGATTCTGCACCCGGATGTGAACTGCATCGTCAGCCAGCGCGAGGTCGGGATCGACACGCAGTCCTTCAACGAGGCACTGCGCCGCGTGCTCCGGCAGGACCCGGACGTGATCCTCATCGGCGAGCTGCGCGACGTCGAGACGGCCGAGACGGCGCTGCAGGCGGCGGAGTCCGGCCACCTTGTCCTCTCGACGATGCACACGGTCGACGCGGCGGAGACCGTTGGGCGCTTTGGAGAATTCTTCCCCGCGATCAAGCAGCCCGCGGTTCGCTCGATCCTTGCCGGCGTCCTGCGCGGTGTCGTCTCGCAGCGGCTTTTGCCGCGTGTCGACGGCGGCCGCGTTGCGGCGATCGAGGTGATGATCGCGAACAGCCGCGTGCAGGAGCTCATCCGCGAGAACCGGGTCGAGGAGATTCCGGACGCGATTGCCGAAGGCGAGTTCTTCCAGATGCAGACGCTGACGGCCGCGCTGATCGCTCACGTGATCGCAGGTCACGTGAGCGAGGAGACTGCCGCCTCGGCGGCGCCGAACCGTCACGACTTCACCATCGCGCTCGATCGCGCGATGAAGCAGCACGCGCTCACACAGCGCAACGGGACCGCGCCTCAAACCGAGGGTGAGCCCGATCTCGTCGGCTCGCCGGGGTCTGGGCAGGACGACGGCCGGGCCTACCTGGGTTAGGTGAACGTGGAACTCGCCGCGCTCGCCCTCGCTCCCGGGCTCGCAGTCGGAAGCTTCTTGAACGTGCTCGCTGCGCGGCTCCCGCTGCGGCGCTCCGTGGTGCATCCACGCTCCGCGTGCATGTCGTGCGGTACCGAGCTCGCGTGGCACGACAACGTGCCGCTCATTTCGTACGCAGTACTGCGCGGCCGCTGCCGGAGCTGCAAGGCGACCATCTCGTGGCGCTATCCCGCCGTGGAAGGCGCGACGGCGCTGCTCGTCGCAGGCGCGGCCTGGAAGTTCGGACTCACGTGGGACCTCGCCGTTGCCACGGTCTTCCTGTGCGTGCTGGTCGCGATCTCGGCGACCGATCTCGAGCGCCGGATCATCCCGAACCGCATCGTCGTCCCGGGAGCCGTCGTGCTGCTCGCGGCGAACACGGCTCTGCACCCGTCCGTCGAGTGGGCGGCCGCAGGTGTGGGTGCGGGTCTCTTCTTCCTGATTGCGGCGCTCGTCAAGCCCGGCGGGATGGGGATGGGCGACGTGAAGCTCGCGTTTCTGATGGGCGTCGCACTCGGACGCGTCGTACCGGTGGCGCTGCTCCTCGGGATGATCGCTGCGATCGTGCCGTCGATCGTTCTGTTCGCGCGGCACGGGCGCGCTGCACGCAAGATGAAGATTCCGTTCGGACCGTTTCTCGCGCTCGGGGGTGTGATCGGGCTCTTCGCCGGGCACGGCATCCTGCATTGG
>DASRGQ010000060.1:0-35598 GCA_035650975.1 Gaiellaceae bacterium
TGATGCTGCCCGGTGGCGTCACCCCCGGATCGAGGCGGCCCGCCCCCGGCACCCAGTTGAGCCGGTAGAAGAAGACGTAGAGGCCGACGAGCGCGATCCAGAACGTCGGCATCGAGATGCCGGCGAGCGACGTGACGCGCAGCACGTGATCGGTCGGCTTCTTCCGGCGCAGCGCGGCGATTACTCCGAAGGCGATGCCGGCGATCGCCGCGAAGAGAACGGAGTAGAGCGCGAGCTCGGCGGTCGCCGGGATGAACGTGCCGAGGTCGTGCGTGACGGCGTCGTGCGTGAGGGACGACTGCCCGAGATCGCCGTGCAGCACATGGTCGAGGTAGAGCAGGTAGCGCTGCGGCAGCGGCTTGTCGAGTCCGTAGTGGTGCTTGAACGCCGCAACGGCCGCGGGATCGCCCGCCGCCTGCTCGCCGAGGTTTGTCGCGACGGCGTTCGACGGAACGAGCTGCGTGAGCACGAACGTGACCGCGGTGATGCCGACGAGCAGAAGGATCAGCGCTGCAAAGCGTCGCGCGACGAAGCGGACGAATCCGTGCGCGCGGCCGAGTCGGCGCGCGAGCGAGCCGGGCGCGCGAGTCTGCGAGATGGCCGGCGGGGCGGTCGTCACGAGACACCCGATCGTAGCTCTCGCACAACCTCGTTCAGGAGCAGGTCGAGGTCTCCCTGCGGCGTGCCGAACTCGACGCGGAAGGCGCCGGCGTCGATCAGTTGCCGGGCGTGCCTTGCGACTTCGCCCGGCGTGCCTGCGAGCACGAACTTCTCGAGCGGCGCCTTGCCATTTTCGACCGTCGGGTCGAGCCGGCCGACCACGTCGAGGTAGAGCTCGACTTCCTTCGCCGCGCGGGCGCGTGCAACGTCTCCGTCTGCGTCGACCACCGTTACTGCGCCGACGACGATGCGCGGGCCGTCGGGGCCGAGCCACTCGCGCATCTGTCGCACCATCTCCGGGTTCGCGGTGCCGCCGATCTTCACCTCGTCGGCGACCGTCGCGGCGTAGGCGGCGGCACGCGGGCGCCAGGTGCCGAGCATCAGGGGGACCTCTCGGCGCAGCGGTTCGTACGCGAGCCCGGAACCGGGCGCGAGCGTGAACCGTTCACCGGTGAAGCCGTTCGCGTCCTGCCCGAGCAGCCTTCGTACGACTTCGACGGCTTCGCGGAGGCGTGTGAGCGGCTTCTCCTCGTCAAGCCCAAGCTGGTCGAGCCACGCGCCGGCGACGAGCCCGACGTACGCGCGGCCGTTCGAGGCAAGGTCGAGCGCTGCGGTCTGCCCGGCGATCTCGACCGGATGCAGCGTCTGCGGGTTGAGCGCGGCGGGGCCGAGTCGTACGCGCTCGGTGACGCGCGCCATCGTCAGCAGCGGAAAGATCGCGGGCTGGAAGAACAGGTCGTGGAACACCGAGAGCACGTCGATGCCCGCGGCCTCCGCTTGCCGCGCGATCTGCTCGTAGCGCTCGACGGTCTTGTCGGACTGCAGCCCGAGGCCGAGCTCGAACGCCGTCAGGTGAGCTCCTCGGTCGTGAGCGTGCGCTCGCCGATCCGCTCGATGCGCATGATCACGCGCTCGTCCGGGTCGGGGCAGCAGACGAGGTTGTCCTGCTCGAGCCAGTCCTCGTCGGGCAGGCTGCGCTGCTTCGCCGGCAGGAGCGGCAGCACCGACTGGAGCGCGTAGAGGCAGAAGTGCTTCCCGTCCGGGATGCGAACGCGACTCGACTCGGTCAGCTCGAAGTAGTCGCCGACCGCGAGCCCGCACACCGAGCGTCCCTCGATGCGCTCGACGGTGACGCGGAGGTCGTAGAGCCGCATCTCGGTCATGGGCGCGAGACTAAAGGTGTCAGACACGATTGGTGTCTGACACCAGTTCCTAGACTCGGCGAGCCGTGTCCTCGAGGTTCAATTGCGACCTCCCGATGCCGCAGGCACCATTGAACGGTGGGAGCGAGGACGTAACGCTTGCGCTAACGATCCTCGGCGACATTCGGGCCACCGTCGACTTGATACTCATGGAGCTGCAAGATGGCGAAGAAGAGCAAGAGGACTCCTGAGGAGCAGCGTGCGTTCGACGAGCGCACTCGGATGATCGAGGAGTACCTGGAGAAACGGCGGCGCCGCGACGCAGAGCGCCGGGCCGCGTCCGAGCGGAGCCACTAGACGAGCTGCGGCTCGGGAACGAGCTCCCCCGCTGCGAAGCGGTCGAGCCCGAGCACATTGAGCACCGGATCGCACGTTCCCTCGACGGCGTCGGTAACGATGCGCGCCACTGCGGGCGCGATCATGAAGCCGTGGCCGCTGAAGCCGCACGCGACGTGCAGGCCGGGTGCGACCGGGCCGAGGATCGGCTGGTGATCCGGCGACACGTCGTAGACGCCGCGCACGAGCAGCGAAAACGACACGTGCTCGAGCCGGGGAACGAGCTGCTTGATGCCGTTCCGGATCGTCGCTCGCCAGTGCTTTTGCCCCGCGTCCGCGTCGCCGCGCGCTGACAGATCGCTCGCGAGCACGCGGCCATCGGCGAGCTGCTTCGCCGCAAACGCGAGCTCCGGCGCGACGACGAGCGGCTCGAGCAACCGATCCGCGATCGGGTCGCTGTAGAAGAGATAGCGATCCTCGGCGGCGAGCGGCACGTCGATCCCGAGCGGCGCGAGCAGCGCGCGCGTCTCTGTTCCCGCCGCGACGACGACCGCGTCCGCGCGCTCGCGTTCGCGGTCCAGGTCGGAGACATCGACACACCGAACGTCGAGCCCGTTCGCGAACGCTTCGACGACGGCCTGCGGCCGGTCGAAGTAGCCGTCCTCGCCACACCAGGCGCCGCCGACGATCGTGTCAGCACGCAGTCCAGGGACCAGCTCGGCCGCCTCGTGCGCCGCAACCATCCGCGACGGGATTCCCTCGGCGTTCTGGACGCCGACGTTCGCGGCAAGCCGCTCCAGCGTTGGCCGCGATTGCGCGACGAACAGATACCCGCCGCGGCGCAGGTCGAGCGGTACGCGCGAACCGAGGCGCTCCGCCGCCTCGCGCCAGAACGCGACCGACTCGGCGGCCAAGCGGCAGGCGACCGCAGTCCCCCACTGCTGCCGCACGCCGCCCGGCTGCACGCCCGACGCGCCCGCGCCGATGCCCGTGCGCTCGAGCACGACGGCCTCGTGGCCGCGCGCCTGCAGCTCGCGCGCGACCGCGAGCCCCGTGATCCCCGCTCCGACGACGACGCAGCGCATCCGCCTCGATACTCTCCCGCAGTGTCGGACGTCACGCTCCTCTTCACCGACATCGAGCGGTCGACCAGCTTGCTGTCGCGCCTCGGCGACGATTACGTCGCCGTCCTCGACGCACACCGCTCGCTCGTCAGCGATGCCGTGAGGGTGGCCGGCGGGCGCGTCGTCGATGCACGCGGCGACGAGCTCTTCGCGGTCTTCGACACCGCCGCCGCCGGGGTCGACGCCGCGCTCGCCGCCCAGCGGGCGCTTCACGCCGCGAGCTGGCCGCAAGCTGCAACGGTCCGCGTCCGCATGGGCCTCCACACCGGCCGCGCGCAAACGGCCGGCGACGGCTACTTCGGCCTCGCCGTCCACCACGCCGCGCGCGTCGCGCAGGCTGCCCACGGCGCGCAAGTGATCGCCTCCGAGGCAACCGTCACCGCAGCCGAGGGCGCCGGCGTGACGACCACCGATCTCGGCGAGTACGACCTGCGTGGCATCCCCCGCCCCACGCGCCTCTTCCAGGTGGCCGCCGCGGGACTGCCGACGGTGTTTCCGCCGCCGAACGCGACGCCGTCGCGACCTGCGCCGCCTCGCGTCGCGCTCGCCGACGACTCCGTGCTGCTGCGCGAAGGCATCGCCGCGCTCCTCGACGAGAGCGGATTCGAGGTGACCGGCCAGGCCGGCACCGGCGACGACCTGCTCGACCTCGTCGACGCGACGCTGCCGGACGTCGCGATCGTCGACATCCGCATGCCGCCGACGCACACCGACGAAGGCATCCGCGCAGCCGCCGAGATCAAGCGGCGCCACCCGCGCATGGGGGTGCTGCTCCTTTCGCAGCACATCGACGTCGAGAACGCGCTGATGCTCTTCGACGACGAGGAGCCGGCCGGCATCGGCTACCTGCTGAAGGAGCGCGTCGCCGACGTCGACGAGTTCATCGCCGCCGTGCAACGCGTGCACGAAGGCGGCGTCGCGATCGATCCGACGATCTTCGAAGAGCTGCGCAGCGGGCTCTGGCCCGCCCACGCGCAGACCGTCCTCGAACGCGCACTGACCAGTCGTTAGTCGGCGAACGCGCGATACGCGCGCACCAGCACCTCGACGAGATCGCCGTCCGGTGTCTGGATCCCGCTCGCACCGAATCGCTTCGGCACCGACTCCGGCGGACGCCGCGCGGGGGGCGGCAGCTCGGGTAGCTCTCCCCCGCGCCACGGATCCTCGCTCGCGTCATCGGCGGTCGCTCCGTAGCCGCGCCAGCGAAGCAGCGCGGACGGATCGCGCTCGATCGCTTCGGCGAATGCATGCGCGACCGCGGCGACATCGTCGTCTCGCCCGAGCCGTGTGACCTGGCGTGGGACGAGTGGCTCCTCCCACGTGTGCTCGAGTTGCTGCGCGAACTGCTCCGACTGCGCCGCCGTCACCTTGCCGACGGCGGCCCAGATCCCACGCGTGATCGGCGACGCCGACAGCGCCACTTCGCGTCCGTCGACGCGGGCCGTGACCAGAGCGGGCTGGACTCGGAAGTCTGTGACCGTGCCGGACACGTCCCGGTGCCTGGCACCGAATGCGTCGAGCACCGCGAGCGCCCAGGGACCCACTACGCCGCCGCCTCCCGCTCGTAGGCGTCGGGGGCGAGGGCGACCGCCTCGCGGATCGCGTTCAGGTCGAGCTCGCCGAGCCAGTCGTCGCTCGTCCCCGCCATCACCTTTTCGACGAGCTCGCGCTTCGACTCGAGCAGCAGGTCGATGCGCTCCTCGAGCGTGCCCGTCGTGATCAGCGAGTGCACAAACACCGGCTTCGTCTGGCCCAGCCGGTGCGCGCGGTCGGTCGCCTGCTGCTCGACCGCCGGATTCCACCAGCGGTCGAAATGGAAGACATGGTTCGCGGCCGGCAGGTTGAGCCCGCGGCCGCCCGCGCGCAGCGACACGACGAGCACGCGCGGCCCATCGTCCGACGCAAACGCAGCCAGCAGCTCCTCGCGCTGCGCGGCGTTCAGCGAGCCGTGAAAGAACTCGACGCGCGTTCCGAGCCGCTCGCCGAGGTGCTCGACGAAGCCGCCGAAGCTCGTGTACTGCGTGAAGACGAGCGCCTTGTCGCCCGTCGGCACCGCCGCCAGCAGCTCGACGAGCCGCTCGAGCTTCCCGGAGCGCCCGGCGAGCGGCCCGCCCTCGCGCACCACCATCTCCGGGTGGTTGCACACCTGCTTCAGCTGACCGAGCATCGCGAGCACCGCGCCGCGCCGGCCGAAGCGATCCTCGTGCGCCTCGACCTTCGGCAGCCACGTGTCGACGACCTGCTGGTACAGCGCCGCCTGCTCGCCGGTGAGACGGCAGTAGTCCTTGCCGACCGTGATCGGCGGCAGGTCGAGCTCGACCTCCGGATCGTCCTTGGCGCGGCGCAGCACGAACGGACGCACGATGCTGCGCAGCCGCTCGAGCGCTTGCTCGTCGTCGTCGAGCTGGATCGGCTCGGCAAACGCGCGGTGGAACCATTCGCGTGAGCCCAGCAGCCCCGGATTGAGCAGATCCATGATCGCCCAGAGCTCACCGAGATGGTTCTCGATCGGCGTGCCGGTCATCGCGACGCGCCGGCGCGCGCGCAGCAGTCGCAGCGAGCGCGCGCGACGGGTCTGCGGGTTTTTCACGTCCTGCGCCTCGTCGAGCAGAAGGCGATCCCACTCCACGAGCTGCAGCGTCTCGACGTCGCGCGTCGCGAGATCGTAGGACGTGACGACGACGTCCGTTGCGCGCGCACGCTCGGCGAATGCGGGGCCCTCGAGCCTTGCCGAGCCGTGGTGCAGGTGGACGCGCAATGCGGGCGCGAAACGCTCGAGCTCGTGCACCCACTGCCGCGCGACGCTCATCGGGCAGACGACGAGTGTCGGACCGAGCGCATCCTCGCCGAACTGCGCGCGTTCCGAGACGAACATCGCGATCGCCTGCACCGTCTTCCCGAGCCCCATGTCGTCGGCGAGGACGCAGCCGATGCCGAGGTCGCCAAGCAGGCGGAGCCAGCCGTGGCCGGACTCCTGGAACGCATACAGCGAGTGCTGCATGCCGGGCGGGGTCGGCATCGGCTTGAAGCGCGCGTCGCCGCCGAGCATCCCCGACAGGCGCTCGTCGAGCGACACCTCTCCGAGCTCGAGGCCGTACTCGTCGATCGCGAGGCCCGACGCCGCACGCACGAGCGCGACCATGTCGCCGCCGCGGCGTTTCTCTTCGAGAAAGTGGAGCGCCCGGCGCACGTCGTCGTGGCGCAGCGCCTGCCAGCGTTCGTCGGCCTGCACGACCGGATTGCGCTCGGCGGCGAGACGGCGCAGGTCGCCTTCCTCGAGTGCGAGGTCGCCGACGCGAAGGCTCCAGTCGAAATCGGCGAACGTGCCGCTCGATGTGCGCGCGGCGAGGTCGGCGGTGATGCGCGCGGGCCGCTCCGTCCAGGCCGTCGGCAGGACCACCGGCACGTTGAGCTGCTCCATGGCCGTGCGCAGGAAGTACGCCACCTCGTCGGCGGCGAGCTTCACCTCACGCGGCTGCTGCGGGTCGAAGCTCAAGCCGTGCTCCGCGAGAACCGGCTGCAGCTCGGCGAACGAGCGCGCAAGGTCGGCGTACGGGTCGGCGTCGCGCAGGAAGTCGAACGCGTCGGGACCGGCGTCCCACAGAAGCGACGCGGGCAACGCGACCGTCGCGTCGTCGGAGGCATGGAGCCAGAGCTCGAGCGCCATTTCCTCGGGGCGTTCGTCCAGATGCAGGCCGATGGCCCACGGCGCGCGTATGAGGCGGGCAAAGCCGTCGTCGACCCAGCGCGTGATGCGCTTCTCGAGCGTCCCGTAGCCGACACCGTGCGGCAGCTCCGGCTCGGGTGAGGTCAGGCCGTGCAGCAGGGCCTCGACCCCGCGGCGCCGGCCGAAGGGCCGCGCCGAGCCGAGCGACATGCCCGCTCCGACGAGTCGATCGCGCGCGATGCGATCCACGAGTCGTGGATAGAGGTCGTTCACCACCGCGACGCGATCGCCGTGGAAGTAGTCGGCGATCGCCGCCGGCGCGGCCACAGCGGTCGCGGTCAGCGTCTGCTCGATCTGCGCCTCCAGCGTCGCGCCCCAGAACGCGAACCACTCGCCGCCGATCTCGGCGAGCTGCGGGAACA
This sequence comes from Gaiellaceae bacterium, assembly GCA_035650975.1. Taxonomy (GTDB): domain Bacteria; phylum Actinomycetota; class Thermoleophilia; order Gaiellales; family Gaiellaceae; genus PALSA-600. The sequence goes on from DASRGQ010000060.1 coordinate 7,352, forward strand.
CGAGGCCCTCGGAGACGGCGAGCCGCGCGAGCGCGCGCACGTGCAGGAGCGCGCGCGCCGAATCGGCCAGCGGCTCTGCCGGCTCGAACGCGGCGAGCTCGTCGATGGAGAGGAAGCGCCCGCGGTAGACCTCGCCGCGCACGTCGAGTTCCTCGTCGCCCCTCAGCGAACCGTCGCGCGTGAACGCGAAGGCGACGGCGTCGGGATGCCAGACGAGCTCGAGCACGGCCAACCATCGTAGGCATGGAACGCGAGGTTCGGGTTGCTTCAGACGGGAACCCGGTTCCGGCTTCGCCGGCAACCGGGTTCCGGGCAGTCTTCGTCCATGCCGTTGCCGCCTCTCTCCGTGCTCGACCTGGCTCCGATCGTGGAAGGCTCGACGGCGCAGGAAGCACTGCGGAACTCGCTCGAGCTCGCGCAGCACGCCGAGCGGCTCGGCTACAGGCGGTTCTGGCTCGCCGAGCACCACAACGCGGCAGGGATCGCGAGCGCGGCGACCGCGGTCGTGATCGCGCACGTCGCCGCCGGGACGTCGACGATCCGCATCGGCGCGGGCGGGGTGATGCTTCCGAACCACGCGCCGATCGTGATCGCCGAGCAGTTCGGGACCCTCGAGGCGCTCCACCCCGGACGCATCGATCTCGGGCTCGGCCGCGCGCCCGGTACCGACCGACTGACGATCGCGGCGCTTCGGCGCGACGTCACGAGCGCGGACACGTTCCCGCAGGACGTGCTCGAGCTGCAGCACTACCTCGCTGACGCCGAGCCGGGCCAGCTCGTGCGCGCCACGCCCGGCGAGGGAACGCGCGTCCCGCTCTGGATCCTCGGGTCGTCGCTCTACGGCGCGGAGCTCGCCGCGCTGCTCGGGCTGCCGTACGCGTTCGCATCGCATTTCGCTCCGGGCGCGCTGATCGATGCTCTGGCGCTCTACCGGGAGCGATTCAAGCCATCGCAACAGCTCGCCGAGCCGTACGCAATGGTCGGCGCGAACGTGATCGTCGCCGAGACCGACGAGGAAGCCCGGCGGCTCTTCACCTCGTCGCAGCAGTCGTTCACGAACATCCAGCGCGGACGCCGCGGCAAGCTGCCGCCGCCGATCGACGACATCGACGCGTACTGGACGCCCGCCGAGCGCGAACGCGCGTCCGACATGCTGAGCAGGTCGTTCGTCGGCGCGCCCGACACGGTTCGCGCCGGCCTCGAGGCGTTCGTCGCCGAGACCGGCGCGGACGAGATCATCGTCGCGGCGGCGATCCACGACCACGCAGCACGGCTGCGCTCGTACGAGCTGCTCGCGGCGTTACGAGGGTCGTGATGCCGGGCTCGGAGTTCGCCGAGGTCCAGGCTCTATGTCAGCTAGAGCTCGGCCAGGAGCCCCCTTTCGTCGAGGACGTCCCAGGCGAGCTGCGCGGCGAACTCGTGAACCACGGAACGTGCGATCCACGAGTCCGAGCCTCGTCGCCGCAGTTCGTCTTGCGCCTCCAGCACCCGCGCCGACTGGAGGAGGTACAGCTCGTGGACGTCCGACAGCGCCCGTTCGCAGTCGAACCCCACCTCACCCCATGCCTCGCCGACCACCGCTGTCGCAACCTGCTCGGCCTCGATCAGGTCGTTCCGCGTGCCGCCCGCGAAGCGACGCTTGATCTCGTCTCGTAAGCGGTCGCGATCGAGCGCGACGCGCGCGTACACGTCGTAGACGATCCGCTCGGTACTCAGGGATTGCGTGACCACTGCTCCATCGAAGCAGGGGTCGGGCCCGGTGTCATCGGCGGATCGGGACAGGTGTGTGTGACAAGTTCGAAACTTTTTGCCGGGGGGCTGGCTGCGTCAGACACGAACCTGGTTTCGGGCTCCGCCCGAGACCCAGGTTCAGCCGCGTTCGATCTGGCTGCCGCCGACGATTGCGTCGCGCCCGTTCGGATAGCGCACCCACGCTTTGTGCGTGCCGTCGTAGTCCGGGCCGAAGAGGATCAGCGTCGCCTCCTGCCCGCGCACACGGCACGGCTCATCGCCCTCCGGGTCGACGCCGCGCCAGATGCGGATGAACGGGTTCTGGTTCCACTCGTCGCCGATCGTCGACGGGAGCGTGTGGCCGGGATGGATGCGTGTCTCGTGCGGCAGCGACATCAGCGTGTTCATGATCGAGTCGACCTGATGCGCGTAGCCGTCCGGGCCGCCGTTACCGGTGCCGCCGACCGTTCCCTTGAAGAGACAGTCGCCCGTGAAGCAGTCGGTCTCGTCCACGAGGAGCGCCCAGTGCTCGCGCGCGTGACCGGGCGTCGGCAGGCCGCGAATCTCGAGCGAGCCCGACCGCACCGGCTCCTCGAACGACGTCACGACCGGCACGCCCCAACGCTCCGGGTTCACGACGTGATCTGCGTCGCCGTGCGTGATGAGCACGTGGGTCAGCTCGATCTCCTGCTCCGCGACGATCCGCGCGAGCGGATCCTCGACGCCGTTCGAATCGACGATCACGCCGTGTGTCCCGTCCGAGACGAGATAGGCGTTCGACGTCCACGACGGATGCTCGACACGCTCAAGCAGCAAACTCGATCACGCTCCTGATCCCGTCCTGCGCCTCCATCAGCTGGAAGCCGCGGTTCACGTCCTCGAGCGTCAGACGATGCGAGATGAACGACGACGCGTCGATGTCACCCGCGAGCCAGCGCTCGACGAGCATCGGCACGCCGTCACGGCCCTTCACGCCGCCGAACGACGAGCCCGCAATACGGCGGCCCGTGATCAGTTAGCGCGGCACAACGTCGAGCGTCTCCCCCTTGCCGGCGACGCCGGCGACCGTGCACAGCCCCCAGCCCATGCGGGCCGACTCGACCGCCTGACGCATCACCGCGACGTTGCCGGTCGCCTCGAACGTATAGTCGGCCCCGAAGCCGCCCGTCGACTCGACGATGCGCTCGACCGCATCGGGGCCGCCGACCATCGTTTCCGTCGCGCCGTGTTGCGTCGCGAGCTTCAGCCGGTCCTCCGACAGGTCGACGCACACGATGCGCTCCGCACCCTGCAGGCGGCAGCCGATCACGGCGCCAAGCCCGACCATGCCCGCGCCGAAGACGACGCACGTCGAGCCGCGCTGCACCTTCGCCGTGTTCATCGCGGCACCGATCCCGGTCGAGAGCCCGCACGCGAACAGCGCCGCGCCGTCGAGCGGCGCCTCGGGATTCACCTTCGCGAGCGCGATCTCCGGCATGACCGTGTACTCCGCGAACGTCGAGGTGCCCATGAAGTGCCGGATCGGCTCGCCGCCGTCCGAGAGGCGCGTCGTTCCGTCCGGGAGGTAGCCCTTGTTCTGCTGATCGCGGATCGCGAGACAGAGGTTCGTGCGTTCGCTCTGGCAGTGCACGCACTCGCGACATTGCGGCGAGAACAGCGTGACGACCTGATCGCCGGGCGCGAGCGACGTGACGTTCTCGCCGACATGTTCGACGACACCCGCACCCTCGTGGCCGAGCACCGTCGGTGCGTAGCCGGACGGGTCGGCACCCGACGCGGTGTAGAGATCCGTGTGACACACACCGCACGCAACGAGACGCACGAGGACTTCGTCCGCCTTCGGCTCCGCGAGGTCGACCTCGCGCACGACGAGCGGCGCTCCGAACTCTTCGAGGACCGCGGCTTTGATCTTCATCAGCTCGCGTGATCCTAGAGCGAGTCCGACAGGTGCCGTCGGCATGCTGTGCAGCGGTGGCCACCGTTTTGCTCGTCGACGACGACGCGATGTATCGCCGCGCCCTCGCGGCGTTCCTCGATGCGTCCTACGACCTCGACGTCGTCGGCGACACCGGCGACGGGATCGAGGCGATGACGCTCGCCGAGCGCCTCCGGCCCGACGCAGTCGTGATCGACCTGGCGATGCCGGGCACGAACGGCTTCGATGTCGCCGAGAAGATCCTCGCCGCGCTGCCAGGGACCGCAGTGATCCTCGTCACGGGGAGCCCGGGCGGCCACGAGCGCGAGCGAGCTCGCCTGCTCGGCGCACAGCTGCTCGAAAAAGGCGATCCGCTACCGGTCGAAAACGCCTTGCGTACGCTGACGCGTAAGACGCCGCCCGTCTGAGCAGACGAGCCCAAGCGGCGGGCTCGACGTTGGCGAGCTCGAGCCTGCGCGCCGCGGGATCGACGGCGACGAACGATGCAGCGGCGACGCGACGGCGCCGGTGCAGGATCGGCGTTCGCACGACGAGCTCGCGCGCGTGACCATCCGAGCGCTCGACGCGCACCCTTTCGACAACGCCGAGGCGCGACGCGTGCGCCGAAACCGCGAAGCCCTCGGCATGCGCGAGCCAATACTCGAGCACATGGCTGCCACGCCGAAATTCGCGTCCCGCGGCCATGCCAATCCCTTACCGCGACACGTGCACGGCGCAAACATCAGCGCGAAGCGATCCGCATCCCGAGCAGCTCGGGCGCGCGGGCAATGAAGGCGGCGATGCGTGGCGGCGGAGCTCCCGCCTCCTCGGCGTCGTCGATACGAAGGAGCGCCCGGCGAACAACGCTCGCGCCGAGCGAGCGAATCGGCTGGGGCGGCAGTGCGGGCGGATGCCGTGCGACGAGCGGCGAGCTCGCCTGCTCGCCGAGCGCGAGCGATGCGAGGATCCGGCCACCGAGCCAGCTCGGCCCAACGCCGTTTCCCGTGTAGCCGAGGCCGAAGTGGATACGCGTTCCCGGGACGGTGGCGAAGACGGGGAACCGGTCGCCGGAGACGTCGATCGCTCCGTCCCACCTTGCAGCGATCGAGATGTCGGAGAGCTGCGGGAAGATGCGGCGCAGAGCTGCCTCGGCGCGCGACCACTCGCCGGACGCACTGCCCATCAGCACACGGTTGTCGCGCGTCGCACGGAAGTAGTTCAGGTAGGTGCGCGCGTCGGAGATCGCCTCTCCGTGCTCCCAGCCGACGCGCTCGTGCAGGTCGGGAACCGGCTCGGTGAGCACGATCGCGCTCCGGAACACCGCGACGCTGCGCGACGCCGGCCACAACGCCGCCGCCGCGTTCGTCGCGAGCACGATCTCCTGCGCGCGCACCTCGCCGCGCTCGCAGCGCACGATCGAGCCGTCGATCGCCTGCACGGCCGTGCGCTCGTACACCTCGACGCCGGCGGCGAGCGCCGCTCGTCGGAGCGCACGCACGAGACGAGCGGGCTGCACCGTCGCACCGTCGCGGTAGAAGACGGCGCTGCGGAAGACGGGCGAGTGAACGCTCAGCTCATCGCGGCCGACGAGCCGCGCTTCTTCGGGTGCGCCCGCTCGCGCGGCCGCTTCGAACGCGCGCTGCAGGAGCGCTTCGTGCGCGGGCGCCGTGGCGACCGTGAGCATCCCGCCTTCGGTGAGCCACACGTCGTCGCCGAGCGCGCGTACTGCATCGACCACACCCATCGCCTCCGCCGCGACGGCGGCAGCGTCCGTCGTGCCGATCAGCTCCGCGAGGCGCGGCAGTCCCGCCCAGAAGCCGTGCAGGAAGCCGGCGTTCCTGCCGCTCGCGCCGTCGCCACAGCGCTTCGCCTCGACGAGCACGACGCGGGCCGACGGCTTGCGGCGGCGCACATCGAGCGCGGTCCAAAGGCCCGTGTAGCCGCCGCCCACGATCGCGACGTCGGCATCGACGGTCGCCTCGAGTGAGGGCAGCACGTCGTCGGGCGGCGCCTCTTCGCGCCACCACGGCTCCGTCTGCCCGTGCAGCTCGCGGCCGCGTAGCCGCCCCACGCGTTCCAACCTACACCGGCGCGGCGGACGCGTCATGCTCGCAGACGTGCTTTCCGACGCGATCAGGCGGGCCGCGCTCTTTCCGACACTCGACCTCCCGCCCCCACCTCCGGAGCACCCGGCCTCGCGCGTCGCACGAGACGGCTACACGCTGAGCCTGTTCCCCGGACGCTCGTCCGCGATGGTGGCGGTGGAGCGGCTCGACGACATCGACGCCGCGGTCGCGGACGTCCGGCAGGTGCTGGCCGCGGACGGGAAGCGGCGCGGGGTCTGGTTCGTCGCCGAGGCGGCGGCCCCGAGCGGCCTGGCGCACGCGCTTCTCGCACGCGGGTTCACTGCGGCGGACGAGCAATCGTTCGAGCCGCGCTACGCGGCCATGGCGCTCGTCACCGAGCCGGCGCCTGCACCCGGCGGGGTCGAGGCGCGGCGGCCGCGTACGTTCGAGGAATTCCAGGCGGGCCGGAGCCTCGGGTACCGCGTGACCGGCCAGAGCGACGAGGACATCGCCGCGATGACCGCGCAACAGCGGGCGCAATGGGAGCTCGAGCAGACACACGGCGGCTTCCATTCCTTCGTCGCGCTCGTCGACGGCGACATCTGCGGCGGCGCGGCGAGCCAGTACGGCGCGAACGCCGTCTTCCTTGCCGGCGGCTACACGCGCGAGAACATGCGCGGGCGTGGCGTCTACCGCGCGCTGGTGAGAGCGCGCTGGGACGCGGCGGTGGAACAGGGAACACCCGCGCTGACGGTCGGCGCCGGGCGGATGTCGCGGCCGATCCTCGAGCGGCTCGGCTTCGAGACGGTCGGCTTCATCGACTGCCTCGTCGACGACTTCGGCTAGTCGGACTCGCCCGAGCCGTCGCCGGCGCGCTTCCTCCAGAACGTAAGCACGCCGACCGTCCCCGCGACGAGCAGCGCAAGCGCGCTCTTGTTCGGCTTGCGCGACTCGGCATCGATCGAGGGAACCGCGCCCTTCGCCTTCCGCTTGAGGACGCGCTTCCCGACGGCGAGCGTGAGCCACCCGACGGCGGCGTTACGGCGATTGAAGACGCCCACGAGGTCACCCTACCCCTGCAGCCTCGCTGCGCAAACAGGTGACTCGCTCACCCGCTTTCGAGGCTAGAACTGGATCGCCTTCCGTACTACAGTCGCCTGCGGTGGGACGACTCGGGGTTGGCCTCTCCCCGCTCGGGGAGCGGCAGTTTCGGCTGCTCTGGCTTGGACGCGTCGCGTCCGGGATCGGCGATGCCCTCGTGCCGGTCGCGCTCACGTTCGCGGTGCTCTCGATCCACCGTTCGGCGACCGCGCTCGGCGGCGTGCTCGCCGCGTTCACGGTGGCGCGCGTCGTCTTCACGCTCGCAGGCGGTGTGATCGCCGACCGGTTCTCGCGCAGGACGATCATTCTGGGCTCCGACGTGCTGCGCGGCACGGTCGAGGCGTTCACGGCGGTAATGCTCCTGACGCATCACATGACGCTGCCGTTGTTCTTCGTCACCGGCGCGGTGTTCGGCATGGCGTCCGCGTTCTTCGGCCCCGCGGCGGACGGGCTCGTGCCGCAGACGATCGGCCGCGACCTGCTGCCGCAGGCGAACGCGCTGCTCAACGTGTCGCGCAACGTGCAAAACGTGTTCGGCCCCGCCGTCTCCGGGGCGCTCGTCGCCGCGGCCGGGCCCGGGTACGTGTTCGCGACCGATGCGGGCAGCTTCGCTCTGAGCCTCGCGTTCCTCGTTCGCCTATCGGTCGACGCTCCCGCGCGCGGGACGAAGACCCGGTTCGTCACCGAGGTGCGTAACGGGTTCCGCGAGGTGACGTCACGTGCGTGGGTGCGAGCGCCGATCATCGGCTTCGCAATCTCGAACGTCGCCTTCGCGAGCTTCATCGTGCTCGGCCCGATCGTGTTCCTGCACCACTTCCACCATGCGCGCGAGTACTGGGGCATCGTCTCGACGTGCGGCTCGGTCGGAGCGATCGCGGGCGCGCTGCTCTCCGTGAAGTTCTGGCCGCGACAGCCGCTGTACGCAGCGTTCCTCGCGACGACGCTGATCGCCGCGCCGATCGCAGCGCTCGCGGAGCCGCTGCCGTTCCCGGCAATTGCCGCCGCCTGGGGACTCGGCATGGGCTCGGTGGCGGTTGCGAACACGTGGTGGGAGACGACGCTGCAACGGTTGATCCCCGAGCACGTGTACTCGCGCGTGCGCTCCTACGACATCCTCGTCTCGTTCGTTTTCATGCCGGTCGGGATGATCGCGTTCGGCCCGATCGGCGATGCGCTCGGGTTCAAGTGGACGCTGCTCGGCGCAGCGGTGCTCGCGCTGTTGACGAACGTCGCGGTCGCGCTGACACCCGGCGTGCGCATCGTCACGCGCGACGACGAGGCGCCGCCGACCACCGAGCTTCCGTCGGTGGCTGCGTAGCTCCTACGCGTTCGCGGGCGCGCGCTTCTTGTTCGGCAGGTGGATCGCGCGCCCGAGCGCGACGAGACCCGCCTCCTTGATCGCCTCGCTCAGCGTCGGATGCGCGGCCATGCCGTCGGCAACCGTCTCGACCGTCGACTCGGCGTCGATCGCCACGGTGCCCGCCTCGATCAGGTCGGTGACGTGGGGGCCGACCATGATCAGGCCGAGCAGTTCGCCGTAGCGCGTCTCGTGGATCGACTTCACCCAGCCGACCGTCTCGCCCTGCATCACCGCGCGCGCATTTGCCTGCCACGGGAACGTCCCGACGGCGACCTCGTCGCCGTGGAGCTCGCGCGCCTGCGCCTCGGTGAGGCCGACGCCCGCAATCTCCGGGTCGGTGTAGATCGGCCTCGGCACCGCGCGGTTGTCGACGATTGCCTCGTGACCGCATGCGTTCTCTGCAGCAACTTCACCCTCGCGGAACGCGGTGTGTGCGAGCTGCCAGTAACCGGCGCAGTCGCCGACCGCGAAGATGTGCGGCACGCTCGTGCGCCGGTGATCGTCGGCGGCAATGCCTTTCCGCTTGTCGAACTGCACGCCCGCCGCTTCGAGTCCGATGCCCTCGACGAGCGGACCGCGTCCGACGGCGACGAGCATCAGGTCACACTCGACGCTCTCGCCGTCGCCGAAGCTGACGCGCAGCGTGTTGCCCTGCTGCTCGACAGCGGTGCACTGCTTCCCGAGCTGCAGCGTGATGCCGCGCTTCGCGAACGCCTTCGCGAGCTCCTTCGCGGCGTCGACGTCCTCCTGCGGGATCAGCGTGTCGAGCATTTCGATGATCGTCACCTCGGAGCCGAACCGGTTGAAGATCGAGGCGAACTCGGCGCCGATGATCCCGCCGCCGAGAATGACGAGCCGGCGCGGCACCTCCGCCTGCGCGAGGAGCCCGGTCGAGTCGACGCACAGATCGCTCTCGAGGCCGGGGATCGGCGGTCGCAGCGGGAACGAGCCGGTTGCGACGATCGCGCTGCGGAACGAGACGTCTTCACCGCCTTCGACCTTCAGGGTGTTCGCGTCCTTGAACGCGCCCGTGCCCTTCACCCACTCGACGCCGTTTGCCTTGAAGAGCCCGGCGACGCCTTGCGTCATCTGCTTGACGACGGCCGCCTTCCATTCGTTCGCCTTGGCGAAGTCGAGCCGCGGGTCGGAGACCTCGACGCCGAGCTTCCCGAACGTCTCGTGCGCCTGGTGCATGAAGTGCGCCGTCTGCACCCACGCCTTCGTCGGGATGCACCCCACGCGCAGGCACGTGCCGCCGAGGTCGGGCTCCTTCTCGATGCACGCGACCTTCGCGCCCAGCTGGGCCGCACGAATCGCTGCGGTATAGCCACCGGGGCCTCCGCCGAGAACGGCGACGTCGACTTCCATTCTCTTCTCCTTACGCGTCGGTTTCCGCGGGCGATCGTACCGAGCGCGGGTCGTCAGCCGTCCGAGAGCCAGTTGCGGAGCCGCCGCCGTTCCGCCTTGACCTCGGGCGGGAAGCACGAGTACGGCATCACTTCGACCTCGCCCCCGGTCGCGCGCCAGGTGCCCGCCACCATCCCGTCGACCAGCACCGTGTTGTTGCCGACGACGCCCATCGTCGGTCGCCCCTCCGGGATCACGCGCCGGCGGTCTGCATGCGCGAGGAGGACGTTGTCGAAGCGCGGCAGGAAGCGGACCGGCGCTTCGGTGCCGGCGGGCGGCAACGGCGCGCCGGGCACGTCGTAGTAGATCGTCCCGTCATCACCTTCGAGCTGAACGAGGTCGAGGCGTGCGAAGGCCGCCGCGAGGTTCGTCAAGCCCGACCAGGCCTGCGCGTCCTTCGGCGTTGCTGGGCCGAACGCGCTGAGATACGTGAGCACGAGGCGCTCGTCGTCCGCTTCGCCGACCTCCGCGAGCTCTTGCAGCGGACTGCCTCCTACGCCCCACGTCCCGGCCGGCGGCACGCGCACGAGCGGCAGGTTCGACTGCAGGAAGTCGGACACGTGGCCGGGGTTTACGTCCGGCACGAGAGCACGGAGCTCGGGCATGCGCGCAGGAAGCAACCGGCGGGCTTGCGCGAGGACCGCCTCATGGTCGAGCTCGGCGATGCCGGGTCGCCGCCGCGTCTGCTCGTGCAGCGGCCGAAGCGTCGGCTTGAGCCAGCGGTAGTCCGCTGCGTCGACCATGTGCAGCGTCACGCGCTGCAGCGTCGCGACGAGAACGCCGCGTGCCTCGACTGCGGCGGTGAGCTCAGCGCGGCGAAAGTCGCGCAGCCGCGCCCGGAGCCCGAGATATGGGCCGGCCGAGTCTTGCGCCTGCAGGCCGGCGACCGCGCGGACGGCGTCGACCGCGCGCAGCTCGGCACGTTCGAGCAAGAGCTGCCGCGCAAGTGTCGCGCGGTTCAGGTCGCGCAGCGTCAGGGGCAGATGACGATCTTCCCGAACTTACCGCCGGCCGCGAAGCGCTCGTAGGCATCCTGTGCGCGTTCGAGCGGGAACGTCTCCTCGACAGGCACCGTCAGCTCGCCGTGCGCGAGGAACGGCAGCGCGAATCCGTCGAGCCTGCGCAGAACGTCTTCCTTCTCGAGCAGCGAGCGGCTACGAAGCGCCGAGCCGTGGATACGGCCTCGGCGGCGCATCAACAACCCGAAGTCGATCTCCGCACTGCGCCCCGCGCCGAGACCGATCACCGCGATCCGTCCCTTCGGCGCGAGCCGTGTCAGGTTCTCCGACAGGTTCGTACCCCCGACGAGCTCGAGAATCACGTCATACTCGCCCTCCGGCTCCGTCCTTGCAGCGCCGAGCGCGCGCAGCTCGTCGTGGTGATGGCGCGCGACCGCCGTCACCTCGGCACCCACCCGCACACCGAGCTGCACGGCCGCGACGCCGACACCTCCCGCGGCGCCGTTCACGAGCAGGCGCTCGCCGTCGCGCAGGTCGGCTTGCGTGAAGAGCGCGTCGTGTGCGGTTGCGAAAACTTCGACGAAGCCGCCGGCTTGCTCCCACGTCACGCCGTCCGGGACTCGAATTACGTGCGTGTGATGCACGACCGCGAGCTCGGCGTGACCGCCGCCTGCGAGGAGCGCCATCACGCGCTCTCCTCGCTCCGTCTCGCCGGCGCATTCGAGCCCGGGCACATCGGTCGCACCCGGCGGAGGTGGATAGCGCCCCGCACGCTGCGCAATGTCCGCGCCGTTCACACCGGCTGCGCGCACGCGAATGAGCAGCTCACCGTCGCCGGGCGTCGGGTCGGGACGCTCCTCGATCTCGATCCGATCGTCGACGATTACCGCTGCGCGCATTCCGGCATGCTACGAACGATGAAGCTCGAGGGGGTCCATCATGTGACGTGCATCACCGGCGATGCACCTGCGAATGTCGAGTTCTACGCGGGTGAGCTCGGGTTGCGGCTCGTGAAGAAGACGGTCAACCAGGACGATCCGACCGTCTACCACCTCTTCTATGCCGACGAGCGCGGCTCGGCCGGCGCCGATATCACCTTTTTCGAGTATCCCGGCTCGCCACCTGGACGAGCCGGCGACGGGATGGTGCACACGGTGTGCTTTCGCGTCGGCTCGGAGGAGTCGCTCGACTTCTGGCAGTCGCGTGTCGGCGGGACGAGGGCCGACGGCTCGCTCGTGTTCTTCGACCCCGAAGGCCTTCGGCTGCAGCTGCTCGTCGACGACTCCGAGGACGAGCCGCTCGTCGCAGATGCTCCCAACGTTCCTTCGCAGCACAGGCTTCGCGGGTTTGCCGGCGTGCGCGCGTACGCGTCGCAACCCGCGCGCAGCGAGCCGATGCTGCGCGCGCTCGGCTTCGCCGACGGCTGGGAGGCGCGCGGCGATGCGCGCGGCGGCTTCTACGTCTACGACGCGCCGCCGGAGGAGCGCGGGCTGCAGGCTGCGGGCACCGTGCACCACGTCGCGTGGGCGTCGCAGCCGGACGAGCACGAGGCGTGGCGGCAGCGGGTGATCGACGGCGGCGGACAGCCGACGCCGGTGATCGACCGGTTCTACTTCAAGTCGATCTACTTCCGCGAGCCGTCCGGGGTGTTGTTCGAGATCGCAACCCTCGGCCCGGGCTTCACGGCCGACGAGCCGTTCGAGACGCTCGGCGAATCGCTCTCGCTGCCGCCGAGCTACGAGCAGTACCGCGAGCAGGTGGAGCGCGTGCTCACTCCGCTGCCGAACCCGCGGGCGGCGCGGCAGGGCGCTTGAAGACGGCGAACTCGGGTTCCCGCCTCCGGCGGGCAACCGAGTTACAAACGCTTGCGCATGACGACGCCGCCGTCCGAGTCGCGCACTCGTTCGAAGCCGTTGCGCTCGTAGAACGCGACTGCCGGCGAGTCGGCTTCCACCGACAGCGACGCGGCGGTGTACCCAGCCGCACGCGCGGCGGCGAGCAGCTCCTCCATCAGCTCCTGCCCGAGACCGTGGCGGCGACGCGAAGGCACGACTGCAATCGAAAGCTCCGGCGTCTGCTCGTCGACGAAGCCGTACCCCGGCTCCGACGCCGAAAAGAGCCGCAGCCATGCCGCACCCACCCGATTGCCCGTCTCGTGCGCGACGATCGCGAGGTCGCCCGGCCTGCCCCAGTTGTCGACGTAGCGCGTCAGCGGAATGTCCGCCTCGAATGCGTTCACACGCCACGCGTAGGCATGCGCGAGCATCGATCGCATGAACGGCACGTCGGCGGCCGAGCCCTTCCGGATCAACCGATCTCCTCGGTGAGCTGCACCCGGTTGCCGTCCGCGTCGAAGACGTCCACCAATCTCACCTGGCCAGCGAGCTCCACGACAGTGCCCACTTCGACGCCCTCGCCCCGCAGCCTCTCCGCGAAACGCCGCACGTCCTCGACGTCGAGCGCGGCAACACCGCCCCCCGGCATGGGATCGCCCTCGCCGAGGGCGATCTTCATCGCGCCGCGCTCGAGCTTCGACCACTTGTCGTCCCAGTCGACGTACGTCTCGTCGAAGCCGAGCAGCCGCTTGTAAAAGTCTCGCCCCCGGTCGAAGTCGCGGACCAGGTACCAGACGCGCGGTTTCACAACGCCAGCGCCGGATCTTCCACGAACTGCTTCACCGTGCGCAGGAAGTCGGCGCCCGCCGCGCCGTCGACCGCACGGTGATCGACCGTGAGCGTCATCGTCAGCATCGGCCTGACGACGACCTGTCCGTCACGGGCGACCGGGGCGTCGACCGTCGCACCGACCGCAAGAATCGCGGCCTGCGGCGGATTGATCACCGCAACAAACTGTTCAACACCGAACATGCCGAGGTTCGAGATCGTGAACGTGCCGTCCTCGAGGTCCTGCGTCGTCAGCTTGTTGTCGCGCGCCTTGGACACGACCTCGCCGCGCGCCGCCGCGACCTCTGCGAGAGATTGCCGCTCCACTGAGCGCAGCACCGGCACGACGAGCCCCTGCGGAGCGGCAACCGCGATCCCGACGTTCGCCGTCGGGAATCTGAGCAGCGCGTCATCGCTGTACTGCACGTTCACATCGCGGTGGCGCATCAGCGCCTGCGCGCACACCTTCGCGAGCACGTCCGTAACCGTCACGCGCACATCCGGGCTCAACTCGCGTGCCTTGGCGACGAGATCGTTCGCGCGGCTCATGTCGGCGCTGACCGTGAGCTGGAAGACCGGCGCCTGCCAGGCAGCGGTCAGCCGCCGCGCGATCGTCTTGCGGATGTTCGTGAGCGAGATCGACTCGACCTCGCCGCTCGGGACCGGCGCGGCTGGTGCGGCGGGGCGGGCCTGCGCGCCCTCGACGTCTCTCGCGACGATGCGACCCTCGGGGCCGGTGCCCTGCAGCGCGTGCAGGTCGATGCCGCGCTCGCGTGCGAGGCGGCGCGCGAGCGGCGAGGCCTTGATGCGGCCGTTGGCGCTGCTCGTCGGCATCGGGTCTTCGACCGGCTTCGCCTGTACAGGACGCGGCTCGGGCTCAGCAGCCTTCGGCTCGGGCGCGGAAACGTTGGCCTCGGCGACCTCCTCGCCGGCCTGACCGATCCACGCGATCGTCTGGCCGACGGGCGCCTCGCCCGAGGAGAGCACGATCTTCAGCAGCACGCCGTCGAAGTCGGATTCGACCTCCTGTGTGACCTTGTCGGTGTCGACCTCGAAGAGCGGCTCGCCCTTCGCGACCTGGTCGCCCTCGCTCTTCAGCCACTTGTTGACCGTCCCGGACTCCATGCCCTGGCCGAGACGCGGCAGCTTCACCTCGGAGGCCATGCCTTACTTTCCCACGGTACGCTTGATCGCGGCGAGCACGTCCCCCGCGTGCGGGACGACGTACTGCTCCATGACGGGCGCGAACGCGAGCGGCGCGAACTTCGCGCCGACGCGCTCGATCGGCGCGTCGAGCCAGTCGAACGCGCGATGCTGGAGCACGGCGGTCACCTCGGCGCCGAAGCCCATGCGCGTCACGGCCTCGTGCGCGACGACCGCGCGGTTCGTCTTTTTCACCGACTCGACGAGCGTGTCCTCGTCGAGGGGCTGCAGCGTGCGCGGGTCGACGATCTCGACCGAGATGCCCTCCGCCTCGGCCTGGTTCGCGGCGTCGAGCGCCCGATGAACGAGCGGCCCGATCGCGATCACCGTGACGTCGGTGCCCTCGCGCACAACACGCGCCTTGCCGAACGGGATCGGCTCGAGCTCGTCCGGCACCTCGCCCTTCACGGGGTAGAGCAGCCGATGCTCGAAGAGGACGACCGGGTTGTCGTCGTAGATCGCGGTCCATAAGAGGCCGCGCACGTCCTCAGGCGTCGACGGATACGCGACCTTGAGCCCGGGAATGTGCACGAGCCACGCTTCGAGCTGCTGGGCGTGCTGCGCACCCGGCGACCAGCCCGCTCCGCCCTGCGTGCGGATCGTCAGCGGCACGGTCAGCTGGCCGCCCGACATGTAGCGGTGCTTCGCCGCCTGGTTGACGATCTGTTCGAGCGAGAGCGTCAGGAAGTCCTCGTACATGATCTCGACGACCGGGCGCATTCCCGCCATCGCAGCACCGATCCCGGCGCCGACGATCGCCATCTCGGAAATCGGCGTGTTGCGCACGCGCTCCGGGCCGAACTCGTCGAGCAGTCCCTGCGTGACGCCCATCGAGCCGCCCATCTCCGCGATGTCCTCGCCCATGATGAACACGCGGTCGTCGCTGCGCATCGCTGCGCCGAGCGCGTCGCGCACAGCCTCGCGGTACGTGACCTCAGGCATAGACGTTCTTCAGCGCGTCTTCCGGCGCCGGGTCGGTGCCGTTCTGCGCAAAGGCGAGCGCGGCGTCGACCGTCTCGTGCGCCTGCCGGTCGAGCTCGTCGAACTCCTCGTCGGAAAGGCCGAGCCGCTCGCGCAGCCGCACGATCGGATCGTGGTCGGCGGCGTCCTGCCGGTCCTCCTTCGAACGGTAGACCTGCGGATCGCCGATGTAGTGACCGTGCATGCGATAGGTCTCGACGTCGAGGAACACCGGTCCGCGACCTGAGCGCGCATGATCGAGCGCCTCCTGGGCCGCCGCGTACACAGCCTCGACATCCTGGCCGTCCACCTTCAGCGAGTGCATGTCGAACGCGAGCGCGCGCTTCGACATGTCGTCCCACACCGGCGAGTGCTGCCAGCCCGGC
The DNA here is from genome assembly GCA_035650975.1 of Gaiellaceae bacterium. Taxonomy (GTDB): domain Bacteria; phylum Actinomycetota; class Thermoleophilia; order Gaiellales; family Gaiellaceae; genus PALSA-600. Next base: position 23,103 of record DASRGQ010000060.1, read on the forward strand.
GTCGACTCCGCCCAATGGTTGTTCTCGCACACGAACAGCGTCTTCGTCTGCCAGAGCTGCGCGAGGTTGAGCGACTCGTGGAACGTGCCGATGTTCGTCGCGCCGTCACCGAAGAACGCGACCGCGACCCGCGGCTCGTTCCGCATCTTGAAGGCGAGGCCGGCGCCGGTGACCGCCGGCAGCCCGCCGCCGATGACGGCGTTGGCGCCGTAGTTGCCGCGCTCGATGTCGTAGAGGTGCATCGACCCGCCGTATCCGTGCGAGCAGCCCTCGACCTTGCCGTAGAGCTCCGCCATGACAGCGTTCGGATGCGTGCCGCGCGCAAGCGTATGGCCGTGCGCGCGATGCGTCGACGCGAAGATGTCGTCGTCCTCCATCGCATGCGAGACGCCGACCGCGACCGCCTCCTGCCCGATCGCGACGTGCAGGAAGCCGGGCAGGTCGCCCGCACGGAAGCGCTCCTCCACCTTCTCCTCGAAGCGGCGGATGAGCAGCATGTCGCGCAGGAACTCGCGCAGCGTGTCCTCGCCCACGGCGGGTTTCCTCTCGACCTTCGCCAAAGCCCCGGCAGTGTACGTTTCGACTCGTGAGCGTCGCAGAGCAGTGGGAAGCGATTGGATCCAACCTCCCCGACGGTTGGGCGCGCGCGCAGCTCCGCCTCGAGCTGCGTGACCGTGACGCGGCCGACGACGCCGCAGCTCTGCTCGGGCCCGCCGGGCCGTACCGCGCCGCTCCCACCGTGCTTCTCTTCACCGTGGCCCGCGACGGCACCGCACCGTCTCCTGACAACGTCGCCCGTCTGCTGCGCCGGCTGACGAGTGGAACGCTCGTCCTTTCTGGATCCCAAGCCGCACCGACGATCGTCGCATCGCCTGCTGCGACGCTCGTCGCGGCCTGGGACGGACTCGTCGCCGGGCTGCCGGCCGACTGGAGCGACCTGTACGCCGAGCTCGAGCTCGTCTCGACCGACTTCGTCGAGCGCGCGTCGGTCCTGTGCGTTCAGTGCAACCCCCGTCGCGACGGCAGCCGCGCCGCGCTGCGCTTCCGCTGCGCGCGGCAAGCGGGCTACGGCGTTTCGGCGACGATGGCGCGGCGTTGCCTCGAACGGTGCGACGCAGAGAACATCCGCGGCAGAGTCACTGCGCTGCGCGTTCTGTCGGGCTCGCGGCTCGTTGCGACGCAGGGCCCGGTCTGGCTCTCCGCCGGCAAGACAATCTAGGAGATGTTCGTCGACGCGCTCGCGCAGGCCGCGGCCGTCCGCGCCGGCGACGTCTCGCCACGCGAGCTCACGGAAGCGGCGATCGCGCGGATCGAGGCCACGAACCCGGAGCTGAACTTCGTCGTCACCGATGCGTTCGAGCAGGCGCTCGCCACCGAGCCCGCCGACGGCCCGTTCCGCGGTGTCCCGATGCTCGTCAAGGATCTGAACGACACCGCCGGCATTCGCACGACGTACTCGTCACGCGCGTTCGCGAACTACGTCCCGACCGCCGACACGGCGACCGTGCGGAGGATCAAAGACGCGGGCTTCGTCGTGCTCGGCAAGTCGAACACACCCGAGTTCGGGATCACGTGCGTAACCGAGTCGGAGCTGAACGGCGCTTGTCGCAATCCGTGGCGCACGGACGTGACGCCCGGGGGGTCGTCGGGTGGAGCGGCCGCCGCCGTCGCCGCGGGTGTACTGCCGCTCGCGCACGCTTCCGACGGCGGCGGCTCGATTCGGATCCCGGCGTCGTGCTGCGGGCTCTTCGGGCTGAAGCCGTCGCGCGGCCGCGTGTCACCCGCACCGTGGGTGAGCGGCTCGCTCGAGCTGGGCCAAAACGCGGGCGTCTCGGTCACGGTGCGCGACGCGGCCGCGTTCCTCGACGTCGTCGCGGGCTACGAGCCCGGTGACGCGCACTGGGCGCCGCCGCCGGAGCGCCCGTTCCTCGACGAGGTCGGTGCCGATCCCGAACGGCTGCGCATCGCGTTCACGTGCGAGCCGCCGATCCCGTATCCCGTCGACCCGCACGTCGCTGCCGTCGCCCGCAACGCCGCCGATGCGCTCGCCGCACTCGGCCACGATGTCTTCGAGCGAACGCCCGCGTGGCACGACGAGCACCTGCTCGCGGCGTTCGCGCACCTGTGGCAGGTCGCGCCGGCGCTCTTCCCCGTCGCGGACGACTCGCTGTTGATGCCCTTGAACAGGACGCTGGCGCAGGCCGCGCGCACGACTTCGAGCGTTGAGCTCTCACAGGCCGTGACTGCGCTTCAGCGCCTCGCGCGCCGCGTCGTCGCCTTCTGGGAAGACGTCGACATCCTGCTGACGCCGACTCTCGCAATGCTGCCGGTGCCGATCGGATGGGTGTTCGAGCCCGAGGACCCGTGGGAGCAGTTCCGGCGCGGCGGCGAGTTCACGCCGTTCACGCCGATCGTGAACGTCACCGGGCAGCCCGCGATGAGCGTGCCGTTCGGCGAGGTCGACGGCCTGCCGGTCGGTGTGCAGCTGATCGGGCCGCCTGCGGGCGAAGCCCTGCTTTTCCGGCTCGCCGGCCAGCTCGAGGCAGCCCATCCCTGGGCCGACCGTCTGCCGTCAGTCGCTTAGCTCGCCCGCGAGCGCCGCGGCACCTTTGGTATCGGCGGCGATCACGAGCAGCGTGTCGTCGCCCGCGATCGTGCCGACGACGAGTGGGTGACGTAGACGGTCGATCGCGCGAGCGATCGCCGGGGCAGCGCCGATCTCGCACCGCACCACGACGACGTTCTGCGCCGGCGTCACGCCACGCCCGAACTGCTCGAGCAGCGACCGAAGCGTGTTCCTCGGGTCGGCGCGAGCGCGCCGGCTCGGCGCCGCGTACCGCAGCCGGCCGAGCGGATCTGCGACCTTCTCGAGGCCGAGCTCGTGGATGTCGCGCGACACCGTCGCCTGCGTCACACCGCAGCCGGCTTTCCGCAGCGCATCGAGCAGCTCCTGCTGTGTGCCGAGCCGCCGGCGCTCCACGAGGCCCAGCAAGAGCTTCTGCCGTTCGGCCTTTCCGAGTGACCCCTCACCGCCCACTTGTCGTCGATGTTTGCAGGCGACGCGGCCGGGCGAAAGAGTGCGCATGCTGCGGAAAGCAATGTGGAGCGGCCTCTACGCCGGGATCGGCGCCGCATCGACCCTGGTCGCGCGCCGGCTCGCCTCTACAATCTGGCGCGTGGCGACGGGCGAAGACCCGCCGACGAAGCGATGACCAAAGTCGACCAGACCGTCGACAGGGCGGCAGACAAGCTCGACGGGTTCGTGCGCAGCGCGCGCGCAGCCGGCGGGGTGAAGGCGAAGCTCGGCGACGCACTCGCCGAGGATCCCGCGTTCCTGCGCAAGCTGAAGCCGAGCCTGATCGCAGCGCGCGCCAAGGGCCGCGGCCCCGCAAGTGACAACTTGGCACAAGCGTCGCCGGCCGCGCCCACGGGGCCGCAGCATCCTCCGGCGAAGAAGCGTGGCGGCCCGAATCCGTGGCTCGTCGTCGGCGCGGCGCTCGTCACCGGTTACGCGGTGGCGAAGCTCATCGACTGGAGAGGCCATGCCCACCCACGCGCCTGAGTCGTCGGCAAACGGCGGCGTCGGCGCCGCGGCGAAGCAGGTCGCCGATCACGCGACGTCGATCGCGAAGCTCGAGCTCGAGCTGGCCGTCTTCGAGCTGAAGAAGAAGGTCGCCGCGCTCGGCATCGGGATCGGGCTCGGACTGGGCGCTGCGCTCTTCGGGCTCTTCATGCTCGGCTTCGCCCTCGCCACGGTCGCGGCCGTGCTCGCGACGTTCCTCGCGACGTGGCTCGCGCTCCTCATCGTGACAGGCGGGCTCGCGCTCCTCGCGGCGATCCTCGCCGCGGTTGCCGTGGCGTCGTTCAAGCGCGCGAGCCCTCCGGTGCCGAAGCAGGCGATTCGCGAGGCGAAGCTGACGACGGAGGCGATCAAGAAATGAGCACGCCGACCCGCGACCGGACGCCCGAGCAGATTCGCGCCGATCTCGAGAAGGAGCGCGAGGAGCTCGCGGACGCAGTCGAGCATCTGCGTGCGTCGATCGGCAGCGCCGCTAACGTCACGGGAAAGCTGAAGGCAAAGCTGCCCGTCGCAGCCGCCGGTGCGGCCACGCTTGGATTCGTCCTCGCCGGTGGCGTCGGCGCGACGATGCGATACGCCGCGCGGCGCGGCCGCGAGGGCAAGGAACGCGCGCGGATCGGGCGATTCTCGATCCGCGACCGCGGGTGAGCGACGGAGGCCAGCCGCCGCACACGCCGGCGCGGCTCACACGGTCGGAGTGGTTCGCCGTCGTCAAGCGCACGTTCAGAGAGTTTCTCGACGACGGCTGCATGGGCCTGTCGCAGCAGATCGCCTACAGCTCGCTGCTTGCGTTCTTTCCCGCGGTCGTCGCGCTCGTCGGCCTGCTCGATGTGATCAATGCCTACGACTCGCTGCAGCGTTTTCTCGATCCGGTCGCGCCGAAGGCGGTGACGAAACTGATCTCCAGCTTCAAGCACGACTCGGGCGGGCGCGGGTCGATCGTCGCCCTGGTCGTCGGCACAGCCGGGGCCGTATGGGCGGCGTCGGGCGCGATGGGGTCGATCGTGAGCGCGGTCAACAAGGCCTACGACCGAATCGAAACGCGGCCGTTCTGGAAGCAGCGCATCATCTCGATCGTACTCGTCGTCGCGTCGGCGATCGTCACCGTCGGCATGCTGCTCCTGATCGTGGTGGGCGGCACGATCGGCGACGCGATCGCGCGCCATGTGCATCTCGGCTCGGCGTTCACCTGGGTCTGGAACTTCGTGCGCTGGCCGCTCGCGTTCGTCGTCATCCTCCTGTTCTACGCGCTCATCTACTACCTCGCACCGAACCTCGAGCAGCGGAACTGGCGGTGGATCTCGCCGGGCTCGCTCGTCGGCGGCATCATGTGGCTCGCGCTCAGCGGCCTGTTCGCGCTGTACACCGCGTTCTCGAGCTCGTACACGAAGACGTACGGGACGCTCGCAGGAGGCATCGTGCTGCTGCTCTGGCTGAACTACAGCGCGTGGTCGATCCTGTTCGGCGCCGAGCTCAACTCGGAGCTCGACAGGCAGGCCGATATCGACGCAGCGGGCGGCCCGCACGCGGGTCTCGTCAGGCCCGTGCGCAGGCAGTGAGGCTACGCACGCAGCTCGGCGCCGAAGCGGCCGGCCAGCGCAGCGACGATCGCCGTGCGCAAGCGAGTGCCGTCGTCATCGGAGAGCGTCCTCTCCGATGACTGGAACGAGACGGAGAACGCAATCGACTTCTTGCCGTGCGGGATCTGGTCGCCACGGTAGTCGGAGAGAAACCGCGTCTCACGTAGCTCTGGACCGGCGGCGTCGCGCGCGGCGGCGAGCAGGTCGCCGACCGGCACGGACTCGTCGACGACGAACGCGAGGTCCTGCCGGAGCGGCGGGTACGTGATCACGTCGGTGTAGAGAAGACGCTCGGGAACGAGCGCGACGAGGTCTTCGAGGTCGAGCTCGAACGCGCTCCACTCGCCGTCGAGGTCGAACGGCGCGTACGTCGCAACCCAGCCTGCCTGCACCGCGGCGCCGACGACGAAGTCCTCGCGCACATCGGTCGCCGCGAACACCGGCTCGACGTGCAGCGCATCGAAGATCGCCTCGACGGAGCCCTTCGCCCGGAAGAAGTCGCCCGCGACGATTCCGCCGATCCGCGTGCGCTCCGTCGGCACCGGTCCGGGCGGCAGGTAGACGTGCGCAACCTCGAACAGCGAGACGTCGGGCGTGCCCATGTCGACGTTGTGTCGAGCCGCACCGAGCAGCCCGACGGTGAGCGTCGTGCGTAGGAGGCGCTGCTGTTGCGAGAGCGGCACCGGCAGCTCGATCGCGTTCGGGTGGGGGTCGGACGGCTGCAGCGAGTAGGTGTACGCCTCGTGCAGGCCGGCCCCGGCAAGGACGTCCTCGATCTGGCGGCGAAGCCGCTGCGAGTGCGTCAGCCGGCCGAACATCGCCTCCCGCAGCGGAAGCGTTGCCGGCACGTCCTCGAGCCGGAAGCGCGCCACTTCCTCGACGATGTCGATGTCGCGCCGAACGTCGCGCGTGCGCCACGGCGGGACGGTCACCTGCCAGCCGTCGCCGACTTCGAACCCGAGACGATGCAGGCGCTCGCGCTGCTCGTCCTCGGGGATCTCGAGCCCGAGCGCCCCGTCGGCGTACGCGGGACGGAAGGCGATGCGCGGCGGCGGCAGCGGCTCTCCGCGCACCTCCGTCTCGCCTGTGTAGCGCGCACCGGCGAGCTCGGCCAAGAGCTGCGACGCGTAGCGCGCGGCGTGCCCTGCGGCCTCGGCGTCGACGCCTTTCTCCCAGCGCGTCTGCGCTTCCGAGCGCATGTGGTGGCGCTCGCCGCTCTTGAGCACTGTCAGCGGCTCGAAGTTCGCCGTCTCGAGCACCACCGACGTCGTCGTGTCGGATACCTCGGTGTTCTCGCCGCCCATCACTCCGGCCAGGCCGATCGGCCGGCCGCCGTCGGCGATCACGAGATCTGCGGGATCGAGTGTTCGCGACGTGCCGTCGAGCGTCACGATCTGCTCACCGGGGGCTGCGCGCCGCACGACGATGCGATCGTCGACGAGCGTGTCCTTGTCGTAGGCGTGCAGCGGGCTCCCGAGCGCGAGCATCACGTAGTTCGTGATGTCGACGACGTTCGAGATGGGGCGCATCCCCGCTCCGATCAGTCGCGCACGCAGCCACGCCGGCGACTCGCCGACTTGGACGTCGCGGAAGACGCGTGCGATGAACCTGGGGCACGCGTCGAGGTCGGCGACCTGCAAATCGAACCGCTCGTCGCCGTCGCGCTTTGGGTCGACTCCCGGCATCGGCCTCAACGTGCCGCCCGTGAGCGCGGCGACCTCGCGCGCGATGCCGTAGACGCCGGTCAGGTCGGGGCGGTTGTACAGAGTCTCGATTTCGAGCACGTCGTCGCCGAGTGGCAGCACGTCTCCGAGGGGGGTGCCGGCTGCGAGCGCGTCGTCGAGGAGCATGATCCCGCCGTGGTCCTGCCCGAGCTCGAGCTCGCGCTCGGAGAGGATCATCCCGTCGGAAACCTCGCCGCGGAGCTTGCGCCGCTCGATCGTGAACGTTCCCCCGGGCATAACGCCGCCGGGCACGACGACCGCGACGGTGGCTCCCGCGCCGAAGTTCCACGCGCCGCAGACGATCGAGTGCGGCTCGCCGTCACCCACGTCGACCTTCGTCAGCTGGAGCTTGTCGGCGTTTGGATGCTTGCCCGCCTCGAGCACCTTGCCGACGACGAAGTGGCGGTAGTTGTCGGCGCCCTCGGGCACGCCGCGGCGAACGATCCGGTCGACCTCGCAGGAGGTGAACACGAGCTGCCGTGCGAGCTCCTCGAGCGGCAGCTCGAAGTCGACGTACTCGCGCAGCCACGAGACGGGGACTTTCACGAGAACTGTCCGAGGACGCGCAGGTCGTTCTCCCAGAACGCGCGGAGGTCGGGCAGGCCGTGGCGCAGCATCGCGATCCGCTCGATGCCGAAGCCGAACGCGAAGCCCTGCCACTCGGCGGGATCGAGCTCGACGTTGCGGAAGACGTCGGGGTCCACCCAGCCGGCGCCGCCCATCTCGATCCAGCCGGAGTGCTTGCACGTGGCGCAGCCCTGCCCGCCGCAGATGAAGCACGTCACGTCGAACTCGACCGACGGCTCGGTGAACGGGAAGTGGCTCGTGCGCATGCGGACCTCGCGCTCCTGTCCGAAGAGCGCGCGGAAGAACTGCAGCACGGTCCCCTGCAGGTTCGCGAGCGTGATGCCGCGGTCGACGGCGAGGCACTCGACCTGCAGAAAGATCGGCGAGTGCGTCGCGTCGGGCGTGTCGCGCCGGTAGCAGCGCCCGGGCGAGACCATGTAGATGGGCGGGGTGCGCGAGAGCATCGCGCGAATCTGGTCCGGCGAGGTGTGCGTGCGCAGCACGGTTGCGTCGTCGATGTAGAACGTCTCGAACGGCGAGCGCGACGGATGGTTCTCCGGCTGCGTCAGCGCGTCGAAGTTCTCCCACACCGTCGCGACCTCTGCGCCGTCCCAGACCTCGTAGCCCATGCCGAGGAAGATGTCCTCGATCTCGCGCCGGATCTGCGTCAGTAAGTGCAGGCCGCCGCGATGCACGGGTGTCCCCGGGATCGTCACGTCGACCTCACGCTCGGCGGCGGCACGCCGGGCGATCGTGACGAGCTCGTTTTGGCGTGCGTCGACCGCTTCCTCGAGGCGCGACCGGATGCCGTTCAGCAGCATGCCGCTCTCGCGGTCGCGTACACGGCGCAGCGCCTGCGCGAGCTCGGACCGGCGGCCGAGCACGCGTACGCGAACGTCGTCGAGCTCGCTGTCGGAGAGCGCGGCGGCGACGGCGGCGAGCGCCTCCTCTTCGTAGCCGGGCCAGTTCACCGCGGCGAGACTATCCAAGGTTTCTCCTTTCGCTTCCGGGCCGGGAGTTCGTCAGGCCCCGGTGCGGCTGGAGGACGCTACGCGACGTCCCCGGTTGCGCACCGGGGCCGGCTAAAGCGGGTCGTCGCATTCGCGTGCATCTGTAGAAAGCATAGACATGTCGGCGTACGACGCAATCGCGCGCGTGTACGACCCGTGGTCGCGGAGCGTCGTCGAAGACGTTCCCTTCTATGTCGAGGAGGCGCGGCGCTCGGGCGGGCCGGTGCTCGAGCTCGGCGTCGGCACCGGGCGGATCGCGGTGCCGGTCGCGGCGGCGGGTATCGAGGTGGTCGGCGTCGATCTGTCGGCGGGGATGCTCGAGGTCGCGCGCGAGTCGGCCGAGCTCGCGGGCGTCAGGCTCGACCTGCGCCGAGGCGACCTGCGCGACCCGCCGGTCGACGGGACCTATCCGCTCGTGCTCTGTCCGTTCCGGTCGCTCCTGCACATGCAGACCGAGTCCGACCGGCGCCTGGCTCTCCGAGCCGTGGCCCGGTGCCTGGCACCGTCCGGAGTGTTCGTTTTCGACGTGTTCGCTCCGGGCGCAGACGACATCGCCGAGACGCACGGACGCTGGCTCGAGCGCGAGCCGGGGATCTGGGAGCGGGCCGACTGGGACGAGTCCTCGCGGACACTCGTGCTACGGCTGCGCAGCGCCGAAGTCGAGGCCGAGATGTCGCTGGCGTGGCTCTCCGTCGCCGAGTGGCGCACGCTGCTCGTCGAGGAGGGGTTCGCCGTCGAGGCGCTGTACGGCTGGTTCGACCGCACGCCGTGGCAGGGCGGCGAGGACTCGATCTGGGTCTGCTCGCGTGCGAAGCTTCCGGCATGAGCTTCTTCGAGCTGCCGGCGCCTCCGCCCGAGCCGCCGGAAGAGCGGGCTCAGCCCGTGTGGCTCGGACCACCCGACAACGTCTTCGGCGCGTCCTTCCCGCTCCACCTCGTACTGGCACGGACCGAAGCAGTGGCGCTGCAGGTTCACACCGGCATGGCCTACCCGACCGGCATCGAGTTTTCGCTCCAGCTGCTGCAGCGGGAGCGCAGCCGTGGCCATGAACGAGATCCGATTCATACATGGCACATGATCCGCCGCGACGGGGCCGCATTGGCGCCGGAGGTTCTTCGCTTCGGCATCGCGTTTGCCGACGGACGCAAGGCAACGGTCTTCGACGAACGCCATTTCGGAAGGGAGGACGGCCTGCCGCCAGCCGTGCTCATGCAACGCGGAGGGTCGGGCGGCGACCGCCGCTACGACGTGCGCTTCTGGCTTTGGCCGCTCCCGCCGCCGGGACCGCTCGCATTCGTGGTCGAGTGGCCGGCTCAGGGCATCGAGCTGGCGCGGCACGAGGTGGACACCGCGCCGCTGAGCGAAGCGGCCGGGCACGCCAAGGAGCTGTGGCCGGAGGGTCGACCATCAACCGGCACGGGAAACTGGAGGAGCCACGTCATGACCGCGCGGAGCACAGCGAACCCGAGCGAGTAACAGACTGTTACAAGCGTCGGCGCGAGAGCTCGTACAGGGCGATCGCTCCGGCCGCCGCAACGTTCAGGGATTCCGCGCCGACGAGCGGAATCGTGGCATCGACGTCGCGCTCAACCGCATCGGCAAGCCCCCTCCGCTCTGCTCCAAGCAGGAACGAGACCCGACCCACCAAGTCCAGTGAGGCGAGCGGCGCCCCTCCGTGGGCCACGAGCGCGACGCGCGTCGTTCCTCGTAACAGCTTGTTGCTTGCGTCCCAGGCGCCGACCGGCACGCGCCAAATCGAGCCGGCGCTTGCGCGCAGCGCCTTCGGCGCGAGCGGATCCGCGCACCCGTCGGAGAGCACGATCGCGGCGCCGAACGCGTCCGCCGTGCGGATCAGCGTGCCGACGTTGCCCGGATCCGCGAGCCGCCACAGTGCGAGCGTCGCCGGCCGCTCTTCCCATTGCGGAAGATCGTCGTGCCGGTAGACGCCGACGACGCGCGGTGGGTGCGGCGCGCTCGCCACCTCGGCGAGGAGCCGAGGCTCCACGTCCTTCCCGGCGCGCAGCAGGTCGACCGGCTCCGCAGTCGCAGCGTCCACCGAATCCTCCCCCTCGACGAAGAACAGCCCGAGCTTGTCGCGCCATCGCCGCTCGTGCAGCCGGCGGACGGTACGAGTCACGCAGTGTCCGGAGCGACACGGCGTGCCGATACGACCGCACCGACCGTCAGGTAGCAAGCAGCGCGCCATTGGCCGCGACGCTACCTTCCCCGCGTGGGCACTGCGCGAGCGGAGACGGTCGAACTTCGCCCGGTGAACGACGCGGACGTCGAGATCTTCTACGAGCAGCAACGCGAGCCCGAAGGGGTCGCGATGGCGATGTTCCCATCCCGTCCCCGCGAGGCGTTCTTCAGCCATTGGCAGCGAACGAGCGCTCAGCCCGACGCAAACAGGATGACGATCACGTTCGGCGGTGCCGTCGCGGGGAACATCGGGAGCTGGGCGACGAACGACGAAGACAACGTCCTCGTCGGCTACTGGATCGGCAACGCGTTTTGGGGAAAGGGCATCGCCACCGCGGCGCTGCAGCTGTACCTCGCCCGACACGAATTGCGGCGTCCGCTCCACGCGCGTGTCGTGTCCACCAACGTGGGCTCGATTCGCGTACTCGAGAAATGCGGCTTCGAGCTCGTCGGCCGACGGAGCGAGTTCGACGAGGCGTTCGGAGTCGACGTGGAGGAGCTGCTGCTCGCGTACCGGCGTTAGCGCTAACGGCCCCAGTCGAGCCACTCGCCGTGGAAGTCGAACACGCCGAGCCGCTCCGAACCGCCGTCCGGAAAACGGTGCACCTCGAGCCCGAAGCCGTCGTCGTCCGGCGCACGGCCCGTCGTCACGAACGCGAGCGGCTCCTCTCTGCCGGCACCATCGAGCGCCGCCTGCAGCCGCGCGGCCGCGCCCTTGTCGAGATACATCGTCGACGCGGTCTGAAAGACGACGAGCTGCGCACCCTCGCGCCGGTTGCGCAGAAGTGACGGCAGCGCGTCGACGTAGTCACCCTGCATCAGCTGCGGCGGGTCGCGCCGGACCGCATCGATCGCGCGACGCAGTCGCTCGAGCCGCGCCGCCTGGTCCGCCCATACGAACGCCTGAAGGAGGCGCGCGCCCTCGTCCGTTGTCACGTCGACGGGATTCAGGTCGACTCCGCGCCGGCGAACGACCTCGACGCGCCGCGCCAGCAGCTCCGCGGGAGGCGACCCGCGGTCGTCCCCGGCGAGCTCCAGCTCGCCGTCTCCCCACACACCGGTCCGGTAGCGGTAGCGGTAGCGGTCCCACATCAGGTTGAGCCCCGCGCTCGGGCCGAGCTCGAGCAGGTCGAACGGGCGGTCGTCGGCCAACGTGAGGAACGCGGGCAGAAGCGCCCACGAGCGCTGCACCTCGTTCGTCTGCACGTCTTGGTCGGTGGTCCACCGCTCGAGGAACGCCGCGTGCTCGTCGAACGCGGCGTCGACGTCGTCCCACGACGCATCACCGCCGAGCACGAGGTAGTGCAGGCCGCTCAGGAGCCGTAGCGGGAAGTCCCAGCCGAGATCGAGCGCGATGTCGTCGACCCGCGGGTCCTCCGCGAGCCGACGACAGAGCTCGGCATAGAGCGGCGAACGGCCGTCGCAGTACGACGCCTGCCGCGTAAAGATCTCTTCTTGTCTGTCCACTGTCAGCGCGCGCGTGCTCCAACGCCGTGCAGGCCGGCGTCTCCGCGTCCAATGCGGATGGCGGTCAGAGAGCTGTCTCTTTTTCCAGCTCCGGCGAGCCTACGCCGGCTTGGCTGCAGCGGCGAGCGCGGACTTCGCCTGCTCGACGAGCTCGCCGAACGTGGCGGGATCGCTGACCGCGAGGTCGGCGAGCACCTTTCTGTCCAGCTCGACCTCGGCCGCCTTGAGCCCGGCCACGAACTGGTTGTACGAAAGCCCGTTCGCACGCGCGCCCGCGTTGATCCGCATGATCCAGAGCTTGCGAAACTCGCGCTTGCGAACCTTCCGGTCGCGATACGCGTACGCCAGCGAGCGCTCGACCTGCTCCTT
>DASRGQ010000061.1:0-22526 GCA_035650975.1 Gaiellaceae bacterium
GTGGTGAGGAACTGGACGTGCTCGCCGTCTGCAAGCGGCAGCCGCAGATCGCGCGGCTTGCCGTCGACGCGCGCGAGCACGGCCTGCTCGGCGAGCTTCGGCCCGATCGCGCCCGCCGCGTCGAGACCGGACGCGCCGTCGGGAAGTTCGAGTTTCGAGTTGTCGGGAAGGACGACGTGCATGGAAGAAGAGGACAAGGTTAATCACCCCCGCGAAGACGACAGGAACGAAGAGCTCGACGAGTCGCCGGTCCCCGACCCTGAGGCTGGGGAGTCGTCAGCCGAGGATGATCCTCAGGCCGATTAGGCCGCGTGCGGTCCGGCGACGGTCGCCCGCACGCGGCAGCGCGTGCGCGTCGTCTGCGTGATCGTCAGCCGGGACATGCTCGAAGTCTAGCCTGAGAAGCCGCGACGAGCAGCGCCGCGCCGGCGAGCGTCGCAGCGCGGTTGGTCAGTAGTCCCACATCACCGAGTCGACACGCGTACCGCCGAGCGATGCGTAGAGCGCGTTCGCCGCGTCGTTTTCGGGCTCGGTGAGGACGAACGCCTCCTGCGAGCGTGACTCGCGGCGGAGCGCAGTCATCAACTGACGCGCGATCCCGCGCCGGCGGTAGGCCTCGTCGACTTCGAGCTCGTAGACGAACAGGATCGACGGCGCACCGTGTCGGCGCGGCAGGTCGTAGCCGAATGCGAAGCCAATCGGATCGTCGCCGTCGAACGCGGCGATGAAGATCGTTCGCTCGTCTGCGAGCAGCGACGTTTGCGGCTGCGCCTCGGCGAGACGGCGGACGACATCCTCGTCACCGGGGCCGAGACGGCGTAGACTCGTTTCGGAGGTCGAGCTCATGGACAGAAAGCGTGCCATGCTGACGATCAGAGAGTTGATAACCGTGCCGCCGCGGGTCGTCCGCGCCGGCGCCTCGGTCGTGGACGCGGCGAAGCTGATGAAGGGCGAGGACGCCGGACTCGCGCCGATCGTCGACGAAGGCCGCCTCGTCGGCGTCGTCACCGACCGCGACATCGTCGTCAAGGTGATCGCGGAGGGCCGCGACCCGCATACGACCCGCGTGGACGACATCGGTTCCTTCCGCGTCTTCACCATCGATCCCGACCAGCAGCTCGACGAGGCACTGCGGCTCATGACGATGCACGGTGTATGGCGACTGCCGGTCGTCGAGGAGGACGGTCGGCTGGTCGGCATCGTTGCCCGGGAAGACGTCGAGCGCCACGCGATCGACGATCTGCAGCTCGTCGGGCAAATCGCGGAATAAGCGAGGTTTTCCTTCCCAGCACCCCTTGCGGACGTGGCCGCCCCCGTCGTACAGTGCGGCTCCCGTCGAGTGCGGAGCGCGAGTAGGTCGAAGCCCCGCCGAGTGACTGCCAGAGGCGCAAGCCCGAAGCGGCCAGTCGGTTGGGTGGACGAAAGCGCCCGACCTCGACGGGATATTTTTTGGTCCGAATGGACTTCACGCTTTCCGCCGAGCAAGAGCTGATCCAGCGGACCGCGCGCGAGTTCTGCGACGCTGAGATCGCCCCCTTCGCGGCCGAGTGGGATCGCAGCGAGACGATCGACCGCGGGATCGTCGGCAAGCTCGCCTCGCTCGGCTTCCTCGCTGCGGCGCTCCCCGAGGAGCACGGCGGCCTGGGGCTCGACATGGCTTCCTACACGCTCGTCGTCGAGGAGCTCGGCCGCGCCGACTCGAACGTGCGGGGGATCGTCTCCGTCTCGAACGGCCTCTTCGGCAAGTCGGTCGCGCGCTTCGGCACCGACGAGCAGCGCGCGCGGCTGCTCCCCGCGCTCGCCACCGGCGACGCGCTCGGCTGCTACGCGCTGACCGAGCCCGGCGCCGGGTCCGACCCGGGAAGCCTCGAGACGCGCGCGGAGCGCGACGGCGCCGGCTGGCGGCTCTCGGGCCAGAAGATCTTCATCACGCTCGGCTCGTGGGCGGCGACGGCGCTCGTCTTCGCGCGCACCGGCGAGGCTGGCCCGCGTGGGCTCACGTGCTTCGCCGTGCCGACCGATGCCGACGGATTCGAAGCGCGGCCGATCAAGGGCAAGCTCGGCCTGCGCGCGCAGGACACGGCCGAGCTCTTTCTCGACGGCGTTCACGTCGGCGACGAGGCGATCGTCGGCGAGGTTGGCGGCGGGTTCAAGGTGGCGATGTCGGCGCTCGACCACGGACGGATCTCGCTCGGCGCAGGCTGCGTCGGGATCGCGCAGGGCTGCCTGGACGCATCGATCGCGTACACAAAGGAGCGACAGCAGTTCGGACGCAGCGTCGCGAGCTTCCAACTCGTGCAGGAGCTACTCGCGGACATCGCGGTCGAGACCGAGGCGGCGAGGCTCCTCGTACGGCGCGCGGCTGCGACTGCGGACCGCGGCGAGCGTCACACGATGGAAGCGGCGTACGCGAAGTACTTCGCGAGCGAGGTCGCCGTGCGAGCGGCGAACGCCGCGGTGCAAGCGCACGGCGGGTACGGCTACGTCGACGAGTACCCCGTCGGCAAGTACTTGCGGGACGCACGCGTGACGACGCTGTACGAGGGCACGAGCCAGATCCAGAAGCTCCTGATCGGGCGCGCGCTTACCGGCGAGAACGCCTTCACGTGAACGAGATCTACGTGGAGGACGCGCCCGCGTGGGAGGCGTGGCTCGACGCGCATCACGAGACCGAGAGCGAAGTCTGGATCGTCTACTGGAAGAAGGCTTCCGGGAAGCTGTCGATCGCATGGGCCGACGCCGTCGAGGTGGCACTCAAGTTCGGCTGGATCGACGGTCTCATCGGCACCGTCGACGAGCACCGGTACAAGCAGCGTTGGACACCGAGGCGGCCGAAGAGCAAGTGGTCGCTCGTCAACAAGCAAATCGCGCTTCGCCACATCGCTGCGGGCGAGATGCGGCCGCTCGGGCTCGCGGCGGTTGAGGCTGCAAAGGCGAGCGGCGCCTGGGACCGCGCGTACACGGTGCAGCCGGCAACGCCGGTGCCGGCGGATCTCAAGGCGCGGCTCAAGGCCAGCCCGGCTGCGAAGGCGCAGCTCCAGCGGGTCAGTCGCACGCGATGGGATCGCTGGCTCACGTGGCTCGACGGCTCGGAGGGCCGCACGCGCGCACGGCGCCTCAACATGATCGTTGCGGCACTCGAGACGAAGGACTACGCAGCAGCGGATGCAGCCGCCGCGCGCGCACGGGACATGGCGCGCTGAGACCAGTCCGGTGGCAGCCGAGGTGAAGTCGGCTTCACATCCTGGGCACGTCCGGTTTAGCGGATCCGGTAGACCGCGCCGAGTTGTCTCAGCACTTGCTTCGCGATCAAGTCGCCCGCGGCTGCCGTGTAGTGGGTCCCGTCCGACAAGCGCATCAGCGTCAGCTGCCCGTTCACGCGCAGGTAGGACGCGTACCGGCCGTGCTTGTCGCTCAAAAGCTTCCACGTGTCGACGAAGGTCGACATGCGCGCGTTCTCCCTCACCACGCGCTCGATGATCCCGTTCACCACCGGGAAGCTCTCCCGGAAGCCGTGATGGTCGGTGTTCGGCAAGCCGAGCCACACGACGTAGATCCCCTTCGCGTTCAGCTCCCGCGTGACGCCCTCGACGCGCCGTTCGTACTCGGAGTCCCAGGAAGGACTCCCGAGCGGGCCAACGGAACGCCCCCCGGGGACGCCGGCCAGGTAGTCGTGCGCGTCGTCCGCGCCGAACGAGAGCACGGCAACCTTTGGGTGCAACTGCCCCGGCACCTGCTCGATGCGCGTGAACCAGTTGTAGAGATCCGGCCGCCCGAGCCCCGTGGAGAGCCTGCTCTCGACGCCGACGACGTCGATCGCCCCGCCGACGCGCTGGAGCGCCTCGCCGGGAATCTCGGCGAGCGAGTCGCCGCCGACCCAGACGCGGAGCGGGTGCGCCGCCGTGAAGAGCGGCTTCGAAGGACGTGGCCTCTTCGGCCCAGTCCCGGTGCCTGGCACCGTCCCCGCCGTCCGCGGCTGACGTGGCTTCTTCGAACCCGGCCCGGTGCCTGGCACCTTCCCGGGGCGCCGAGGGAGCGGGCCGGCCGGAGGCGGCAGCGTGAAGTGCACCCGCGTGTCGATCCGATCCTCGTCGCCCCGGCCGATCGCCACCTGGAGCTCGTGCCGCGGCGTCGTCAGGTGCAGCGCACGGCTGAAGGAGACGAGCGGCCGCGTCACGTCGATCGCGACCTCGCGCTGAAAGCCTGCTGGTTGGATCTCCGCCTGCTTCCGCAGACCCTCCGCCTGCAGGACGGCCGCGAGCAAGAGCCCGAGCGCGAGGACGAAGATGCCTTTGTACGCCGGAAGCACGAGCTCAGAACCGGAAGTAGATGAACGGCGCGACCCCGACGGGGCCGAGCGTGTTGATGACGGTGAGCGCGACCGCGACGCACGCCGACTGCGCGACGATCGGCATCCGCCCGAAGCCGCGCAAAAGACCGGTGACCGCGGTCGGCCGAATGTACTGGCAGGCGATCCCGACGCCGATCGCGAGCACCACCGATGTCGTGACGAGCGGCGAGCTCTGCCCCCACGCCGTGAACAGCCGCACGATCACGTCGGCGGCGTGCGAGAACGAGTCGGCGCGGAAGAAGATCCACGCGAAGCAGACGACATGGAACGTCAGCACGCGGCCGACCCACTGCTGCACGCGTGTGTGCGGGCGCCAGCCGACGAGTCGCTCGATCGAGAGCCCGAGCCCGTGGATGCCGCCCCAGATCACGAACGTCCACGCCGCGCCGTGCCAGAGGCCGCCGAGCAGCATCGTCAGCATCAGGTTGCGGTAGGTCAGGAGCCGTCCCTTGCGGTTGCCGCCGAGCGGGATGTAGAGGTAGTCGCGCAGCCAGCGCGACAGCGTCATGTGCCAGCGTCGCCAGAAGTCCTGCAGCGACACCGCGGTGTACGGGGACGCGAAGTTCTGCGGGAACTCGAAGCCGAGGAGCAGCGCGACGCCGATCGCGATGTTCGTGTAGCCACAGAAGTCCGCGAAGATCTGCACGGCATAGCCGTACACCGCCATCAGCACTTCGAGCGACGAGTGTTGATCGGGCGCTGCGAACACGTCGTCGACGATGTGGGAAGCAAGGTGATTCGCGATCACCACCTTCAGGAACAGGCCGGTGAGGATGAGGAAGAACGCGCGCGACGTGTCGACCTTGCGTGGGTCACGCGGTGACTCGAGCTGTGGCAGCAGCTCGCTCGCGCGCACGATCGGCCCTGCGACGAGATGCGGGAAGAACGCCTGGAAGACGGCGAAACGCGAGAACGACGCCGGCACGAGCTCGCCGCGATACGTGTCGACGACGTACGAGATCGCCATGAACGTGTAGAAGGAGACGCCCACCGGCAACGTCACGTTCGTGAGCCACGACGTGCCGACGACGTTGTCGACAGAGCTGAGGAAGAAATCGGTGTACTTGAAGTACGCGAGGATCCCGAGGTCGAACGCAACCGCAAGCCCGAGCGCCAGCTTCCGCGTGACGACGCCCGGCGCGCGGTAGATCGCAACCGCGAGCACGTGGTTGACGACGGTCGAGGCGGCCAGCAGGAAGACGAAGTGCCAGTCCCACCAGCCGTAGAACACGTAGCTCGCGACCAGAATGAACGCGCGCCAGACCGGCTGCCGCCGCTGCAGCGCCCACGAGAGCGGCAGCACGATCATGAAGAAGACCGCGAAGGTGACGGTCGGGAAGAGCATCGCTTCTAGGAGATACGAAGGGTCAGCTGCCGCGTGCCGAGCGAGCCGGCGGCGTCGCGCACCTGCACGGCGAAGGCATACCGGCCGGCGCGTGCACGCGGGACGCCGTCGATCGTGCCGTTCGGCTCCAGGTGGATGCCCGCCGGCGCACGCTCGATGAGCGACCAGCGGTACGGCGCGACGCCCGCCCTTGCCTTGAGACGTGCGTGGTACCTCCGTCCGTCGCGCGCAACTGGCAGAGACGCGGTCGCGACGTCAACGCTCGGCGTCGTCACGCCGCCTGCGAGGAGCGCCGAGTGGATCAAGGTCGCCATCGCCACCGCGCCGGCGTTCTCGAGATGGATCCCGTCCGATCGAAACCACGACGGATGGCTGCGCGAGTAGACATTCCAGTCGACGACAGTCAGCTGCGGGCTCTCCTGAGCTGCTGCTCCGATGTCGGCGTTCATCGTGAGATACGGATGACGTGCGGCGCGCATCGTCAGCCACCACACGTGCTTCACGCCCGCGGCTTTCAGCGCAGCGAGCGCGTCCTGGATCTCTCCCGCGTACTGGTCCTCGAAGTCGTTGTAGCCGACTGCAATCACCACGTTCGGCCCGAGCTTCGGGCCCAGCGACGTGATCAGGTCGATCGCGCTCGGCGGACGCACGCCGTCGTACGGGCAACCGGCTCCCTCGACGCGGCGGCACGGCGCAACCTCCAGGTCGAGCGAGATGCCCTGCGCGAGGATCGCCGTCGCGCTGCTCGAGAGCGAGATCGCGTCGGCGACGGAATCGCCGATCACCGTGACATGTTGCAGATGCACGGGCGCAGCGCCCGCAGGCAGCGCGAGGCACACCGCGAGTGCGGCAGCCAAAGCCGCGGCGGCGACCCCCTTCACTCGTTCGATGTTAGTCAGCGCCGGTAAACGAACGCCCCGGCTTGCGGTAGGTGCGAACACGTCGTACAGTGCGGCTCCCGCCAGGCGCGGGCGAGCGCCAGTAGGACGAAGCCCGTCGAGCGACCGGAGCCGCGCGCAGGCGCGATCGGGCCGGTCGGCGAGCGGACGAACGCGCCGCCGCGCCGGCGGGACTCTCTCCGAGTATCAGCGCAGGCGGTACGGCTGAGCGCGCCAGGCCGCCCAGCGCCAGTACCACGCCGGCGGACGGTGCGGCGCTTTCGCGGGCCGCACACCCTGGTGGCGCTGGAAGGCAAAGAGGCCGAACGCCCACTGCGGGATCGCACGTGGAAGCCCGGCCGGGCGCTTCTTCGCCAGGATCACGACGGCGCGGCTCGCGGTGCCGATGTTTCCCGCGGTGTCGGTCGCCTGCACGCGGTACACGGTCTGCGCCGCACCGCCGGGGTGGCGCACGATCGTGCTGCGCGCGGTCGCGGTCAGGTTGGCAAGCGGCTTTCCGTTCTTCAGCACCGTGTACGAGGCGACCTGCCCGTTGTCGGTCGCCGCCGCCCAACGCAGATAGAGCCCGGCGGGCAAAAGGCGTGCGGAGACCGCCGGCGTCGACGGCGGCGTCGTGTCGGTGACGAGGCCGAAGTAGCCGGGAACGAGCGTCTGGATCTCGTACGTGCCGTCCGGATCGATCGTGTACGCGGTGAGCACCTGGCTGGAGAGGCCCGCGCTCGTGAGCTCGGGCAGCTGCACCCAGGTCGTGCCGTCACTCGAGAAGGCGGGGATCAAGCCGGCGGGCGGCTTCAGGATGTGGACGGTGACCGGCGCGCCGAAGCCCGCCACAGGCGCCTGGTTGTCCGTCTCCACGACTGCGAGCTGCACGCCGTAGCCGTTCGGCACCGGCGGGGTCGCGGTCGGCGTCAGCGTGACCGCGACCTGCGTCGTGAACGCGTTCGCGGGCCATGTCGCCGTGGCGAGGCCGTCGCCGGAGTTGACCTGGCCGGCGGGCGCCGGCGACGGAGGCGGCGGCGCCGGCGCGGCGCTTCCGACGACCGTCGAGTCGACGACGTTGCTGTCGATGTTGATCGTCACACCGCCGTACGTCTCGCGGTGGCCGCCCTTGTACTGGTGGATGCGCTGGTGGTTCGTCCACAGGCTGTCGCTGACGTACGGGTCGCCGAACACGCTCTGCACACCGTTCCAGTTCGCGATCCAGACGAGGTCGGGCTGCGCCGTCCCGATCGACACGTCACTGATCGTCGACGCTGCGCTGCCGTAGATGCCGGGCACGAAGCCGCTCGCGCGCATCCCGCTGTTCCAACCGCTCGCGAACGCCTGCACCGAGCGCGTGCACGCAGCGTCGCCGCGCCGGTAGCCCTCCATGTCGAACCAGATCGGGCTCCCGGAGGGCAGACCGAGCGCGGTCGCATCGGACGCCGCATCAGCGGCGGCCTCGTTTCCCTGCGTCCCCGCGGTGAGCACGTTCGTCGAGACCTTCTGCAAGCCCGATTGCGAGATGCACGGCGCCTGCAGCCCGACGTAGAGCGGCAGCAGGCTCCAGCCGAGCCCGACGGTCGTCTGCACCCAGGTCGGCGTCAGGTTCGTCTGCTTGCACGCGCGATTGACACCGCCGATGTAGATGCCGACCGCCCGGTACGGCGACGCCGACCATGCCTGGATCGACGTGAGCGGGGGTGCGCTGCATGCGTCGAAGGCGTACCCCGTGAAGACGCCGGTTCGCGCAGCGTTCGACGCGGCGACCCCGCTGGCCGGCGTGAGCAGGAGAAACGCGACCGTGAGGACCCCCAGCGCTCTCACGCGAGCACCTTGCCGGACGTTTGTGAAGACGACCTAAAGTTCGCCGAGCAGCGTGAGCAGCCGGTCGACCTCGTCGCGCGTGTTGTAGTGCGCGATCCCGGCGCGCAGCGACTGCTCCGGGAGCCGGGACGCAAGTGACACGCAGTACCAGTAGTCCGCGTGCCACACGCCGACACCCTGCTCCGCAAGGCGATGCGCGACATCGACCGCCGGCACGCCGTCGACGTTGAACAAGAACGTCGGGACGCGACCATCCATCGACTGCGGGCCGTACAGCGTCACGTTCGCCGGCAGGTTTGCGAGCAGATGCTCGCCGAGGTCACGTTCGTATGAGCGCACGGCTTCCATGCCGCCTATCGTCTCGAGGTACGCGATCGTCGCGCTGAACCCGGCGAGCAGCTCGTAGGGGAGCGTTCCTGTCTCGAACTTCCGCCCGACCGGCGTCGCGGCGGAGGGGCGCGCCTTGTACGGCCGCCACGTCTCGGCGACCTCGCGCCGCACATACGAGATGCCGAGATGCGGCCCGCAGAACTTGTACGGCGAGCACAGCAGGACGTCGCAGCCGAGCTCGTGCACGTCGATCGGCTCGTGCGCCGCGTAGTGGACCGCGTCGATCCAGCTGATCGCACCGGCGTCGCGCGCGAGCGCGCAGATGCGCTTCGCGTCGGCCAGTGAGCCCGTCGCGTTCGACGCGATCGCAAACGCGACCACGCGCGTCCGCTCGCCGACCCGGCGCTCGAGATCGTCGTAGTCGACCGTGAGCTCGTCGGTTGCCCCGACAACGTGCACGACAAGGCGTTTGTCCTCCGCAAGCTCGACCCACGGCGCAACACCGCCGTCGTGATCGAGCTGCGTCGTGACGATCTCGTCGCCTTCGCGAAAGTCGCGTGCAGCCGCCCGTGAGAGCGCAAAGTCGAGCGTCGTCATGTTCATGCCGAACGAGATCTCATCCGCGCTGCAGCCGAGGAAGCCGGCGGCGTCGCTCTTCGCGCGCGCGAGGATCGCCTCGACGGCGCGGCTCGTGGCGTACGGCGCGCCGAGGTTGCCCGATGCCTCCCGCAGTGCGTTCGCAATCGCCTGCCCCACCTCGTCCGGCACCTGCGTCCCGCCCGGCGCGTCGAAGAACGCGAAGCCGCTCTGCAGAGAGGAAAAGCGCTCGCGTACCGCGTCGACGTTCACGGCGTCTCACCGGAGAGGATGCGGACGAGCACGCCGGTGTCGATGTTCCCGCCCGAGACGATGCAGACGATCTTGTTGCCGGGCACGCGGCCGGAGACGGCAGCGGCCACCGCCAGCGCACCGGCGCCTTCCGGCACGACGCGCGTCCGCTCTGCGAGCAGCCGCACGGCGGCTGCCACCTCGGCCAGGGGAAGCGCGAAGGCGCCGGCGAGCAGCTCGGAGGCGTGTGCCCAGACGCCCGGGATCAGCTCGCGGCTGCCCGAGCCGTCCACGAACGACGGCCGGTAGTCGACCGCCGTCGGCTCGCCGGCGGCAAGTGACGCCGCGACCGGCGCCCCGGTCTCCGGCTCGGCCGCGTAGAACTGCACGTCCGGCCGCTCGGAGCGAACGGCGCTCGCGACACCCGTGAGCAGGCCGCCGCCGCCGTACGGGACGACGACCGTGTCGAAGTCCGCGAGCTGTTCCAGCAGCTCGAGCCCGATGGTGCCGTTTCCCGCCATCACGCGCTCGTTGTCGACGGGATGGACAAAGAGCCCGTCGACGCCCTCGTAGCGGCCCGTCACGAGGACCTGCCACCACTCTTCGTACGGCACCTTGATCGCGCTGCCGCCGAGGCGCGCGATCGCGTCGAGCTTTGTCTGCGGCGCGTGCTCGGGGACGACGATCGTCGCCGGCACGCCGCGCAATCTCGCCGCGTACGCAACGCCCTGTGCCATGTTGCCGGCGCTCGCGGTCAGCACACCGCCGGCGACCTCAGCGTCGGTCGCCTGCAGCACCGCGTTCCCGGCTCCGCGGATCTTGAACGAGCGCACCGGCTGCAGGAGCTCGAGCTTCAGCCAGATCTCGGCGTCCGTCTCCGCGTCGAGCCGGACGAGCGGCGTGCGCAGCGCAATACCGTCGAGCACCTCGCGCGCGCGGTCGATCTCGCGGCGCTCGATCACAGGCTCACCACCGAGCCGGCGTTCTCGGCCTCCGCACGCTCGAGCACGTACTCGGCGGCCGCGAGATCCTCGACGGCGAGGCCGAGCGACTTGAACACGGTGATCTCCTCCGCGGAGCGGCGCCCTTCGGCGTCGCCGAGCAGCAGCTCGCCCAGCTCTGCGCGGATGTGCTCCGGTCCGATCGCGCCCTCGCGCTGCGGGAAGAGGAAGTCACCCGCTTCATTGAGCGTCGACTCGCGCCGGTCGACGAAGAGGGCGGCGTCGACCATCGTCCGCGTGTCGAGCTCGCGCGTCGTGGGGATGCTCGAGCCGACCGCGTTGATGTGCACGCCGGGCTTCAGCCACGCGCGCTCGACGACCGGCTCGGCGAGCGCCGTGACGGTGCAGAGGACGTCCGCTTCGCGAACGGCTTCCTCGGCGCTGGAGACGCTCTCGGCGCCGGCGAGCGTGCGCCCACTGGCGCTCCAGCTGACCACGCGATCGAAGCTCCGCACCGCCTGCATCGCGTCGAGGTGCGACCGGCCCTGCGTCCCGGTGCCGAGGATCGCAAGCGTCTTCACGTCGTCACGGGCGAGAAGTCGCGTCGCGACGCCGGACACAGCTGCCGTTCGAACCGCGGTGATCCCCCCGGCATTCATGATCGCGCGCGGCGTACCGGTCTCGCCGTCGAAGAGCGCGACGAATCCCTGATGGGAGTCGAGCCCGCGTGCACTGTTGCCGGGGAAGATCGTGAGCGCCTTCAGCGACCAGAGCGGCGACTCGCCGCCGCGATGCGCCGGCATGAGGCCCATCAGGCTCGGCTCGTCCGGCGGCCGGATCACGAACCGAAGCGGATTGTGCACCTCGCCGCGGCCGAGCGACGCGAGCGCGTCCGCCATCGCGTCGATGCACTCCGCCATCGGCAAGAGGTGCCGCACGTCGTGCTCGTCGATGATTCTCACGTCCATGTGAACAAGCCTCCGATCGTGTCGACGTCCCGCGGTGTGAGCTGCAACTCGAGCGCGGCGAGAATCGGGTCGAGGTGCGCTTCGCGATTCGGGCCGCACACCGCACCGTCCACGCGCGCGAGCACCCAGGCGAATGAGAGCGCCGCCGTGTCGACGCCGCGCGCGGCCGCCTCGACCGCCAGCGCTTCGAGCGCATCGAATACCGCCTCGGTGTCGTAGCGCGTGTACGGGCCCGGCCGCTGGGTCATGCGCGAGCCTTCCGGGTACACCTCGCCCCGGCGGTACTTGCCCGTCAGCCAGCCGCCCGCAAGCGGGCCGAACGGCACGTACGGGATGCCGCTCTCCGCGCAGAGCGGCAGCACGTCGCGCTCATCGTCGCGGTCGAGCAGCGAGAACGAGTTCTGCACGAGCGCCGGCGAGCCGTGACGGAGCGCCTCGCGGATGCCGTCCGCGTCGTAGTTGCTGAGTCCCCACGCACCGATGAGCCCTTCGTCGCGCAGCGACTCGAAGCAGGCGATCGTGTCGGCGAGCGGGATGTTCTCGTCCGGCTCGTGCGCGAGGTAGAGATCGACCTCCTCGACGCCAAGCCGCACGAGGCTCGACTCGAGCTGCCGCCGGATGCGGTCCGGAGCGAGCCCGGTGTCGTCCGGATCGCCGACCGTCGAGTGGAACACCTTCGTCGTGAGCACGAGGCGCTCGGGCTTTCGCGCGGCGCGCCACTCTCCGATCCAGCTCTCGCTCGAGCCGCCGCCGTAGGCATCGCCGGTGTCGAACCAGCGGATGCCTGCGCCGTACGCGCGGTCCATGATCGCGAACGCCTCGTCGTGCGGAATGCCCTGGCCGAAGAACGCCGGCGCCGAGCCGATGCCGCCGAAGTTCCCGCAGCCGAGGCTGACGCCGGTGAAAACGCTCACTGAGCGCTCCGGCGCCGGCAAAGCCGGCACCTCCGCTTCTTCCGACTCTCCGGCAAGCCTACGACTCCGGCAGGTTCATGTTCGTCAGCTCGTTCCGCACGTCCCAGAGCTCGGGGTAGAACGAGTGGTGAATCAGGCGGCCCATGATCTCGACCGGCGTGCCCTGCGTGCCGACGACGTCGCCGCCGATCGTGCGCTGCACGACCTTGAAGTGGCGCACGCGCCACACGGTGATGCGCTCGTCGAGCTCGATCAGCTGCTCGGCGAGGTTGTAGAGCTCCTCGTGCTCGCGGCCGAGCGTGTACACCTCGACGAGCGACAGGCCGGCGCGCTCGCGCGCGGCGTGGAACGACTCGCCGAGCAGCTTGCCGACACGGCGAAGCTCCTTGAAGCCGGGCGAGTCGAAGCCGCTGCCGTGCCCTAGCACCTTGCGCACCTCGGTGTACTCCCATGGCGACATGTGCTCGAGCATGTCGAGCGCCCCGGTGACGATCTTCAAGCAGTCGTTCGCGCGGCGCAGCAGCCGCAGCGCGGCCGCGACGTGGTCGGCAGCCACGAGCCTCGACGCCTCCTCCACCTCGTTCCATGCGAGCTTCAGCCAGATCTCCGAGGTCTGGTGCACCGACTGGAAGAGCAGCTCGTCGCGGTGGATCCACTCATCCGGCCGTTTCTGCAGCGCAAGGAGTTCGTCGGTGCGCAGGTACCGCTCGTAGTCCGACCCGCCCGGGCCCGGCAGCACCGGCTTCGCCAATTCGCTCATCGGGTCTCCGTTCCGTCGTAGATGCGCATCGGCAGGTCGGCAAGCGGCTCGCCGCCGCCCTCGGTGACGAGCCACGTGTCCTGCATGTAGAGGCACGACTGGCCGTCCTGCGCGATCGCGTGCGGGTGCATCGAGAACACCATGCCTGCGCGCAGCTCGGTGTCGTCGCCCTCGCCGATCTTCGGGAACTCGATCATCGTCATCCCGATCGAGTGGCCGGTGACGTGGCCGAGCACGAAGCCACGGTCGACGAACCCCTTCGACACGGCGCGGTGCACGTCGTGCGCCGTCGCGCCGTCGCGCAGGGCGCCGCGCGCCGCCTCGTAGTACTCGTCGTAAGCGTCCATCATCCGCTGCGTGTCGCCGCTCGGCGTACCGGGCGAGATCGCGCGCGAGACCTCGACCCAGTGGCCGCCGGGCCCCGCAACCTCGAGCGACGGCAGTACCAGGTCGGTCGGCGCGATCCGGTAGTCGCCGGCGATCTTGAACTCCGGCAGCGCGCCGCCGTTCGGGCCCGTCAGCACCATGTCCATCGTCAGGCGACCGCAGCCCTCGCCGACGAAGTACTGCTCGCACGGCGCGAGGATCTCGCGCTCGGTCCTTCCGGGCGCGAAGTGCTCGAGGAAAATCCAGAAGCCCTCGGTGTTGATGCGAACGCTGTCGCGCACCGATTCGAGCTCGAGCTCGCTCTTCACGGCGCGCGCATGGTCGAAGCCGACGTCCCAGGCGACGAGGTCGGCGGCACCGGCGAGCGCGCGGTAGTCGCGCACCGCCATCACATAGTCCAGGCCGTAGACCCCGACGCGCTGGCCGCGGACGCGGTCGGCGAGCCAGTCGCCGGGCCGGTCGACGAACACCTGGTCTTCGATCCACGTCGTGCCGTGCTCGCCGACATAGGTCGCCTCGCGCGGGAACACGATCGACGGCTCGCCCTCGAGCGGCAGCAGCACATACGCGTAGCGGTGCACGATCACGAAGCCGGACATGTAGGTCACCGCGCCTTCGAACCCGGTGTACTCGTTGCCGCTCACGATCACCGCGTCGAGCCCGTCGCGGGCCATCGCCTCGCGCACCCTGCCGTAACGGCGGGCGACCTCTTCCTTCGGCATCACTGCCATGACGCTTCAACCCCTTTCACGAGTGCCCAGATCGCGTCGTGGGCCGGTGTCGGCACGCCGTGGCGCCTGCCGAACTCGGCGACGCCGCCGTTCAGGTAGTCGATCTCCGTCTGCCTGCGCGCCTCGACGTCTTGCAGCATCGACGCTTTGTGGTCGTAGGCGACCTCGGGGCGCGCGGCGAAGTCGATCAGCTCCTCCGGGTCGGCGTCGAGCACGATCCCTTGCGCCTCCGCGACCGCGCGCCCTTCGGCGACGAGCGTCGATGCGAGCGCGCGCAGCGCCGGCCGCTCGCACACGCGCCCGTGCGTGAGCCCCGTCAGCGCGCCGAGCGGGTTCGTCGCGGCGTTGAAGATCACCTTCCGCCACTGCGGCCCGCGCGCGTCGGGCACCGCCGCCGTCGGCATCCCGGCTCGCGTGCACGCGTCCGCGAGCACCTCGATCCGGTCGAGCGGCGCCGGCCGCGCTTCGAACGGGCCGAGCGTCGTTTCGCCTTTCACGTCCCACTGCACGACGCCGGGCGCCGTGATCTTCCCGGCCGGGAAGGTCGTGCCGCGGATCACGCGCTCGACCCGCTCGGCGAGCACCTCCTCGTTCCCGATCCCGTTCTGCACGGTTGCAACGCACCCGTCGGCGAACGCGTGCGCGGTCGCCGAGATCGCCTCGCCCGTGTGCATCGCCTTCGTCGCGACGATGCCGAAGTCGCAGGGAGGCAGCTCGGACGCGTTCGTGGTCGCGCGCGGGCGGCCCACGACGTCGCCCGCGCCCGTAAGCCGAAGCCCGTCGCGGTTGATCGCGTCGACGTGTTCTTGCGAGAGGTCGTACGCCCACACGTCGACGTCGTCGAGCGTCGCGAGGTTCGCCGCGAACAGCGACCCCACCGCGCCGCAGCCGACGACGCAGACGGTTACGGCTCCGGCGCCGTTCACGCCGGCGCCTGCGCCTTCTTGGGGGCTCCGTCGAGCCTACGCCCCATAAGAGTCCTCCTTCGCCTTGATGAGTCGCTCCATCGTCTCGTGCAGCGGCACCGGGACGCCGAGCCGCTGAGCCTCGCGCACGAGCGCGCCGGTGATCGTGTCGATCTCCGTGCGGCGGTGCGCCTCGACGTCTTCCAGCATCGACGGGTAGTGCGCGCTGCCGCGCTGCGTCGCGAGCACGTTCATCTCCCACGGGTCTTCGCGCAGCTTCACTCCTGCCGCGGCGGCGACCGCCTTGCCTTCGTCCATCAGGCCGAGCACGAGATGACCGAGGTCGGCCGGCCGCTCGAGCGCGGCGAAGTGCGGGTCGTGGGCCAGGCCGGTGAGCGCGGCGACGGTGTTCACGGTCGCGTTGAAGATCAGCTTCGACCATTGCGCGGGCCGCAGGTCCGCGAACGCCTCGGCCTTCAAGCCGGAGTCGACGATCAGGCCGGCAACCGTTTTCGCGTCGTCGTACGTCGTGCCGCGCGCCGGCCCGATCCACGTGGCCGTGTCGAGGACGTACTCGACGCGTGTGTCCTCGTGACGGGTGCCGCTCATGAACGTCACCGACGAGAGCAGCCGCCACTCGCCGTGCCGCGCAACGATTGCGTCGGCGCCGATGCCGTTCTGCACCGTCATCAGGATCGCGTCGGGCCAGTGGCCCGCAAGCCGTGCGGCGACGTGCTCGAGGTCCGTCCCTTTGCAGGCGACGATCACGAGCTCCGGCTCGACGAGTGCGTCCGGCTCCGTGGACGCGTCGAGCGACGCGGTGAACTCGGCGCGCCCGGTGACCTCGAGGCCACGCTCGCGCAGCGCGCGTGCGTGCTCCTCGCGCCGCGTCAGCGCGCTCACGTCGGCGACTCTCGAAAGGTGTGCGGCGAAAAGACTGCCGATCACACCCGCGCCCGCCACGCAGATCCGCATCAGGTGGGCCTCGGTCTCGGACGGAGGCGAAGGCGGAGCCGGAGCTCGCGCCCGCCCGTCAGGCCGGACGGCCTGAGGATCAGGACGACCGCCATCAGCACGCCGACGACGATCTCGCTCGTACCCGACGGCAGGTCGACGTGCCAGCCGAAGAGCGACGTGCCGTTCTCGGCAACCGACAGCCACGAGTCGAGCGCGCTCACCGCGAGCGCACCGACGACCGCGCCGAGCAGGCTCGACGAGCCGCCGACGACGAGCATCGCGAGCGTCAGGAACGTCAGGTCGAGATACAGCGAGTTCGCCTGCACCGGGAGCAGGTGCACGTAGAGGCCTCCCGCGAGGCCGGCCAGCACGCCCGAGAGCGTGAACGCGATCAGCCGCTGCCGGTACACGGAAGCGCCGACCGCGCGGGCCGCCGCGTCGTCTTCGCGTGTTGCGCGCAGCAGCCGTCCGTAACGCGTGCGCGCATAGGCGAAGGCGATGACGATGCACACGAGCGCGCCGAGCGCCGCCTGGCGCAGCCCGGTCGTCTCCGGTACCGACGAGAACGCATTCAGGCCGGGCCCGATCTTCTCCTCGTACTGGAGGATGTTGTTGGTTATCTGCAGCACCGCGAAGGTCGCGATGCCGGCGGCGAGCCCCGACAACCGCATCAGCGGGACGCCGACCACGAAGGCGGCGATCCCGCCCACGATCGCCGCGAGGACGAGCGAGGCGACATTGCCGACGTTCCGGTGCAGCAGGAAGTGTGCGAGGTTCGGCATGATCGCCGGCTTCTCACTCGCGGGCACCGAGAGCACTCCTGCCGTCCAGGCGCCGAGCGCGACGAAGCTGATGTGGCCGAACGAGAGCACACCCGAGTTGCCGATGAACACGTACAGCGCGACGACGATCGCGACCTTGACGAGCGTGTCGGTGAAGTAGGTCTGCGTCGACACCGAGACGAGCGTGCCGAGCAGCGCCGCCACGATGACGAGCAACGCCGGTGCCGCAAGCTCCTGCAGCGCGTAGACGCGTCTCATACCCGCTCCACCGTGCGCGAGAAGTCGAAGAGCCCCCGCGGGCGGACGAGCAGGACGACGATGACGGCGACGAACACGAACGTCGGCAGGTACTGGCTCTGGGTCGTCGGCAGCGCGCCGCCGAGCACACCGGTGGCGAAGCCGATCAGGAAGCCGCCGAGCGTCGCCGGAATCGGCCGGTTGAGCCCGCCGACGACGACGCCCGCGAGCACCACGATCGTGTCGGTCAGTGCAAAGTCCGGCGTGACGAGCGGCGACTGGACCGTCAGCATCACCGCTACGACGGCGGCGAGGACGCCCGAGATGATCACGGCGAACGAGATCACGCGGTTCGCGCGAACGCCGAGCATCCGCGAGGTGCCGAAGTCCATCGACGCCGCGCGCATGTGCAGCCCGATCTCCGTGCGCTCGAGCAGCTGGTTGAGCGCAAAGAGACATACCGCCGCGACGATCACGGCGACGATCGCGATCTTCCGGATCTCGACCCCCGAGATCACCCACGGCCGGTTGAGCGTCGAGAGCGAGGACGCGATCTTCCCGAGCGACCCGAACCAGAGCAGCGCAATGTTCTGCAGCAGGAACGCGACCGCGAACGTCGCGACGAGCATCACGGCCGGCGAGTGCCCGCGCAAAGGTCGGAAGACGAGGTAGTCCATCGCCACCGAGAGCGCGAGCACGACGGCGAAGCAGAGGACGATGCCGGCCCAGACGGGCCAGCCCCACTCCGCTGCGAGCGCGAGCGCGAACGCGCCCGCCATCACGAGCTGGCCGTAGGCGAAGTTGACCAGCCGCAGCACCCCGAAGACGAGGCCGATGCCGACCGCCATCAACGCGTAGATCGCGCCGAGCCCGACGCCGTCGGCAAGGTTCTGCCAAGTGACAGTCACGAGAGGTACGCCCCGACGAGCTTCTCGGTGTCGGCGGCGTCGTCCGGGCCGAGGGTCAGCCGCAGCTCTCCGCCGCCGAGCACATGCGTGCGGTCGGCGGCAGCGACCGTGCGCTGCGCGCGCTGCTCGACGAGGAGCACTGCGAGCCCGCGCTCCTTGATCGCTGCGAGCGCCCCGAACACGACGTCGACGACGCTCGGCGCGAGCCCCAGCGACGGCTCGTCGAGCAGCAGCACCTCCGGCTCGGAGACGAGTGCGCGCGCGATCGCGAGCTGCTGCTGCTGCCCGCCGGAGAGCGCACCGGCCTGCCGATTGCGAAACTCGTGGACGATCGGAAAGAGCTCGTGGATCCCGTCGTACAGCTCCTTCGTCCCGCCGTGCGCCTGCCGCCCGGCGAGTCCGAGGCGCAGGTTCTGCGCGACGGTCAGCTCGGCGAAGATGCGGCGCCCCTCAGGCACGAGCGCGATCCCGCTCCGTGCGATGTCCTCGGGCCGCCGGCCCACGAGCTCGGCGTCGCCGAGCCGAACGCTCCCCGTTGCGGGTGCGAGTCCCATGATCGCGTGCAGCGTCGACGACTTGCCCGCGCCGTTCGGCCCGATCAGCCCGACGATCTCACCCGGCGCGACGGAGAACGAGACGTCGCGCACGGCATGCACGCCGCCGTAGCGCACGTCGAGGCTGTCGACCATAAAGTTCACTCCTCGGGCACCGGCGCCTCGCCGAGGTAGGCGGCGGCGACGTCGAGGTTTGCGCGGATCTCCGCGGGCGCGCCTTCCGCCAGCACCGTGCCCTGGTCGAGCACCTGAATGCGGTCGCACGTGTCCATGATCAGCGCCATGTTGTGGTCGATCAGGAGCACGCCCGCCTCGTGGTCGGACGCGATCGAGCGGACGAGCGCCGCGAAGTCGGGCACCTCCGCCTCCGGCAAGCCCGCCGCGGGCTCGTCGAGCAGCACGAACCTCGGCTCGGTGGCGAGCGCGCGGGCGA
Source organism: Gaiellaceae bacterium (assembly GCA_035650975.1). Taxonomy (GTDB): domain Bacteria; phylum Actinomycetota; class Thermoleophilia; order Gaiellales; family Gaiellaceae; genus PALSA-600. The sequence continues at coordinate 19,037 of DASRGQ010000061.1, forward strand.
CTCCGAGCCGCCGTTCGTCGCCGTGCGCGAGCGCGATCGCGGGCGCCTCCGCGTACCGCGCGAGCCCGAGCCGTTCGAGCAGCGCGTCCGCGCGGCGCGTCGCCTCCGACCCGCGCGCACCGACACCCAGTGCGGAAACCTCGACGTTCTCACGCACGCTGAGGCCGCGAAACGCGCGACTGTGCTGAAACGTGCGCGCGAGGCCGTGCCTGCCGCGGCGGTGCGGCGACCAGCGCGTGATGTCCTGCCCGGCGAGCTCGACCCGCCCTTCGTCCGGCCGGTCGAAGCCGCTCAGGACGTTGACGAGCGTCGACTTGCCGGCGCCGTTCGGCCCGATCAGCCCGACGACCTCGCCGCGCGAAAGCTCGAGATCGACGCCGCGAAGCGCCTGCACGCCGTCGAAGGCGCGCGAGACAGAGGAGGCCCGGAGGGTCTCTCCGGGCCTCCTCTCCGACTCGGTTGGAACCGCCGCCGTCAAGTCGCTAGATCTTGACGACGACCTTGGCGGTGACCTCGCCGACGAGTCTCGCCTTGTTGTTCTGGATGCGGATCACGCGGTACTGCCGCCCGAAGACGCTGTGCAGCGTCGGCGAGAAGCTCACCTTCCCCGAAAGGGTCGGCACGCCCTTGAACTGCTGCATGATCTTCGCGAGCGTCATGCCGTTCGTCGAGCCGTGTGCCCGCCTGATCGCGGTCACGACGCCGTCGATCGCCGCGGAGCCGGTGATGAACCCCCCGGTGCCCGCGTGCACCTTCTTCGCCAGCGCGTTGACGGCGGGGTTCGGATCGTCGCCGAAGATCGACGCGTAGGTCACGTACCAGTAGTTCGTGACCGGCGGGCTCTTCGGGAGCCAGTACGTGCCGTCACCGGCCCACGAGTTCAGCACCGGCGTGTCGTTGCCCGCGCTCCGCATGCCGGAGATGAGCGTCGACAACGCGCCGAACGCGCCCGCGGTCGAGGTGACGACCACGTCGGCCTTCACGTTGTTCAGACGGCTGACCGTGTTGTTCACGTCCGTGCCGCCGAGGGAGTGGTACGTCTCCTGGTCGACGATCTTGCCGCCGAGCTGCTGGAAGCGGACCTTGAACGCCGCGACGACGTCCTTGAAGTACACGATGACGCCGTCGGTCGCGAGCGCGGCCGTCTTCCAGCCGTGACCCCACGCGTACTGCGCCATCGCCGAGCCCTCGTCCTGCGCGACGTTGCCGAAGCTGAACGCGAGGATTCCCTTCGGGCCGAACCGCTTCGGGCCCATCTGATCGGTGCCGATGCACGGCGCGATCGTGAGCAGGCCGCGGTTGATCGACTCCTGCACCACCGGTGCCGCGAGGTCGACGTCGCACGTCGTGAAGATGATGTTCGCACCGCCGCCGATCAGCTTCAGCGCGCACGCCTTCGCCACTGCCGGCTTGTTGCCCTGGGTGTCGCAGGTCTTGATCTGCAGCAGGTGACCGTCGACACCGCCCTTCTTGTTCCACTGCGCCACACGCAACTGCGCTGCGGCGAGCGCGGGCGTGTCGAACGGCGCCATCGAGCCTTTGCCGTCGAACGCCCAGCCGATCGTGATCGGCGTGGCCTTGTGCACGTTCGTGCGCGCGGCCGCCGTCGCAGCGAGCGCGACGAGCGCGGCCGCGACGACGATCAGGACGAGCCCCACACGGGAACTCCGTCTGCTCATCTCGTCTCCTCCACTTCTTGGGGGGTCGTTGCTGTCGTTTCGGTCCAGCAGCGCTCGAACGCCGCGCGTGCGCGTGCGAGCGTCTCCTCCGCCGGCGCCGCCCAGAACGAGTCCGCGTACGCGTTCCCGAACGTGCCGTCGTCGGAGAAGATCTCGATGTCGTAGAAGCCGTCCCAGCCCGCGGCGTCGAGCGCGCCGAGGATCGCCGGCAGGTCGGCGGCACCGTCGCCGGGCAGGGCACGATCGGCCCAGCCGCGCGTCGGCACGCGCCAGTCGCAGATGTGGACGCCCGCGAAGCGGTCGCACTCCGCCGCGATGTCTTCCAGCAGCGTCTCGGTGTTCCAGAGATGCCACACGTCGAACTGGATCCCGAGCGCCGGCGAGTCGCCCGCGTCCCGGATCAGCTCGACCGCCTCGGGGATCGAGCTGACGATCGTCCACAGCTCGCCGTCGTCCCGCTGGTAGGGCTCGAGCGCGATCTGGAGGTCGAGCCGCTCGGCCTCGGCCGCGAACGTCCGGAGCCCGTCGACGACGATTCGCCGTGCCTCGTCGGGGTCGCGGCCGTCGGCGGTGCCGGTCAGGCAGACTATGCCGCCGGGCGCGAACGGCGCGAGCCGCTCGAGCGATGCGCAGAACGCGTCGATGCGCTCCGCGGGATCGGTCGGCCCGCCGAGGAGCGGCAAGGGCAGGATCGACGGGATCGCGGGCACCGCCGAGGCCGAGCCCAGCCCGCTCGCGTCGAGCTGCTCGAGCGCATCGGCATCGCCACCCTCGCCGAGCTTCAGCTCCCAGACGCCGATCCCGTCGAGGCCGGCCGCGACGTAGTCGCGCACGTCGTCGGCAAAGCTCGACCGGACCGTCGTGATCTGCGAGACCGAGACGCGCGGCTCCACGGGGTCGATCTTCTCACGGCGTTTGACATCTGATCAAGGGTTGTGGGACGGTCCCCCTCGGCATGGCGCGCAGAGGTGTCACCACGGGCGGGATGCGGCACCGGACGATGGCCGAGTACGCCCTGGCCGAGCTGCGGGAGTCGATCATCCTCGGCGAGCTCCCGGCCGGGACGCCGCTGCGCCTCGACGAGCTCGCCCGGTCGCTCGGGATGAGCATCTCGCCGATTCGCGAGGCCGTGCGGCAGCTCGAGGCGCTGGGGCTCGCGAAGCACGTGCCGCACCAGGGTGCGCGGGTGCTCGACTTCGACATCGAGGAGCTCCGCGACCTCTTCCAGGTGCGGCTGTCGCTGGAGTCGCTCGCCGTGCGACGGGCGGCCGAGCGCTTCACGCCGGCAGAGGAGGAGGCCGCGCTCACCCACCTCGAGCGGTTCGACGAGATGGCGGCGGCCGGCGACGTGCGCGAGACGATGCGGGCGCACACGGATTTCCACTTCACGCTCTACGACGCGTCGCGCTGCTCGTGGCTGGTCGCGCTGATCCGCCCCCCATGGGATCGCTCCGAGCGGTTCCGCCCTGCGCTTTTGACGACGCAGGGCGGCCCGCAGCGGCGGCATCGCGACCTGGACCGCCAGCTCGTCGCGGCCTGCGCGGCGCACGAGCCGGACGAGGCGGAGAAGGCGCTGCACGACCACCTCGAGCTCGCGAGCGAGATCTTCGAGACGGAGCTCGGGGGCCGCGGGATCTTCGAGCGGTAACGACCATCGGGAAGAACGAGAAAGGACGGACGATGCGCTTCAGCCTGTATTCGGAGCTCCAGCTGCATCCGGGCAAGACGGCCGAGCAGCTCTATGCCGAGGTGCTCGAGCAGATCGAGAACGCCGACCGGCTCGGCTACGACGCCTACGCGGCGATCGAGCA
>DASRGQ010000062.1:0-87324 GCA_035650975.1 Gaiellaceae bacterium
TGCCGCGCGGTTGTGCTCGAGGCTCCGCCCGTCCTGGGAGCGGTGCTCGCGGCTCTCGACGTCGCCGGCGCCGGCGACGACGCGAAGCGCCGCGTCCGCACGGAGCTCGATGGCCGCTGAGGTGCGCGTGCGCGCGGCGCCGGAGGCAATCGGCGCGGAGCTCGCGGCGGAGCTCGCCGCGCGTCACGACAGCTCCCCCGGCGCGTTCCTGCTCGGCTGCCCCGGCGGGCGGAGCCTGCGCGCGACGTACGCCGCCATGACCGGGCGCCGCTGGGACAAGCTCGTCGTCGTGATGATGGACGAGTATGCCGGCGCGCCACCCGACGCGCATTACAGCTGCACGCGGTTCGCCCGGGAAGAGATCGCTGCGCCGCTCGGCGTGCCCGCCGAACGTGTGTGGCTCCCGGACGAGGGCTACGACGAGCGGATCGAGGAGTCGGGCGGCGTCGACGTCTTCCTGCTCGGCTGCGGCGCGAGCGACGGCCACGTGGCATTCCTCGGCCCGGGCGCCGCGCGCGACGGACGCACCGCGACGGTCGAGATCGCTGAGACGACACGACGCGACAATCTCGCCACGTTTTCCGCGTTCCGCTCGCTCGGCGAGGTGCCGCTCCGAGGCATCTCCGTCGGGCTCGGGACGATCGTCGCCGCCCGTGCGTTGCGACTCGTGCTCCAGGGCGCGGACAAGCGCTCTGCGACAGCGCGGCTACTCGCACTGGACGCTTACGATCCCGCGTGGCCCGCGAGCATCGTCCACGAGCATCCGGACGCGGTGGTCTACGTCGACGCGGCGGCTCACGCGTGAACCTCGACGCGCTGGCGCGGCCGAGCGGCACGTTCCTGATGGTCGCGATGGACCAGCGGGAGTCGCTGCGTACGATGCTCGCGCAGCACTTCGAAGACGCCGACGACGCACGGCTGGTGCGCTTCAAGCTCACGGTCGCGCGCGAGCTCGGGCCGTACGCGTCGGGCTTCCTGATCGACCGGCACTACGCGTACGACGAGATCGTGCAAGAGCAGCTGCTGCCGCCGACGTGCGGCTTGATCCTCGCCGCAGACGCGCTCGACCAGCCGCCGGGTGGGGTCGCCGAGGACACCGAGCTCGACGAGGCCGTCGCGGCGGTGATCGCGCCCGAGGTGGTCGCGCTCAAGCTGCTCGTGATCTGGCGCGACGACGACGAGCGTGCCCGTCGCGTGGACACCGCGCGCCGCTTCGTCGAGCTCGCGCACGCGCACGGCCTGCTCGCCGTGCTCGAGCCGGTCGTTCGCGGGCCGGCGGGGTTCGACCGTGAGAGCGCGATCGTCGAGGCTGCGGGTGAGCTCGGCTCGGTCGGCTGCGACCTCTACAAGTGCGAGGTGCCAACGCACGGCGCGGGCGATTCGGAGGAGATCACCGACTGGTCGCGGCGAATCGACGCGGCGGTTCCCTGCCCGTGGGTCGTGCTCTCGCAAGGCGTCGAGCCGGCGCGCTATCCCGCCGCGGTCGCAGCGGCGTGCAAGGGCGGCGCGTCCGGGATGCTCGCGGGTCGCGCAGTCTGGACCGCGACGCTTGCCGCGGACGATCCGACGGCGCTGTTGCGCGAGCTCTCGGTGCCGCGTCTGCGCGAGCTCGGCGCGATCGTCGACACCTACGGCCGGCCCTGGCGCGAGAAGTGATCCGCGGGGTCATCGAAGGCTTCTACGGCCCGCCGTGGTCGCATGCCGAGCGGCTCGACCTGATCCGCTTCTGCGGCGAGGAGGGCCTGACGACCTGGGTGCACGCGCCGAAGGACGACCCGCACCACCGCGCGCGCTGGCGCGATCCGTACCCGGCGGACGAGGTCGAGCGGCTCTCGGAGCTCATTGCGGAGACGCACACGGCGGGCGTCGCGTTTGCCTACGCGATCGCGCCCGGCCTGTCGATCGACTACGACGACGAGCACGACTTCGAGCTGCTGCTCGCGAAATGCGAGCAGGTGCGCGCGATCGGCGCCGACTCGATCCAGCTGCTCTGGGACGACATCGAAAGCCGGGACGGCGAGGGCCAGGCGCGCGTCTCGAACAGGCTCGCGGACGCGCTGCCGCAAGAGCGTCTCGTGATCTGCCCGGTCGGCTATGCCGGCACGGAGGACACGCCGTACCGGCGCTCGCTGAGCGGGGCGCTCGACGCCGGCGTCGTCGTCTACTGGACCGGGCCCGAGGTCGTCTCGCACGCGATCGCACGCGAGGAGCTCGACGTCGCGATCGCGCGCTTCGGCGGCCGCGAGCTGCTGCTCTGGGACAACTATCCGGTGAACGACTTCGCGCCGGAGCTCCTGTTTCTCGGTCCGCTGCGCGGCCGCGACCCGCGTCTCTTCGAAGGCCGGTGCGCCGGGCTGATCGCGAACGCGATGCTCCAGGCGGTCCCGTCGAAGCTTCCGCTCGCGACGGTTGCGGACTTCCTGCGCGACCCGCACGGCTACGACCCCGCTGCGTCGTTCGCGCGTGCGCGCGAGCGCTACGGCGCAGAGGTCCTCGCCGCCCTCGGCGAGCCCGCGGATGTCGCTCCGCCCGACGATCTCTTCGCCGCTCTCGCGCTCGGCGTCGACGCGCCGACCGCAGCGGCGCTTCTGCGGTGAGCGACGTCTGCGTCTTCGGCGCGACGGCGGCGGGCGTCGCCGCGGCTGTGGGCGCCGCCGAGGCGGGAGCAGACGTCGTGCTCGTCGAGCGCGGCCGGCATGTCGGCGGGATGGTCAGCGGCGGCCTCTCGTGGACGGACGTCGGCGACGTCCGCGTCCTCGGCGGCTTCGCGCGGCGCTTCTACACCGCCGTCGCGGAGCACTACGGCGTGCCGATCTGGACGCTGCGCGGGCCCGAGCCCCACGTCGCGGAAGCGATCTTCATCTCGTTGCTCGACGGCATCGACGTTCGCCTCGAGGCGAACGACTTCCCCGATGCTGCGGTGTACGTCGACGCGAGCTACGAGGGCGACCTTCTCCCGCGCTGCGGAGTCCCGTATCGCGTCGGCCGCGAGTCGCGCGCTCTGCACGGCGAGTCGATGGCCGGCCGCCAGCCGGCGACTCGGCCCGGCAAGCACAACTTTTCGGCGCGCCTGTCGCCGTTTCGCGCCGATGGCTCGCTGCTGCCGCACATCCGCCCGCCCGAGCTCGACGCGCACGGCTGGCCCGTCGAGGCGATCGGAGACGGAGACGGCGGGCTGCAGGCTTACGCCTTCCGCGTGTGTCTGACACGGAGCGCGGAGCGCATCCCCTTCGCCGAGCCAGACGGCTACGACGAGCTGGAGTTCGAGCTGCTCGACCGCTTGCTCGCGGCGGTCCCGTACGAGCTGCCGGATCTGCTCGGGCTCGTGCCGGATTTGCTTCCGAACGGCAAGTGCGACGTGAACTCGATCGGTCCGTTCTCGCTGAACGTGCTCGACGGCTCCAACCGCGACTACCCCGAGGGCGACGACGAGACGCGTGCACGTGTCCGTGCGCACCACCTCGCGTACACGAAGCGCTTCCTGTGGCATCTGTCGACGCGCTTCGAAGCCATGAGCGAATGGGGTCTCTGCCCCGACGAGTTCCAGGACCGCGGCGGCTGGCCGCATCAGCTCTACGTGCGCGACGGACGCAGGATGGTCGGCGAGACCGTGTTGTGCGAGGGGGACTTGCGCGGTGGGAAGATCCCCGCGGACACGGTCGCGCTCGGGTCGTACAACATCGACATTCGCGAGATCGAGCGCACGTGGCGCGTCCTGCCGGAGTACGACCGCGAGGATGCCGTGTTCAACGAGGGATATCTCTCAGTCGCCGTGCCGGCGTACGGGATCCCGTACGCGGCGCTGACGCCGAGCAGGAACGACGCGACGAACCTGCTCGTGCCGATCTGCCTCTCCGCGTCGCACGTCGCGTTCGGCTCGGTGCGGATGGAGCCGACGTTGATGATGCTCGGCCATGCGGCCGGGCACGCGGCCGCGCAGGCTGCGCGGGAAAGCTGCGCCGTGCAGGACGTGGACGTGGTTGAGCTGCAGGAGACGCTGCGCAGCCACGGGCAGGTGCTCGCATGACCGGCGAGATCGACGTCCGTGCGCCGGGCCGCGTCAACCTGATCGGCGACCACACGGACTACAACGACGGCTTCGTCCTGCCGCTCGCGATCGACCGCGAGTGCCGCGTGCGCGGCCACGCGACGGCGGGCGAGCTGCGGCTGCGCTGGCGCGACGGCGGTGACGCGAACTCGGAGCGCATCGCCCATGCCGTGCGCGACGTGCTGGGCGTCGATGCGGGCCTCGACGCCGAGGTCGCCTCGACGGTGCCGATCGGGAGCGGCCTCTCGTCGAGCAGCGCGCTCGCCGTCGCGCTGGCGTGCGCGTTCTGCAACGCGGCCAGGCTGGAGCTTCCGCCCCGCGAGCTCGCGCGCGCGTGTCAGAGAGCGGAGACGGACGCGACCGGCGTTCCCGGCGGGATCATGGACCAGCTCACGTCGGTGTCCGGCCGCGCCGGCTGCGCGCTCCTGATCGACTGCCGTTCGCTCGACGTCCGCCCGGTTCCACTGCCGGAGAGTATCGGCGTCGTCGTCGTGGACTCCGGCTCGCCGAGAACGCTCGCCGGCTCCGCCTACACGGAGCGACGCGCGGCGTGCGAGGCGGTCGCCGCGCGACTCGGGCTGCGCGCGCTGCGCGACGCCACGCTCGAGCAGGTCGCGGACGAACCTCGTGCACGGCATGTCGTCACGGAGAACGAACGCGTGCTGGCGGCAGCCGGAGCGCTGGCGTCCGGTGACCTCGTCGAGCTCGGCCGGCTGATGCTCGAGAGCCACGCGAGCCTGCGCAATGACTACGCCGTGTCGACGCCCGAGCTCGATGCGCTCGTCGACGCGCTCGTGGCCGCGGGCGCGCTGGGTGCACGGCTGACGGGCGCGGGCTTCGGCGGCTGCGTCGTCGCGGTCGCGCACGCGGAAGAAGCGGAGTCGGTCGCCCGCGCCGTCTCGGGCTTCGTCGTCCGCGCCGTCGACGGTGCTATTGCTGAATGACGACGAGCCGTTCTTCGGTCAGCTCGCGGGCCGTGTAGAGCGGGCCTTCGCGCGTGTTGCCCGAGGCTTTGATCCCGCCGTACGGCATGTGGTCGACGCGGATGCTCGGTGCGTCGTTCACGACCACGGCGCCGAACTCGAGGGCGCGGGCGGCGCGCAGTGCGAGCGATAGGTCGCGTGTGAAGATGCCCGCCTGCAGGCCGTAGGGCGTCGCGTTCGCCCGGCGGAAGGTGTCGTCCACGTCCTCGTAGGGCTCGACGGTGCAGACGGGGCCGAAGGCCTCGGCGCACGCGAGCTCGGAGTCCTCGCGTGGAGACGCGACGACGGTCGGCTCGATCAACCCGGCGTCGGTCAACATGCCGCCGGTCAGAACGTCGCCGCCGGAGCGCGCGATCCAGTCGAGGACCCGGTCGCGGCTGCGCTCGTCGATCACCGGCCCTACGTCGGTCGCCTCGTCCGCCGGGTCGCCGACCACGAGCGCCTGCACCTTCGGCACGAACACCGCGACGAACGCGTCGTACACGGAGCGGTGCACGAAGATGCGCTGGAGTGAGATGCACGCCTGCCCGGAGTAGGCAAACGCGTGGGTCGCGGCGACCGACGCCGCGCGCTCGAGGTCTGCGTCGGCGGCAACGATCATCGGCGTCGCGTTCCCGAGCTCGAGCAGGACGCGCTTGCGCGGTGCGCGGCGACGCAGTTCCCAGCCGACCGGCCCGGAGCCGGTGAACGTGATCGCCTTCACGCGCTCGTCTTCGACGAGCACGTCGCCGATCTCCTGAGCCGGACCGCAGACGACCGAAAGCCAGCCTTCGGGCAAGCCGGCGTCACCGGTGAGCTCGGCCAGAAAGAGCGCCGACAGCGGCGTCGCGGGAGCGGGCTTCAGCACGACGGGGCAGCCGGCGGCGAGGGCCGGCGCGAGCTTGTGCGCGACGAGGTTCAGCGGGAAGTTGAACGGGGAGATCGCGCCGACGACGCCGATGGGAACGCGCAGCGTGAACGCGAGCTTCCCCTCGCCCGCCGGCGAGGCGTCCATCGGCACCGTCTCGCCGGTCAACGTCCGCGCCGCGTCCGCTGCGGCGATGTACGTCTGGACGGCGCGCGCCGCTTCGGTGCGCGCAGCCTTGATCGGCTTGCCCGCCTCGGCGGAGATCGTCTGCGCGGCCTCTTCGTGCCGCTCGCGGAGGCTGTCGGCGACGCGGGTGAGGATCGCGGCCCGTTCGTGTGCCGGGAGCGGCGCTGCGAGCGCGTGCTCGGCCGCGTCGATCGCCGCGCGCGTCTCGGCCGCCCCGACACGCGGCACGCGGCCGACCGTCTCTCCCGAGTAGGGCGAGCGCACCTCGTCCCATGTCTGCGCCTCGATGCTCGTCGCCATGTGAACCCACCTCCACTCTACGGACCGGACGACGAATCAGGACGGGTTTTCGATCGTGACGAGCGTCCCGATCGGCGTGTACGGCCATACCTTGGCCGCGGCCGCGAGGGGAAGCTCAACGCAGCCGAGGCTCTGCGGCGTGCCGAACGACGCACGGTTGAACGAGTGCAATGCGTCGCCGCCGTGGAAGTAGCTGATCCACTGGATTCCCTTGTCGTCGTAGTGCGACCCGTCGGGATTCGTTCCCTTCATCTCTCCGACGGGGATGTGCTCGAAGACGGGATAGGTGCCCGGCTGCGTCGGCGTTGCGGGGATGCCCGTGTTCCCGGGTGAGGTGAGAATCGTCTGCCCGTCGTGCCAGAGAGTGAGGAGCTGCGGCAGGCTCGTGTGGACGTACACGTAGCTGTAGCCGCCCGAATGCTGCTTGCCGGCGATCGCATCCGCGAGCAGCGCATGCCACACGTTCGGACCCGCGAACCCGTCGACGGTGAGGCCGTGTTCGTGCTCGAACATCATCACCGCACCGCGTGTGATTTGCGTGACTTCGTTCGGGTTCCACTGGCGCGCAAGCTGCGGCGGCGTGTTCGGAAACCGCCAGGCGAAGGAACCCGCGGGCGGGTCGATCGCCGCCGCGACCTCGGCTGCGGGCGTGCGCGAGACGTCGGCACCGGCGGCGTTCCAGACGACGGGTAGATACGCCGCCTGTGCGAGCAGCTGGTGGAGGCGCAGCAGGCTTCCCGCCGCGACCGTCCAGCCGAGCGTCTGCGCGGTCGACGTCGTGGAGCGACGGACGACCGTCACGCGCGCGGGCAGCCGCACGCGTAGCGACGACCCGAACGCGAAGCCGACGCTCGCCGGCCGGAAGAGAAGCGTGTGGCTGTCGACGAGCTGCCAGTTGCCGGGCTCCCGCTGGGTGAAGTGCGGGCGCGCCGTGCCGACGGGCTTCGCGAACGTGAGGCGGATCGGCGTCAGCGCGGAGATCTCCGTGCCCGGCCTGGGGCTCACCTGGACCGCCGGTCCGTGCGTCGTCGGGAACCAGGTGACGTCCACCGGGCGCGCGAGCCGCTCCCAGCTTCGCGCCGCGAGCGCGACCTCGATCGTCCCCGACCGTTGCGCCTTGCGTAGTGAGAGCCTTCGCCCCGGCGCGGAGTAGGTGCGGCGCGCGCCGAGCCCGGCCACCTGCACGCGGTCGACGCGCGTCGTGAAGCGAAGCTGGAGGGGAGCTCCGCGAGCGAGCGTCGGCCACCGGTCGACGACCGCCGCGACCGGCGTCGTCACGCTCAATGTCTCTCGCCGCGTGTGGCCGAGCAGCCAGCCGAGCCAGCTCGGACGGCGGACGACGACGTCGATCCGCACGTCCTCGCCCGACTGGACGAGTACGCGCGGCGTCAGGCGGCCGTGGCTTCTCGCAACCGGCACAGCGCGTCCGTCCGGGGCGTAGGCGGTGAGAGAGCGGACCGAGCCCGCGAGCGGCTGCAACTCGAGCCGCGCGAGCGCCGACGGGTCGGTTGACAGCGTCACGCCCGACCACCAGATCACGCCCGCGCCGACGACCGCGATCGCACACACCAGCACGAACGCGACGACGAGCGCGCCTCGCACGACGAAGCTACGACCCCGCACCACGGAATCGTAGGCGCTACCTGCGGATGAACCGCTCTAATCCGGGCTCGGCAGCATGAAGTCGCGCATCAGCGCGACCAGATCCTGGTAGGAGCCGATGAAGCTGCGCAGGGTGCGCACCGTCGCGCCGAAGGAATCGAACGAGGCCCGAGCCGCGGCCGCTGATCACGCGCAATCGCGGGACGACGCCGAGCTCGGCACGCGCGGCGCGATCAGATAGCCGTGCGCGTGCGCCCGTCCCATCAGGCCGTACGGCAGCGGTGTGAGCAATACTTCCGCAATCGAACCGCCGACCCACCTCACGGCGAAGGAGCTTGCCGCCGAGCTCGGCTGCGGCGTCGAGGACGTGCGCGCGCTGATCCGCGAGGGCGAGCTGCAAACCGTCGCCTGCGGGATCCGGCCGGGCCTCGTCCCGCGCCGGGAGCTCGACGCCTATCGGCGACGGCTCGCGCACCGCGCACGCACGTCGACCTGATGCCGCGCTGCGCCGTTCACAGCAGGTCGGGGGCGTCCTGCTCGGAGGCGGCCGCGGGCGGCTCGGCTTCCGCAGGCTCCACCGGCGGCGTCATCCACGTTGCCGCGAGCGGGATGAGCACAAGCGGAAGCAGAATCGGGGCGAGAAAGAGCTGCAGCCAGTCGAACAAGGTGTTGCCGCGGAAGCCCGTCCAGCTCCACCCGAGCTCGTAGCCGCCGACTGCGCACACACCGAGCGCCGACAGGAGCCAGGCCGCTGCGACGACGTGACGGGCACGCAGGCCGAGCGAGAGATCGAGCCAGACCGGAAGAAGCGCGACCGCGAGCGGTAGAACGAGCAACTCGAGCCAATCCCAGAGTGTGTTCCCCGGAAACCCGGTCCACGACAAGTCGAACGAGTATGCGAGCACGACGAGCAGGACGAACGCTGCGCAGGCGGCGCCGGGAACGACGCGCCGCAGCGCACCGAGACGGGCGCGGTGCCGAACCCAGAGCGGCGCGACCGTCACGGCAAGAGGCAGGAGCAGGACGTGGAGCCAGTCCCAGAGGAGCGCCCGGTGCGCGAATCCCGTCCAGCGCCACCGGCGGTCGTAGCCGCCCCAGAGAACGACGGCGAAGGCGACACCGGCGAGAGTCGCGACTAACCGAAGCGCATGCGAGCGACGCATCGACGCCAACTGTAGAAGCGCCACCGACGTGTAGACATCACGTATCGCGGCGCGCGAGACACGCAGACAGTCGATCCTGGCGATGCTCCGCCCGTCGCCGCGCGTGCCGACGATGCCGTGGAGCGCGGCGGGCTCCTACTGGCGCGCGAAGCCGCCGACGATCGCCGTTCTCGTGCTCGGCCTTTTGCTCTTCGGCTGCGGTGAAGGAGCGATCATCGCGGCGAAGCTCGGCAACACGCCCTGGACCGTGCTCGCGCAGGGAGTCGCGAAGCACACGCCGCTCGACATCGGCGGCGCGACGATCGTGATCAGCGTGTGCGTCCTCATCGGCTGGATCCCGTTGCGCCAGCGACCCGGGCTCGGCACGATCTCGAACGTCGTTTTGATCGGCCTATCGCTCGACATCGCGTCGCGCGTCGCTCCCGAGCCGAGCGCCACCGCGTGGCGCATCGCGCAGGTCGCCACCGGCATCGCGCTCGTCGGGACGGGCAGCGCCCTCTACCTGACCGCGAATCTCGGGCCGGGCCCGCGCGACGGCTGGATGACCGGCATCCATCGCGTGACCGGCATCGGGATCGCTGTCGTGCGGACGTCGATCGAGATCACGGTGCTCGTGATCGGCTTCGCGCTCGGCGGCCACGTGGGCTACGCGACGCTCGCGTTCGCGCTGCTCGTCGGCTACGCACTGGCGGGAACGCTTCGGCTCATGAGCATGCTTTTCGCGAGCGTCGTCGCGGCACCCGCCCTCACGCCGGATTAGGCTTGCGTGAGTGACGGGCGTGCGGCATCACCGCTGGGACGACCTTCCGCGCGAAGAGCTCAATCCGACAATCGGCCGCCGCCTGATCACCGGCGACTCGCTGATGATCGCGCACGTGTACCTGGCGAAGGGCGCGATCGTGCCGAAGCACTCGCATCACAACGAGCAGCTCACGTACATCCTCGAAGGCGCTCTGCGCTTCCGGCTCGGCGACGACGAGTCGGAAGTCGTCGACGTCGCTGCCGGAGAGGTCCTGACGATCCCTGCGCACGTTCCGCACTCCGCAGAGGCGCTGGAGGACACGCTCGACGTCGACGTCTTCACACCCCCGCGCGCGGACTGGCTCGACGGCAGCGACGCCTACCTGCGCAGCTGACGTACCTGCCGTCAGGCGGCGCTCGGCACCGGCTCGAGACGCCGGCTTGGCGCGCGCCGCAACGCGAGGCGGTACACGACCCCCGCGTAGGCCCAACCGAGCAGGATGTCGAACACGTAGTGCTCGCCGCTGTAGACGAGCGCGAAGCCCATCGCGAGCGGATACAGCCAGACCACCTCGCGGAGCCGTGTTCGCATCCGCGCACGCAGAAACACCGCAATCAGCATCGTGAACGCCGCATGCAGCGACGGCACCGCCGCGACCGGATTGTCATAGCGTGTGCCCTTCTTCCAGAGCGGCGTGAACGAGACGTAGGGCATATGCCCGCTGATCACGCTGAAGAGATGGTGGATCGGCGGGATCAGCCCTTCCTGCGCCGCGAGCCACGGCGGCACTGCCGGGTAGAGCACGTACGTCGCGCACCCCGCGAATGACAGCCCGACCACCATCGTCGCCAGCTGCCGGAACGACTCGCGCGAGCGCAGCCACAGAACCGCGAGGACGAGCGTCGGGACGAAGAAGTAGCTCAGGTACGTCGTCCAGGCGGCGTAGTCGTACCAGCGCAGATGCGCGCCGCCGTGCCAGAGATGGCGTTGCAGCCAGACCGTCGGGACGGTCCCGAGGCCAAGTGCACGGTCGAAGTCGATCTGCGGCCAGGCGTGGGCCGGTAGCCACAGCCCGTCGGCGTAGCCGCGGATCAGGTCGTACAGCGCAAGCATCGCGCCGAACGGGATCCAGTCGACGACGAGCCCGACCGCGAACCGTCGCAGGCTCGCCACGCTTGCCGCACACGCGGCGACCACACCGCCGAGCACGACGAGCATCCACACCTCGCGTGAGGCGGGAAGACCGTGCAATCGAAGAACGACGAGACAGACGATGGCGGCATACGCGACGAGCGGCACATGGCGTGCCGCTCGTCGCAGTCGGGCCGAAGCTCCAGTCACCTGCTCAACTCAACCGGCTGCTCGTTAAATGCCGGTTGATGCGCTGTTAACCGGCTCTAATTGTGGATGTTTCCGTTGGAAGGGCCGCTCGCGGTGTTGTGGTCCGTGTCCTTCCACGTTCCGTGCGCACCGGCGTCGTAGTAGAACGACCACGCGTACTGAGCAGTGTCCATGAAGTTGGACGGTTCTCCGAAGACCGCGGCATAGAACTTGCTCGAGGTGCAGCCGGCACCGCACGGCGACGTGTCGTCGAAGGTGCCGTTCGGGTTGAACTCCCCTGCTGTCGACGCCGAGTCCGCCGCCGGCGCGGGGACCTTGACGACGTACTCACCGTAGAAGGAGCCGGTGATTCCCGCAGCGAGCGGTGTCGAGCAGTCGTTCGGCGAGGTCGGGCCGGTCGTCACGAACGAGCCCTTCATGAGCTCCGTCACGTTGAAGGAGCCGTCCGGCTGCGGATCGACGACGAACGTGATCGTGTACGTGTCGTTCGCCCAGGCGCAGCCGCCGTAGCCCGAGTCGCCCGCGCTGTAGGCGTCGTACGGGCCGAAGACGAGCGGCGAGTTGGTGCCGTCCGTGCCGTTGGTGCCGTCCGTGCCGTTCGTACCGGGTGCGCCGGGTGCGCCGTTGCAGGCGTAGGTCGTGCCGCTTGCGCTCGTGAACGACGTGCCGCCGTACTGGCAGTTCACTCCCGCGGGCTCGACCGCGGAGGTCACCGAGGTGCCGTCCTTGCCGGGCGCGCCGTCGCTGCCGTCGGCGCCGTCCTTGCCCGGAGCGCCGTCGTTGCCGTCCTTGCCGGGGGCGCCGTTCGTGCCAGGCGCACCCTGCGGGCCCTGAGCCCCTTGCGGACCCTGCGGCCCGGCCGGCCCCTGGGCGCCTGGGGCGCCGGTCGCGCCCTTGGCGCCGGGCGACCCGGCCGCGCCGCTGCAGACCGCGCCGAGCAGCGCACTGTCCTGATAGATGTCGAAGCCGCTCGTCGCGCAGTAGTTCGACGGCTGCACCGCGTACACCGAGGTCCCGTTCGCTCCCGCCGCACCGGCGACGCCCGGAGCGCCGTCTGCTCCTGCATCCCCGGTCGCGCCGCGGGCGCCCGCCGGCCCGGTCGCGCCCGTCGCGCCTGCCGGGCCGGTGGCGCCGGTTGCGCCGTTCGCGCCGGCGGCGCCCGTCGCGCCGGCCGGGCCCGCGGGGCCTGCCGGGCCACGCACGTTCCACGAAAGCGCAGTCTCCCCGCTCCGGCACTTGCCGCCGGTCGCGAGGACGCGCAGGTCGCCGGTGACCTTGTCGCGGCAGGCCTGGATCACGCTCGTGCGCGTGCTCCCCACGCTGTCGGTCGCGTAGGCGACGCCGGCGAGGAGCGCGAGAACGAAAATCATCGACATGGCGACGAGCAGCGCTCGCCGGCGGGGGAAGTTCCTCAAGACTGACCCCTCTCGAGGTGGAGCGACGTGGACGACGTGCTCTCAGAATCGTGCGGCGCGCGACCCGGAACGGCCTCGGCCGTCAGGCTGGTCCAGCCCCTCCTCCGGGGTGGTTCGAACCCAGCCCGGAGCGGGAACATTCTGGAAATCGAGCTGAACGAGCGACATCTGGAGATCCTCGAGGCGGTCGGCGACCAGGGGATGACCCCGGACGACCTGGGCTTCCGGACCCGGCTGCGCGAGTTCGACGACCTCCGTTCGGGAGGCCTGATCGTCTATTGGCCCGAGGGGACGCCGCTCCCGGCACAGGTCGTCGGGCGGCCGGCTCGGAGCGGCACGTGGAACCTGACGGCCGCCGGCATGGAGGCCCGCGGCCTCCCGCCGCTGCGGTTCACCTAGGATCTTCGAGCTTCTGCACGCGGCGGATCGCGAACAGGATCTTGTCGAAGGCGGGGCGCCACGGCTCGAGCCGCTCGCGCTTCTCGTCCCGGTCCGGCGTCACCTTCTTCTTCTCGTCCATGCCCTGCTCGTGCCCGTTTGGGCCAGGGCCGACCCTCCCTCGAACGAGTGATTCGCGGGGCAGGCAGCCGAAGCCGCCCGCCCCGGGACTTCTCAGCAGCAGCCTCCGCCGCAACAGCCGCCCTCGCAGCAGGCGAGCACGCGCATCTGGCCTCCTTTCATCGATGGTTGTCGATGCAGAAGCCTAGGTGATACATTGACAAACGTCAATGAAGACGCTCGCCGTCCTTCAGCCGATCTGCTGCACGAGCGACGCAACGCCGCTGCCGCGTCGTGCCGCGGAGGACCTCGCGGCGACGTTCAAGGCGCTCGCCGATCCCACGCGCGTCGCGATCGTGAGCCGGCTCAGCAGCGCCGACGAGGTGTGTGTCTGCGACTTGACGGCGGCCTTCGACCTCTCGCAGCCGACGGTCTCGCACCATCTGCGTGTGTTGCGCGACGCGGGCCTCGTCGAGGTCACCCGGCGTGGCACGTGGGCGTACTACGCGCTCGTGCCCGAGGCGATCGCCGAGTTGCGCGGCGTTTTCGGCGACCCGCGACCGTGATCGAAGAGCTCGAGGCCGCCGACTGGCCCGCGGTCGAGCGCATCTACCGCGAGGGCATCGAGAGCGGCGATGCGACCTTCGAGACCGAGACGCCGTCGTGGGAGGATTGGGATCGGACGCATCTCCCTGCGCCACGCCTCGTCGCGCCGCGCGACGGGGCGATCGTCGGGTTCGCCGCGCTTTCTCCGGTCTCGGGCCGCGCCGTCTACGCCGGCGTCGCCGAGGTGTCGGTCTACGTGGCCGCCGCGGCGCGCGGCACCCGCGTGGGCACCGAGCTGCTCGGTACGCTCACCGAGCGGTCTGAAGCCGCCGGGATCTGGACGCTGCAGGCGGGGATCTTCCCGGAGAACGAAGCCAGCCTGCGTCTGCACGAGCGCGCGGGGTTCCGCGTCGTCGGCAGGCGCGAGCGCATCGCCTGCCTTCGCGGAGACTGGCGCGACGTGCTCCTCCTCGAACGCCGTCGCTAGGATCGAAGCGCGGGCGGCCGACCCGCGCCTTCGTTCGAGGAGAGCCTTCGCTTGAAGATCGACCTGCCCGCCGCGGACCCGGGCGTCCCCGACACGCGGTCGCCCATCCGCCTGCTCGTCTGGGTCGGGAAGCAGCAGCTGCCGACCCTCGGCTACGGCGTGCTCTTCGGCGTGCTCTGGATGCTCGCACAGGCGCTGATGCCGTACGCGATCGGGCGGGCGGTGCAAGACGGAATCGCCTCGCATCACAACGGCCGGCTGGCCCTCTGGACGGCCGTGCTGCTCCTCCTCGGGCTGACGCAGGCGGTCTGCGGCGTCCTACGCCACCGGTTCGCGGTGTTCAACTGGCTGCAGGCGTCGTTTCGGATGGCGCAGCTCGTCGCGCACCACGCGGCGCGCACCGGGCCGTCGATCCGCCGTCGGCTCTCGACGGGCGAGGTCGTCGCGACCGTCTCGAACGACGCAATGCGCGCCGGCGGCGCATTCGACATCACGGCGCGACTTTCCGGCGCAATCGTCGCGTACATCGTCGTCGCGATCATCCTGCTGACGTCGTCGGTGACCCTCGGGTTGATCGTGCTCGTGGGCGTGCCGGTGCTCGTGCTGCTGATCGGCACCGTCGTCAAGCCGCTGCAGGCGCGCCAGCGCGAGCAGCGCGAAGAGGTCGGGCACCTGACGGCGCTCGGCGCGGACACCGCAGCCGGCCTGCGCGTGCTGCGCGGGATCGGTGGCGAGCAGGGATTCTTCGACCGCTACCGCACGCAGTCGCAGCGAGTCCGCTTCGCGGGCGTGCGTGTCGCGATGCCGCAGTCGACGCTCGACGCGTCGCAGGTGCTCGTGCCGGGGCTCTTCGTCGTGCTCGTCACGTGGATGGGTGCGCGCTTCGCCGTCTCGGGGACGATCGATGCGGGCGAGCTCGTCGCGTTCTACGGCTATGCGGCATTTCTCGTCATCCCGCTGAGAACCGCGGCCGAGGCGGTCGACAAGGTGACGCGCTCCGTCGTCGGCGCGCGACGGATGCTCGCGATCCTCGCCGTCGAGCGGGACACCGTCGACCCCACGGAGCCCGCGGCCGAGCCGCCGGCGGGCGCACAGCTCGACGATCCTTCGTCCGGCCTGCGGACGCGCGCGGGCGAGCTCCTATGCCTCGTCTCCGACGAGCCGGGCGAGGCGGCGGCGCTCGCGGATCGGCTCGGCGGGTTCACGCCGGACGGCGTCACCTTCGGCGACGTGCCGTTGCGCGAGCTGCCGGTCGCAACGGTCCGCCGCCGCATCGTCGTCAGCGAGCCCGACCCGATCCTGTTCGCCGGCACGCTCCGCGGGGAGCTCGATCCGTGGGGCCGCGCACGGTCCGACGACGATGTGCGTGCGGCGATCGCCGTTGCGAATGCGGAGGACATCGTCGAGTCGCTGCCCGGAGAGCTCGGCGGTGAAGTGGAGGAGCGTGGACGCTCCTTCTCGGGCGGCCAACGCCAGCGCCTCGTGCTTGCCCGCGCGCTGCTCTCGGATGCCGAAGTACTCGTGCTCGTCGAGCCGACAAGCGCTGTCGACGCACACACGGAGGCGCGCATTGCGCGACGCCTGCGTGACGCACGCGCAGGTCGAACCACCATCGTCGTGACGACCAGCCCGCTCGTGCTCGACATCGCGGACCGGGTCGTGCTGCTCCAGGACGGCCGCGTCGCGGCGCAAGGCACGCACCGCGAGCTGCTGCGCTCGAGCGGGGCCTACCGCGACGTCGTGACGCGGGGCGAAGACGAATGACGTTGTTGCCGATCGCCGACGGACCGGAGCTGCGGGCGCAGGCGCGTGGGCTCGCAGGACGCCACCGCCGCAGGCTCTGGGTGACGGTTGGACTGCACGCTGCTGCCGCGGCCGCGGGGCTCGCGGGGCCGCCGATTCTCGGCCGGCTCGTGCAGGCGGTGCGCGACGGGACGACGCGCGGCTACGTCGACCGCGCGGTGCTCGTCCTGCTCGCGTTCCTGGTCGTGCAGACGGTGCTGACGTGGTTCGCGCGGCGCGCGTCCTTCGTGCTCTCCGAGCAGATGTTCGCGGAGCTCCGCGAGGACTTCATGCAGCGCGTGCTGAGCCTGCCGCTCTCGACCGTCGAGCGCGCAGGGACCGGCGACCTCGTCTCGCGCACGACCGCGGACATCGATGCGCTCACGCGCACGGTCCGCTTCGCCGTGCCGGAGACGACGATCGCGACGATCACCGCGGTGCTCACGGTCGCGGCCGCGATCTGGGTGAGCCCGGCCGCCGCCGTGCCGTGCATCGCAGGCGTACCGGCGCTGTGGATCGGCACGCGCTGGTACCTGAAGCGCGCGCCCGCGGGCTACCTGTGGGAACGCGCGGCGTACGCGACGCTCACCGGCACCGTCGGCGAGACGGTCGACGGGGGTCGCACGATCGAGGCGCTTGGTCTGAACGAGCAGCGCGTGCAGCGAATCGACGCCGACCTCCGCGACGCCTATCGCGCAGAGCGTCGCACCCTCTTCTTGCGCACGGTTTGGTTCCCGACCGCCGAGTTCGCGTATGTGCTGCCGGTGGCCGCGGCGCTCGCCTGGGGCGGCTGGCTCGTCTCGCGCGGCGATGCGACACTCGGCCAGGTGACCGCGGTTGCGCTGTACGTCGTTCAGCTCGCCGACCCGGTGGACCGGCTCATCTCGTGGCTGGACGAGATCCAGGTCGGCACAACGTCGTTCGCGCGGCTCGTCGGCATCGCGCGCGTCCCGCCCGATCGCGAGGCGACCGACGACCGTCCTGGAGACGAGCGGCTCCTCGCCGAGCAAGTGCGCTATGCGTACATCGCCGAGCGCGACGTGCTGCACGGGATCGACCTCGACCTCGAGCCCGGCGAGCGCGTTGCCGTGGTCGGCCCGTCGGGCGCGGGCAAGTCGACGCTCGGCCGCCTGCTCGCCGGAATCCATCCGCCACGGCGCGGCCGCGTCGAGGTCGGCGGCGTTCGGCTCGTCGACCTGCCCCTCGACACGCTGCGCACGGAGGTCGCGCTCGTCACCCAGGAGCACCATGTGTTCGTCGGGACGATCGACGAGAACCTGCTGCTCGCACGTCCGGGCGCCACCGACGCGCAGCTCGAGGATGCACTTGCCGCGGTCGACGCCCTCGACTGGGTCCGTGCGCTACCGCACGGGCGGGCGACGATCGTAGGAGCGGGCGGCCATGTGCTGACTCCCGCCCAGGCGCAGCAGCTTGCGCTCGCGCGGCTCGTCCTCGCCGATCCGCACACACTCGTACTCGACGAGGCGACGTCGCTCCTCGACCCGCGTGCCGCGCGCCACCTCGAGCGGTCGCTCGCGTCGGTTCTCGCCGGCCGGACTGTCGTCGCGATCGCACACCGGCTGCACACGGCGCACGACGCGGACCGCGTGGTCGTCGTCGAGGAGGGACGGCTCGACGAGGTCGGGACGCACGAGGAGCTCGTCGGGCGTGGCGGCTCGTACGCGGCGCTCTGGAACTCCTGGCACGGCGAGCGCTAGACGAGAGCGGCGATCGGCGAGCCCGGCAGCGCCGACGGCTGAGGCACGCCCAGTAGAGCGAGCGCGGTCGGCGCCACGTCGAGCAGCGTCGCCTGATCGGTGCCGACGATCGCCGACCCGGCGGCCGCGATCCCCGGCCCGACGCCGGCGACAAACCCCAGTGGGCGGTGCTGACCGGTGCGCCCGTCAGTGCGCGGGACCTCGACCGTCCCGATCAGATCGGAGTGCACCCGCTCGACCCTCGCCGTCTTCGACCAGACCACGAGCACGTCGGGCGTTCCGTCCGAGCCGTCCGGCCGCCCGCCGAGCTCGGCGGCGCGCAGCACCCGGTCGACGGCAGGCTCACCGTCCGGGCCGAGGCGAAGATCGCCGAAGAGCCGGGCGAGCTCGTCCGTAGCGCGCGCGTAGTCGATGCCCGGCTCCACGATCCCGGCAGGCTCACGGCCGCGCACGTTGAGGCGCACGTAGGAGCCCGCGTCAGGTGGGACGGCAAACGCACGCGTTTCTTCCCACGCAATGCCTTGGAGGGCCAGCTCGCCGACCCACTCCCTGTCGGCGAGCCTGCGCCGCATCGCCAGACGAATCCGCTCCGGCACGACGCGCCGGGCCTCTTGCCAGGCTCGGCTGCGGAGCCGGGCCTTCAACGCCGGCCGGCCGGACTCGCGATCGGAGACGAGCCAGTTCGCGCGCCGAAGCACCTCGGGCGCCGGGTCACCGACGAGCCGGTTCGCACCCATTCCGTGCGGCGAGAGGAGCAACACGGTCGCGTCCTTCGGGCAGAGCTCGAGCAGCTTCCCGACCGCCGTGTCGAGCTCCCGGTACAGCGCGCGCACCGCGTCGCGGACGTCCTCCGGCGCCTCTGGATCGTGATCCGGGTGCTCGGGGTCGTGGACGTGCCAGAGCAGGTGCCCGGCCTGATGTGCCTCCGGGTACGAGACGACGTACAGAGCCCAATCGGTCTCCCGCATGAGGAGGGCGTGAGCGCTCGTTCGCGTTCTGATGTCGGCGATCCGGCCGTCGCGGTACCGCCGGACATCGCCGACGCTCTCCGGCGCGCGCACTTCGTAGAGGGTCGCCGGCCGCCCCGCCGCGCGCTCGAGCCGATCCTGGATCTGGGGTGGGTCGACCAGCGCGAGCCCGAATTTCGACGTGTAGGGATCGATGGTGGCCCACCCCTGCAGCTGGGTGCCGTTGAGCCCCTCGACGAGCGGAGCGCTGTAGAGATTCGCAACGGTCGACCGCAAGCCGTGATCGGAGACGTAGCGCCAAAAGGGCGGCGCTTCGCTTTCGCCGGCCCTCACGTCGACGACCCGGTACGAGCGCGGTGCCAGTCGCCGGTCGAGCTGCATGCGGTGTCCGGTGAAGGGCACGCCGGTGTTCAACGACGGCCACGCCGTTCCGGGGAGATATTCGTCGACAGGCGCGAGCCGGAGGCTCGCCCCGGCGGCAAAGAAGCGTGCCAGGTTGGGCAGCCAGCCCGCGGACATGCCCTCGTCGAGCAACGCCGGCTCGCACGCATCGAGCACGACCATGACGACCTTTCCCCGTGGCTCGGTCACGCGACTGCCCCAGCGACTAGAACATCGCGAAGCTCCACCGGGCGCCCGAGCTCGAGCGAGAGCTGTGCCGCCTCGACGGCGGCGATCGTGTGCAGGTTGTCGGACACCTCGAGCCGCGTTCGACCACCCGCACGAGCAGTGGCGAGCTCGTCGAGCACGGCGCGCTCGGGTGAGTTGCGCGCCGACACGTGCAGCTCCTTTCGGCGTCTCCCCATGCGCTGCACGAACACGCGCTGATCGTCAACGATGATCGCGGCGTCCTCCGTCTCGAGCCACTCGTGGTGATGGAACGCCGGGGCGCCCTCGACGTGCGTCACCGTCGCCCACAATCCGCTCGCCCAGCCGTACCGGAGCACAAGCTCGCTTCGTGCGCTGCCCGCGATCGAGGCCCGCGAGGCCTCCACCTTCTCGGGCTCGCCGAAGCGGCAGCGCAACGCGTCGACGTGGTGGAGGACGATGTCCCACAGCGGCCCGTTGCGAACGTCCGCGAGGTGCGCCGCCGCAACCGAGGCGGGTCGCGCGGACAAAATCGAGATGGAAACGACGGCACCACATTCCGAGAGGCCGCGCGCAACGCCGGCCTCTCGCGGCAAGAAGCGGAAGTTCTGGCCGACGACCACGGGCCGCTCGGCGCTCCGCGCTGCCGCCTCGACAGATCGAATGCCGGCTACGTCGAGCGCCGCGGGCTTCTCGAGCAGGACGGCGAGCCCGTGCTCCAAGCAGGCGCACGCGTCCTCGACGTGCGCGGCGGGCGGCGACGCGACGATCGCGATGTCGGCGTCGGCCGCGCCGAGCGCCGCCGCGAGCGAGAGCCACGACTCGTGTCCCGCCGCGCGGGCGGAGGCTGCCGCCGCGGGATCGGGATCGACGATGCCCGCGACCGCGTAGCGCGCGCGCCGCAACGCGCCCTCCCACTGTCTGCCGCGCGTCCCGTATCCGACGAGCAAGAACCGGTCACCGCTGCGGGAGCGGCGCGCGAGGAGAGATCTCACCGGCAATGCCATATGTTCAGTATGTGCAAATCCCGGAGCCGAGTGGGCGAAAGCGACGGCTCGGGACGGGCGTCCCGGTTCCGGTGCTCTTCGTCGGCTCGCACGCCCGCCGGGGCGGCTCGGAGCGTTACCTCGAGCTCGTGCTCGCGAGCATAGGCCCGGAGTGGGTGCGGCACGTCGCGCTGCTCGAGGACGGGCCCTCGGCCGACGCTCTCCGCGCCGCCGATCACCCGGTGGCCGTGATCCCGACGGGCACGAGCTCGCGCGCGATCCTCTCCGCAGGCCTGCAGCTTCGGCGAGTCCTACGAAGCCTCGACGTGCGCGTCGTGCACGCGAACGGCACCAAGGCCGCGCTGGTCTCCGTCATCGCAGCAGCCGGCAAGGGCACGCCGATCGTGTGGGTGAAGCACGACCACGAGAACACCGCGCTCGGAAAGATCATCGCGACCCGGTGCACGACGGTCGTCGGGGTCAGCGGCTCGGTGCTGACGTCTCTTCCCCGGATCATGCGGCCCCGCCTTCGCGTCATCTCGACCGGGACACCGTCGATCGCGGTCGACAGCGCGCGTGCGCGGGCGACGATCGAGAGCGAGCTGTTCGGCCGCCCGACTCCGGCGCTGATCGGGGTAGTCGGACGGCTCGACCCCGGCAAGGGCCACGAGGAGCTGCTCACAGTCGTGCCCGAGCTGCGTCGCCGGCATCCGGATCTCCGCGTGCTCTTCGTGGGCGGAGACGTCGCAACCGCCGCCGGCTACCGCGCCGTGCTCGAGCAGCGCATTCGGGAGCTCGAGCTGACGGACGCCGTCCATCTGCTCGGTCACCGAGCAGACATCCCGCAGATCCTGAGCGCGCTCGACGTCACCGTGCTGCCGAGCGTCTCCGAGGGGTTGCCGCTCGTGGGGCTGGAAGCCCTGCAGGCCGGCACCCCGATCGTCGCCTACGCCACAGGCGGTATGCCCGAGCTGCTCGGAGAGTGCGGCGTGCTCGTTGCACCGCACGATCGCCAAGCGCTCTCTGCGGCGATCGAGGGTCTTTTGTCCAATGCCCGCGAGCGCGACCGGCTCGCCGCGTGCGGCCGGCAGCGCGTGCGTGAGCACTTCGGGCTCGAACGCATGATCGAAGAGCTCACCGAGTGCTACGCCGAAGCTGCGCTGCGGTGAGCGCGAGCCTCACGGAATCCGAGCGGCCGGCGCCGAACGTCCACCGTCTGATCGGAGCCGGCGTTCTGTCGCGGTTCGTCGGCACGGCACTCGGAGTCGTGCTCGGCGTCGCGGCGACGTCGGTCGCGATCCGCATGCTCGGCGAAGCCGAGTACGGAACGCTCGCCTTCGCCGCCTCAACCGGAGCCCTGCTCTTCGGCCTCGCACGACTCGGCCTCGAGCCGGCGTTCGCGCGTGCAGTGACATCCGCACGAGCAGCGGGCGGGGCCGACGTTGAAGGGCTTGCACGCGGGGCCAGCGCGCTCATGTTGTCGGGTGGGGCGTTCGCGATCGTTTCCGTGGTCGCCGTCGTCGTCGCCGTTCCTCACGGCACGACGCTCTCGACGAGGCTTGCGATCGCCGCGAGCCTCGCATTCTTTTCCTTCGCTGCAAACGTGGCCGCAATCGCCGGCGCGCTCGCACGGGGGCTCGGGCGGATGCCGCTGATGGAGATCCCGAACGCCGTGCTGTCGCTCGCGCGCCTCGCCGCGCTCGTCGCGATCGCGGTCGCTGGCGTCGGAACACTGCCCTGGGTGGCGGCCGGATACGCGGTCGCGGGCGCGGCGACGGTCGCCGCCTCCGCCCTGCTTGCCCGCGGCCTTCTCGGCCGCCGGTTCTCGGCTCTCCTGCCGTCTCGCGCAGAGGGCGCGCTGCTCCTGCAGACGGCAGTGCCGTACACGGTGATCGGCGTGAGCTCGATCGTGCTCTCACGGTTCGACGTTCTCGTGCTCGGCCTCACGCACTCGAGCGTCGACGTGGCGAGCTACGAGCCGGTGCTGAAGCTCGTCGAACAGGCGATGCAATGGGCGCCGCTTCTCTTCATCGGGCCGTATCTGCCCGCGGCGACGCAGCTCTTCGCCCGCGGAGACCGGGACGGGTTCCGGGAGCTCTACGCCGGAAGCTCGAAGCTCGTGTTCATCGCGGCGATGCCGGCGGTCGCGATCCTCGCAGTCGCACCGACGCAAACAGTCCACGTGCTCTACGGGGCGGGCTACCACGTGCGTCCAGTTCTCGTGTGGGTGCTGCTCGTCGGATTCACGGCGAATCTCGTGCTCGGGCTCAACCTGAACGCTCTTGCCGCGATGGGAATCCGCCGCATCCTCGTTCGCCTCGGACTGCTCGAGCTCTGCGCCATGGTCGGATTCGCTTGCGTGCTCGTCCCCCTGTTCGGCGCGCTTGGCGCAGCGATCGCGACGAGTGCAACCTACTCGCTCGCGAACGTCGTCACCTCGCTCGCTCTGTATCGGACGAGCGGTGTACCTGCATTCGACCGGGCGATGATCCTGACCGTGGGGACTGCGGCGCTACCGGTCGCAGCCTTTGTCGTCGTGCGTCACGCGCTCGGCGCGCTTCCGTTCATTGCAGTCCTCGCAGAGGCCGGAGCGCTATGGCTCGCGTGGGTCGTCCTGCTCGGGGCGCTCCGCGCACTCTCCGCGTCCGAGATCACGCGCCTCGTGCCGCGCCGTGTGGTGCAGTGAACGGCGAGCGTCCGACGATCGCTGCGGTCATCCCGACGCGCGACCGAAGTGCGATGGCCCTTCGTGCGCTGCGCAGTGTGCTCTCACAGACGCTGCTGCCCGACGAGCTCGTCGTCGTCGACGACGGCTCGAGTGTCCCGGTGACTCTGCCGAGCGACGTACGCGAGCAGGATCGGGTTCCGGTACGACTCGTACGCCTCGACGGGGCAGGGCCCGGAGCGGCGCGCAACGCCGGGGTAGCCGAGACGAGCGCAACGCTCGTCGCGTTTCTCGACGACGACGACACGTGGCGGCCGGAGAAGCTCGAGCGGCAGGCGGCACTGCTTCGCACCTCGCCCGGGTCGGTCGCGGGAGTCGAATGCGGCTTCGACCTCTGGGACGACGGAAGACTCGTGCTGCGCTACGTCCCGGCGGAGCACCGGGACCTCTACCGCACGCTGCTCGAGCGGCCGGTCCTGCAGCCGTCCACCGTCCTCGTCCGCCGAGCCGTGCTCGACGATCTCGGCGGCTTCAACCCGAGCCTTCGCCGGATCGAGGACTGGGATCTCTGGCTGCGGCTCTCCGAGCGCTACACGATCGCCGTGCTCCCGGAGGTCCTCGTCGATCGCGAGCACGCCGACGTCGACCCCAAGCTGATGCTCGACTCGTACAGGACGGCCGTCGAGCTTTTCGAGACGCGAATCCACGCGCTTCCGCATCGCGAGCGGCGGCGCATCGAGGCGGTGCACTCGTTCATGACCGGGGTCCTCGCGCTGGACGCCGGAGACGCGCGACGCGCGCGCCGCGAGCTGCTTGCTGCGCTGCGCGCGAAGCCGAGCTGGCCACGCCCGGCGGCTCACCTCCTGCGCGCGACCGTCGGCGACCACGTGTGGCACGGCGCGAGGCACGTGGCCCTCGCGGGGCGAGCCGCCGTGCTCCGGGCGGCGGGCCGGGATCCGTCGGTCCGCCACTGGTAGCGAGCCTCAGCCTCGCTAGACCTCGCCTGTGCTGCTCACCTCCGGCGGCGTCGGGTCGACCGGCGGCGCAGCCGGCTCGGCCGGCGACGACGTGCCCTGCGCCCACGGGAGCGCCTCACCCGACTCGCGCAACTCGATCACAGCGCACGCGGTGGCGACGATCGCGGCGATCAGCCCGAGGAAGAGGCCGTACTTCGCCCCGACCGAGCCTCCGAGCCCGTGGGCCGACGGCAGCGAGACCCAGCGGATGAGGATGAAGACGGTTCCGAGCGCAGCCAGACCGGCGGTGAGGAGGGCCGGGCCGACCGGAAGCTCCGGCAGCGAGGTCTCCATCCTGCGCAGCACGAGGAAGACGCCCGCGAGCGTCACGAGCAGAACGCCCGCCCACGCCCAAAAGCCGGCGGACCAACCGGACACCGAGGCGTTCAAGATGTTGACCGGCCCTGAATAGCCCCACCACGGCAGGAATGCCGAGATGAAGGCGACGGCTGCACCTCCGGCGATGCCCCAGTCGAGTCGACTGAGACGCGACGCATCGAATTTCATGCCCACCCTCCGATCGTGTCGGCGACCCCCTGCCGGATCCTCACGTCACGCCGCGCGGCAGTCAAGGCCGGGCGCAATATGCGGCGCATAACCCGTGCATACGATCTTCCCTGTGCTCGCCCGCCTCCCCACCGTCTTCGTCGTCGTCCTGATCGTCGCCACCGCCGGAGCGTTCGCCCGCACGGAGCTCCTGAAGCTCGAGACGAACCCGGTCAGCGGCCCGAGAGTCGACAAGCAGTTCTCGCCGGTCTGCCACTGCCCGACCGATCGCGCGCACATCTCTTTCCGCCTGCGGCACGCCGACCACGTGAGCCTCTCGATCGTCGACACGAAAGGACACACGGTCGAGAAGCTCGTCTCGAACCGGAAGCTGCGCGCCGGGCGCGTGACGTTTGTCTGGAACGGCCGTGACGACGACGGGACGGTCGTGCCAGAAGGCAGCTATCGCCCGAAGCTCGAGCTTGCCCGTCACCACCGAACGATCGTCCTACCGAACCCGATCCGCGTCGACACGACACCGCCGGCGGTGCGCATCGTCTCCGCGAAGCCGCTCGTGATCTCACCGGACGGCGACGGCCGCGCCGACGGCGTGCGCATCGCCTACACCGTGTCGGAGCCGGCGCGCGCGATCCTGCTCGTCGATGGGAAGCAACGCGTGCACACCTTGCACCGCCCGCTGCACGGGGAGGTCTCCTGGTTCGGCTTCATCGGCGGCCATGCACTTCCGCCCGGTGTGCACCGGCTGCAGCTCGTCGTCGTCGATGAAGCCGGGAACAAAACCTTCGCGAAGCCGACGCTGCGCGTCCGCATTCGCTACATCACACTGCTCCGCACGCTGATCCACGTGCCGACGAACACGCGGTTCGGCGTGCGCTACAACGCCGACGCGCGCACCGTGCATTGGCGGTTCGCGGGCCGCACCGGAACGGCGCACGAAGGCCGCATCGTCCTGACGAGCCCGAAGCACCGCGGGACCTTTGCGCTCGTCGCCTCCGAGCACGGGCACGCGGTGCGCACGTACGTCTACGTCGGCCGCCGCTGAGGAGCGCCGAGCAAGCCTGCGAGCACGAGGCCCTCGAGCGGCCAAATGAGATACGAGATCTGGAAGACCCGGCCGAGGAAGAGCAGCAGGAAGATCGACGCGGCGAAGCACGCACCCGCGAGGTACGCCGAGCGTGCCCGCCACTGGTGCCACGCGAGCACGACGGTCACCGGCAGCCACGCGAGCACGACGAGCGGTAGGAATGGATAGGAGCTGTGCCGGTCGTGCAGCACGCCGGCCTTCACGAGGAGCGCCGAAAGGCCGTAGCCGACGATGCGGTAGGTGCCCGAGCCGTACGAGACGGTGTCGTGCCAGAAGGCGGACGGCCCCGCAACGACGAACGGCAGCACGCCGATCGCAAAGAGCGCGACAGCAGCGACCGTCGCGCGCAGGAGCGCAGCGCGGCCGACCTGCAGCAGGAGCAGCACACCGAGAAACGGCACGCCCGCGAGCGCGAACTGCTTCGTCAGGACCGCACCGCCGATCAGCAGCCCGGCGAGCACCGGACGCCGCCGCATCGCCGCCGCGAAGGCGAGCAGTAGCAGCAGGACGGCGGGCGCGTCGGCCGTCCCGAACCACGCCGCGCGCACTGCGATCGGATTCGCGGCGGCAAGCACGCCGAGCGCTGCGCGCAGCGGCAGCGGCCCGGGAAACGCGAACGCGGACGCCAAGAGGCCGAGGGTGCAGAGCGCGATCAGGACGCGAAAGTCGTCCCACGGCCTCGGTAGCACATGCCACGCCGCTGCGAGCAGCGCCGTTCCCGGGAAGTACGCGAAGTGGTGCAGCGCGACCTGCGTCCGGAGCGTCCCCGGATGCACCGAGCCGTCGAGGCTGTAGAAGCGCTCGAGGCCGGTGTGCGAGTAGTCGCGCCCATACGGATCGTCTCGGTGCAGGACGCCTTCGCCGGCGAGCTCGATCTGGTAGGTCGAGTCGTTCGTGAAGAACCACGGCGATGTCGACTGCCGGAGTCCCGCCTGCAGCAGCGTTCCGGGGAGAACGAGCGCGACGGCGACGGCGGCAGACGCAGCGATCGCAACCCACGCGGGCAACACGCCGCGAACCACGATCACGAACGCGAGCACGACCACGCCGAGCCCGGCCAGCATGGCGACCGAGCGCAGGAGCGATGGGTCCCAGTGCCGCCCGGCCGCGCGCACGAGCGACGCAAGCGGGCCATGCGCGCGCACCGCCCCGGGCCGGAAGCGCCACGGGTCGGAGCCGAGCGTGTCGATGTTCAGCAGGCAGACGACGGCGAGCGCGCCGAGCACGATCCACGACGCTGCCGGGTCGAGGAGGTTGCGGCGCATCAGCGGAACGCGACGAGCAGGCCGTTGAGCGAGAAGTAGTAGTGATCCGCGGTCGCGATCCCCGGCGAGTACTTGCCCGCGCCGAACTGCCAGACGATGCGGCCGGTCGCGGTCTGCGCGGCATACGTCCGCCCCTCGAGCGTCGAGAAGAAGACCAGGCCGCCGACGACGAGCGTCGGCCCGAGCACGCGCCCCGACACATTGTCGGACCACACTTCGGCGCCGGTCCCCGCGCGGAACGCACGGACGTGGCCGCTCAGATCCGCGACGTTGACGAGCCCGTGCGCGACCGACGGCGTGCCGTAGACGGTGCCGCCCATGTCCGCCGACCAGATCGTGTGGCCGTCGGCGACGGAGAGCGCGACGACCAGTCCGCTCTTCGACGCCGCGAACACGCGGATGCCGTCGGTGGACGCGCTCGAGTAGAAGCTGTCTCCCTCGAACGCGTTGCGCCCGAAGAATCTGCTCCAGATCCGCCGACCGTTGCCCGCGTGGAGGCAGAAGATGCCGCCGCTGTAGGTCGTGATGAACACGCGGCCGTCGAGCACCGACGGGCTCGAGCTGATGCGGCCGGCAACGTCGTACGTCCACCGCACCTTGCCCGTGCGCTGGTCGAGTGAGAAGAGCCGCCCGTCGGATGCGCCGACGTAGACGGCGTTGCCGACGACGACGGGCGACGACTCGACGGGCACTCCGGTCTTCAGCTGCCAGAGGAGCGCGCCGTCGGAGCTGCGCAGCGCCGTGACCGTGCCGCCGTGCGAGCTGACGATGACCCGGCCGCGGCCGATCGCGGGTGTGGACGCGGTGAAGCCGGGCGCGCGGTGCCGCCAGAGGATGCGGCCCGTGCGTGCGTCGAGCGCGACCGTCATGCCGCCCTCGAGGTCGACGTACAGCCGCCCGTCGCAGTAGGACGGCGGGTACTCCATCAGGTCGTGCATACCGCGCACCCAGGACGGATGCCCCGGCAGGCCGAGGTGCAGCGACGGTCGCGAGAGGGTGCGTGTCGGCGAGCCGCCGAACTCGGGCCAGCACGGCGTCTCCGACGACGGAGCGGGCTTGTGTGTGTGCGCCGGCTTCGGGTGGTGCACCGTGGAGACGGTGACGCCGCTCGTCCCGCTGACGAGCCCACCCGAGGAAGGACGTTCGAGATGGCGGACGAGCGCCGCTCCCACGATCGCGCCGACGACCGCCAGGGCGATGAGCCCGAGCACGGCCTGCGTACGTGAGAGCCGCCGGCGACGAAGGCGCGCGACGGCGTCGCGGAAGCTTTGCTCGCGGCGCGGGGCGACGCACAGCGCGGCGCCGGCAAGCGAGCCCCACATGAGCGGGTCCTCGAAGAAGCCGCTGTAGACGAACGACTGCACGAAGATCGTGGAGAACGCGGCGGCGAGCCCGAGGCCGGTGAGTCGCTCACGCCGCCAGGCGTCGCGAAGGAGCACAACGGCGCCGCCGATGATCGCTGCGTACGCGAGGAGGCCGACGATGCCGAGCTCCGCGGCGACCGTGAGCACGGTCGTGTGTGACGCGGAGCGCGCGCGCGAGCCTTTTCGGTCCGGCTGCGGCGCACTGGCGCGCGGCTGTGCGCCGATGCCGACGCCGGCGATCGGCTTCTTCAGGAACGCCCGCGTCGAGTCGGTGACGAGCGTCGAGCGCCCGCGCGTGACGGCGTGCAGCGGCGAGTGCTGCGCACGTGACGCGAGTAGCCCCAGACCGACGAGCCCCATCGCGACGACCGTCGCCACGAGCACGAGGCGGTCGCGCCGGTCGCCGAGCACGGCGGCGATCCCGGCGGCGACGACGATCAGCGCGACCATGCTCGACTGCGAGTACGACGGATAGAGCGCGAGCCAGAAGAACGCGATGCCCGCGACGCCCCACCACCAGCGGATGCGCTTTCCGAGCGTGAGCACGAGGAGCACCGAGATCGCGAGCACGAGGTGCCGTCCGTAGAGGCTCGGGTCCTTGAAGAGCGAGGTGACGCGGAAGAACGTCGTGTACGCGTTCGCGACCGCGAGTGTCGGCGCGAAGAACAACGTGTGCGTGTACGACTGCCACAGCCCGATCACGGCGAACAGCACGCCGAGTGCGAGCATCGTCAGCGCGAGCGCCTTCGGCAGCCAGCGCTCGACCGGCGCGCGCGAGACGAGCGCGGCGAGCAGCGCAAACGGCAGCAGGAAGAAGACGAGCTCGAGCCCGCCGGCTGCGCGGTCCTCCGTCCACAGGTAGCTGACGCACGCGAGCGCCACGTAGCCCACGAGCGGCACGGCGAGCGCGAGCGGCGGCGCACGAAGCTCCGCGCGTTGCACGGCACGCGCGATCAGGGCGAGTGCAGCAGCGGCGAGGACGACGTACAGCGGGATGAGCAGGAACGCGTCCTGGCTTCCGAGTGTGACCGGGATGCGAAACGGCGCCGCCGCGAGCACGAGGACCGGCACCCAGGCGGGGCGCCGGTAGAGCACGACGGCGAGGGCACCGACGCACGCAAGGCCGGCGAGGATCGCCGCGACGTGTAGTGGGGTCGCGACCGCACGGTGAAGGTCGTGCGCGGGGACGAGCGACCGGGCGAGGATCGCCTCGGCGGCCGCGAGCACCACGAGCCCGGCGAGGAGCGCCTCGCGCCGCCGCGGCAGCAGGCAGAGGCACACGGCAACCGCAGCGGCGAGGGCGGCACCCGCCGTCATGCGGGCGAATCGGGCCGGAGCATGAGGGGAGAACGGTAACGATGCGCCGCGTCAGACGACGTTGCGCTCGTGGCGCTGCACGCCCGACGCGAAGCGGCCCGCGTCGAGCTGCGAGAGGTCGAACGTCGCGTCGCGGCCCAGCGCGAGCTCAGCGAGGTGCTCCCCGATCACCGGCGCTTGCTGGAAGCCGTGCCCCGAGAAGCCCGTCGCGTAGACAAGGCCGTCGATGTCGGAGGCGCCGACGAGCGCGTTGTGGTCGGGGGTCATCTCGTAGAGGCCCGACCAGCTCGAGCGGATGCCGAGCTCCTCGAGCGCCGGCAGACGCCTCGCGGCGACTGGAGCGAGCTCCTCGAGCGACTGCTCGCGCCCGCCGAGCGCAAGCGCATCCCCTTCGCGATGGAAGTAGAAGCCGCTGCCGAAGTCGATCGTCAGCGGCAGCTCGCGGGGAAAGGCCGGCGCGTCCTCGGTAAAGAACATGAAGCGCCGCTCCGGCTCGACCGGCAGGTCGTAGAGCTCGCGTGACCACACGCCTGCGGTCAGCACGACGCGTTCGGTGGCAATCGTTCCGCGCGACGTCTCGACGCCGATGACGCGCCCGTCTCTGACGAGGATGCGCGTCGCGGCGCAGGACTGCTCTACGTGTGCACCGCGCGCCGCGGCGTGCCGTGCGTAGCCGGACACGACGAGGTCCGGTGTCACGTAACCCGCGCGCTCGTCGAACGCGGCGGCGACGAGTCCGTCGGGTGAGAGCTGCGGAACGATCTCGACCGCCTCGTCGGGCGTGAGCATCCGCGCGCCGTCGGCCGCGAAGCGCGCCGCGTCCTCGTGATCGTCGAGCAGGAAGAGATACCCCCAGAGCTTCAGGTCGATCTCTTCGCCCGTCTCCTCAGCGAAGCGCTCGAGCCGGGCCACCGACTCGGCCGAGATGCGCCGGTTCAGGTCGTCGGAGAAGAGCGTGCGCACGCCGCCGGCACAGCGGCCGGTCGAGCCGGAGGCGAGCGTGTCCCGCTCGAGCAGCACCGCGTCGGAACAGCCGAGCTGCGTCAGGTAATACAGAGTCGCGGCGCCCATGACGCCGCCGCCGATCACCACTGCGTCGCTCCGCCCGGGCAGCACGTGATTGATTGTCGCGCATGAGCGACGAGCGCAAGGGGCGTCTGTTCGTTGCGCTTGCCGCGTTGGCGTGGTCGACGGCGGGAGTCCTGCAGCGCGAGCTGTCGGTGTCGACCGCGACGCAGGTCGGCGGCCGGGCGCTCTTCGCGGCGCTCGGGCTGCTCGCCTACACCGCGCTGACCGAGCGGTCGCGCTGGTGGCGGTCGATGCGGGCGATCGGCCTCGGGGGAGTCGGGCTCGCGGCGTGCGCGGCCGTCTCGTCGGCGGCGTTCTTCGTCGCGCTGAACCACGCGTCCGTCGCGAACGTGCTCTTCTGGCAGGCCCTCGCGCCGATCTTCGCGGCGGCGCTCGGCACGCTGCTCGGCGACCCGGTCGCGCGCCGAACCTGGGCCGCGATGGCCGTGGCGGTCGCCGGGGTCGCGGTGATGGCAGGCGGGCCGGGCCACGCGAGCGCGCTCGGCCAGTCGCTTTCGTTCTTCGTCTCGGCGTCGTTCGCCGGCATGATCGTGATCGCCCGGCACCGGCGCGATGTCTCGATGGCGCCCGCGATGTGCCTCTCGCAGGTGATCGTGCTCGTCGGCGCGGCGCCGTTCGCGTCGGTGCACGCGGGAGGCGTCGACGTGCTGTTGCTCGCGACGCTCGGCCTGACGCAGATCGGCCTCGGCTTCGTCTTCTTGACGATCGGCAGCCGCTTGATCCCGGCGGGTGAGGTGGCGCTGATCACGCTGCTCGAAGTCGTGCTCGGCCCACTCTGGGTGTGGGCCTTCCTCTCGGAGCGGCCGTCGACCGCGACACTCATCGGCGGTGTCGTCGTCCTCGGCGCGGTACTGATCGAGGCGCGCGCGCACCCGGAGCCTCCACCGGCTCCCGTCTAGCGCTGGCGTTCTGATCTGGTCGAACCGGTCGTGTCCTCCTCGGGCATCTTGCAGAGGGCATTCGCGATGAGCAGCATTCGGAGTACGACCCCGAGGTAGCTCAAGAGGTAGAGCAGGCAGCTGTCCACTGCAGAGATGCCGGTTCGACTCCGGCCCTCGGATGGACAACTCGCCGGCGAGAGGCCGCATCGAGTGTGATAGAAGCGCGTCATGATCGCGGCTGAGCCCGACGCGATGCAATGAGCTTCGAGACTGCCGCACAGCCTGCTGGGCGTCGGTACTCGGTTCGTCCGTACAACCAGCGCATGGCGAAACGGGTGGCCCGCAAGGCTCACGTCGACGGCGAGGGCGCGGTCGCGGTCGCGTTCACCTTCAACAACCTCACGACCATGATCGTCCTCGGCTTGCTCGATGACGCCGTGCGATTCGTGCCGGTGTTCGGATCGCTCGTGAGCCTCGCGTTCAGCATCCTTGGTTTCTACTTCCACCGGATCGTGTTGGTGACGAACCAGAACGTCTATGTGTTCCGCGACTGGCCGTTCCATCGCCCGGGCAAGCTGCTGATGAAGGATGAGCGCGGGCCGGGCGTCGTGCAGCTCGGCGCGCCGGGCGCCTCGCCTCTCATGCGATTCATCCGGCGCGGGCAGCTGACCTTCCAGGACGGAACGATCGTCTATCACAGCTTCGTCTTCATCCGCCGGGCGCAGTACATCGCACAGGAAGCCAATCTGCCCGAGGGCGTCTAGAGGCTTGATGCGCATTGGGGCGTGCGCGGGATGCGCATGACCAAGCGGCTGGGACGTGGCGGGTGCAGCCCGTAGCGGTGGCTACGGGCAAGACCGACGTGGCACAGACGCGTTGCGTCAGGCGCACCAGCCGCGCGCGCCCCGCAAATGCGCATCAAGCCTCTAGGCAAGCTGCGCGATCGTCGCGCCGTCGTCGGCGTCCGGGGCATGCTGCTCGACGAGCGGATGTGACGCAAGCTCTTCGCGCACCGCCTTGCGCAGCACTCCCGTGCCGCGGCCGTGTACGACGCGCACCTCGCGCAGCCCGGCGAGCGCCGCTTCGTCGACGAGCCGCCGCACCTCGTCCCGCGCCTCGTGCGCTGGCCGGCCGCGCACGTCGACCTGGTCGGAGACATCGCCACGCGCGGCCGCACGCACCTGCACGACCGGTGCCTTCTCCTCCGGCGGGCGCTCGCGCGAGGGACGGAGCCGCGCGGCCGGGATTCGCACGCGCTGGCCGGCTGCTCCGATCACCTCGGCTTCGCCGCCGCGAATCGCAGCGACCGTGCCGCGCACGCCGACCTCGGGCGCCTCGACGGGATCGCCCACAGCGAGCTCGCCGCTCTGCGGCAGCGGCCCGGAGAGATCGCGCAGCGCGCGCTCGGCCCGGCCAGCACGCTCGGTCGCCGCGCCGAGCGCACGGTCGCGATCGGGCTCGTGCCGGCGCCGTCGTGCAACACGCAGCTCCTCGCGCAGCGCCTGCATCTCCGCACGCGCGTCTGCAAGCTCGCGCTCGGCGGCGGCGAACGCCTCACGGCGCGCCTGCTCGGCCGTCGCACGGACGCGCTCGAGCTCCCGTTCGAGCTCCCGCTCACGCTGTGCAGCACGACGCTCCGCCTCCTCGGCCGCATCGCGGTGCTCGCGCGCTTCACGCTCGGCCGCCTCCGCCTCCGAGACGAGCTCCGCGGCGCGCAGCCGCTCCGGGGAGACACGAGCTCGCGCATCGCCGACGACGTCCGCGTCGAGCCCGAGCCGCTCGGCAACGCGCAGCGCGTGCGAGCTGCCGGGACGGCCGAGCGCGAGACGGTAGAGCGGACGATCCTCGTCGAGGTCGAAGCCCGTCGCCGCGTTCGCCACTTCGTCGCGACCGCTCGCCCACTCCTTCAGCTCTGCATAGTGCGTCGTCACGACCGTCAGCCGCGCCTGGCGCGCGAGCCGCTCGAGCAGCGCCTGCGCAAGCGCCGAGCCTTCTTCGGGATCGGTGCCTGCGGCAACCTCGTCGAGCAGAACGAGAGAGCTCGCGGTCGCCGACGCGAGGATCTCGACCAGCGTCCGCAGATGCGCCGAGAACGTCGAGAGACTCATCTCGATCGACTGCCGGTCGCCGATGTCGGCGAGCACGCGGTCGAACACCGGGAGCTCCGCCCGCTCGGCCGGCGGACGCAGACCACATTGGTGCACGAGCGCCGCGAGACCGAGCGTCTTCAGCGCCACCGTCTTCCCGCCCGTGTTCGGCCCGCTCACGACGAGCGCGCGCAGCTCGCCGAGGTCGAGATCGATCGGCACCGCAGACGCGGGGTCGAGCAGCGGATGCCGCGCCGCGAGCAATCGGACCGCGTGCGAGACCTCGACCTCCGCGCCACGCCACGAACGCGACAGGGCGCCGCACGCAAGTGCGAGATCGAGCGCCTCGACAGCCGCGACGAGCGCACGCAGCGCATCGGCGCGCGCAGCGACCAGGCCCGACAGCTCCCGCAGGATGCGCTCGGCTTCCTCGCGCGCTTCGGCCGCCGCCTGCGCGAGGCGATTGTTCAGCTCGACGACCGCGAGCGGCTCGACGAACACTGTCTGGCCGGAGCTCGAAGCGTCGTGGACGATGCCCGGCACCTGCCCGCGGCTCGCCGCCCGCACGGCGAGCACCGGACGGCCGCCGCGCTCGGCCAGGAACTCTTCCTGCAGCGCGTCGCGAACACCGGACGAGCGAGCGACGCGCGCGAGCTCGTCGCGCACGCGCGCATCGCCGTTTCGCAGCTCGGCTCGCAGCCGGCGCAGAAGCGGCGACGCGGTGTCTCGGAGATCGGAACCGTCCTCTTCCACCTTGTCGTCGAGCTCGCCGGCGAGCTCCGAGAGGCTCGGCTCGATCGGCTCCACCGAAGCAGCAAGGAGCGGCGCGTCGTCCCTCCGCGCGTGCACGACACGGCGTGCGTCGAGCGCAACGCGCACAGAGCGTGCGATCGCACGCAGCTCCGCCGGCGTGAGCAGGCCGTCGCGCTCTGCGCGGTCGACCGCAGGCAGCAGGTCGACCACACCCGCAAGCGGCGGATCGTCGGCCGCCTCGAGCAGCGAAACCGCCTCGCTCGTGCGAGCCTGGCGCGTGCGGACGACGCCCTCGTCCGCTGACGGCTCGAGCGCTCGCGCGCTGCGCGCGCCGAGCTCGGTCGCGGCGGCGCGCGCGACCCGCTCGAGGATCGCCGGCAGCTCGAGGACGGCACACGCCTCGGCGTCCACGGAACGCGTCCTACTCGGGACGCTCGTCGCCCGGCCGAAGCCGGTACACGATGCGACCGCGGTCGAGGTCGTACGCCGACAGCTCGATCCGAACGCGGTCGCCGGGGTTCATGCGAATGCGAAACCGCCGCATCTTGCCGGCGGTGTAGCCGAGGGTCTCGTGGCCGTTGTCGAGCTTGATCCGGAACATGCCGTTCCGAAGCGCCTCGACGATCTCACCGGTCATCTCGACCTTGTCTTCCTTCTGCGCGATGGTTGCCTCCTCTCCGAAATCGACGGGACGATGCGAAGGGCGGCGGGCACCGATCGTCCCGCCGCCCCTTGCGCTTCCTAGATCACGTTCACGTTTGCCGCCTGGGGGCCCTTCTCACCCTGCTGCGCCTCGTACTCCACCTTCGCCCCCTCGTCGAGCGAGCGGTAGCCCGCGCCCTGGATCGCGCTGAAGTGCACGAACAGGTCCTTCCCACCCTCGTCGGGGGTGATGAACCCGTAGCCCTTGTCGGCGTTGAACCACTTGACAGTACCGGTTGCCATTTCTCTCTTTCACCTCCTTGCCAACTTCACTGAACGGGCAAGAAAGGTGCGCAAACCGGCACCATCCAACTCGCTCAAAATTGCGCTCAAGAGTGTAGCCGCCACCGGCCGATAGGAGAATCGTGGCGATCTTCCGGCGCGTCATCCCCACCGCCGCGGTCTGCGGCGCCCTCGCCTGCTCGGCGACCGCCTCGACGAGCAACTGGGCCGCGGCGCAGATCCGCGCGGTCACGAAGGCCGGCGTGCTCGGACAACCGGGGTCCGCGTTTCAACCGGAGGCACCGCTGACCCAGGGCGCGCTCGCCTCCGCGATCGCGGCGGCCGACCAGGTCCAGTACGCGGCGGCGAGCACCTCACCGCCGCCGAAGCCGGCGCCGATCGTCCTCACCTCGACGGTCGGGCCCGGCGCGGTGATCGCCGGCACGACCCCGATCGACGTCGACGCGCCGGGGCGCGGCATCGATCACGTCGACTTCGCCGTCGACGGCACCGGCGTCTCGACGGCAATCGAGGCGCCGTACGAGCTCGACCTCGACACGACGAAGCTCGCAGACGGGCCGCACACGCTTGCCGTGAACGTCGTGTTCGCAGGTGGTGGCTACGCGATCGCGACGTGGCAGGTCACGGTCGCAAACGCGCAGGGCTCGGCCGTCACGCCACCCGGCGAGCCCGCCGACCTGCCGATCGCGAAGTCGGGGCTCCCCGCCCCGCCGGCGGCGGCGCCCACGACACCTGTCGGCTTCCATCCGCTGTATCGCACCGCGTCGCCCGGACGCCTCGCGACCGTGAAGCAGCTCGACGCGGCGCTCGTCGCCTACCTCGGCCTCGGCCCGGCTGCGCGCGAGATCCAGACGACGTTGGAGGAAGCCGGGCTCGCGCCGCCTCCGAACACGGGCACCGAGGCCGTCGCGCGTCTCCTCGGCCTGCGCCTCAACCATCCGGCGTCGCAGGACTCGCTCGAGCTGCTGCCCAACGAGGCGGCGACGCGCGCCGAGGCCGCGTACTCGTTTGCGCGCGTCCTGGCGATCGGCGACACGGACATCGCGCAGGCCCAGGCGGATGCGGACGCGTTCACGCTGCCGACGTTCACGCCGTGGCAGCAGCGCATCCTCGCGACCGCCGTGCACTACGTCGGCTACCCGTACGTCTGGGGAGGCACGAGCCCAACCGCCGAAACGCTCTTCGGTGTGCACTCCGCCGGCGGCTTCGACTGCTCGGGATTCGTCTGGCGCGTCTTCAAGCTCACGTCGTACCCCGGCGAGGGAAACCTTGCGAACGTGATCCAGGGAAGGACGACCTACGTGATGAGCGGCGAGGTGCCGCGCTCTGCGCGGATCACGCAGGCGAAGCTCCAGCCGGCAGACGTGATGTTCTTCGGCGCCGACGGACCACGGTCGAAACCGGCCGAGGTGGATCACACTGCGATCTATCTCGGCAACGGCTGGTTCATCCAGTCGAGCGACGAGGGCGTGACGCTGCTGCCGTTCGCCGGCTGGTATACGCAGAGCTTCGCGTGGGGCAGACGGCCGCTGCGCGAGGCCGGCCTGACCGGCTGACAACCCTTTGTGACATCGGTCGCGTGTTGTCTCGCGAGAGCGATGCACCCGGCCGAGCATTGTAGGGTTGCGCCATGCTCGCCCCCGGCACCGAGCGCGCCCTCGCGCGCTTCGCCATCGGTTTCGACCAGCGCGATCGCGCGCGCCTGCACGAGCTCTGGGATCGCATCTTCGACTCGGAGCAGTGGTCAGAGGGCGCGTTGACGCGCGAGTTCGAAGCCGCGTGGTCGGCCTGGAACGGGCTCGACGCGGTCGCCTTCAACGGGTGGACAGGCGCCGCGCTCGCCGCGCTCGAGTGGGCAAACGTCCGCGGCGAGGTCGTTCTCTGCCCCTCGAACACGTTCATGGCGACACCACTCGCAGCACTGCAGGCGGGCGCGCGCGTCGAGTTCGTCGACTGCAACCGCGACGACCTGTGCATGTCGTTCGAGGATCTCGAACGGAAAGTCCACGAGCATCGCCCGCGTGCGGTGTTTCTCGTGCACATCGGCGGGCACATCGCTTTCGACGTGCACCGCATCGCCGACTTCTGTGCGGCGGAGGACATCGTGCTGATCGAAGACTGTGCACACGCACACGGCGCGGAGTGGAACGGCCGTCGTCCCGGCACGTTCGGCGATGCCGGCATCTGGTCGTTCGCGCCGACGAAGACGATCTCGACCGGCGAGGGCGGAATGCTCGTGTCGCGTCATCCCGAGGCGCTCGAGCATGCGCGGCTCTTTCGCAACTACGGAAAGCCCGACTACGCGACGCGCGGACTGAACTTCCGCCTCAACGAGTTCACGGCCGCGATCGGCCTCGTGCAGACGGAGCGGCTGCCGGAGATCGTGCGCTGGAAGAACGAGGCTGCGCGCCTGCACGTCGACCCCGTGCATCCGTCAAGGCTGCAGCTTCCAGATGGGATGGTCTCAGGGCTCTACAAGGTGATCGTGTTCGAGCCGATCGAGCGCTCGACGGGCAAGGTCTACGACGAGCCGTGCCATCGCGTGCTCGGGTACGCCGTCGACCTTCCGAACTCCGACTGGATCGCGGAGAACCATTGGTGCGTGCCGCTCTACTACCGGCCCGGCGACGTGGAGGAGGAGATGCGATGAGAGTGCTCGTGACCGGAGGCGCCGGATTCATCGGCTCGCACGTCGTCGACCGGCTGCAGGCGCGAGGACACGAGCCGCGGATCTTCGACCTCGTCCCCTCCCCGTATCACGGCCCGGAGATCGACACGGTGCTCGGCGACATCTGCGACCCCGCGGCGGCGCGGCGCGCGATCGACGGCTGCGACGCCGTCATGCACCTCGCCGCGATGGCCGACGTCGACAAGGTGGCGACCGACCCGACACGCACCGACCACGTCAACGTCCGCGGGACGCAGGTGCTGCTCGAGGCATCACGGGACGCCCGGGTGCAGCGGTTCGTCTTCGCGAGCACCATCTGGGTGTACGGCGACGCGGTCGCTCCCGACGCGCTCGACGAGGACGCCGAGCTCGGGCTGCCGAAGCATTTCTACACGGCAACGAAGATCGCAGGCGAGATGTACACCGCCACCTACGGCGAGCTGTACGGCCTCGAGTGGACGATTCTCCGCTTCGGGATCCCGTACGGGCCACGCGCGCGCCCGACGGCGGTCGTGCCGGCGTTCACCGCGAAGGCGCTCGCAGGACAGCCGCTCACGATCGCGGGCGACGGAACGCAGTCGCGGCGATTCGTCTATGTCGAGGACCTCGCAGACGGCGTGGCGCTCTCGCTGGTGCCGGTCGCGGCGAACCGCGTCTACAACCTCGTCGGTCGTGAAAACACGAGCGTGCGCTCGATCGCGCGAACGATCCGCGACATCGTCGGCGACGTGAAGATCGTCCACGTCGACGGCCGCGCCGGGGATCTTCGCGGCGGCAACATCTCGGGCGAGCGTGCCGCAGCCGAGCTCGGCTGGGAGCCGTCGACGCCGTTCGCGGACGGCGTGCGCCGCTACGTCGACTGGGTGACGGAGACCGCAGGCACGTCCAGGTCGGCGATCGCGTCGATGACCGACGGCAGCGCCGCGGCCGTTCTGCTCCAGGACCCCGACGAGCTGTAGGCATCGGAGTCGTGCAGCA
Organism: Gaiellaceae bacterium; assembly: GCA_035650975.1. Classification (GTDB taxonomy): domain Bacteria; phylum Actinomycetota; class Thermoleophilia; order Gaiellales; family Gaiellaceae; genus PALSA-600. The sequence goes on from DASRGQ010000062.1 coordinate 38,820, forward strand.
GCACGACGTCTCCGGGCCGGAGGCCGCGCGTCGCGCGCGCCGCGATCTTCGACGGCGTCGCCCTGCGCTCCCAGTCGCGGCCCCAGCGCGACCAGAGGAGTGGCACGAGCCCGAGCGAGCGCACGAGCGCGAGTGCCCCCGCGCTGAAGACGCCGTAGGGCGGGCGGTAGAGCGCAGGCGTGCGCCCGGTCGTGTCCTCGAGCTCCGCAGTCGCGCGGCGCAAGTCGTCGGCGAGCTCCGCCACGCGCCGGCGCAGAAGCAGCGTGTGCCGGTCGCCGTGTAGAGCGATCTCGTGCCCTGCGTCGGCGATCTCGCGCGCGAGCGCGCGATGCGCGCGCACCTGCTCACCGACGAGGAAGAACGTCGCGGTCGCGCCGCGCTGCGCCAGCACGTCGAGCACGGCCGGCGTTCCTTCGGCATGTGGGCCGTCGTCAAAGGTGAGCGCGACGGCGGGCCGCGCGATCCGGCAGTCGATCGCAAGCTGTTGCGCGAGCCGTGGCACGTGCGCCGCCAGCGCAGGCACGAACCAGTCGGCTCTCATGCAACCAATGAGAGGACCAGCGACGCGGCCGACGGCAGCGCGGCGAGCGCGAGGCCGGGTGCGGGCCGCGACCCGAGTGCGCTGCGCAGTGCATCTGCGAGCTCGCGCTCCGAGCCGACCACGTGCGCGATCCCGTGACGGCGAAATGCGGCGTTGTTGACGCGGATGTGCCCGCGCCCCCAGCCGTACGAAATCGCGGGGCAGCCACGCACGTACGCCTCGAGCACCGTCAGCCCGCCGGTCGAATGGACGAGCGCGTCGGCCGCGCCGAGCCACTCGCTCATCAGGTCGGTGAATCCAACCGTGCGCACACGCTCGTCGAGCGCGTAGCGGCGATCGAGGCGATCGCGCAGCTCTTCGTTCCGGCCGCAGAGACACGCAATGACGTCGACGTGGTGATCGGCGAGCGCGGTGTCGATCGCGCCGGCCAGGTCACCGACGCCCCACCCGCCGCCCGAGACGAGGACGACCGTCGCGTCCTCCGGCAGGCCGAGCTCGCGGCGTGCCTCGCTGCGGTCGCACGGCCGGGCGAACTCGGGCCGCGTGAGCCCGTGGACCACCTCGACCAGGGCATCCGCGCCGGCCACCTCGCGTACCTCGTCGATCGACTCCGGGTGCGTCACGAGATGCAGATCGACGCCGGGGGCAGCCCAGTAGTGCATCATCGCGAGGTCCGTGATCCCAGCGACGACGGGAACGTCGAGCTTGCCGCGGCGACGCAAACCGCCGAGCACTTCCGTCGTGATCGGGTAGACGGAGACGACGACATCGGGCTCGACGCTGCGCATCAAGCGCAAGAGGCCCCGAGAGCCCGCAGCGCGCACCAGCGCCTGCGTCAGTCTTCGCGTCGGTGCGAGCCCGACGAACACCCAGAAGGCCGCGTCCCAGACCCAGTGGAAGCGGCGGAAGATGACGCCCGAGCCGCGCTCGCTGACGAGCACGAACGCCTTGCCCATCGCGCGCAGGCCGTCCTCGATCGTCACGTCGGCGTCCGGCGACTCCGCGCGCAGCTGGTCGGCGAGCGTCCGTGCAGGAAGATCGTGGCCCTCACCCACGCTCGCGGTGAGGATGAGGACACGCGTCTGGCGGCTCTCGTCCACGGGCCGACACTACAGCGAGCGACCGCCGGATCTATTGGTGCGTCGTTGCGACCGGCGGCCAGTGCGGCGAGATGTTGGGATCGCCGAGGTCGCCGTACGGGACGCAGTGACCTGCGAGGAGCTCGCGGTCGGCGATCAGGAGCTCGTCGACTCGCTTGTTCGCAGGTACGGCGCGCTTCCAGGTCGCGCGCAGCCGCACGCCCGCTTCGATCAACGCACGCGGCGGCAGCGGCCGCGACGAGCGAACGGCGAAGTAGTGCCCGTCGACCGGGGTGACGCCGAGCACACGTTCCGCCGCCGCGGTCTCGTCACTGCCGGCGGCGTAGAAGACCCACAGCCCGTAGCGCGGCTTCTGCGACCCTTGCAGGAACGGCAGAGCCCGCGCACACGCGTCGTCGTCGACCAGGGTGAGCGAATGCACACGAAGTGCGAGCAGGTGGTCGAGCACGTTCGCCGGATGCCCGTAGTCGAACGCCGAGAAGTTCGCACCGCTCGTGCCGGTCGAGCCGAAGAGCACCGTGCCGGCAGGTTCGTGCGAGACGGCGCGGACGATGCTGTCGATCCCTATCCGCCGGGTCGCATCGCGGTGCGCGACGTCGTAGCGGATCTCGACGCCGACGAGTCCGGTGACGAGGATCGCCGCGACGAGCAATCGGAGCGGGCCGGCCCACGAAGCGATCGCAAAGACCCCGGCGGCGACGAGAACGAGAAACGCGGGCGTCGACGGAATCACGTAGCGATCGAAGAAGAGCGCCGAGTCGCCGCTCGCCGGCACGAACGAGAAGAAGAGGATCGGCACCGCTATCGTGAGCACGCAGAACGCGAGCAGCCGGTAGCGCCGCCGGATCACGAGCGCGAGCACGCCGACGACCGCGAGACACGTGAAGTAGTTGACGAGCGCCTGTCCCGGCGCGAGAAAGTGCAGCGCGTCGTCCCAGACGGGCCGGCCCGAGAATGTGCGACCGTGCGTGCCGCCCGCCTGCACGCCGTACCGGTCGCTCAACACGTGAAGCGTCTTCACGTAGTACGGCACGAACGTGACGAGCAGCGCGACTGCACCGGGCCAGGCGGTGCGGAGTGTGCTGCGCAGCGGCGTCGGCGCGTACACGAACGCGGCCGCGTACGCAGTCAGGGCGTAGAGCGGCGCGGTCGGATGCACGAATACCGACAGCCCGAGCAGCGCGCCCGCCACGATCCAGAGCCTGCGGCTGCCTTCGTCGGCCGCCTTCAGCGCAATCACTGTCGACCACATCAGCCAGACGAAGAGCAGCGTGTGGGGCCTGCCGAACGTCGCGTAGAGGACCGGGATCGGCGAGACCGCCGTCAGCAGCACGACCGCGGCGGATTGCTCCTCACCGAGTAGCCGCCGCACGATCAGTGCGACCGCGGGCAGTGCGAGGCAGAGGAAGACGAGTGAGGGAACGCGCAGAGCCGGCAGCCCGGGCCACCAGCCCAGCAGGAAGTGCTCGAGCCAGAAGTGCAGAGGACCGCCGCCGCGCTCGGTCGAGACGATGTGGAAGATGTGGGCGAACGAGTAGTCGCCGAGCCGGAGCGTCAGCTCCTCGTCGACGTTGAGCGGCGTCCACCAGACCGTCGGCAGCGCAAGCCAGACGAGCGCGGCGACCGCCGCAACGACGGCACCCGGAAGGAGAAAGTCGCGTCTGCTAATCGGTGCCGGAGGCCGCGAGCGCCTCCAACTCGGGCGTCTCGGGGGCCGCGCGGTACGGGTGCTCGTCCTCGACGTGCGTCTCGTGGTAGACGCTCTCCGCGTTCACGGCCCAGATGTCGTGGTCTGCGCCGGCGACGAGATTGTCGACAGCACGCATGGCAGTGAGCATCGAGTGGTCCGAGTTGTTGTAGCGGTGCAGGCCGTTGCGCCCGACCTGCTGCAGGTTCTCGATGCCGTCGAGGTACGCACGAATCACCTGCACGCGCTCGGCGTAGTCGGCGTCGTAGATCGGGTACGCCTTCGGCACGCGAATCGCATAGCCGTGCTCGACCTTCGACGCGGGCGCGAGACGGAGCCGCTCGAGCTCGTCGGCGGCGAGCTGCACGAGCTCGTCGTCGTCCATCGACCAGAGATCGTCGCCCGCGAAGCAGAAGTACTCCATGCCGACGCACGCCTTGGTGGGATCCGGGACCATCCACGGCGACCACGAGCGGAAGTTCTGGATGCGACCGACGCGAACGCCGGGCTCGTGGATGTAGATCCAGTTGTCGGGGAACAAGTCATCGCCGTCGACGACGAGCGCGACGGTGAGAAAGTCGCGATAGCGAAGACCGTTCGCCGCTGCGATCACCGCCGAGGGCGGCTTCGGACTCGTCATGCGCACGACCTCGCGCAGCGGGAGCGACGAGATGACCGCGTCGGGCAAGGCGTACGAGTCGTCGCCGGCTGCGACCTCGACGAGCCTGTTCCCGGCGAGCTCGAGCCCCGTCACGGGTGACTCGAGCAGCACCTCGCCGCCCTGCGCGCGGATCGCGTCGGTCATCGCGTCCCACATCTGACCAGGCCCGTAGCGCGGGTAGTTGAACTCGGAGATCAGGCTCTTGATCTTGTTTCCCTTGTTTCCGAAGAACGCCGCTTTTGCGGCGGAGAAGAACGAGAGCCCCTTGATGCGCTGGGCCGCCCACTCGGCGCGGATCTCGGACGCGGGCACTCCCCAGACCTTTTCGTTGTAGCTCTTGAAGAAAAGCTCGAATAGGCGACGGCCGAAGCGGTTCGTGACCCATTCCTCGAGCGAATCCTCGGTGCCCTTCGGCCGAGCCGCGGCCGCCAGGTAGGACGCCATGCAGCGTGAGAGCTCGACGGGGCCAAGCTTGCGGATCACGTCAGGGCCGCGCAGCGGGTAGTCGAGGTAGCGGTTGTTCCAGTAGATGCGCGACATGCGCGGCCGGCGCAGGAACTCGTCGCCGAGCACTTCGTGCCAGAGGTCGTCGACCTCGAGCGCCTTCGTGAAGAAGCGGTGCCCGCCGAGATCGAAGCGGTAGCCGTCGCGCTCGACGGTCTTCGCGAGCCCACCGACCTGATCCTCGGCCTCGAGCACGACCACGTCGCTCCCGGCCTTGCCGAGCAGGTAGCCGGCCGTCAGGCCCGCGGGGCCGCCGCCGAGGACGAGCGTCGTCTGAGAGCTCTGGTTCACCATTCGAGGACAAGGGCGGCGCTCGCGCCGTCGGAGGACTCTACCCGGTCTCTACCGCATCTTCTTGTACACAAACGCCTGCAAGGGCTTGAAGTAGTTCTTCTTGAGCGCGATCTCATCGCTCGCGACGTGTGCGACGACCGCCACGTGCGGGTCGTGCTCGAGCAGCCACATCCAGGCCTCGGCCTTCCGCCAGACCAGCTTCGTCCACGTGGCCCGCCACGCCCGGTAGTCGCGGAAGACCGGCGTGATGACGACGAACTGGCCGCCGGGCGGGACGGTCGCGAGCAGCTTGTCGAGCACCTCCCGGGCCTTCGTGCGGCGGAGGCGCGAGACGGCGTCGCGCCAGTCGAAGATGTGCGGGTCGGCAGTCGGCCCGAGCGTCGTCGCCCAGCGGTAGCCGGCGCCGAGGTAGTAACGGAGGACCGGCGTCTGCTCCGGGTGCGTCGAGATGACGAGCTCGCCGGTCTTCATGTACGGCTTCACGCCGGAGGTGATCCCCTTGGCGTTCTCCTTGTCGTTCTTCACCGAGTAGCCGGCGAAGAGAAAGACGAGCGCCACGAGCGCGGCCAGCCCGAGGCCGCGGGCGCGCTCGAAGCCGCGTGCGCCGAGCAGCAGCATCGGGCCGGCGATCACCGCGAAGTAGCGCGTCGTCCACGCCGGCGAAACCTGCGACGAGATGAACGCAGCGACCACTGCGACCGCCGTCATCACCGCGAACGCGAGCACGATCGTGCGCTCTGCCTCGCTCCCCTCCCGCCGGCGCACGACCTGCATCAGCGCGGCGCCACCGACGAGCACGAACGCGAAGAACGGAGCGTCTCCGCCGATCACGCTCCCGGGAGAGAGCACGAGATCGTGAATGCTCGGACGCGTCGACCACGGCGCACCTGTGTGGCGCGCCTGGAACAGGAGCGTCGGCAGCCACGGTGCGTAGAGCACGGCGACTGCAACGGCGGCGACGAGCAAGCGGCGCAGGCAGTCGCGGGCGACCGCGATCGTGGCGGCGGCCAGCCCGACGCACATGAAGAGACCCCAGTTGTGGCTGTACGCGAGCAGGACCGTCGACAGCGCGAACACGGGGATCCACCGGCGCTTGCCGCGCAGGATCCCCTCCACGTAGCTCCAGGCGACGACGAGCGAAAGCAGCGCCTCGAGCTCGTACATGCGCGTCTCTTGGGCGTAGTACGTGAGGAACGGGTCCAGCGCCGCGATCAGCGCCGCGATCAGCCCCGAGGTGCGGCTGAAGACCGCGCGGCCCGCGAAGTACGCGACCGGCACGCACGCGAGCCCGAAGACCAGCGACAGCGAATGGGTTGCAGCCTCGCTGTCGCCGAACATGCGAACCCAAAGACCGAGCAGCATGTAGTAGAGCGGCGGCGAGCCGTCCTCGCGGAGCAAGTGCGGGATCGAGGTCCAGTGCTCGTGCGAGATGCCAACCGAGATGCCCTCGTCAATCCAGAAGCTCGCGTGAATCGCGCGGGTCCGGATGAAGAGCGAGAGGAGCGTCAGCAGCGGAATCGCGACCGGCACCGCCCACCGCGCGGCGAGCGCGGCTTCGAGCCGCACCCGGAGCGACTGTGGCGCGAGTTCGAGCCGGGCCGTCATCGGTTGCGACGCGCGTGCCGCGCGACGAGCACGGCGAAGCCGGCCACCGTGATCGGCACGAAGAGCACGAACCTCAGGACGAGGAGGTACCCGAGTGCAGGCAGCCCGAGCGAGCGAAGCGCGAGCAGCACCGCCGCGTCGAATGTCCCGACGTAGCCGGGAGCTGCGGGCACGAGCGCCGACAGGTTCGTCAGCGCCATCACATAGAGGCCGCCCGTTACGCCGAGCCGGATGCCGACCGCCGAGCCAACGGTCGCGTACACCGCCGCCTCGATCGACCAGATCACGAGCGACAGCGCGAGCAGCGCTGCGCCATAGGCCGAGAGCAGCTCACGCGTCGCGGTTGCGACCGGCAGCGCCCACTCGCGTACGCGCGGGGCGAGCCGCCAGACCAGTACGCCGGCGACGGCCGCGGCGGCGCCGGCAGCAGCGAGGTATGGGAGCGGGCCGAAGGCGAGCCCGCGTTCGGCGACGACGACGCCGAAGATGAGCCCGAGCGCGGCGACGTCGAGCGCCCGCTCGGCGACGACGGTCCCGAGGACCGCGCGCCGCTTCCCGCCCAGCATCATCACGCGCATCACGTCGCCCGCGCGGGCCGGCAGCGTGTTGTTCCCCATGTAGCCGACGAGGGTCAGTCCGTAGCTGGCCGCGCGCCCGCGCGCGAGCCCGCGCCGCTCGAGGATGCGCTGCCAGCGCTCTGCGCGGAGGGCGGTACCGCCCGCGTAGAGCGCGAGCGCCGCACCAAGTCGAGCGAGGGCATGCTCGTCGAGTGCGAGGTGCGGCGGATGCTGCTTGCTCGCCCACCAGGCGATCGCCACCAGCGCGACGAGCGACGACCCCGCCTGCAGCAGCCCGAGTCGGCGGGGACGTGCATCCTCGACGGTCGCCACGGCTGCCCAGCTTAGAGGCTGGTCGGATCGAGCGAGACGACGCTGCGGCGGCCGTCACTCGTGTACACGACGTCGACCGTGTCGTGGCGGCGATAGGTGCCGGCGACGCCGAGGAAGAGCGACAGCCAGCGCCAGAACCCGAGCCGGCCTTCGCGGGCGAGCTCGCGGCGGAAGACGAGAGCCCGTCCGACCTGGTCGTAGTCGGTGCCTGCGCGTTGCCGCACCCCGTTCACGAAGACCTCGAAGGGCGGCAGGACCGCGGTCGGCAGCTCCACCTGACTCCGTGATTCCACGCTCTATACGATGCCATTCTCAGTGCGCCGCGCTGTCTTCGCCACAATCGTCACAGCTGTCGCCGCACTCGCGACGACGTCGGCCGCACTCGCGGGGAACGGCGGTTTCCTGCCGGGCAACCCGCACTCGCCGAACGCACATCGCACGATCGATGCGTTCGTCTTCGTCGCGATCTTCACAGGGGTGATCTTCGTGGCCGTCGAAAGCGCGCTGATCCTCTTCGTGATCAAGTACCGGCGGGGCAAGCGCGCGTACGCTGCCGAGGGACCGCAGATCCACGGCGCCGGGCGCCTCGAGATCATCTGGACCGTGATCCCGGTGATCATCCTCGCCGCGATCGGAACGTTCGTCTTCTACAAGCTGCCCGGCATCGCCGACGCGCCGGCGGCGGCGGCAAACGACGAGACGACGATCCAGATCGAGGGCCACCAGTTCTACTGGCTGTTCCGCTATCCAAACGGCGCGGTGTCGATCGACAGGATGGTCGCACCCGCGAACGAGGTCGTACACGAGGACGTCGTCGGGCTCGATTGGGACGTGAACCACTCCTGGTGGGTGCCCGACCTCGGCGGAAAGTACGACGCGATTCCAGGGCAGACGAACAAGACCTGGTTCGAGGCCCCGGTCGGCACGTACGTGGCGCGGTGCGCCGAGCTGTGCGGCATCCAGCACGCGCTGATGGACGCGGAGGTCGACGTCGTCCCGCGCGCGCAGTACGCCGCGTTCGTCGCCAAGCGCGCCTCGCCCGCCGGCAACGCGGCGCTCGGCAAAGAAGAGTGGCAGGGCGTGTGCCAGAGCTGCCACCGGCTCGACCACGTCTACATCGGGCCGGCGCTCGGCGGCAACCCGCTGCTCGGCGACGCGAAGGGGATCACGTCGCTGCTCCGCGGCGGGCAGGGCCAGATGCCCGCGGTCGGCCACAACTGGTCGGCCCGGCAGATCGACGCGCTGATCGCCTACACGAAGCAGTTCTCGAAGGGCGGCTCGTAGTGGTCGCGAACGTCGAGGGGGTCGCGCCGTACCGCGCCGACTGGCGCCGGGGCAAGGTCACATCGTGGCTCACGACCGTCGACCACAAGCGCATCGGGATCCTCTACCTCTGGACGACGCTGCTCTTCTTCGCCGCGGGTGGAATCCTCGCGCTCCTCATCCGAACGCAGCTCGCGACACCGAACGAGAGCGTGCTGACGAAGAACTCCTACAACGAGGTCGTCACGATGCACGGGACGACGATGATCTTTCTCGTCCTCGTTCCGATCGCGGCCGCATTCGGAAACTTTCTCGTCCCGCTGATGATCGGCGCGCGCGACATGGCGTTCCCCCGCTTGAACGCCCTTTCGTATTGGCTCTTCGTCCTCGGCGGTGTCGTCCTCTACCTGAGCTTCTTCGCGAAAGATGGCGCGGCGCGCTCGGGCTGGACGTCGTACGTGCCGCTGACGACGCTCCACTCACCCGGCGACGGCCAAGACCTCTGGATCCTGAGCCTGCACATCCTCTCGATCTCGTCGTTCGTCGGCGCGATCAACTTCATCGTGACGATCCACAACATGCGCACGCCCGGCATGTCGTGGATGCGGCTGCCGCTCTTCTGCTGGGGCATCCTCACCTACGCGTGGATGCTCGTGGCCGTGCTGCCGACGCTCTCCGCGGGTCTCACGCTGATGCTGCTCGACCGGCGCGCGGGCACGCACTTCTTCGACCCCGCGCACGGCGGCAGCCCGATTCTCTACCAGCACCTCTTCTGGTTCTTCGGGCACCCCGAGGTCTACATCATGGTGCTGCCCGCGATGGGGATGGTGTCGGAGATCCTGCCGGTGTTTGCGCGCAAGCCGATCTTCGGCTACAGGGCGGTCGCGATCTCGACCGTTGGCATCGCGTTCTTCTCGATGCTCGTGTGGGCGCACCACATGTTCGCGGTCGGGATGCCGCTTGCGCTCGACTCGTTCTTCATGCTCAGCTCGATGGTGATCGCCGTTCCGACCGGCGTGAAGATCTTCAACTGGCTCGCGACGATCTGGCGCGGAAACATCACGTTCGCGACGCCGATGCTGTGGGTGCTCGGATTCATCGGCGTGTTCACGATCGGCGGGCTCTCGGGCATCTTCCTCGCGGTTTTCCCGATCGACTGGCAGGTGACCGACACGTACTTCGTCGTCGCACACATCCACTACGTGCTGTTCGGCGGCTCGATGTTCGCGATCTTCGGCGGCGTCTACTACTGGTGGCCGAAGATGTTCGGGCGGGTGCTCGACGACAGTCTCGGCAAGTTGCATTTCTGGCTCGTCTTCATCGGGTTCAACCTGACGTTCTTCCCGCAGCACATGCTGGGACTGCTCGGAATGCCACGGCGCGTGTACACGTACCACCCGGGCGGGATCTGGGAGGTCTACAACATGATCTCCACGATCGGCTCGTTCGTCATAGCGCTCGGCATGCTCGTGTTCGTCTTCAACGTCGTGAAAACGACGCGATCCGGGAAACGCGCCGGCAACGATCCGTGGCTCGCCGACACGCTCGAGTGGTACACGACCTCGCCGCCGCCGGCCTGGAACTTCGACAACGTCCCGTACGTGACGAGCGCGCGGCCGTTGCGCGACCTGCGCAGGCGGCTGGCGGAGACGCGCGCGTAGCCGATGGGCGTCTTCGGCCGCGCAATCGCTCTCACTGCTGTTGCAGGCGCAGGGCTTGCAGTCGTCTCGGGCGCCGCGGGCTGGGACACGGCGCACCGCGTACTCGCAGCGGTCGCGCTGCCACCGCTCGCGGCGCTCGTCGCGACCGCCTGGGTGTCTGCGCGCAGCATCCTGGCGCCGTCGGTCGCAGCGCTCGTGCTCTTCGGCCTCGCCGCGCTTCTGACCGGCCGCAGCGAGCATCTCGTCCTTGCGTCGCTCGCGCTCGCCGCAACTGTGTACGTTGCGGCCGCGTCGTTCCGTGGCGACGTGACGGAGCAGGGCCCGTGGCGCGACTACGTGACGCTGACGAAGCCGCGGATCATGTCGCTGTTGCTGCTCACCGGCGGCGCCGGAGCGTTCGTGGGCGCGCGCGGCGTGCCGGCGTGGAGCACGTTCGCGCTGACGATGGCGGGCCTCGCGCTCGCCTGCGGCGGAGCGTCTGCGCTGAATCACTACCTCGACCGGGACATCGACAAGCTGATGGGGTCGCGGACCGAGCTGCGGCCCGTGGCCTCCGGGCGTGTGCCCGCCCCGCGCGCACTCGAGTTCGGGCTCGCGCTCTCGGCGTTCTCGTTCGTGCTGCTCGACTCGCTCGTGAACGCGCCGACCGCGCTGCTCGCGCTGGCGGGGAACCTCTTCTACGTCGTCGTCTACACACGGTTCCTCAAGCGGTCGACGGCGCAGAACATCGTCATCGGCGGAGCCGCCGGCGCCGTGCCGCCGCTCGTCGGCTTCGCAGGCGCGTCGGGTCATCTCGGTTGGGCCGCGCTCGTCATGTTCGCGATCGTCTTCGTGTGGACGCCGCCGCATTTCTGGGCGCTCGCGCTGATGATCAAGGAGCACTACGCGCGCGCCGGCGTGCCGATGCTGCCGGTGACGCGCGGCGACCGCGAGACGGCGCGGCAGATCCTCTGGTACACGGTGCTCCTCGTCGCAGTGACGCTCGTCCCGTTCGCGCTAGGGACGTTCGGCGCGGTGTACGGCATCGCGGCTGCGCTGCTGGGCGCGGCGTTCTTGTGGCTCGCAATCGACCTGCGGCGACGCATCGAGCGCGCCGCCGCGGTGAGGCTGTTCCATTTCTCGCTCCTGTACCTGGCGCTGCTCTTCGCGGCGATGGCACTCGACATGGCGGTGGCGTGATGACCGAGCCGATTCAGGATCCTCCGGCGAGCACGGTGCGGTTGAGCCCGGTCGACGCGCAGGCGCTCGAGCTCGCGCGCAAAAACCTGCGCTGGGGTTGGGCGCTCGTCGGGGTCTTCATCGTGCTCTTCGCGGGCACGGTCGGCGTCGCGTTCGTCTACCTCTGGCTCTCCTGAGCACCGACGGCGTCTGGATCACCGAGCTCGGCGACGGCCCTGCGCGGCGCCGGCTCGCGGTCAAGGATCTCTTCGACACGGCCGGCATCCGGACGACGTACGGGTCGGCGGTCTTTGCCGACCACGTTCCGGCGGTGACGGCGCCGGCTGTGGCCGAGCTCGAGGCACGTGGATGGGCGAACGTCGGCAAGACGAACCTGCACGAGTTCGCCTACGGCGTCACGTCGCAGAACCTGCACTACGGCGTCGTGCCGAATCCGCGTCATCTCGAACTGACCGCCGGCGGTTCGTCCGGCGGCTCGGCCGCTGCGCTCGTGCTCGGAGAGGCGGACGCGGCGCTCGGCACCGACACAGGCGGCTCGATTCGCATTCCCGCCGCCTGCTGCGGCATCGTCGGATTCAAGCCGACGTTCGGCCTGCTCTCGACCGACGGTGTGTTTCCGCTCGCGCCGACCTTCGACCATGCCGGCCCGATGGCGCTCGACGTCGCGGGTTGCGCGGAGCTGATGGGGCTCGAGCCACCGGAGCTCGAGCTTTCCGACCTCTCCGTCGCAAAGGCGTGGGGCGACGTGCCGGTCGACGGTGCGCGCATCGACTTCCCGACGGCTGAGGCGGTCGCGCCGGCGTTCATGCGCGAGGTGGCGGACATCCATCGCGAGCTGTACGCCGAGCACTCGGAGCTGTACGGCGAGAACATCCGCGGCAAGATCGAACGCTGCCTTGAGGTGTCCGACGCGGAGTACAAGCAGGCGCTGCACGCGCGGGCTGAACATCGCGAGCGCGCCGAGGAGGCGCTCGGTGCGCACGACGTGCTCGTCACGCCGGTGCTCTCGTGTCCTGTGCCGGCCGTCGGCTGTGTCGAGACCGAGGTGCGCGCCGCGATGACGCTCTACACGTTTCCGTTCAACGCGCTCGGCTGGCCGGCGCTCGCGGTCGGCGGCGTGCAGATCGTCGGGCGGCCGGGCGCGGACAGACTCGTGCTCGGCGCGGGACTCGCTCTCGAGCGGACGCAGTGAACGCGCACGTCGCGTTCGCGCACGAGCTCGCCGACGCGGCCGACGCGATCACAACCGCGCGCTTCCGGGCGATCGACCTGCACGTCGAGACGAAGCCCGATCTCACGCCGGTGTCGGAAGCGGATCGCGCAGCCGAGGAGGAGATCCGCCGGCTCGTCGCTGCGGCTGGGCGAGGCGAGGGTGTGCTCGGCGAGGAGTACGGCGACGACGGCGGCGACGTGAAGTGGATCGTCGATCCGATCGACGGGACGAAGAGCTACGTGCGCGGGATCCCGATCTGGGCGACGCTCCTCGCACTCGAACGTGATGGTGTCGTCGAGGTCGCGCTCGTCTCCGCGCCGGTGCTTGGCCGTCGCTGGTGGGCGATGCGCGGCGGCGGCGCATTCGTCGACGGCGAACGGTGCCGCGTGTCGTCGATCGCGCGCATCGAGGACGCGACGGTGTCGACGACGTCGACGCACGGCATGCCGGCCGGCTGGCACGAGTTGACAGCGCGGAGCGCCGCGCCTCGCGGCTTCGCCGACTTCTGGCAGTACTGCCTCGTCGCCGAGGGCGCGCTCGAGCTCGGCGCGGATCCGGTCGTGAACCTGTGGGACTTCGCCGCCGTGCAACTCCTCGTCGAGGAGGCGGGCGGCCGCTGCACGACATTCGACGGAGCGCCTCCCGCCCACGGCGCGACGTTCCTCGCCACGAACGGCCGCGTGCACGACGAAGCGCTTGCCCTGCTCGGGGCGTAGCGAGAAACGCGAGGACGCTGGCGCAGCCGAGACTCTCGATTCCCGTTCCGCTCTCGGGGTGGGCCATTCGCCGTGACCGGAGCCGAAACCCTCGTTCGCGTCCCTTCGTCGGGCGTTACCCGGGAACACTCACGCAGATGAGTGCGGGCGATCTGTCGCGCCATCCGTCTAGCCTCGATACTGCTGGTATAGCCGACGACGAGGAAGACAGGCCGCCAATCTGCGCGCGCTGCGGCGTGACGATGGTTCCTGCTGCGTTGAGCGCCGATGACGATTACCAGGGTGAATGGGTCTGTCTCGAGTGCGAGGAACTGGGCGAGGACACGTGAACCTGCAGCCCACCCTCGTCGGAACGCTCGGAGGCGCGACCATTTGTCGGGGGACTTCGCCGAGCTTCATGCGGCCGCAGCCGATCTGCCGCTGTGGGAGCAGCATCCGGCGCTGTCCGACGTTCGACGGCACAGCCGCCGCGCACGGCCGCTGCGAACGCTGACGCGGAGCGCTCGCGTCAAGGGTCTCTGTCCAAAAGTGCGGATTGCGGCCGTTGATCGGGATGCGTAGACCTTTGACACGACCCCGGCCTCCGGGGCCCAGGACAGCGAAGGCCCGCCGAAAGGCGGGCCTTCGTCTTGCTCAACGATGCAGCGAACTGTCCACTCAGATCGTAGCGCTCATGAGTTCCCGAGTCGCGGAGCGTCGGGGCTTCGTGCAATCGTTCGTGGGTGCCGGTGCGCATCGACAGCTCCATGGATGGCATCGACTGGGCGCAGGCGAAGGCCGACCTGGCGGCGGACCAGTTCGACAACGGGCGGAGCGCGGAGGCGCTTCGTCGCTCGTTCGAGCAGTCTCAACACGTTGCGTTTGCCCGCGACGGCGCCCGAGTCGTCGGGATGGCACGGCTGCTCTCGGACGGGGTCTGCAACGCCTACCTCGTCGACGTCTGGACCGCATCGGCTTACCGGCGCAAGGGCATCGCCTCGGCGATGATCCGGCACCTGCTCGACCGCGTGCCTGGACAGCACGTCGGCTTGCAGACGGACGGAGGCGAGGCGCTCTACGCGTCGCTCGGCTTCAAGCCACAGCCCGAGTTCTGGTCGACCGTCGTCGGCTCGTGGCTCGACAACAGCGCCAACGGTCGCTAGGCCGCGACCGGATTAGCCCAGTCGCGCGCCGAGCTCGCTCGAATACGCGAGCGGATCGCTCGCGAACTGCGGCGGCAGCACACCTGCACGGCCGATCAGGCGGCCCACATGAGGCCAACCGGCTCGCTCTGCGAGTTGCAGGCTCCGCACGGCCTTCGCGATCCGTTCATCCGTGTCACCGAAATTTCGGAACGCGAGGTACGTCGTCCGCGGAAAGTACGAGAACCGGACGATTGGGCGCAGCACGATCGCCGACAGGATCGGGCAGTCGAACCGCGCGACCTCCTCGCGCACTTTCGGGCCGACCGTCTGCTCCTGTTCATAGAGCAGTGCCGTCTTGAAGATCTCCGCGCGCTCCTTCTCGCGTAGCAGCGTGCCCGCGCGCCTCGCCTCGTGCACGCGATTCAGAGCCTCGAGCAGCGCAGGCGCGAGAATCTCGTCGGCGCCGGGCGCTTCACCGTGCCGCTTCGAGAACACGTAGTTCGAATACGTGTCGACGAACACGGAGCGGTTCGCCTCCTTGAACCCCTGCGCGAACCGAAACAGCAGGTACGAGCGGCGAGCGCGCTCGTCCGCGTCGTAGAAGTAGCGGTACGCAATCGATCTGCTCACTGCGCCGCGCCGCTCGTAGAACCCGTAAGCCCACAGCGCACCGTGGAGCGCTACTTCTGGAAACGCGTGATTCCCGCCCGAGTCGACGAAGATCGAATGCAGCAGCGCCACGCGCTGCGGGATGTCGCCCGGCCCACCGGCGAGCCGCTCCGCCTGATCGCGGATCGCTTCGTGCTCGCGGACGAGGTCTGCCCCCATCGGGACGCGAGCATATCGCGGCGCTGCCCCTAGTCGGCCGCGGCGCGAACGGCTGCTTCGTAGATCGCATCGCGGCCGAAACGGTCGAGCTGCGACGAGAGGACGTCGCTCGGGTTCGGCGGCTTGCCGGGCGGGAACGGCGCCGGCTCGCCGTCGAGGTCGATGCTCTCGAGGCGCTCGCGCTCGTCGAGCTCGAGCTCCACGTCGTGACCGAGACGCGAACGCAGCCAGCCCGCGAGCAGATGCCCCTGCGCAGCCGTGCCGTGGACGCGCAGCTTCCCCACGCCGGCGACGCCGGGCCACAGCGACGCGAGCAGCGACCGCCACCGCTCGGTGCGCTCCCACGCGATATCCGACACCGCGACGCGCTCGAAGAGCTCCGCGAGCTTCGCGTAGGCCCCCGGCAGGTCCGGCCACTCCGTCGAGTCGACCACCAGTCGGTCGACGATCCCGACGAGCTGCTCGAGCTCGGTCGCACCCCACGGCGGCTGACCGCGCCAGCGGCAGAAGACCGGCAGGTCGGAGATGACGAGCGGCAGCACGACCGACGCCGGCGCCTCGACGCGGTTGCCGCGCAACGTCAGCTCGATCACCTCGCCGCAGATCGCCCGGTCGCCGACCGGGAAGCAGCGGATCGCAACCTTTGCGTCGAGCCCGTCGTGCGCGTCCGGCTTCGGAAAGAGCAGCAGCGTCCGCGACGGATGCCTCTCCGCCATGCCCGCGAGCGTCTCCTCCGCCGCCGTCTGCCAATCAGCCGGCACCCACGCGACGTGCGTCATCACCGACGTGCGGAGATTCGGCTGCGACCCCTCCTCCGCCGACTCGTGACGCAGCCGCGCGAGCTCGCGCTCGATCTGCGCGATCGTCGCGTCTTCGCCGACCCACGAGTCGTCGATCAGTGCCTGCGCCACGACCTGCCGTCTCGATGGAGCAGCTCGTCGGACCCCGCCGGCCCCCATGAGCCCGCGGCGTAGTTCGGGAACGACAGCCGGTCGCGCTGCCAGAACGCGACGATCGCGTCGACGAGCGCCCACTGTTCCTCGATCTCGTCCGAGCGCGTGAAGAGCGTCGCGTCGCCGAGCATCGCATCGAGGATCAGCCGCTCGTACGCGTCGGGCAACCCCTCGCGGAACGCGCCTCCGTAGAGGAAGTCCATGTGCACGGTACGGATCGTCATTCCCTGCCCGGGCACCTTCGCGCCGATCGCAAGCGACACGCCTTCGTTCGGCTGCACGTGAATCAGCAGCACGTTCGGGCGCAGCCCCTCCGCCGCGCCGTCTTCGAACGGCGGATGCGGTGCGCGCTTGAACTGGATCGCGATGGTCGTTTCGCGCCGCGCAAGGCGCTTCCCCATCCGCACATAGAACGGCGTGTCGGCCCAGCGCCAGTTGTCGACGAACAGCTTCGCCGCGACGAACGTCTCCGTCATCGACCCATGCGCAACACCGTCCTCTTCGCGGTAGCCGCGCACCTGCTCGCCCTCGACGAAGCCCGGCCCGTACTGCCCGCGCACGACGTGCTTCGGGCCCGGCGTGTGCATCGCCTTCAGCACTTTCACCTTCTCGTTGCGCACGCTGGTCGCGGTGAAGTCGATCGGTGGCTCCATCGCGGTGATCGCGACGAGCTGCAGGAGATGGTTCTGGAAGATGTCGCGGATCGCGCCCGCCTGCTCGTAGTAGCCGGCGCGCCCTTCGATCCCGATCGACTCGGCAACGGTGATCTGCACGTGGTCGATGAACTGGCGGTTCCAGATCGGCTCGAAGATGCCGTTCGCAAACCGCAGCGCCAGCATGTTCTGCACGGTCTCCTTGCCGAGGTAGTGGTCGATGCGAAAGACCTCGTTCTCGGCGAAGTGCTCCTTGATCTCGGTGTTCAGCGCCTCGGCCGACGCAAGATCGTGGCCGAACGGCTTCTCGATGATCAAGCGGATCCAGCCGTCCGCGCCGCGCCGCGCGGCGATCTCGGCGACGAGCGTCCCGATCGCGTTCGGCGGCACGGCGAAGTAGTAGACGCGGTTCCCGCCTGTCCCCTGCTCGTCGTCGAGCTTCGTCAGCGTGTCGCGCAGCTCGTCCTCGCCTTTCTCGTCGGCGAAGTCGAGCGTCACGTAGCGCATGCCTGCCGCGAGCTTCTCCCAGACTTCGTCCTGATACGGATCCCGCGCGTGGTCTTTCACCGCCTGCTGCATCCGTGAGCGAAAGTCGTCGTCCGTCTCCTCGGTCCGCGCTGCGCCGACGATGCCGAACTTCTCCGGGAGCAGGTCGCGAAACGCAAGCGAGTACAGCGCCGGGATCAGCTTCTTCGACGTGAGGTCGCCGGACGCACCGAAGATGACGAGGATGCAAGGGTCCGGGCGCCGCCGGAGCCGCAGCCCCTCGGCGAGCGGGTTCTGCTGCTCGGCCACGGCCATCGAGACTAGCTCTGCGCCTGTTTCGCGGCCTGCACGGCGTGCCCACCGAACTGGTTGCGTAGCGCCGCGTTCACCTTCGCGGCGAACGACTCGTCCTGTCGCGACGCGAAGCGCGCGAAGAGCGACGCCGTGATCACCGGCACCGGCACGTTCTCGGCGATCGCCTCGGCGATCGTCCAGCGCCCCTCGCCAGAGTCCTCGACGTAGCCGCGGATCTTCTCGAGGTGCGAGCCCTCAACCTCGAACGCCGCATGCAGCAGCTCGAGCAGCCATGAGCGCACCACCGACCCGTAGCGCCAGATGCCTGCGATGTCGTGCAGGTCGAGCCCGAACTCCGACGCGTTCATCACCTCGAAGCCCTCGGCATACGACTGCATGAGGCCGTACTCGATCCCGTTGTGCACCATCTTCACGAAGTGCCCTGCGCCCGACGCGCCGACGTGCGCGTAACCGTCCTCCGGGGCGAGGTCGCGGAACACGGGCTCGACCTGCGCGACCGCGTCGTCGTCGCCGCCGACCATCAGGCAGTAGCCGACCTCGAGCCCCCAGACGCCGCCCGACACGCCGGCGTCGACGAAGCGAATCTCCTTCGCCTTCGCGTCGGCGTAGCGGCGCTGCGAGTCGTGGAAGTTCGAGTTGCCGCCGTCGACGATCACGTCGCCGGGCTCGGCGAGCCCGAGCAGTGTCTGGAACGTGTCCTCGGTGATCTTGCCCGCCGGCACCATCATCCAGAACGAGCGTGGCGCGGTGAGCTGGTCGCGCAGCTCCTCGAGCGTCTCCGCCGTCGACTCGACTCCGGGGTCGTACGTCTTCAGATCGTGGCCGTGCTCCTCGAGCCGCTTCACCATGTTGCCGCCCATGCGGCCGAGGCCGATCATCCCGAGCTGCATCTACACATCCTCCAATCGAATCCTCGCGAGGCGCCTGCCCCGTTCCTCGAGCAATGCGTAGTCGCCCGCCGCCTGCGCGCGGATCAGCTTCCCGAACCCAAACGGCTGGCCCGGGATCGCGATCTCGTCGCCGGTCTCGTCGACCACCTGCAAGAAGAGCCCCGTCGGCGGGCCGCCCTTGTGCAGCTGGCCGGTCGAGTGCTGGAAGCGCGGGCCGAAGCCGTGCGTGACGACGCAGCCCGTCGCCTCGCGCGCCCGCGCGGCGAGCGTCATCACCTTCTCCTCGTTCGCCGCGGTCGGGTTGACGAACGCCTGGACGCAGACGTAGTCGCCTTCGTTCGCCTGCGCGTACAGCTCGTCGGGCGAGCTCTTCGGCGAAACGTCCGGCTCCTCGCCCGAGGCGAGGATCTCGCGCGTCTTGTCCTTGCCGGCCTGCACGTCGGGCTGGTCGAACGCGTTGATGCCGAGGATCGACCCCGCGACGGCGACCGCGAACTCCCACCGGAAGAACTCCTGCGCGAGCTCGTACTCACCGGAGAGGCGCAGGCCCTGCTCCTGGCGATCGGAGCCGTCGGGCGATTCGCCGGGCGCCGGGACAAGTCCCTTCCCCTGCTTGCCGGTCGACTCCGCGATCAGCTGCTCGACCCACAGGCCGAAGCCGGTCTCGCTGTCGGGGGTGCATACCTTGTCGCGGCCCTCACGCCAGTTCTCGCCCAGCGAGAGCCCGAGCTCGAGGCCAGGGTTGCCCTCGGCCAGCTGGCACGCCTCGGCCATCTCCTGCGCGCGGTCGAGGAATTGCCCGACGTCGACGCCCATGAGCGCCGCCGGCACCATCCCGAACGCCGACAGCGCGGAGTAGCGACCGCCGATCGTCGGCTCGCCCGGGAAGACGGCGTCGAACTCGTGCTCGCGCGCGTACTGCTCGAGGTCGGAGCCTGGGTCGGTGACCGCCGCCCAGAGGCCGCCCTTGGCGTGGAAGTAATCGGTGTGCGAGCGCGTCTCGAGCGTCGTTCCCGACTTGGACGCGGAGATGAACAGTGTGCGCGCGAGGTCGAGCTTTGCCTCGAGCTCGCGGATCGCCTGCGGGTGCGTCGTGTCGAGGACGTGGAACGTCTCCTGGCGAAACGTGCGCCGCAGCACCTCCGGCGCGAGCGACGAGCCGCCCATGCCGAGGAGCACGACCGCGTCGATCCGGTCGACGACCGAGTCCGCGAACTGCAGCAGCAGGTCGACGTCCTGGCGCATGCGCCACGGCTCGTCGAGCCAGCCGAGCCATCTCGCCTCGTCTGCGCCCGTCCAGAGCGTCGCGTCGCGCGCCCAGATGCGCCGTACGGCTTCTGCTCCGGCGCCGCCAAAGCCGGCACCTGCGCGGCTGGGCGGCTCCGTCGAGCCTACGCCGCCGGTGTCCCAGCTCATCAAGCGGCCGCCAGCGAGCCGCGCTTGGCGCGAATCGAGTCGACGATCTCCTCGAACGAGTCGGCAAACTTCTGCACTCCCTCCGCCTCGAGCGTCGCGACGACGTCGTCGTAGTCGACGCCCGCGTCGCGCAGCTCGTCGAGGAGGCGCTTCGCATCGTCGATGCCCTCGAGCACCGTGTCGCCGCGCACCTCGCCGTGATCCTGGAACGCTTCGATCGTCTCGAGCGGCATCGTGTTGACCGTGTCGGGGCCGATCAGCTCCTCGACGTACATCACGTCGCGATACGCGGGACTCTTCGTCGACGTCGACGCCCACAGGCAGCGTTGCTTGTGCGCGCCCTTGCTCTCGAGGTACTCCCAACGCGGCCCGGAGAACGCCTCGAGGTAGTGCTGATAGGCGAGCTTCGCGTTGGCGATCGCGAGCTTCCCCTGCAGCTTCGGATGCTGCTCGAGTCGCTTGTCGGCCTCCGTGTCGACGCGCGAGACGAAGAACGACGCGACCGAGACGACCTCGGACGGATCGCCGCCGCCTGCGATCAGCCGCTCGAGGCCTCGCAGGTACGCCTCGACGACCGCCTTGTACCGGTCGAGCGAGAAGATCAACGTGATGTTGATCGACGTCCCGTGTGCTGTGCATTCCTCGATCGCAGGGAGGCCGGGGACGGTCGCCGGGATCTTCACGTAAAGGTTCGGCCGGTCGACCTCGTTCGCGATCCAGCGCGCCTGCTCGAAGGTGCGGTCTGTGTCGTAGGCGATGCCGGGCTCGACCTCCATCGAGACGTAGCCGTCGACGCCGTCGGAGGCGTCGTACGCCGGCTTCAGGACGTCGCACGCGTCGCGGATGTCCTCGAGCGCGAGCGAGAAGAAGATCTTCGTCGGATCGTCGGTCTCGGCGAGCAGCTTCTTCAGGTCCTCGTCGTAGGCGTCTCCGCTCGAAAGCGCCTTCTGGAAGATCGTCGGGTTGGACGTGACGCCGGTGACGGCATCGTCCTTCATCATCCGCTTCAGCTCGCCGCTTCCGACGAGCTCGCGCGAAAGCGTGTCGAACCAGACCGACTGCCCGCGCGCGGCGAGCTCAGCGAGGCGTGACTTGGCCATCCTTCATCGTCCTTTCCATGTCGGCGACCTTGGCGAGGCGCTCGACGTAGCGATCGCCGCCGTTGAAAGTCGCATTCAGAAATGCCTGCACGAGCTCGACCGCGAGGGACGGCCCGACGACTTCCGAGCCGAGGCAGAGCACGTTCATGTCGTCGTGCTCGACGCCCTGGTGTGCGCTGTAGGTGTCGTGGCAGATCGCGGCGCGGATGCCCGTCATCTTCGACGCAGCGATCGCGGCGCCGACGCCCGAGCCGCACACGAGCACGGCACGCTCTGCGTCACCACGCTGGATCGCCTCGCCCACCTCACGCGCCTTGTCGGGGTAGTCGATGCGCACTGCATCGGTGTCCGTGCCGAAATCGATCACGTCGTGGCCGCCGAGCGACTCCAGGACCGCATTCCGCAGATGCACGCCGCGATGGTCGAACGCGACTGCGACGTTCATAGAACCTCGACCCGCGCGATCCGCCCTTCATCGAACGTGAAGCGCAGCGGCAGCGTCCGCCCGTCTGCCTGCACCATCGCAACCGCGTGACCGTCGTTCCGCACTTCGATCCCTTCGAGGTGCACCGAGGGCAGCTCGCCGTCCACGCAGAAGCCCGGCGAGACGAGCGACAGAAACGTCTTGACCGCCTCGGCCTCTACTGACATTTCCACTCCGGCGCCGGCAAAGCGGCCACCTCCGTTACGGAGCCTCCGTCAAGCCTACGGCTCATTTTCACTCCGGCGCCGGCAAAGCCGGCGCCTTCGTTACGGAGCCTCCGTCAAGCCTACGGCTCATGTCACGCGCTCGAGCAGAGCCGACGCGCGCGCGACGACGTTGTCGAGGTTGTAGCCGAACTGCTCCAGCACGGTCGCGCCCGGCGCCGACGCGCCGAAGTGCTCGATCGAGATCGACGCGCCGCGGTCGCCGACCCAGCACGACCAGCCGAGCGCGACGCCCGGCTCGATCGAGAGCCGCGCCGCGACCTCGGGCGGAAGCACCTCGTCGCGATAGTCGGAGGGCTGTGCTTCGAAGAGCTCCCAGCACGGCATCGAGACGACGCGCACCGCGGTGCCGTCGTCAGCGAGCTTGCGGCCCGCTTCGAGTGCGAGACCGACCTCGGCGCCGGTCGCGATCAGGATCAGGTCGGGCGGCGACGCGGACTCCCACAACGTGTACGCACCGCGCTCGAGCCCCGACGCGGGCGCGAGCTCGCTGCGGTCGAGCGTCGGCACCTTCTGCCGCGAGAACGAGAGCGCGACCGGCCCGTCGCTCCGCTCGAGGGCGACGCTCCACGCGGCGATCGTCTCGTTCGCGTCGGCGGGCCGGACGAACCAGAGATTCGGGATCGCGCGCAGCGCGGCGTACGTCTCGACGGGCTGGTGTGTCGGCCCGTCCTCGCCGAGCCCGACCGAGTCGTGCGTCCAGACCCACACGACCGGCAGGCCCATCAACGCGGAGAGCCGCACCGCGGGGCGCATGTAGTCGCTGAAGACGAGGAACGTCGAGCCGTACGGCTTGACGCAGCCGCCGTGCACGGCGATGCCGTTGACGATCGCCCCCATCGCATGCTCGCGGATGCCGAACGCGATGTTGCGGCCGGCCCACTTCGACGAGAAGATCCCACTGCCTTCGAGTTCGGTGTACGTCGACTCGACGAGGTCGCCCGCGCCGCCGATCATCGTCGGCACCGCGTGCTTGAACGCCTGCATCACCTGCTTGCCGGCCGCGCGCGTCGCGAGCTCCTCGCCGGGCGCGAACTCGGGCGGCTCCCACGGGCCGATCGTGCCCAACCACGCCGCGTCCCACTGCTCACGCGCCTGCGGAAACGCTTCCGCCCACAGCGAGAAGCGCTTCTGCCACTCCGTCTCGAGCTCGTTCCCACGCTCGACGCCATTCATGTGCGCGTAGACCTCGTCGGGCACGTAGAAGTGCTTGTCGGGATCCCAGCCGAGCGCACTCTTCGTCGCCGCGACCTCGTCGGCGCCGAGCGGATTGCCGTGCGCCTTCGCCGTGTCGACGGCGTGCGGGGCCCCGTAGGCGATGTGCGAGTGCACGACGACGAGCGACGGCTTGTCGGTCTCGTCCTGCGCGTTCGCGATCGCCTCGCGCAGCAGATCGAGATCGTTCACGTCGCCGACGTGCTGCACGTGCCAGCCGAGGGCTTCGAAGCGCGCGCCGCGGTCCTCGGTGAACGAGATCCACGTCGTCCCGTCGATCGTGATGTGGTTGTCGTCGTAGAAGTAGATGAGCTTGCCGAGCGCGTTCGTGCCGGCGAGCGACGCCGCTTCGTACGAGATGCCCTCCATCAGGTCGCCGTCCGAGCAGATCACGTAGACGCGGTGGTCGACGATGTCGTGGTGCGGGCGGTTGAACTTCGCCGCCAGGAAGCGCTCGGCGAACCCGAGGCCGACGCCGTTGCCGACGCCCTGCCCGAGCGGGCCCGTGGTCACCTCGACGCCCTCGGTGTGGTGGTACTCCGGATGTCCGGGCGTCGCCGACTGCCACTGGCGGAAGCGCTTCAACTCTTCGAGCGAGAGGTTGTAGCCGGAGAGATGCAGCGCCGAGTACTGGAGGATGCACGCGTGGCCTGCGCTCAGGACGAAGCGGTCGCGGTTCGGCCAGTGCGGGCTCGCCGGGTTGTGCCGCAGCACCTCCGTGTAGAGGAGGTACGCAAGCGGGGCGAGCGCCATCGCCGTGCCGGGATGCCCGGCGTTCGCCTGCTGGACGGCGTCCATCGACAACGTCCTGATCGTGTCGACGGAGAGCTGCTCGATCTCCGAGTTGGCCAAACGGTCCTCCTCGCGGTCGCTTCCCTGCGAGCGTAACCGCTATGCCCGGCTTGCCGCGCCGGCTCGGATCTCGTCCTTCAGCGCCGTCTCCTCCTCCTCGTCGAGCCCGGTCAGGACGGCCGCGATCGTGTCGCCGCCGCGGCGGAACCGGTAGACGGCGCGCTCGTCGTGGAAGTCGCCCTCGAGGTCGGTCGAGTCGTGCCCGGTCGTGTCGCCGAACGACTTGAAGCTGCGGCCGAACTGCTCGGAGAAGAACGCAGAGACGATGTCGTAGCGTGCCTCCTCGTCGCCGGCCAAGATCTTGCCGAGCGTCGCGCCGTGATAGGCGGCGTTCGACCAGTGCTCGATCCTGCGGTGACGCCGGTAGAGCGGGTCGTAGAACTCGGCGACGTCGCCGATCGCGTAGACGCCGTCGCGTTCCGTGCGGAAGCGCTCGTCGACGACGACACCGCTGCGCACCTCGAGCCCCGCGTCGCGGGCGAGCTCGACGTTCGGCTCGACACCGATGCCCGCGATGACGAGGTCGGCGTCGGGAAACTCGCTGCCGCCGAGGCGGAGGTCGACGCCGTGCTCGCGGTAGCGGTCGTGCAGCGCCTCCGAGAGCGGCGGGCACTCGAGCGTCGCGAAGAGCGCGTCCTCGCGGACGACCTGGGTCACCTGCAGCCCGCGCAGCGTCAGCGACGCTGTCACCTCGCAACCGATGAAGCCGCCGCCGACCACGGTCGCCGTGCGCGCGGACTCGGCTCGACGGCGCAGCTCGAGCGCGTCGTCGAGCGTCCGCAGCTGCAGCGCGCTTCCGAGCGGTCTCGGGCGCGCGCCCGTCCCGAGCACGATCGTGTCCGCGTCGACGTCGTCGAGCGCTCCGACCTGCTCGCCGAGTCTGAGGTCGGCTCCGTGCTCCGCGTACCACGAGACCGGGTGCGCGAGCGCGTCATCGGGCTCGGCCTCGCCGCGCAGCAGCCGCTTCGAGAGCGGCGGGCGGTGGTACGGCCCGTGCGGGTCCGACGACCAGATGACGATGTCGTCGCTCCCACCTGCCTCGCGATAGCCCTCGACGAGCTTCGCCGCAGCGAGCCCTCCACCGACGATCCCGATCATCGCTCCTCCTCCTGTCGCTGCATCAGCTTCCGTTGTTCCTCCATCGCCGCGAGATGGATTTCGTGATACCCCGGCCGGGGCTCGACGACGCGGTCGATCGGCGCGGCCGGCACTGCAAGCCCGAGCCGCTCGAGCGCGACGACTGCGGCGCCCCGCGCCGAGCCCTCGGGGGCGCCCGAGACCTCGAGCGGTCGCCCGAGCACGTCTGCGAGCACCTGCACCCAGCCCGCGCTCGCGAGCAGTCCCATCCCCGTCACGACGACCGACTCGGCGTCCCCGATCGCGTCGAGCACGGCAGCGATCCGGTAGCAGACGCCCTCGAGCGCCGCCTGCGCGATGTCGATCGGCGTCGTCGCGAAGGTGAGGCCCGCGACCTCGCCGCGGCGCGACGCGTCCCAGCCGAGGGAGCGCTCGCCGCCGAGGAACGGCAGGAACACGAGCCCGTGGCCGGCCGGGGGCCGATTCGCGATGTCGTCGAGCCGCTTGCCGCGCAGGGTCTGCTCGAGCCAGACGTGCAGGTTGCCCCCGTCCGAGAGCGCGCCGCCCTCGCAGAACCGCCGGTCGTCGACCCGGTAGAGAAAGAGGCCGGGCTTCGGCACCGCCGACTCCGCCTCGTAGACCACGCGCACCGCGGCCGACGTGCCGACCATGACGGCCACCCGCCCGGGACCAACGCATCCGGCGCCGAGATTCGAGCAGGCCCCGTCACCGAGCGCAGCCCACGTGCCCGCGGTGGGCTCGTCGGAGATCGGCGGCAACTGTGCATCGTCGACGCCGACCGCCGCGAGCGTCTCGGCGTCCCACGCAAGCCGGTTCGGGTCGAAGAGGCCCGTGCCGCTCGCCATCGACACGCTCGTCCGGAGCTCGCCGGTCAGCTCCCGAAGGAGGTAGTCGGCGAACGAGACGTACGACGCGCCGCGAACGTCTGCGAGCTTTGCCGGCCAGTACGCGGGGTGCAGGAAGCAGCCGGTGCGCGCGTGATAGGCGGCGGGGTCGAGCGGCGGCGGGTCGCCGGCGAGATCGCGCCACGTGAGCACCGGTCCGGCCGGGCGGCCGCGCGCGCCGAGCACGAGCAGCGAGTGCCAGAACGACGAGATCGCGAGCGCGTCGCCCTCCCCCACCTGCGCGAGGACAGCGCGGCAGGCGGCGACGAGCTCGTCCGCGTCGGTCGTCGTCGTCGGCAGGTGCGCGCCGCCCGGCTCCGCCGCGGCGGACTCGTCGTAGGCAATCGCGCGAACGGAGGACGAGCCGATGTCGAGGGCGACGATCCGCGTCACCGGACGCAGGATAGTTTGGAGCCGTGGCGGTGCTGATCGCATCCTCGCTCCGCAAGGAGCTTTCTGGCTCGGTGCTCTTCGACGGCGTCTCGTTCAAGCTCGAGCGGCGCGACCGGCTCGCGCTCGCCGGGCCGAACGGCGCCGGCAAGACGACACTGCTGCGCGCCCTCGCCGGGGAGGTCTCGCTCGAAGGTGGCGAGCTTGCCTGGGAGAAGGGGGCGCGCGTCGCGCTGCACGACCAGCGCCCGCCCGCCGGCTCGAGCAAGCCGTTACGCGACTACGTACTCGCCGGCACCGCCGACCTGGCGGCGGTCGAGGAGCAACTGCGAGAGCTCGAGCGTGCGATGGCGGCGGGTGAGCACGACGCAGCAACGCTGCGCCGGTACGCAGAGGCGCAGGCGCGGCTGGAGCATGCAGGCGGCTATGACTGGCGCGACCGTGCGGCCTCGGTCGTGCGCGGCCTCGGCTTCAGCGAAGCCGACCTCGACCGGCCGCTCCGAACGTTCTCCGGAGGCGAGCTCACGCGCGCGTCGCTCGCGCGCTCGCTCGCGTCGCAGCCGGATCTGCTGCTGCTCGACGAGCCGACGAACCATCTCGACATCGACTCGCTCGAGTGGCTCGAGGAGATGCTGCGCACGCTCGAGGCCGCGGTGATTCTCGTCGCGCACGACCGATGGTTCCTCGAGGCGGTGACGACGGCGGTGCTCGAGCTCGAGGGCGGCAAGTCGGTCTACTTCCCCGGCGCGTGGCACGTGTGGCGGCGCGAGCAGGCCGCACGCGACCTGCATCAGACGAAGGAGGCGGCGCGCCAGGCGGAACAGCTCGAGCGGCTCGAGCGCTTCGTCGAGCGCTTCCGCTACAAGGCCTCGAAGGCGCGGCAGGCGCAGTCGAAGCTACGGCAGATCAAGAAGCTCGAAGCGAACCGTGTGCTCGCGCCGGATGCACGCCGCCGCACCCTCGGGTTCGAGTTCCTGAAGCCCGCGCGCTCGGGACGCGACGTGATCGTCGCCGAGGGCCTGCGCGTGACGATCGGCGACCGCGAGCTGCTCGACGACGCGAGCTTTGCGATCGAGCGCGGCGAGCATGTCGCGCTCGTCGGGCCGAACGGCTCGGGCAAGACCACGCTGCTCGAGACGATTCTCGGCGCTCGGACTGCGGCCGGCGGCAAGGTGCGCCTCGGGCACGGCGTCGTTCCCGCCTACTTCTCGCAGCACGAAGCCGAGCTCGACGAGCGCGGCTCGGTACTGGAGGCCGCGATGGCGGGCACAGGGCTCAAGCGCCCCGAGGCGCAGTCGCTCCTCGGCCGCTTTCTCTTCTCCGGCTGGGACGCGCATGAGAAGCCGGTCGTCGCGCTGTCAGGCGGCGAGCGCCGACGGCTCGCGCTTGCGATCGTCGTCGCGTCGGGGGCCAACCTGCTCGTGCTCGACGAGCCGACAAATCATCTCGACCTCGAGTCGCGCGAATCCCTCGAGGCGGCGTTGGAGGCGTTTCCCGGCACGGTGCTCATCGTCTCGCACGACCGGGCGGTGCTCGACGCCGTCGCCGGGCGGCTGCTCGCCGTCGAGGCTCGCTCGATCACGTCGTACCCCGGCGGCTGGGCGGACTACGTGCGCGCGCAGGAGGCGGCAGACATCGCGCCTCCGCCGGCGCCGAAGCCGCCACGCTCGCGTCCGGCGCGGCCTGCGCGGCCGAAGCCGACGGCGCTCGAGCTCGTCGAGGCGGAGGTCGAGCGCGCCGAGGCCCGGCTCGCCGAGGTGGAGCGAAAGCTTGCAGAGGACTGGTCGGACACGGAGCTCGTCGCGGCGCACAGGCGTGCACGGGACGAGCTCGATGCGCTGCTCAGCCGCTGGGAAGCGCTGTTCGAAGCGAGCGGATCGACGACTCGGTGATCGGGTCGAGTACGAGGATCGCCTCGTCGGCACCGGCGTCGGCGAGTGCCTCGAGGTGCGCGCGGAGGGCTTCGAGCCTGACCGGCTCGACCTCGCGGCGACGCTCGCCCGTCGACTCGACCTCGACGTAGACGCACGCACTGCGCTCGATCTCTTCTGGATGGCGCCCGACCGTGCGCGCAGCGTCGGTGATGCGCGCGTTCTCCTGCGCAAACCCGTCGGCCGTGTTGCCGTACTTGGTGAACCACGTGTTCCAGGCATCTACGTGCGGCAGCGTGAGCGCCAGCATGCGCGGCGCGTTCGCCCCGACCATCAGCTTCGGTCTCCGCACGGGCGGCGGCAACAGCACTGCATCCTCGACACGGTGGAAACGTCCGTTGTAGGTGACGCGTTCGCCGGCGAGGAGTCGCCGCACGATCTCGAATGCCTCCGCGAAGCGCGAGACGTGGTGGTCGAACGGCAGTCCGAACGCGCGAAACTCCTCGACGTTCCAGCCGGCGCCGAGCGCGGCGACGATGCGCCCGCTGGAGAGCTCGTCGACCGCCGCAATCGTGCGAGCGAGCACGCCGGGTGGATGGAAGGCGGTGCACGCGACGAGCGGCCCCAGCTCGACGCGGCTCGTCACTTCGGCGAGCCACGCGAGCGTCGCCCAGCAGTCCCACGGTCCGCGCTCGGGCCGGCCGTCGCCGCGGTAGAGCAGATGGTCGCCGACCCAGATCGAGTCGAGCCCGACGTCCTCGGCTGCGCGCGCCATCGCCGCGAGTTCGTCGCGGCGCACGACGCGCTCGACTTCGGGAAGCTGCACACCGACCTTCACCGTGCATCCGCCCAGAACGCCTCGAACGCGGGCGGGTCGGACGGGATCGCGACGATCCGCTGCCATACGCCGTCGCGGTGGTCGATCAGCAGCACCTGGTCGATATCGAGCGTGCGATCGAGCCTGCGTCCCTGCGCGCGGTAGACGGCCACCGCGTGTTCGTCGTCTGCGAGCAGCCACTTGAGCGTCGAGAGATACGTCCCGCCGGTGAGGCGGCGCGTCTCGCGGAACAGGTCGAAGATGCGCTCGCGGCCGGCGTACTCCTGCGCGACGGGCACCGTTCCGTTCACGAGCCATACGGCGCCGGGCGCAATCACCTCGAAGAGCGCACGGGGGTCGCCGCCGCGGAACGCGTCGAAGACGCGGCGGATGCCCTCCTCAGCGTTCAAGCGGTGCGAGCGTGAGCCCGAAGCCCTCGAGCTGCGCGTGATAGAGCTCGGCCGCCTCGCGATGACCCGACCAGACGATCGCCTGGCCGGTCGTGTGAATGCGGTTCGCGAGCGCCATGCCGCGGTCGTAGTCGATACCGGGAATCGTCTGGGCGAGCGCGAAGGCGACCCCCTCGAAGGTGTTGTGGTCGTCGTTTCGGACGATGACGCGCCAGGCTCCGCCCGTGCCGGAGCCGCCGCCGCGGCGCAGGCGCTCCTTCGGGGGTGTGAGCGTCGAGGTCATGACGGATCGAGCGTAGCGATCACCGCTTCCGCGATCACTTTCAGCGGCCGGCCCGACACCTGGCTCGCCCGACGGAGACGGTCGAATGCATCGGCCTCCGACAGCCCTTCCTTGCTCATCAGCAGGCCCTTCGCGCGCTCGATCGCCTTGCGGGATTCGAGCGCCTCGGCCAGCGAGTCGGCCTCCTCGCGCACCGCCTGCAGCTCGGCGTGCCGTGCGCGTGCGGTCTCGATCGCCGGCACGAGATCCTGCTCGCGGAACGGTTTCACGAGGTAGCCGTAGACGCCGGCCTCGACCGCGCGCGCAACGAGCTCCTCCTGGCCGTACGCGGTGAGCAGGACGATCGGCATCGGCCGTCCGTCGAGGATGCGGCGCGCCGCCTCGATCCCGTCGAGGCGCGGCATCTTCACGTCCATGATCGCAAGTTCGGGCTCGAGCTCTGTGGCGAGTGCGACCGCTTCCTCGCCGTCGCGCGCCTCGCCGACGACGTCGTGGCCCGCGCGCTCGAGCAGGTCGCGCAGGTCGAGCCTGATGATCGTCTCGTCCTCGGCGATCAGGATCCGCATCGACATAGACTGACACGATGCTCGAGATCGACGAGGAGGCGGTCGCGGCTCTGTCCCAGATGGGAGCGCTGCGTGTGACCGCGCAGGAAGACGGCGACGGCGTCGAGCTTCAGATCGACGACGCGACGGAGCCGCAGGAGGGCGACCAGGTGGTGGAGCGCGGCGAGGCACGCGTGTTCCTCGATCCGCTCGCCGCGGAGGTGCTCGCCGACCAGGTGCTCGGCGTGCACGCGCACGACGACCACTTCCACTTCACGTTCGAGGACCAGACGGCCGAGTAGCAAGGTTTCGAAGGCGGATGCCGCTGAACTCGAGCGTCGAGGCAATCACACGCTGCCAGAGCGTCATCAGGTCGGGAACGATCCTCAGCTCGATGCCGGCTTGCGCGTGGCGATCAACGAGGTCGCCGAGCGAGACGGCTTCGATCGGCTCGACAGGCGCGCGGGACACCCAGTGCCCCGCCGCGCGCTCATAGCGCTCGAACGTCCCGGGCGGGAGGCGGTAGGCGGTCATCTCGGCGCTCTGCACGGCAGCGAGCCAGCCGTGCTCGATCGCATGCACGCGGGCCGACCGGTCGCCGCCGAGGAAGCACTCGACGTCGTCGTCGCTCGTCGTCTCGTTCGCCCAGAACGTGCCGCGTGGGCAGTCGCGCGGGAACCAGTAGGCGGGCAGGTGCGCGTGGTCGATTGCCCAGACGAGCGGCTCGGGCGAGTCGTGTGTCGCGACCGCGCGCGGCTCGAAGCGCGAAATCGCGGGGTCGTCGCTCACGTGCCAGAGCGCAGTCACATCGCGCATCGGACCACACGTCCCTCCGGACATGTCGCACCGAGACCAGTCCGGTGGCTGCCACCGCAACGAAACGCGCACAGCATTGGAACGGAAGTCGCCTTCGTTGCACTGGAGACCGTTCGGAGGGTCGTCCGACCGAGAACGGTCCGGTGGCTGCCACCGTGTCAAGACGCACACGGCAGTGGCGCGGATGTGAAACGAAAGACCTACACGGCCGGGAAGATCACTTCGGCCCGCGTTCCCGGGCCCGACTTCAGCTCCATCGTCCCCCGCAGCTCGTCCCGGACGAGCGCACGCACGATCGAGAGGCCCGTGCCCACAGACCCGTCCGGCCCGAGCGCAACGCCGGCACCGGCCCCGTCGTCCGCAATCGCGAGGACGACGTCCCCGTCGCGCCGCGCGAGCTCTACCTCGATCCGCTCACCGCCATGCTCGAGCGCGTTCTGAAGCAGCTCCGCGAACACGAGCGCGAGTGCCGTCGCCCGCGCACCCGGGAGCGTCACCTCGCCGAGCACGGACGTCACCTGCTTCCCGCCGCCGACGCCCTGCACCAGCATCGAGCGCAGCCGCTCGATCAGATCCGGCAGCTCCACGTCCTCTTCGCGACGCTCCGTGAGCAGCTCGTGCACCGCGGCGATCGCAAGGATGCGGTTCACCGAATGCTCGAGCGCCTCGCGCGGATCGACGTCGTCCGCCGAGCGCGCTTGCAGGCGCAGCAGTGACGCCACCGTCTGCAGGTTGTTCTTCACCCGATGGTGAATCTCCTGAGCGAGCACACCGCGCATGACCGCGCGTCCGTGCTCGAGTGCGACCGCGGCGTGCGTTGCGATCGAGCCGAGCAGCTCGCGGTCAGCATCCGCGAACGGCGTCGCACGGTCGACGACGAGCTCGCCGATTTGCCGGCCACGCCACCGCAGCGGCTGCCGGATCGCGTACGCCGACGCGACGCCCTCCGGCCACGCGATGCGGCCGTCGTCGAGCACCAAGGCGGCGCCTGTCGCGCCGAACGCATCCATCGTCGTCTTGACGATCGCCTCCAGGGATTCCTCGAGATACAGCGACTCGGAGACCGCCTCCGAGATTCGTGCGAGCGCCTCGAGCTCGTGAACGCGTCGCTGCGCCTCGGCGTAGAGCTTGGCGTGCTCGATCGACTGCGCGACCTGCGACGCGATCGCGAGCAGCAGGTCCACCTCCTCGCGATCGAACGTCCGCGCCTCGCGCGTGCGCACGTTCAACGCACCTTCGAGCGCGTCGTCGCGCGTCAGGATCGGAACCGCGAGGATCGACTCGTACTCGTCCTCGGGCAGGTTCGGGAAGTTCTTGAAGCGCGGATCGAGATGTGCGTGCTCGGCGAGCATCACCGGCGCGCGCGCTGCGGCGGCGGACCCGGTTATGCCCTCGCCCGGGCGCATGCGCGGGCGCCTGCTCATCTCGTCGATCGGCGTGCCGTGCGTCGCTCTCAGCACGAGCTCATCGGCACGGTCGTCGTACAGGTAGACGAAGCACGCGTCGGCTTCGAGCGCGACGGCAACACGGGCCGCCACGACCGCGAGCACCTCCTGCAGGTCGAGCGTCGAGTTGACGGCCTCGATCGTGTCCGTCAGGAGGCGCAGGTGCCGTTCGCGCGTATCCATCCGAGAGAAAGCGTACGCTCGTTCCCCGGTGACGACCGCCCAGTGGCTGCTGATGTTCCACGTGGCGTCTGCGTTTTGCTTCGTCGGCGGAAGCGTCGCGGCGGCGATCCTGAACTTCCTCGCGATCCGCGCTGAGCGTCCCTCCGACACGGCCGTCCTGCTCCGGCTGATCCGGCGCACACTGCCCGTCGTGTTCGCGGGTGTGCTCGGCACGCTCGTCTTCGGCATCTGGCTCTGGAACTGCCTGGGTTACTCGCTCGGCGCCGGCTGGATCTGGGGCGCGCTCGTCCTGTGGATCGCGGCCAACGCGCTCGGTGGGATCGGCGGCCGCCACCAGGAGCGTGCGCGCAAGCTCGCCGAGCGCCTCGCCGTCTCAGGGGACGCGTCGTCCGGCGAGCTGCGGGCCCTCCTCCGCGACCCGAAGGGGCTCGCGGTCTCCTACCTCGCGGGCGCGGCGACGATCGGGATCCTCGTGCTCATGTTCTGGAAGCCCGGCTCGTGATGCTGCTCGCCTACAGCCGTGCGTTCTGGCCGCTCTTCTTGCACGTCCTGGGCGCGATGACGCTCTTCGGCGCGGTGCTCGCGGCGATCGTCGCCGGGCTCGCGAAGCTGCCACGCGCGACATACGCGGCGCTGACCACCGCGATCCCGGCCTGGGCCGTCACGCTCGCCTGCGCGTACTGGATCGAGCACGACGAGGGGCTCGGGAGCTCGAACGCGACCTGGCTCGGCATCGGCCACGTGGTGCTCGAGCCGGGAGTGCTCGTACTGCTCGCCGCGCTCGGCACCGCGTATTGGTGGTCGCGCAGCGCGAAGCCGGTGGCCGGGCGCATCTCGACGGTCCTCGCGAGCGCCTACCTCGCCCTGCTCTCGGTCGCCCTGCTCGCGATGTCCGGCAAGTGGGGCTGAAGCAGCATTACAAAGCTTTTACGGCAACCGAGGTATTTCCTCGTAGACGGGGAATAGGTTCGAGGTAATGAGCGCTCTCGCCGTCGACCTCCGCCGCACCGCCGGGTTCCTCGTGGCAGACGCGCGGGGCCGCGTCGTCGGCAAGGTCGAGTGCCCGATGTACGGGACGTCGCCCGAAAGCCCCGACGCGCTCTCCGTACGCTCCGGCTTCTTCTCGCGCCGCCGCCGGCTCGTGCCCGCCGATTCGATCGAGCAGATCGACGACGGCGCGAGGGTGATCGGCCTTCGCGTCGAGCGCGAAGCGATCCGTACGTTTCTCTAGAGCACTCCGAGGTAGCGGTCGAGCTCCCACTGGGTGAGCTGCACGCGATAGTCGTCCCACTCGCGCCGCTTCAGCTTCACGTAGTTCGAGAATATGTGCTCGCCGAACGCCCGCCGCATCAGGTCGCTCGCGGCGAACTCGTCGATCGCTTCGCCAAGCGTCTCGGGCAACGAGACGATCCCGCGCTCGCGCCGTTCGTCTGCGCCGAGGTGGTACAGGTTCGTCTCCATCGGCGGCTCGAGTTCGTAGCCGCGCTCGATTCCCTCGAGCCCTGCGTGCAGGAGCGCCGCGAAGGTGAGATACGGGTTGCAGGCCGGGTCGGGACAGCGGATCTCGGCACGCGTTGCCTGCTCGGACCCAGGCTTGTAGAGCGGGATGCGAATGAGCGCCGAGCGGTTGCGCTGTGACCACGCGACGTACACCGGCGCCTCGAAGCCCGGCACGAGCCGCTTGTACGAGTTGACCCACTGCGCGAACACGGCGGCGAGCTCACGCGCATGGCGCAGCAGGCCCGCGATGAACTGCTTGCCTGCCGGCGAGAGGTTGTACTCGTCGGAGCTGTCGAAGAACTGATTGCGGCCGTCCTTGAAGAGCGACATGTGCGTGTGCATTCCCGAGCCGTTCTCACCGAAGAGCGGCTTCGGCATGAACGTCGCGTAGACGCCGTTCTTGGCTGCAACCTCCTTCACCACGAGCCGGTACGTCATCGTCTGGTCGGCCATATCGAGGGCCGACGAGTAGCGCATGTCGATCTCGTGCTGCGACGGCGCGACCTCGTGATGGTGGTACTCGATCGCAATGCCCATCGACTCGAGCGCTTGGATCGTTTCGTTGCGCAGCTCGGTGGCCGCGTCGAGCGCGGTCATCGCGAAGTAGCCGCCTTCGTCGAGCGTCTCGGTGCCCGCGTTGTCACGGAACAGGAAGTATTCGAGCTCGGGGCCGACGTTGAACGTGTCGAAGCCGAGGGATCGCATCCGCTCGAGCGCGCGCCGCAACACGTAGCGTGGGTCGCCTTCGTAGGGCTGCCCGTCGGGCTTGACGACGTCGCAGATCATGCGGCCGACCTTCGCCTCGCCTTCGCGGGTCGGCATGAGCCGGTACGTCGTCGGGTCGGGGATGGCGACCATGTCCGACTCCTCGATCGCGTTGAAGCCGGTGATCGACGAGCCGTCGAAACCCATCCCGTCGTCGAGCGCCCCCTCGAGCTCGGACGGCGTGATCGCAAAGCTCTTCAGGTGGCCTTCGATGTCGGTGAACCAGAAGAGGACGTACTCGACGCCGTCGTCCTTCAGCCGCTTGAGGACGTCCTTGCGCGCGCCGGGGTCTGACGTCGCGCGGTCCTTGCTCTCGATCATCGACATGGGTTGCCGCTCCTTTTCGCGATGGTCGACTTTAACCCGACCGCTTCAGCTTCCCGCGCTTCTTCGCGTAGCGCTCACCCGACTTGAAGACGACGAGCCCGAGCGGGATGGAGACCGCGCCGATCACGAGCAGCGGCCATACGTCGGCCCAGGCGAGCCCCGAGCCCGCGAGGATCTGCTCGCGGTTTCCGCGCAGCGCGTACGTCGCCGGCGAGATCTTCGCGATCCACTGCATCCAGCCGGGCAGCACCGACACCGGGTAGTAGACGCCCGAGACGACCAGCATCAGCCCCTGCGCGACGAAGCCGAGCTGGGTTCCCTTCTCCGGAGACACGAGCGGCAGGACCGCCGTCATCATCCCCACGCCGATGAACGAGATCGACGCGATCGAAATCAGCGCGATCGCCGCGCCGTAATTGGCGTGCGGCAGGTGGATGCCGATGAACGCGACCACGGCGATGAACACGAGCGCTGCTCGCACGAGCCCGTACAGGACCGCGTAGACGCCCATGCCGATCAGGTGCACGGGACGTGACACCGGCGCCATGAAGGTGTACTCGATCGTCCCTTCCCAGCGCTCCCAGGCGACCGTCTCCGTGACGATCTCGAAGATGATCCCGAGGAACGCCCAGATCACGCCACCGACGAGCAGCTTGGTCTCGAGCTCGTTGCGCTCGGTCACGCCGATGCCGACGCCGCGCGCGATGAACACGATCGTCAGCGTGTTCGCGACGGTCCAGAGCAGGAACGCGAGATCCCAGAGCAGGTAGCGCTTGGTCAGGTAGACGTTGCGCTCGACGACCCCGTAGAGGCCGACGAGCTCGTCGCGCAGGATCCGCCGCTTCGTGAACGTGGTGTCGACAAGAGCCATTACGCGAACACCTCCCTCTCCTCGTCCTCTTCGCTCTGCTCGTCCTCGTAGGACCGGCCGGTCGCGGCGAAGAACGCCTCCTCGAGCGTGTCGACGCCGTAGCGCTCGAGCACGTCTGGAACCGGCTCGAGGAACAGCAGCTCCCCGCGATCGAGCAGACCGACGCGATCCGCGAGCTCCTCGGCTTCCTTCATGTCGTGCGTGCAGAGGAGGATCGTCGAGTCGTGCCGCTCGCGGATCTCGCGGATGAAGGTCTGCACCTCCTGCTTCGACCTCGGATCGAGACCGGTCGTCGGCTCGTCGAGGAGCAGCAGCACAGGCGACGTGAGCAGGGCGCGTGCAAGTGCGACCTTCTGCTGCATGCCGCGCGAGAGGTTCTCCATCGCCTCGCCGCGGCGCGCCGACGGGAAGCCGACGCGCTCGAGGATCCGCGGGATCTTCGCGTGGGTCTCACGCGGGCCCATCCCGTAGAAGCGCGCAGCGTAGGCGAGGTTCTCGGCCGCGCTCATCTTCTTGAAGAAGCTCGCCTCGACCGACACGCGGTTGACGAGCCGGCGCACGGGGCGCGCCTCCTTGAACACGTCGTAGCCGAACACGCGCGCCTCGCCGCCGTCCGGCAGGAGCAGCGTCGAGAGCAGGCGGACGAGCGTCGACTTGCCGGAGCCGTTCTGACCGAGGATCGCGACGCACTCGCCGCGCTCGATCGAGAGCGTGACGCCCTTCAGCGCAGCGCGGCGGCGCCGGCCGAAGACGCCCTTGCGGCGGGTGAAGACCTTCTCGAGCTCACGTACGTCGACTGCTGCTGTTGATTGCTGAGACACACCATGCTCCTTGGAATCGCGAGGAAGAAACTGAACGAGGACGCACCGAGGCCGCTAGAAGCGGCGCGGTGTGACGTCTGCGTTCGCGATCCCGGACATGGAACAGTCGAGACTATCAGTCTTCTGCATCGCTCGCGCGAGCCCGAGACGCGTCGATCACCGTGTGCGCCTCGGCGCGGTTTCCGAAGCCGCGCGTCTCGGTCTGCTTGCCCTCGAGATCCTTGTAGACCTGGAAGAAATGCTCGATCTCGTTGCGAAGCTGCGCGGGAACGTCGTGGATATCGGAGACGTTGCTCCACGACGGGTCGTTGAACGGCACGCATAGCACCTTCTCGTCGGGGCCTTTCTCGTCCGCCATGTGGAAGACGCCGACCGCGCGGACGCGAATGCGGCAGCCGGGGAACGTCGGCTCGCCAACGAGCACGAGCGCGTCGAGCGGGTCGCCGTCCTCGGCGAGCGTCCCCTCGATGAAGCCGTAGTCGGCCGGATAGGTCATCGAGGTGAAGAGCCGCCGGTCGAGCGCGAGGCCGCCGAGCTCCTCGTCCCATTCGTACTTGTTGCGCGAGCCCGACGGGATCTCGACGAACACCACACCGTCCACATTTGGAACAGTAGATCCGATTCAAGTCGAGTTGGGTCGCTGCCGATTGTCACTCGTGCGGGGTACGCCACCCGCGCGCAACCCATGAGCAGCGACCAGACAGACAGAGTCCGCACCGTTGCGGTCCCACTCGGGCCGCCGAAGCCTGAGCTCTCGCGCGCCCGCGTCGCGCTGCTCGTGCTCGTGCTCGCAGGCCTCGTCTTCGGGGGCTTCGAGCTCGTGAGCCGCGGCACGCCCGCCGCCGACGCGAAGTCGAGCGCCGAGCCCGTCTACGCACCGTACGTAGACGTCACCCAGACGCCGACGTATCCCTTCCAGATCCCGTCGGCCAACCCGGTCTCGAGCGTGTACCTCGCGTTCGTCGTGAGCGATCGCGCGCATCCGTGCACGCCCTCGTGGGGCGGCTACTACTCGCTCTCGGAGGCCGAGCAAGCGCTCGACCTCGATGCCCGAACGGCGCAGCTCCGCAAGGAAGGCGGCAGTGTGATGATCTCCTTCGGCGGACGCGACAACACCGAGCTGGCCGTCGGCTGTACCGATGCGGCCAAGCTGGCCGACGCCTACCGCGCCCCGCTCGAGCGCTACCACTCGAGCACGATCGACCTCGACCTGGAGGGCGCGGCGCTCGACGACGTCGGCGCGAACACGCGCCGCGCCGCCGCGATCGCGGCGATCCAGAAGCAGTTCTCGGCGCACCGGACGCCTCTCCGTGTGTGGCTCACCCTGCCGGTGTCGCGTGGCGGCCTGAGCGCGGCGGGAATCGCCGCGGTGCGGTCGATGCTCGCAGCACATGTCGAGCTTGCGGGCGTGAATGCGATGGCGATGGACTTCGGCTCGGACGAGCACGCGCCCGGCGCGATGCTCC
The DNA here is from genome assembly GCA_035650975.1 of Gaiellaceae bacterium. GTDB lineage: Bacteria > Actinomycetota > Thermoleophilia > Gaiellales > Gaiellaceae > PALSA-600. The sequence continues at coordinate 77,166 of DASRGQ010000062.1, forward strand.
GAGCCGTCGAGGCTTCGCTCAACGCGACCCAGGCGCAGGTGCAGTCGCTCTGGCGCGCCGGAGGGCTCCCGAGCAGCCAGTCCGCCGCCTGGGGCCACGTCGGCGCGACGGTGATGCTCGGCGTCAACGACTCACCGGTCGAGCAGTTCACGACCGCTGACGCGCAGGGGCTCGCCGGATTCGTGTCGAGGCACGGGATCCCTCGCGTCTCCGCGTGGTCGCTGAACCGCGACGCCGCGTGCGGCGGCGCCTTCGCGCAGACCGGGATCGTCTCGAACACGTGCAGCGGCGTGCTGCAGAAGCCGCTGCAGTTCACTCAGATCTTCGGCAGCCTGAAGGGCACGCGGACGGCGAACGCCGACGCGAGCTCTGGGACCCCGGTCGAGCGCACGGCGAACGGGCCGGCCGACGATCCCGCCCAGAGCCCGTATCCGATCTGGCGCTCGACGGCGGCCTACGGCACCGGCTACAAGGTCGTCTGGCAGCACGAGATCTACCAGGCGAGCTGGTGGACGCAGGGGACGCCGCCCGACGGCGGAAGCGGGACGCAGGGCGGCGACCCGTGGCAGCCGATCGGCCCGGTCCCGCCGGGCAGCCGGGCTCCGAAGCTCGAGCTGCTCGTGCACGGCACCTTCCCGGCGTGGTCGCCGGACAGCGTCTACCAGCAGGGCGACCGGGTCACGTACGCGGGCCTCCCGTACCAGGCGCGCTGGTACACGAAGGGCGACCAGCCGGTCGCGGCGCTTCCCGCCGACCCCGGTGCGCCGTGGCAGCCGCTCTTCAAGGCGCCGGGCGAGCCGACCGCCGTCAGCACCGGAACGGAGGGGCCGCCATGATGCTGCGCGCGAGAAGCGGCGGCGTCCGCCGCCAGTGGGGCGCGGACGCACATCAGAATCCAATGCCGGCGGTGCCGCGCATCGCGGGCGAGTGGGCGATGGCGTTCGGCCGCGCGGCCGTCGTGCTCACAGTCGCAATGTGGGCTGCACTCGTCTTCACGGTGCTGAACAGCCAGGTGCTCGACGGCGTCTCCGGGCACGCGAGCTTCGTCGAGACGGCCGGGTTCCTGCTCGCCGTCAGCTTCCTCGCGGCATCTGCAACCGCCTACCTGTTCGCGCGCCTCGGCTTCTACTACCGCGCGAAGCGCCACCGCCGGATGCCGCGCGCGCTGATCGACGAGTTCTTCGCAGAGCGGCAGCCGAGCGTCACCGCGCTCGTTCCGTCCTACCAGGAGCAGCCGAACGTCATCCTGATGACGCTGCTCTCGACCGCGCTGCAGGAGTACCCGGATCTGCGCGTCGTGCTGCTCGTCGACGACGAGCCGAATCCGCGGTACGCCCGACCGCGTGCGCTCCTCGACAGCGCGCTCGCACTGCCGGGTGAGGTCGAACGGCTGCTCTCCGAGCCGCGCCGGCGTTTCGAGCTCGCCCTCGAGAGCTTCGAGGCGAGCACGGACGGCGAGACGGTGATGACGACCGAGGACGTGCTCGCACTCGCCGCCGAGTACGCGTACGCGGCCGGCTGGGTGCGCTCGCTCGGCGAGCGCTACGAGGCGACCGACCACAACGAGCGGTTTTTCGCGAACCACGTCCTCGGCAAGCTCGCTGCGGACCTCGCGCTCACCGGTCGTGCGCTACGCACCGCAGCCGGCGAAGAGCCGGCAAAGGTACGGGTGGCGCGCATGCTGCAGCTGTATCGCCGCCTCGCCTGGACGTTCCAGGCAGAGGTCACGAGCTTCCAACGCAAGCGCTACGCCTCGCTCTCCTCGGAGCCGAACAAGGCGATGAACCTGAACAGCTACCTCGGCTTGATGGGCGGCAGCTACCGCGAGGCGCGCACGCCCGCGGGGCTGAACCTCGTGCCTGCCCGGGATGACGAGGCCGACCTCGTGATCCCGGACGCCGACTATGTGCTCACGATCGATGCCGACAGCGTGATCATGCCGGAGTACTGCCTCCGCCTCGTGCACCTGCTCGAGCGCGAGGAGCACAGCCGCGTCGCGGTCGCGCAGTCGCCGTACAGCGCGTTCCCCGGTGCCGCGACGCGTATCGAGCGGATCGCCGGCGCGACCACCGACCTGCAGCACATGATCCACCAGGGGATGACGTACCACTCCGCGTCGTTCTGGGTCGGCGCGAACGCGGTCCTGCGCAAAGAAGCGCTCGACGACATCGAGCAGGTCGAGTACAAGGGTCAGTTCCCGATCTACCGCTACATCTCGGACCGCACCGTGATCGAGGACACCGAGTCGTCGATCGATCTCGCCGCTCACGGCTGGACACTGCACAACTTCCCGGAGCGTCTCGCGTTCAGCGCGACGCCGCCTGACTTCGGCTCGCTGTGCATCCAGCGCCACCGCTGGGCGAACGGCGGGCTGCTCATCCTCCCCAACCTCGTGCGCGCGGTACGCGCGCGCCGCAAGCGCGGCGAGCGAACGAGCATCGGCGAGCTGCTGCTGCGCCTCAACTACATGGCGTCGATCTGCTGGAGCTCGCTGTTCGTGCTCTGCCTGATGCTGATCCCGTTCAACGGTCACCTGATCTCGCCCCTCACCTATGCCGTCGCCGCGCCGTACTTCATCGCGATGGCCGTCGACCTGCACTACTGCGGCTACAAGCGGCTCGACGCTGTGCGCATCTACGGCTTCAACCTGCTGCTGCTTCCCGTGAACCTGGCCGGCAGCCTGAGTTCGATGGTGCAGGCGCTGACAGGGTCCAAGGGCAGGTTCATCCGCACGCCGAAGGTGCGCGACCGGACCGTCCCCGCATTCGTGTACGTCGTCCTTCCCTACGTGCTCGTCGGCTACTCGGCGTGGACGGTGAAGGTGGCCTGGCAGCACGACCTCTGGTCGAACGCGGCCTTCGCGGCGGTGAACGCGGTGCTCGGGTCATACGCGATCGTGGCGTTCATCGGTCTCCGTCATTCGCTCGTCGACATCTGGGCCAACGTGAAGTCGTGGCTGTACAAGCCGCAGAGCTTCAACCCGGTGCCCGCTCGCAGCGCGCCCGCGGGCTCGCCGGACGAGGTCGCGGACTGGGAATTCGTGCTCTACATGGGCTTCGCGGACCGCCGGCGGCGCACGCGCTTCGCAGTCGACCTCTCGGAGCCGGACCGCACGTCGCTGGCGCTTCCGGTCTCGGCGGCGGACGACGCCGACGAGCTCGCGCTCGACGCCGCGCCGTAGGCTCCTGATTCCATACTTCGAGCATGGCTCACGACCACGCTCACGGTGCGCGCGCGGACGCCGACACACGGCCGCTCGCTATTGCGCTCGCGCTCGTCGCGTGCTTCCTCGTGGGCGAGGTGGTCGCCGGGATCGTCGCCGACTCGCTCGCGCTGCTCTCCGATGCGGCGCACATGCTGGTCGACGCAGGTGCGCTCGGGCTGTCACTGTGGGCGGCACGGCTCGCGCGCCGCCCGGCCGCAGGAAGGATGACGTTCGGCTTCCGCCGCGCCGAGATCCTCTCTGCGCAGGCGAACGCGATCACACTGCTCGTGCTTGGCGTCCTGATCGCGGTCGAGGCCGGGCAGCGCCTCGTCCGGCCGCCGACCGTCGACGCACCGGTCGTCGTCGTCACCGCGCTCGCCGGCGCGGTGGTGAACCTGCTCGCGCTCTGGCAGGTCGGGCGAGCGAATCGCGAGAGCCTGAACGTGGAAGGGAGCTTCCGGCACCTCATGACCGACTTCTTCGCCTTCGTCGCGACGGTCGTCGCGGGCACGGTCGTCTGGACCACCGGCTTCCAGCGCGCCGACCCGCTCGCGTCCCTGGCCGTCTCCGCGTCGATGCTCGTCGCCGCCGGGCCACTCCTCCGCGCGACAGGCCGGATCCTGCTCGAAGCCGCACCGGAAGGCGTGCGGCCGGCGGACGTCGCCGCGGCGATCCACGAGCACGCGGGCGTATCGAGCCTGCACGACCTCCACGTCTGGGAGATCAGCTCCGGCTTCCCATCGCTCTCCGCCCACGTGCTCGTCGGCCGCGAGGAGGACTGCCATCAGGTGCGGCGCGAGCTCGAGACGATGCTCCACCGCCGGTTCGGACTGGAACACACCACCCTGCAGGTCGAGCACACCTCGGACCGACTGCTGGACATCCAGTCCTTGCAATCCGGCCGCGAGGACCGCTAACCTCCGAGGCGTGTGTGCGCCGAGGGCGGCGCGCACGGAAGCGACGGCGCTTCACGACTTCGAGTCGTGGGCGCCTTTTTTGTTGGTCCGACGCAGGAGGAGGACGAGGTGAAAATCAAGCTCGAATACATCTGGCTCGACGGCTACGAGCCCGTCGCAAACCTTCGTTCGAAGACGAAGATCGCCGCGTTCGACGGCGAGCCGGCGCTGGAAGAGCTCCCGATCTGGAACTTCGACGGCAGCTCGACCCGCCAGGCCGAGGGCAGCAACTCGGACTGCCTCCTGCAGCCGGTCGCGCTGTTCCCGGATCCCGCGCGTGCGAACGCGCTGCTCGTGATGTGCGAGGTCATGCTCCCGGACGGCACTCCGCACCCCTCGAACAGCCGCGCGACGATCCCGGACGACCCCGACACGTGGTTCGGCTTCGAGCAGGAGTACTTCCTGTACCGCGACGGCGTGCCCCTCGGCTTCCCCCGCGAGGGCTTTCCCGCACCGCAGGGCGAGTACTACACGGGCGTCGGCTACAAGAACGTCGGCGACGTCGCGCGCGCGATCGTCGACGAGCACATCGACCTGTGTCTCGCCGCCGGCATCAACCTCGAGGGCATCAACGCCGAGGTCGCGAAGGGGCAATGGGAGTTCCAGATCTTCGGGAAGGGATCGAAGCGCGCTGCCGACGAGGTGTGGATCGCCCGCTACCTGCTCCTGCGTCTCTGCGAGCGATACGGCGTCGACGTGAACTTCCATCCGAAGCCGCTCGGGGTCGAGCACGACTGGAACGGCTCGGGGATGCACACGAACTTCTCGACCCGGTACATGCGGGAGATCGGCGGCGAGGGCTACTTCGAAGCGCTGATGGCCGCGTTCGATGAGCGGAAGGACGAGCACATCGCCGTCTACGGCCCCGACAACCACATGCGCCTGACCGGTCTGCACGAGACCGCCGCGATCGACGAGTTCACCTACGGCGTCGCAAACCGGGGCGCGTCGATCCGCATTCCGCACAGCTTCGTCAACAACGCGTATCGCGGGTATCTCGAGGACCGGCGACCGAACTCGCTCGGCGACCCGTACCGGATCGCCGGGCGGATCCTGCAGACGATCGCGACCGTGCCGGCGATGGACCTCGAGTCGCTCGAGGAAGTCGCTGCGTAACTTGACAGTGCGCGCATACTGGTAGGAGATGCACGCCGTGCCGACGATGAGCTTCACGAAGCAGCGCGCTTTCGGCGCGATCATCGTCGTGCGCCTCAACGTGTGCTAGCCGGCGCTTTCGTCCACCCCGCCGCCGCCGGCTAGCAACTCTCCTCCGCGGGACTCATCCTCGAAGGAAGGACGTGTGTCATGAGGCACCCGCCGAACGAGACGGAATCGCGTTGGTGCACCTGCGAAAAGCCGTTGCCGGTGCATCTCGCCGAACGGAAAGGCGCCGCCCGCAGCGTCTGCGCTCGCTGCGAGCGGCCTCTCCGGCTGCAGCTCCGGTCCGCTTAGCCGTGCCGGTGCGAAACGACCGCGCAGGGCATCGCCGTCAACTGATCGCGAACGTGACCGAGACGTCGGCGGTGATGTCCTGCGTGCCCGGCTCGACCGGAGTCGCGGACTTCGCCGCGCCCATCGCCGCCGGCTCGAGCGGCTGGTCGGGCGTCTGCGACTCCTCGGTGACGATCGAGACCGCGCCGACGTTGAAGCCGCCGGCCTGACCGAGCGCCTGCGCCTTCGCGCGCGCATCGGCGACCGCCTTCTGCAGCGCCTGCCGGTAGAGAGCGTCCTGCGAGGAGACGCTGAGGGTCGGGCCGCTCACGTCGTTCGCGCCCGCGGCGACCGCCGCATCGATCAACGTGCCGGCGCCGGCGATCGACGAGTCCGCGGAGACGCTGTTGTCGGCGACGAAGCCGGTCACCTTGTTCTGCGCGTTGGTCTGCGGCGAGAGCGAGACCTGCTGGGTCTGCAGGTTCTTTCCACCGTGGGCCTTCAGCGCCGCGATCACGCGCGTCATCACCGCCGCGTTCTGCGCGAGCGCCTGCGCAGCAGTCGCGCCTCGCGTCTCGACACCCGCGGTGACGGTGGCGACGTCCGGGACGGCGGTGACATCGCCGTGGCCGACCGTGGTGACGGTTCCCGGCGTGGGCGTATCGCCGCGCGCCGCCTCCGGGCGGCCGACGCCGGCGAACGTCGCGGCGGCGAGCACGCAGGCCGCAACGGCAACGAGGACTGGCAGCGATGGTCTCATGCTCCGGATACGCCGCCGCGTGGTCTGATGTCACAATGCGCTACCGCTTCGTGGACTGCAGGTTCGCGCTCGACGATCCCGACGCGGGCCGGCGCGCCTACCTCGCGGGTCATGTGCCCGGCGCGGTCTTCGTCGACGTGGAGCGCGAGCTCTCCGCTCCGCCGGGGGCAGGCGGCCGTCATCCGCTGCCGGCGGTGGCCGCCTTCACGGAGGCAATGGCGAACGCCGGGATCGACGCGGACACGTTCGTCGTCGCCTACGGCACGCTCGGCGGTGCCGAACGGCTCTGGTGGCTCCTCCGCCATCACGGCCATGACGCGTGCGCAGTGTTCGACCTCGACGCGTGGCACGGTCCCCTGCACGCCGGCGAAGAGCGGGCCGAGCGCGCGGAGTTCGAGGCTCGGGTTCGCAGCGGCGATGCGATCGGCCGCGACGAGCTGCGCGCGCGGCTCGACGAGCTGGTGGTCGTCGACGCACGCGTTCCTGCGCGGTACCGAGGCGAGCCGAACCCGATCGACCGCGTCCCCGGCCGCATCCCCGGTGCCGTGAACGCGCCGTGGAACGAGCAGCTGCCCGAATTGCCCGAGGGGCAGGTGGTCGCCTACTGCGGCTCGGGCATCACCGCCTGCGTCCCGCTCCACAGGCTGCACCTCGCGGGCCGCGACGGGCTGCTCTACCCCGGCTCGTGGTCTGAGTGGGAGCAGGACCCGCTGCTGCCGCGCGCGGCGGGTTAGGCGGCGACGGGTGTCGACGTCGCGTACGGCGCGAGATAGCGCTCCCACAGCTGCGGGATCTTCGGCGTCGCGAGCCGGATGAAGAGCACCGGCGCCGGCGGGCGCGGGCGCGCGGGCAGCTCCATCTGCACCTCGTGCGGCAGGCGGTTCCCTTTGCGTAGGTTGCACGGCGCGCACGAGGTGACGACGTTCTCCCACGTCGAGTCGCCGCCGCGCGAACGCGGGATCACGTGGTCGAGCGTCAGCCGCCCGCTCGCGGTGCCGCAGTAGACGCAGCGCCAGCCGTCACGCGCGAAGAGCGCGCGGCGCGAGATCTTCCGCTGCACCATGCGCGGCACGCGAACGTAGTGAACGAGGCGGATGACGTGTGGCCACTGGAACGTGTCCGTGGCCGAGCGAAGTGGTCGGTCGAGCTCTTCTACGACCTCCGCCTTCCCCTTGAACACGAGAACGTGGGCACGGCGCAGTGAGCACACGTTGAGCGGCTCGTAACTCGCATTCAGGACGAGTACTTGCTGCACCTTGCCGAAATCGTACCGGCGGTTGTGGGCGATGGGCGGGAGGCTTCAGACGGACACCTCGGTTCCGGCCTTCGGCCGGAAACCGAGGTTCGAGCCCTACGACCGGCCCATGGCGCGGTCGACGGCCTCCTGCTCCTCCGGCGAGAGGGCGACCGAGGCCCGGCCGCGCTCGAGCTCCTTCATGTAGATCCGCGCGTAGTCCCGGCCCTGGATCGCGGTGACGACGATCCCCGTGCGCGCCGCGTCGAGAAGCGCGAGCGACGCCGACTGGTGGCCGCCCGTGTCCTCGTAGGCGTCGTAGCGGACGATCGAGGTGTTCGCGACGGTGGAGTCGATGCGGCGATCGACGCGGGCGAGCCCGGCGGCGACCTCGTCGACCGCGCGGTGGAGGTCGTCGACGCGCCCCTGCAGCGAGACGGCGAAATCGACGAGATCGCGCCGACCGCCGCCGAGCAGTGTGCGCTGCGCGTCGCGCACGCGCCGCACGCGAACGACGGCCCACCACGCGAGCGCCGCGCCGGCGACCCCGACGCCCACACCGACGATCGCGACGATCAGCGCTTCTGTCGCCGTCACGTGCACGACGGCGAGGCTAGCTCAACCTCTAGCCGAGCGAGAAGATGACCGAGTAGGTGCCCTTGTTGTTGTCGACGTGCACCTCGCCCTTCACCGGAGCGACGTCGACGAGCAGGTTCTCCTTCTGCGCGAACTTGACCGTGCCCAGGTTGGAGAAGGTCACCGACTTCTCCTGACCCGGGTTGATCACCGCGATCCGCAGCGTCCGCGAGATCGCCGGGTTCTGCTGGATCGTCAGCGTGATCGGGATCCCGACCTCCTGGAAGTCGCCGGAGTCCTTGATCGTCACGACGAAGGCGAGGCTCGTCGTCGCCGTCACGGTGTTCTCCGCCGACTGCGACAGCACCTGGTTCCCGGGCATCGCCTTGACGGAGACGAGGTTCGTGCCGTGCAGGCCCGTCACCTTGCCGCCGCTCGTGGTGGCGCCTTTCAGCCGCTGGATGACGCCGCTCATCGTCGTCTCGGAGACGAGCTGGCGGTTCGCGACGAACTTCGACGGCGGCGGGGCGACGCCCCGAACTCCCTGCTTCGCCATCTCCGCGGCTGCGGGCGCCTGGAACAGATCCGACCAGACGATGTCGCTCGCGAGCAGCCGGTCGGCCTGCTCGGCGAGCGTGCCCGCGTCGGTCGTCGACTTGCTGGCGGCAAGCTGGCCGATCGCGCTCGCGAGCCCCTGGACACCGCTGATGCGCAGCTCGAGCGCCTCGATCAACTGCTGGTTCTCCGGGCGGAGCGGGCCCGGCGGGTCGAGCTTCTGAGCCTGCGCGACATTCTGGCGCTCCTGCTCGGCGATCCCGGAGAGCGTGCCGCTGAGTGACGACGCCTTCGTCCCCGCGGTCGTCAACGCGGTCGCGACGGCGGTCCCGTCGTCCTGGGAGCTGTGTGCGATCTTCGCCACGTTCGACATGTAGGTCGCGTAGGTGTCGTGCTTCGATGTAGCCGCGCACGACTGGATCGCGAGACCGAACACGACGAACAGCGCGACGAGCACCGTGATCGCGGCGAGCAGCCGCACGATCGGCGTCAGGTTGCGCGGCGGTCCTGCCGGCCGGCGCGAGCCGGAGCCGGTACCGCCGCGGCGCGGCAGGCGCATGCGCGGCTCGCCCGGCTGCGCCTCGGTGGTCGCGGGCTCGTCCTCGAAGAAATCGAACTCGATGTCGTCGTCGCTTGGATCCATCGGCAGGGCGAATCTACAGCGTGCCTCGGGTTGCGAGAGGAAATGTCCTGGACAACTCGTACAGAGTCTGGTGGCCTCGGCGGCTGTTGCGCACGACCTCGTTCTCGGCCGCTACCGGCCGATCAGGCCCCTCGGGTCGGGCGGGATGGGGCACGTCTGGCTCGCCCGCGACGAGGAGAGCGGCCTCGACGTCGCCCTGAAGATCGTCGCGCGGGAGGGGAAAGGCGGCCACCGGGCCGAGCGCGAGGCCCGCGCAGCCGCCGCGCTGCGGCACCCTCGCTGCCAGCGCATCCTGTCGCTCGCGCGCGACCCGTCGCACGTCTACATCGCCTACGAGTATGTGCCCGGCCGCACGCTCCGCGAGGTTATCCGCGCCGGCGAGCTCTCCGACCGCGGCGCGATCGAGGCGGCGGCCCAGATCTGCGAGGCGCTTCAGCACGCGCACGGGCGCGGCATCGTCCACCGCGACGTGAAGCCGTCGAACGTGCTGCTCGCGCAAGGCTCGACGGCGCACTCGGACGAGATCGACGCCCGGCTGCTCGACTTCGGGCTCGCCCAGATGGCCGAGTTCGACACGCTCACGGCGTTCGGCGACATCCCGGGGACGCTCGCCTACATCTCGCCCGAGCGCCTGCAGGGCGACGAGGCGACCGCCGCCGCGGACGTGTGGGCCGTCGGCGTCGTCCTCTGGGAAGCGCTCGCGGGCGAGCATCCGTTCTGGGGCGGCGACCTCGGCGACACGTCGCAGGCGATCAAGCGCGGCGCCCCGCCGCTCGAGACACTCCGCCCGGACCTGCCC
>DASRGQ010000063.1:0-4741 GCA_035650975.1 Gaiellaceae bacterium
GGAGCGTCGCCGCCTGCGCGACGCAGTACGTGACGAGCATCCAGCCGCCGAAGGCGGGGCCGTGGCGGGTGAACACCACCGGGTGGATGAAGTTCTTCGCGATGCGGATCGCGAGGAAGCTGACCGGGATGAGCACGACGCCGAAGAGCGCGTAGACGGCGCTGAGGTTCTCCCGCTGCGGGCCGGCGTCCACCGAGAAGCGGAGCATGAAGTACGCGCAGTAGAAGAGGAACAGCACGAGGAAGAGGACGAGCTGGTCGTCGCCCCACTCCCACCAGTGCCCCCACGAGGCGCGTGCCCAGATCGAGCCGGTGACGAGCGTCAGCGCGCCGAAGACAACGCCCTGGTGGATCGCCACGTAGCTCTCGAGATCGGCACGCTCGTCGCGCGTGCGTAGATACCGCAGCGCCTTCCATGCACCCCAGCCGAAGCAGACGTAGGACGTGAGCGCGATCGGCACGTGGAAATAGAAGATGCGCTGCGAGAACCCCTGGTTCGCGTCGGTCGGCGCGTAGAAGAAGATCAGCGCCACCGCCGCTCCGAAGAGCGCGGTCGTGAGGGCCGCCAGCTTCACGGCCCGAATGCTAGAGAGGACCGCTAGGCCTCGGCGACCACGTACTCGAACGCGGCCCAGCTCAGGACGGCGAAGATCGCGTCGTAGAGCGCGAGGAACCAGAGGTACTCGCCGACTCCGCCGACGACGATCGGCACGGCCATCGGCAGGAAGAGCAGCGGCAGGAGGAGCTCGCGGGCGCGGCCCGCGACGGCCATCGCCCCGAAGAGCGTGCCGACCGCGGCGATCCCGACGTCGGCGAGCGCGACCGCCGCGACGGTCCGGCCGTCGAGCCCGTTGAAGAAGATCGCGAACGCGGGCAGCGCGACCACCTGCGCCGCGGCCAGGAAGCCGATCACCGCGATCGACTTCCCGAGCCAGATCGCGCTGCGATCGCACGGGGCGAGCACGAGCGCATCGAACATCCCCTGCTCGCGCTCGGGCACGAACGCGCGTGTCAGGCCGAGGAGCGCGGTGAAGACGAGCGCCGACCAGAGCAGCCCGCGTGCCGCAACGTCCCCCGTGCCGCGCGGCAGCGCGAAGTGGAAGATCGTCAGCGTCGCGAGCACGAACAGGAGCATCGCGGGCAGCGTCTCCTTCGCTCTCAACTCCAAGAGCAAGTCCTTCCGCGCGAGCGCCGCGGTATCTGCCGCGTAGTTCATCCGAGTGCGAGCCTCGCCGTCGCACGCTGCTCGACACGAACGGGGTCGTGCGTCGCGACGACGATCGTGCGCCGCTCGCTCAGGATGCCGTCGAGCAGGTCGCCGCCCTGTGCGTCGAGCGCGTTGTAGGGCTCGTCGAGGACGAGCAGCGAGGGGTCGTGCAAGAGCACGCGGCACAGGCCGAGGCGCTGCTGCATGCCCCGCGAGAACGTCGCGACCCGCTCGTGCCGCACCTCCCACAGCCCGAATCGCTCGAGCAGCATCCCCACGTGCTCCGCGCGCTCCGGGATGCGATAGAGGCGGCCGAAGAGCGTGAGGTTTTCGAGCGGCGTCAACTCGCGGTACACGAGCGGGTCGTGGCCGAGGTAGCCGATCGTTGCGCGCTCGGGAAGACGAAGCTCACCGGACGTCGGCGCGGCGAGCCGCGCCAGGATGCGCAGCAACGTCGTCTTGCCCGAGCCGTTCGGTCCGGTGACGAGCAGAAACCCACCGTCCGGCACCTCGACGTCGACGTCACGGAGGACCCGGCGGTCGCCGAATCGCTTCGAGATCCGGCGTGCAAAGATCATGCGCGGAACACCTCGGCGGCTGCGCGATGGAAGCCGTCGGGCTCACCGGCGGACGCGAACGTGTCGGCGATCTCCTCCATCTCGCCGATCCAGCGCCAGCCCTTCGTCTCGGCCGACGCCTGTGCGCGCGTCAGCTCGCCCGCGAGCTCGGGCGCCGCGAGCAGCCAGTCCGTTTCGACGTCGTAGTGCCGCGCGACCTCCCGAGCTGCGAGCAGCATCGCCGCCGTGCCCTTCGACCACGACGCGTACACCATCTTCAACGCCGACGCGCTCGCGACGACGCGCGTTTCGATCCCAAAGAGCTCGGCGACTTCCGCGGCGGCCTCGCCGGAGAGATAGAGCACCGGCGCGGCCGGCCCGCCGACGATGCCGCCGTCGACGAAGCTCGGATGAATCCCGGCGATCTCCCGTGCGCGCTGCGGAGAGATCGCATTCGCGTCGACGTAGATCCCGCGGAACCCGGCACAGGCACGCGCGGCGTCGAGTGCAGCATGCGGCGGGCAGATCGAGACGATCACATCCGCTTCGGCGACGAGCGCCGGCAGGCTGCCGACGTCGCGGAAGCCGGACGCCCGCTCGTGCGTCGCGGCACTCCTGCCGTCGGAGGCCCACACGACGTCAGCGTCGATCGACGCACCGACCGCGGCGCCCATCTCGCCGGGATGGAGCAAGCCGACGATCACAGAACGTCTGCGAGCACGAAGGCGAAGAAGGCGATGGAGATGACCCCGTTCATCGTGAAGAACGCGGCGTCGAGGCGGCGCAGATCGCCGGGACGCACAAGCGAGTGCTCGTAGAAGAGGAGGCAGCCGACCGCGAGGACGCCGAGCCAGTAGAGCGCACCGACGTGCAGGCCGATACCCGCCGCGACGAGCAGCGCGATCGTCGCGAGGTGCAGCGTGCGTGCTCCGATGAACGCGCCGCGCTCGCCGAAGCGCGTCGCCCACGAGTGCAGCCCTTGCTCCCGGTCGACGTCGATGTCGAACAGGGCATAGAAGAGGTCGAATCCGGCGACCCAGGCCGCCACCGCTGCTCCCAGGGCCCAGGCCTGCCACGCGAGATCGCCGCGGATCGCGGCCCATGCACCGACCGGCGCAAGCCCGTCGACCGCGCCGAGCCAGAGGTGGCAGAGCCACGTGAAGCGCTTCAGGTACGGATAGACGACAAACGCAAGCACGGGGATCGGCGCGAGCCAGCGAACGAGCGGCGCGAGTTCGAAGACTGCGACTACGTAGAGCGCGAGCGCCGCCGCGCAGAAGCAGAGGACAGCTCCTGCGCTCAACGCGCCGGCCGGGAGCTCGCGCGACGCCGTGCGCGGGTTCGCCGCGTCGATGCGGCGGTCGATCAGCCTGTTGAGCGCCATCGCAAGCGATCGCGCGCCAACCATCGCAAGCGTGATCCAGAGCAGGTCGTGCGCCGACGGCACGCCCGAAACGGCCAGAAACGCTCCGACGTATGCGAAGGGAAGCGCGAAGATCGTGTGCTCGAACTTGACGAGCCGGTAGTAGAGACGTGCGACGCGCATCACGAGGCTCGATGCGCGGTGGGCTCGTCGGCGAGCAAGGCAAGCGCGTGCTCGAGCGCGGGCCGGACGACTGCGTAGCCGTCGCGGCAGCCGCCCGTCGACCCAGGCAGGTTCACGACAAGCGTTCGCCCGAGCACGCCCGCGACACCGCGAGAGAGAAGCCCGTGAGGCGTGCGCGCGATCGAGTCGGCGCGTAATGCCTCTGCGATGCCGGGCACGTCGCGCTGCACCACCGTGCGGGTCGCCTCCGGCGTCACGTCACGCGGCGCGAGGCCCGTCCCGCCCGTCGTGAGCACGAGCGCGGCGTCGCCCGCGAGCTCTTCGATCGCAGCCGCGATCTCGTCGGCCTCGTCCGGGACACAACGGCGCGCAACGGCGTACCCGTCGCCGGCGAGCAACGCCGCGAGCGTGTCACCGCTCGTGTCGTCGGCCTCACCGCGCGAGACGCGGTCCGACACGGTGAGGACGGCGGCGTTCACCCCTTGACCTTCTCGACGAGCTCGACGCTGAAGCTCATTCCCTTGTCGACGGCCTTTGCCATGTCGTACACGGTCAGCGCCGCGACGCTCGCCGCGGTGAGCGCTTCCATCTCAACGCCCGTCTGCGCGCTCGTCTCGGCGGATGCGACGATCTCGACGCCGTCGACAGCCACGCTCAGGTCCACCGAGGCGTGCGACAACGCGAGTGGATGACAGAGCGGGATCAGCTCCGCGGTGCGTTTCGCCGCCATGATCCCGGCGAGCTGCGCCGTCGTCAGCGCATCGCCCTTCGGCAGGTGCCCGAGCTGCGCAACCGTCTCGGGAGCCATCCGCACGAACGCGCGCGCGACCGCGCGGCGCCGCTCGGTTGGCTTGGCGCCGACGTCGACCATGCGCACGGCGCCCGACGCGTCGACATGAGTGAGCCTGTTCATGGCGGAAGCGTACGCCGGGACCGCTCCGCCTCGTCCAGATCGGCGAGCAGCCCCTCGAGCCACGCGTGCACATCGTTTCTCCGGACGTGCTCCCTGATCGCCTCGAGGCGGCGGCGGCGCTCGCTCTCGTCCATCGAGAGCGCGGCGTGAAGCGCCTCAGCCTGGCCCGCGATGTCGAAGGGATTGACGGGGACACACCACTCCGCGAGCTCCTCGAACGCGCCCGCGTTTTCCGAGAGCACGAGCACACCGTCGCGAACGTTCACGAGCGGCGCTTCCTTCGCGACGAGATTCATGCCGTCGTAGACGGCATTCACGAGCAGCACGTCGAACTGCTTGTACGCGGCCACCGATTGCGGGAAGTTGTCGGACATGCGCAGGTCGATGACGTCTCCGTGTGCATCGTTCACCTCAGCGGCCGCACGCTCGACAGCAGCGACGTAGTCGGTGTATTCGGGGATGGACTGGCGCGACGGATCGAGCAGTGCCAGCATGCGAATGCGGCCACGCCACTCCGGG
>DASRGQ010000064.1:0-41215 GCA_035650975.1 Gaiellaceae bacterium
CATCCTGCGGATCGTCGGCGAGCCGTTCTCGATCCCCGGCAGGTGCAGCTCGAGCCGGTCGTCGAGGTCGAGCGCGCCGGCATCGCGGAGCTGCATGATCGACGTCGCGGTGAACGTCTTCGTAATCGAGCCGATGCGGTATTGCGTGCCGGTCGTCGCCCCGATGTCACCGTCGTAGCTTGCGTAGCCGACGGCATTCGACCAGACGGTCTCGCCTTTGCGCGCGACGGCGGCCGCGACCGACGGCAAACGGTCGGCTTGCCGCTCCTGCAACAGACGGTCGAGCTCATCAGACACGAGCCGTCGTTCCAAGCGCGCGCGGCACCGACGCCTGTGCGAGCTCGACGTCATCGTCGTCGATGTCGAGATGGGTGACCGCGCGCAGCACGCCGGGCCTCGTCTGAGAAAGCAGGACTCCCCGCTCACGAAGGCGCGCGAGCGCCTCCGCCTCGCCGAGCCGGAGCGCAGCGACGTCCACCTGGACGAAATTCGTGTCGACGTTCTCGGGCTCGACCGGCAGTCCCGCCTCGGCCCAGCTCTCCGCGAGCTGTCGTGCACGCCGGTGGTCGTCGGCCAGGCGGTCGACGTTGTGCTCGAGCGCGTACAGCGCGGCGGCCGCGACGATCCCGGCCTGGCGCATCGCACCGCCGAAGCGGTGCTTCTCGATTCGCGCGCGATGCATCAGCTCGTGCGAGCCCGCGATCACCGCGCCGAGCGGGCAGCCAAGCCCCTTCGAGAAGCACAGGGTGACCGTGTCGAACCCGCGCGCGATCTCCGCGGCGGAGGCCCCGGACGCAACGGCCGCGTTCATGAGCCGCGCTCCGTCGAGGTGTGTGCGCAAGCCGAGCTCGCGGGCGGCGGCGACGGTCTCGCGAAGCTCGTCGAGCGGCCAGACCGCGCCGCCCGCCGTGTTGTGCGTGTTCTCAAGCGCGAGCACCGACATGCTTGGAGTCCAAAACTCTCCGTCCTTCCACGCAACGGCGCGTACCTGGGCGGGCGTGAGGCGGCCGCGGTGCCCCGGCAGGGCGCGCGTCTGCAGGCCCGAGTGGTAGGCGGCTCCGCCGAGCTCGGACGTCATGATGTGCGCCCGCTCCTCGACGATCAGCTCGCCGCCGCGGTCGCCGAGGATCGCGAGTGCGATCTGGTTCCCCATCAGCGCGGTCGGCAGATAGACGCTCTCGTCCTGTCCGAGCAGCTCGGCGGCGCGCCGCTCGAGCGCGAGCACGGTCGGGTCTTCGCGCTCCTGCTCGTCCCCCACCTCGGCGTAGGCCATTGCCTCGCGCATTGCGTGCGACGGTTTCGTCTGCGTGTCGGAGCGAAGGTCGACCACGCGCAGAGCGTAGCTACCGTGGTTTGCGTGGATCTCGACCGTGTCGCAGAGGTGCTCGACGGTGAGCCCGCCTACCGGTCACGGCAGGTGTGGGAGTGGGCCGCGCGCGGCGCGTCGTCCTACGCCGAGATGACGAACCTGCCGTCCGCCGTTCGAGGCGTACTCTCCGAGCACGCGCCGTTCTCGACGCTCGAGCTCGCCGCCGAGGCGAAGTCGGCCGACGGAACCGTGAAGGCGCTCTTCCACACCGCGGACGGTCATCCGGTCGAGGCGGTGCTCATGCGCTACCGCGACGGGCGGCGGTCGGTGTGCCTGTCCTCGCAGTCGGGCTGCCCGCTCACGTGCACGTTCTGCGCGACCGGGCAGATGCGCTTCCGGCGCAACCTCACTGCCTGGGAGATCGTCGACCAGGCGCTCCACTTCCGCCGGCGCGAGTCGATCGATCACGTCGTCTTCATGGGAATGGGCGAGCCGATGCTGAACGTGGATGCCGTACTGGCAGCGGCCCGCCGCCTGCCGGACGTCGGCGTGACGCACCGACGAACGACGATCTCGACTGTCGGCTGGTTGCCGGGGCTTCGGCGTTTCGTCGAGGAGGTGGACGAGCCGATCCGGCTTGCTCTCTCGCTGCACGCGCCGACCGACGCGCTCCGGAGCGAGCTCATGCCGGTGAACGACCGCTATCCGCTCGAGGACGTGGTCGCCGAGTGCATGCGCTACGTCGAGCTGCGCGGTCGGAAAGTGTTCGTCGAGTACGTGCTGCTCGCGGGCGTCAACGACGCACCTGAACATGCACGCGAGCTCGCCGGGCTGCTCGACCGGCGTGCGTTCAAGGTGAACCTGATCCCGTACAACCCGACGGGAATGTTCGACGGCTCGAGCCGCGAGGCGATCGCTGCGTTCAAGGCGGAGCTCGACGCGGCGCGGCTGCCGTCGACCGTTCGGCTCACGCGCGGGCGCGACATCGCCGCCGCCTGCGGGCAGCTCGCTGCGACGACTGCTTAGGGCTCGTCGCGGCGAAGCCGCGGAGGCGGCTCGGAGGCCAGGACGTAGCGGGGGCCGACGGGAGACGGGCTCGGGAGCGGCGATCCGGAGTGTGCGGCGCGTTCGCGAGGAGCCGGCTTCGGCTCGGCCGCCGGCTCCGGAACTTCGCCCTCGCGCTCGACCACGCGTGCGAGGGCCTCCACGCAGCTCTGGTCGAATGCCTCTCGCTCGGACACGCGTAGCAACTCCATCGCCTGCTCGTGCGACCACGCAGCCCGGTAGACGCGCTTCGAGATGAGCGCGTCGTAGACGTCGCACACCGCGAGGATCTTCGTGTCGAGCGTCAGCTCGGCTTCGTGCAAGCCGCGCGGATAGCCGGTGCCGTCGAGCCGCTCGTGATGGTCGTGGACGAGCGCGCGGACGGATTCGCTGAACCCGCCGAGCTCGCCGAGCAACCTGTAGCCGCGCTCGGCGTGCTCGCGCACCACGGCGTACTCGTCGTCGTCGAGAGGGCCGGGCTTCTTCAGGATCTCATCGGGCACCGCGAGCTTACCGATGTCGTGCACGAGGCCGCCGATCGCGAGCGTGCGAAGCCTGCCTGCAGAGAAACCGAGCTCCTCGCCGACCTGCACCGCGCGCAACGCGACCCGTCGCGTATGGCGCTCGGTGTAGGTGTCCTTCTCCGCAAGCGTCACCGTGAGGGCGCGCACCTGGGAGCCGAGGAACGCGTCTTCGGCGGCAACGAGGTCGGCGCCGGTGAGGTCGCCGGTCAGCGGCCGGGACTGGGCCGCGCGCGCGAGGTCAACCGCGACGGCGATGCCGACGGCGACGATGCCGTCGAGCTCGAGCTCATGCCCGATCCACCAGCCGAGCTGGTAGTTCGTCATCGTCAGCGCGGGAACGATCGCGGTCGCGAGCCAGACGAGCCCGACGATCACGGCGAGATCGAGCGGCCGGCGCGTCAGCCCGTAGGTGCGGAAGGCGCGCGTCGTGACGAGCGCGAACGCCGCAAGCCCGACAGCGAGCAGGCCGATTGCCTCCGGGCTCTTCGACGCGGGAACTGCGGGAAGCAGGGACGGCCACGCGAGCGCGAGCGCGCCGAGGCCGAACACGCACGCGACCAGCATCGCCTGCACGGCCAGCACGGGCTTGACGTTCGTGATCGTCCGCGGCAGCGGGAAGACCGAGGAGGAGAGGATCAACGCGCCGACCGGCAGCGTCGCGCCGCCCGTGATCGCGACGACGCCGTTCGTGCCGAAGATGACGCCGGGCGTCGAGAAGCCGTGCAGCGCGAGCAGGCTCGCCATGGCGACGAACGCGGTCGAGACGACCATCGTCCGCATGTCGCCGCGCCGCGCCCCGACCACCGTCAGGCCGGCGGCTGCGATCCAGGCGAGGAGCGCGCTGAAGCCGACCGAGTAGAAGTGGATCGTCCCGCTCAGGTCGACCGGATGGCCGCCTACGGCGACGAGCACTGCGGCGGGAGCGAACGCAAGCGCCGCCCCCACCAGATCGATGGTCGAGAACCGCCGCACAGACCCGTTTTCGGCAGGCTCCGCCGAGGGCATTAGCCCTTCTCGGCCCTCGAACGGGCGGGTGTCAGATCTTCGGCGGGCTCGGGTCGGGCGGGAGCGGCGTCGGGTCGGGACGAGGCGACGGCGGCTCCGGCGCCGGCTCTGGGGTGCCAGGCACCGGGTCGGGCGGCGGCGTGGGCGGCTCGCTCGGCGGCATCGGTGGTTCAAGAGGCGCCATCAGGAGCGTTCTGCCCTCGGCTGCGCGGTTTCACACCCGGGGCGGGAGTGAGCTACTCCTCCTCGAGCTTCAAGGCGGCCGAGTTGATGCAGTAGCGAAGGCCGGTCGGGTGGGGCCCGTCCGGGAACACGTGCCCGAGGTGGCCGCCGCAGGCGGAGCACATCACCTCGGTGCGAACCATTCCGTAGCTCACATCCACTTCTTCATCGATAGCCTCGCCGGCCGCGGGTGCGTTGAAGGCAGGCCAGCCGCACCCCGAGTCGTACTTGGCCTTGGAGGTGAACAGCTCCGCGCCGCAGCCGGCGCAGCGGTAGACGCCGTCGTCGAACGTGTGGTCGTACTCGCCCGTGAACGGGCGCTCTGTTCCCTTCTCGCGCAGGACGTGGAACTGCTCGGGGGTGAGCTCCGCGCGCCACTCCTGCTCTGTCTTCTCGATTTTGTTGGTCACGTCGTTCCAGACCGGCGTGCACGCCGACCGTTACACAAGGCGAATGCGGCATCCCACCGCGACTGTCGCTTACGTTGCGCGCGCCGGTGCCAGGCACCATCCGCCTCCAACCTTCAGCCTCCATGGTGCGCAACGGCGACCGCGGGCGCAAGGGATGTGGACGAGTTGGCACACATCCGTCACTCGAGGAGCCGCCTGACGGTGCCTGGCACCCTCCACCGCGAGGAGCCGCCTGAAGCCGCCTATCGGTGCCCGGCACCCTCCGTCGCGAGAAGCCGCCTGACGGTGCCTGGCACCCTTCCCGGCGCTGATTCGATGCGACGCGTCAGCCCGCCGCGTCCTCGGCTTCCTCCGCACGTTCGCCGAGCTCGACGATGTCGCCTTCGTGGAAGAGCACGCCCCGGCAGGCGATTCGCCACTTCTTCGTCCGCCGCAGCAGGAACTCGAGATCCATCGCGAAGTGCTTGAACTCCTCCTGTTGCGCGTTCTCCATGATCGCGCGCGCCTGCGCGTCCGGCTCGACCGAGATTCGCTGCTCGTACCAGTTGATCGCCTCGACCTCTTCGATCAGCGACTGCGCCATGCGCGCGAAGGTACGCGTCTCCGCGGAGAGCTCCTCGGGCGGCTCGTGGTACTGGTTCTCGGCCAACGCCGTCACGCACCTTTCTGTGCTTCGAGTTGCCGGTCACCCGAACCGTGCTCCGCAAGGTGCTCGTCGAAACCGAAACGCACGACCGGCTGCTTCGCCGCACGCACCTCGTCGAGGCGGCGCACGGGCCGCGAGTGCGGCGCGCCGTGCAGGAGCTCCGGCTCGTCCGCCGCCTCGAGGGCGATCGCGAGCATCGCCTCGACGAACGCGTCGAGGGTCTCCTTGGCCTCCGACTCCGTCGGCTCGATCATCAGCGCCTCGGGCACGACGAGGGGGAAGTAGATCGTCGGCGGGTGGAAGCCGTAGTCCATCAGCCGCTTCGCCACGTCGAGGGCGCTCACGCCGTGGTCGCGCTTCAGCCTCCGCGCACTCAGGACGAACTCGTGCATGCACAGCCGCTCGTATGGCAGCTCATACGCCTCCTTTAGCCGTGCGAGCAGATAATTGGCGTTGAGCACTGCAACGTCGCTCATCTCACGTAGCCCGGGCCCGTACGAGCGCATGAACGCGTACGAGCGGACGAAGACGCCGAACGGCCCGCTGAACGCACGCACCTTGCCGATGGACTTGGGGCGGTCGTACTCGAGCCTGAACGCATCCTCGTCCCGCATGACGACCGGCACCGGCAGGTAGGACGCAAGGCTCTCACGCACCGCGATCGGGCCGCCTCCCGGGCCGCCGCCGCCGTGGGGCTGCGAGAACGTCTTGTGCAGGTTGATGTGCACCACGTCGAACCCCATGTCGCCCGGCCGCGAGATGCCGCACACCGCATTGAGGTTCGCGCCGTCGTAATACATCAGTGCACCGGCGCCGTGGAAGATGCGTTCGATCTGCTCGATGTTCTCGTCGAACAACCCCAGCGTCGACGGGTTCGTCAGCATCAAGCCGGCGGTGTGCTCGTCGACCTTCGTGCGCAGGTCTTCGACGTCGATGTTCCCGCGCGCGTCCGTCTTCACCGGCGTGAGCTCGAACCCCGCCATCGTCACGCTTGCCGGGTTCGTCCCGTGCGCCGTGTCCGGGATGACGATTTTCCGTCGCGTCTCTTCCTCGCCGCGGTCCCGGAAGTACGCACGGAACAGCAGCAGCCCCGTGAGCTCACCCTGGCTCCCGGCGGCCGGCTGCAGCGAAACTGCATCGAGGCCCGTGACCTCCCGCAAGATCTCCTGCAGCTCCCACTCGAGCTCGAGCGCACCCTGCGCCGCGTCGTCCTCGACCAGCGGATGCAGGCGCGCGAATCCGGGCAGCCCGACGACCCGCTCGTTGATGCGCGGGTTGTACTTCATGGTGCAGCTGCCGAGCGGATAGAAGCCGGTGTCGATCCCGAAGTTGCGCGTCGAGAGCTCCGTGAAGTGCCGGAGCACCTCGGGCTCCGCGAGCTCCGGCAGACGCGGCGGCCGCTTCCGCCGCAGCTCCTCCGGCACCTCGGGAACCGGCAGACCGTCGGGCCGCGGAACGCCGATGCCGCGCCGGCCCGCCCGTGACTTCTCGTAGATGAGCTTCATGCGAGCGCCTCCACGAGCAGGTCGATCTCCTCGACCGTGCGCTGCTCGGTGACGGCGACGAGCAACGTGTCGTCGAGGCCCGGGTAGTCGCGTCCGAGCGGATAGCCCGCGTAGACTCCCTTTGCCCGCGCGGCCGCGAGCGCCTCGCGCGCGTTGCGCCCGGTGCGCACGGCGAACTCCTTGAAGCTGGCGCGCTCGGGGAACCGCAGCTCGAGCCCGGCGTCGACGAGCTTGCGCTGTGCGTAGTGCGAGAGCGCCATGCACGTCTCCCCCAGCTCGCGCAGCCCCTGCGGCCCGAGCAGGCTCAGGTGCACGAGCCCCGCGAGCGCGAGCAGCGTCTGGTTCGTCGTGATGTTCGACGTCGCCTTCTCGCGGCGAATGTGCTGCTCGCGCGTCTGCAGCGTCAGCACGAAACCGCGCTTGCCCTCGAGGTCGACCGTCTCGCCGACGATTCGCCCCGGCAGCCGCCGCATGTAGTCGCTGCGCGCGGCCAGGAACCCGTAGTGCGGCCCCCCGTAGCTCATCGCGTTACCGGCCGACTGGCCCTCGCCGATCGCCATCGCGCAGCCGTACCTGCCCGGCGCCTCCAACACGCCCAGCGACACGAGGTCGACATGCGCGATCGGCATCGCACCCGCATCGTTCGCGGCCGCAGCGAGGTCGGGTGCCGCTTCGAGCACGCCGAAGAAGTTCGGCTGCTGGAAGATCACGGCCGCCGCGCCTTCTGCCGCCTCGCGCACGCGTTCCGGATCGGTTGCCCCTTCGTCGTGCGGCACCTCGACGACCTCGAGCCCGAATCCGGGCGCGTACGTCTTCACGACCTGCCGCACCTGCGGGCTCGTGGCCTCGGTGACGACGATCTTCGAGCGGCCGGTCGCATGCTTCGCTACGAAGCACGCGTCCGCCGCGACCGTCGTGCCGTCGTAACCCGATGCGTTCGACACGTCCATGCCGGTGAGCTCGCAGATGGCGGTCTGGTACTCGAAGATCGCCTGCAGCACGCCCTGGCTCATCTCCGGCTGGTACGGCGTGTACGCGGTCAGCAGCTCGCCGCGCTGCAGCACCGCGTCGACGACCGCCGGAACGTAGTGGTCGTAGATGCCCGCGCCGAGGAAGCAGACCTCGTCGACGACGTTTCGCGCCGCGAGCTCCTCGAGATGCCTCTGCAGCTCCGCCTCGGTGAGCGCCGGCGGCACGTTGAGCTCGCGCTCGAAGCGCACGCCCGCTGGGATGTCGCGAAAGAGCTCCTCGACCGACGAAACGCCGATCGCTTCGAGCATCTGCTCGCGATCGGCGTCGGTCACCGACAAATAGCTCATCCTGCTTCGAGCGCCTTGCGATAGTCGTCGAGCGACAGCAGCTCCATGCGCTCGTCGGGACTCGTCATGCGAATCCTGATCAGCCAGCCGGCGCCGTAGGGGTCCTCGTTCACGGTCTCCGGTGCGTCGACGACCTGCTGGTTCACCTCGAGCACCTCGCCCGACAGCGGCGAGATCAAGTCCGAGACCGCCTTCACCGACTCCACCTCGCCATACGACGCATCCTTCGTCACCGTCGCACCGACGTCGGGCGCCTCGTAGTGCACGAGCTCGCCGAGGGCGTCCTGCGCATACCACGTCACGCCAAGCGTCGCCTCGTCACCGTCGATGCGCGCCCAATCGTGCTCCGGGTGGTACAGCAGGTCGTCGGGATACGACTCGCTCGCGCTCACGTTCTCTCCTTCGCGTAGAGGGGCTTCTTGCTCACCTGCGCGTGCCTCGGCTTGCCGCGCACGTCGATCACGAGCTCCGTGCCGGTCTTCGCCGTCGCGGCGGGAACGTACCCCAGCCCGATCCCGAGCCCGAGCACCGGCGACATCGTCCCGGACGTCACCTCGCCGCCTCCCTGGATCGCCATCCCCTGCCGCGGGATCGCCTTGTCGGTCATCACGAACGGCACGAGCTTCTGCACGGGACCGTCGGCCTTCACCCGGCGCAAGGTCTCGACGCCCGTGAACTCCGTGTCAAGCGCGCACGCCCAGCCGAGCCCCGACGAGATCGCGTCCCACTGCGGGCCGATGTCGTTCCCGTGCAGCGGGTAGCAGACTTCGAGCCGCAGCGTGTCGCGTGCGCCGAGACCGCACGGAACGACGCCCCGAGCGAGAACCGCGTCCCACAGCTCCACCGCGTCGTCGACCATGCACGCGAGCTCGACTCCTTCCTCGCCGGTGTAGCCGGT
The DNA here is from genome assembly GCA_035650975.1 of Gaiellaceae bacterium. Classification (GTDB taxonomy): domain Bacteria; phylum Actinomycetota; class Thermoleophilia; order Gaiellales; family Gaiellaceae; genus PALSA-600. The sequence goes on from DASRGQ010000064.1 coordinate 8,883, forward strand.
GCGGTTCACCATCACCTCGACGCCATCGATCTCGTCCATCGCCCAGGTGAACGCTTGCGCCGTCGCGAGCCCGAGCCGCTCGAGCGCGCGCGGCCCCTGCACGGCGAGCAGCGCGTACTCCTCGGAGACGTCGCGCACATCGGAGCCGCGCAGCTCGTGCTCCTTCAACCAGTCGTGGACGACGGCGGCGTTCGACGCGTTCGCGACGATCAAATAGCGGTGCTCGTCCAGCCTGTAGACGATCACGTCGTCGAGGATGCCGCCGGCGTCGTTCGTCACGAGCGTGTACTGGGCCTCACCGGGCGCGAGTCGGTCGATGTCGTTCGAAAGTGTTGCCTGCAGGAGGTCGCGGGCGGTCGGGCCCTCGACCTCGAGCTCGCCCATGTGCGAGACGTCGAACACACCCGCGTCCGCGCGCACGGCTCTGTGCTCCGGGATCACTCCCTCGTACTGCACCGGCATCTCCCAGCCCGCGAACGGGACCATCCGCGCCCCGAGCGCGACGTGACGACCGTGCAGCGGCGTGCGACGAAGCGTCTGCATCCTCGCGCGATGCTAAACGTCGAAGCCCCGCCGGGTATGGCCGACGGGGCTTCGAACCGGGTCGTGTGGGGCTGCACTCCAGCCCCGAGAGGGCACCCCATTCGTGCCCGCGGGTCCGGGAACTAAACGCGGTTACTCGTCGCGCAGGAACGACGGCACATCGAGCGCGTCGCCGGGATCGAACTCGGCCGGGCGCGTCCCGAGCGTTGCGCCGGTCTCGCCGACGGCGGTTCGCGCACGGCGCCTGCGCTGCGCGCCGAAGCCGGTGGCGATCACCGTCACGCGCACCTCGTCCTTCAGCGAGTCGTCGATCACCGCGCCGAAGATGACGTTCGCGTTCTGGTCGGCGGCGCCCGTCACCACCTCGGCCGCCTCGTTCACCTCGAACAGCCCGAGATCCGGAGGGCCGCTGATGTTCAAGAGGATTCCGGTCGCACCTTCGATCGACGACTCGAGCAGCGGCGAGCTGACGGCCGTGCGTGCCGCCTCGGTCGAGCGGTTCTCACCCGTGCTCGTCCCGATCCCCATCAGCGCCGAGCCGGCGTCGCGCATGATCGTGCGGACGTCTGCGAAATCGAGGTTGACGATGCCGGGCACCGTGATCAGATCGGTGATGCCCTGCACGCCCTGGCGCAGGATGTCGTCGGCCATCTTGAATGCGTCGGCGAGCGGCGTTTTCTTCTCGACCACCTGCAGCAGCCGGTCGTTCTCGATCACGATCAGCGTGTCGACCTTCTCGGCGAGCTCGGCGATGCCCGTCTCGGCTTGCTGCGAGCGGCGGCGGCCTTCGAACGAGAACGGCCGCGTGACGACGCCGACCGTCAGCGCCTCGAGCTCGCGCGCGATCTCGGCGACGATCGGCGCCCCACCCGTCCCGGTCCCGCCGCCCTCGCCCGCGGTGACGAAAATCATGTCCGCCCCCTTGAGCGCCTCCTTGAGCTCGTCGCGCGACTCCGTCGCTGCCTCGCGCCCGACGCCCGGGTCGGCACCCGCGCCGAGACCGCGCGTGGCCTTCGCGCCGATGTGGATCTTCACGTCGGCGTCGCACATGAGGAGCGCCTGCGCGTCCGTGTTGACGGCGACGAACTCGACGCCCGTGAGTCCCGCGTCGACCATGCGGTTGACGGCGTTCGTGCCGCCGCCGCCGACGCCGACGACTTTGATCACGGCCAGGTAGTTGCCGGAACGATCTCTCATCTCGATGTGGCTCGACCTCAAGCTCGAGTGCAGGGTGGGGCTGTCGAGCGCCTCCTTCCTTCGGCAGAGTAGGGACGGTTTCCTGCGCTGTCAACGTGAATTACAGGAGTCTCGACCGCCATAACCCTCGACCTCAACCTTCGACTCGAGAGTCTGCGGCAAGCACCGTTCGGCCGGGCACGCTCACGTCGAGGTACCCGGGCCGCCCCGCCGCCCCTGTCGCGTGCAAAATCCGGCGGGCGATCGCGAGCTTCAGGCTCAGGTCGCCGGCGTCTCCCAGCCGCACCTCGAAGCCGCTTGCGAGCCGGAGCGTCAGCTGACCCTGCTCCACGCTCACGTTCGTCACGCCGCGTGGAAGCGCCCCCGTGCGGACCGCGCCGAGCGCCGAGGCGGCCGCGGCCACCGTGCCCGGGAGCCGCTCGCCGACGACGACCGGAACCGTCTGCTTCACCCACACCCGCGGGAGGTGCGAAAGAAGCGGGTGCGACAGCTGTCGCAAGACCTTGCCGCTCGCGGCGACGAGGTAGGCCTCGCTGCCGGGCACGCGGCGCAGGACCAGCACCGGGTACTCACGGTGAACGACGACGCGAAGCGTGTGCGGGTAGTCGCGGTCGAAGCTGAACGTGCGGACGTCGGGCAGCGCATCGAGGCGGGAGGCGACCGATCCTCCGCCGATCGCCAACAGACTGCGCCCGACCTCGTCCGCAAGCGCTGCGCGCACGGATGCACGCAGTGCCGGCGTCCCTCCTCGAACATCGAGCGTCTGGACGGCGAACATCGAGGTCGTCCGCGCGGCGAGGTACGCGCCCGCGGCCAGGACGGCAAATGCGGCGCCGATCACGACCGACCGGCGCGACGGAAGAAGCCCCGCCACCCCGGGCAGGGCGGTGCGTGCGGGCAGCGCCGCGGTGCGTACGGTCGTCCTGCGCGGGCCGTCCACGCGCCCTCCTTCGCCGCAGGGGCGCGTTCCCCTACAGCTCGAGCGGGCCCAGGAAGCGGACCTCGTGCTCGAGCTCGACGCCGAAGCGCTCCTGCACGCGCAAGCGAGCCTCGGCCATCAATGCGACGCAGTCGGCCGACGTCGCACCGCCCGCGTTCTCGATGAAGTTGGCGTGTCGCGGCGAGATCTGCGCGCCGCCGATCGAATGCCCCTTCAGCCCGCACTCTTCGATCGCGCGGCCGGCTCCGAGCCCTGCGGATGGGTTCTTGAACACACTGCCGAAGGTCCGCTTGTTCGTCGGCTGTGTCGCCTTTCTTCTCGCGAGCAGCTCGGTAACAGCCGCCTTGACCTCGCCGGGCGTGCTCGACTCGAGGCGGAACCGCACCTCGGCGACAACGGCACCCGGCTCCAGATTGGAATGGCGGTACGAAAGCTCCAGCTCGAGAGCGTTGACGCGGCGCTCGCCGTCCGCGTCGACGACGACGGCGTCGACGAGCACGTCCCGCCATTCGCGGCCGTACGCACCGGCGTTCATGCGAACCCCGCCCCCGGCCGTGCCGGGGATGGCCGACGCGAACTCGAAGCCCCCGAGGCCGGCGGCGCGCGCGCGATGCAGGCACACCGCATTGGCCGCGCCGCCGCCCGCGATCAGCAAGCTGCCTTCGATCCGCGCGGCTGCGAGCTCGCCGTCGAGCCGCAGGACGAGCGCATCCACACCGTCGTCGTGCACGAGCATGTTCGACCCGAGCCCGATTGTCTCGACGGCCAGCTGCTGCTCGCGGGCCCAGCGCAGGAGCTCCTGCAGCTCCGCCCGCGTGCGCGGGCGCGCAAAGAAGCGCGCAGGGCCGCCCGTGCCGATCGTCGTGTGACGCGCGAGCCCGACGTTCTCCTCCATCAGCGGAGCATCCCGACTGCACGGTCGACATCGCCCGCCCCGAGCACGAGCAGCACGTCGCCGGGCCGTGCGCGCCTCCGCAGGCGGGCGACTCCCTGCTCGACCGCAGGCGTCCAGCCTGCGAGCACGCCTCGATCGGAAAGCTGGTCGACGATCAGCTTCCCCGTCACGCCAGGCAGCGGCTCTTCGCGCGCGGGATAGACGTCGGTCACCGTGACGTCGTCCGCGGTTGCCAGGGCGTCCGCGAACTCGGGCGCGAGGTGGCGCGTCCGGGAGTACAGGTGCGGCTGGAAGAGCACGCGCAGCGTTCTGCCGGGAAAGCGCTCGCGCACACCCGCGATTGCGGCGGCGACCTCGGTCGGATGATGGCCGTAGTCGTCGACGACTGTCACTGCTCCGAGCTCGTGCACCTCGAAGCGCCGGCCGGTGCCGGTGAACCGCGCGAGGTGCGGTGCTGCTTCTTCGCGCGCGACGCCGGCAAGCTCGAGCGCGGCGAGCGCAGAGCCTGCGTTCGAGCGGTTGTGATCGCCGGGCAGCGCGAGCTCGCCGTCGTACGGCGGCGCGTCGCGTACGACGTGCGGAACACCCGAGAGCCATCTCTCGAACTCGAATTGCAGCTCGCCTGCGGAGGCGAACTCCGAGTGATGGTCGAGCTCGATGTTCGTGACGACGGCGATGTCGGGCCGAAGCGCGAACGCCGTGCGATCCGACTCGTCCGCCTCGACGACGAGCACCCCGCTACCCGTGCCGGCGTTCGACCCGAGCTGCGGCACGGTCGCGCCGATCAGCCACGCGGGATCGCGGCCGGCCTCGCGCAGGACGAACGCGATCATCGCTGCGGTCGTCCCCTTCCCGTGCGACCCGGCGACCGCAATCGCCGGCCGCGCCGCCACGAGCTCGCGCAGGAAGTCCTGCCGCCGCAGCCCCGGAACCTGCGGGTACGCCGACGAGACGACCACTTCGAATCCGTCCGGCACGACCGGCTCCGGTGAGATTTCGACACGCACGCCGGCGAGCGGCTCGAGATATGGCGTGCGCACCCTGTCCCAGCCGCCGATCTCCGCGCCCCAGGCGCGCGCGAGCTGCGCGTAGGCAGAGAGGCCAGCGCCGCCGATCCCGACGAACCACAGCCGGCGTCCCTCCATCACCGCGCGAGCGCGACGAGCTCGTCGGCGACCTCGGCCGCGGCGTCCGGCCGCGCCGCCGCGAGCATCGCGGCGCTCATCTCATGCAGGCGGGGCTCGTCGTCGAGAAGCGTGCGCACGAGCTCCGGCACGTCATCGAGGTCGAGCTCCGGCACGAGGATCGCTCCGCCCGCATGAACGAAGTGACGCGCGTTCTGCGTCTGGTGGTCGCCGGTCGCAAACGGGTAGGGCACGAGGATGGCGGGCTTGCCCGCCGCCGCCAGCTCCCAGACGCTCGAGCCGGCGCGTGCGAGCGCAAGGTCGGCCGCCGAGACGGCGGCGCCGAAGCGCTCGGTCTCGTCGACGACGCGGTAGTCAGCGCGGCGCACGCGGCGCTTCACGAGCTCGTAGTCGCGCTTCCCGGTTACGTGCAGTATTGCCGGACCCTGCGCTCCCCACGTCTCGGCGACGAACTCGTTGAGCGCCCGTGCGCCGGCGAGCGCACCGAACACGCCCAGCACGCGCACGTCCTGCGGCAGCTCGAAGATCTCGCGCGCCTCGGCCTGCGGCACTGCCCGCGAGCGCGCCGGGATCGGGCGCCCGACGACACGCGTCTTCGAGCTCCAGCGCGTCGCGAATGGATACGCGAGGAAGAGCCGCGTGGCGAACGGAGCTGCGAGCCGGTTTGCGAGCCCGAGGTGCGCGTCGGCCTCGGTGAGCGCGGACGGGATGCGCATTGTCGCCGCGGCGAACACCATCGGCCCGGCGACGAAGCCGCCGCCGCCGAGCACGACGTCCGGCCTCCGCTCGCGGAGGATCCGGCGGCAGGCGCGCGGCGCCGCGCCTGCGAACAGGGCCGCTCGCGCGAGCGCAAGGGACGGCCGGCGCGGAAAGCCTTCGATCCGAAACGTGTCGAGCTCGTAGCCGGCGTCAGGAACCAGCCGCGCTTCGACGCGATCCGGCGACCCGGCGAACGTCACGTGAACGCCGCGCTCCGTCAGCGCTTCCGCGACTGCGAGTGCCGGCAGCACGTGTCCTGCCGTCCCCCCGGCTGCGATCACGCACCGAAGCTGTCGCTGCACCGCCACGCTCCGCGATGTTAAGGAGAATCCCGACGCCGGCGAGCAGCACGACGAGGCTCGAGCCGCCGTAGGAGAGGAACGGCAGGGGGATCCCGGTGAGCGGCGCGGCGCCCATCACGGCGAGGATGTTCACCGCCGCCTGCCCGCACACGAGCACCGTCAGGCCGGCGGCCAGGCGCTTCCCGAAGGGATCGGCGCAGCGGACGGCGATGTCGAGGCCCGCGTAGGCGAACAGCGCATAGGCGCCGATCACCGCTGCGACACCGACGAGGCCGAGTTCCTCGCCGATGATGGCGAGCATCATGTCCGTGTGCGCCTCGGGTAGGTAGAAGATCTTCTGCACGCTCTGGCCGAGCCCGACGCCGAAGATGTGGCCGGAGCCCATGCCGATCTCGGCCTGCAGGATCTGGTAGCCGGTTCCGGCGGCATCGCGGGCCGGATGCAGGAACGCGAAGAAGCGCGCGCGGCTATAGGGCTTCTCCCAGATCGCGGCGATCCCGGCCGCCGACGTGAGTGCGACCGCGGGCAGGAGCACCCGCATCGGCGTCCCGCACACGACGAGGATCCCGACGAGCATCAGTGCGAGCGCGATCGTCGTGCCGAGATCGGGCTCGACGACGAGCAGCACACCGAACACGGTCGTCAGCGCACCGAGCGGCCGCCACAGCTCGCGTAGGCTGCGCGGTCCCCGCCGGCGCGCGAAGTACGCCGACGCCCAGACCGCGAGCGCGAGCTTCGCGAGCTCGGAAGGCTGGAACGCAGCCGGCCCGAAGGAAAGCCAGCGGCGCGCGCCGTTCACCGGCGGCGCGACCACGAGCACGGCCGCGAGCAGCACCAGCGAGACGATCACGAGGAGCGGCGCGAGCGCCTTCAGCCGGCGGTAGTCCCAACGCTGGATCGCGATCATCAGGACGATCCCGACCGCGGCGTACATCCCCTGGCGCTCAAGGTAGTAGTTCGGGTTGGTGCCGCCGACCGCGGCCGGCGCCGACGTGGCGCTGTAGACCATGACGAGGCCGAACGCGACGAGCGCGAGGGTCACCATGATCAGCAGCCTCGAATCGAGCTCGCGACGCCTCATCCCCGTGCTCGTTTCTGCGGCGCGAGGCCGACTCCTTGGACCGGAGGAGGCTCGCTCGACGCTACTGCTGTTCGTGCACGGGCTCGAGGCCCGGGACCTGCTGCTGAAGCGCACGGGCGCGCGGGCGCCGGACGCGCACCTGCTCGGCGACGAAATACGAGCCGATCACGAGGGCGGCGGCCACCACTTGGGCGACGATGCCCTCGACCGTCGGGAACGTCGCAAACCAGAGGCCGACGAAGCCCGGGAACGAGACGCCGATCGAGTGCGTCGGCAGCCAGCCCGCGAGCTGCATCTCCTGGATGCTCTCGCCGACCATCACGAGCAGCACGAACCCGAGCAGCACTCCGGTCGCCACGAGCATCCGTCTGTAGGGCAGGCGATGCTGTAGGACGAACGTGAGCACGCCGACCCCCACGGTGAAGAGCAGGCCGAGCGCGACGCCTTCGAGCACCGTCGTCGAGCCCGCCTTCACGCGGAGCGCCTGCAGGAACAGCACGACCTCGAACCCCTCGCGGTACACGGACGTGAAGCCGAGGATCGCGAGGCCGAGCATCGCGCTTCCGCCGCTTCCGAGCAGCGCGCGGCGGCGGCGGTTGTGCGCGGAGATCCAGCCTGTCCAGTAGACCTTGTGGAAGAACCAGTTCATGACGACGAGGAGCACGGCAACCGCGAGCAGCCCCGTCCCGGCCTGCACGTCGAGTCCGGGCCCGCCGAGAGCGCCGATGATCCCGATCGCGACGAACCACGTCGCGACCGACGCGGCAAGCGCCACACCGGCGCCGGCGGCGACCGGCTTCCGGAAGCCGCGGTTCGCACCGACGAAGCTCGCGGTGAATGCAGCGAGGACGAGCACCGCCTCGAGCCCCTCGCGGAACACGAGGAGTGCGCTGTTCACGACGACGGCGCCGTGCGCAAGATGGGTGTCGGCGGCGGTCGGATCGGCTACACCGTCGGGTGAGGTGATCGCCTTCCACGTGAGCGCGCCGATCGCGAGTGCCGCGACGAGCGCCCAGGCCGACCGGCGCAACACGAGCTTCCGGCGGGCGAGCTCCTCGGCGGTCGGGCAGCGCAGCGACATCTGTAAGGCGAACCTTACAGAACCGGGGGCGATGTAAGGTGTCCCTTACGTCGGTGAGGGGGAATCCGTCGGACACCCAGCCCGCGCCGTGGCGCGGCACGCGCGGCCGCCTCTTCGCCGCGGCCGCGGTCGGAGGCGCGTGGCTCCTCGCCCGCGGGCCGGCAGCCCGCGCCTTCTCGCGCCGGCTGCTGACCACGTTGCGCGTCGCGAACGACGGCGCCCCCTTCGTCGGCGACGGGCCCTCGCTCACCACCTTGAGCCCCGTGACCGGCCGGACCGCGGCCCGACTCGCCTTCGGCCTCGAGCGGTCGGCGATCGTGACGCTCTCGATCCTCGAGACCGGCCAGGGCGTCGCTTCCGAGAAGCCGTCCACCGTCGCGGAGACGGCCCTGCGGGAAAAGACGGTGTCGCTCACGCGCGGCGAGCACGTCCTCTCGTGGCAGCCGCCGACGACCCTCCCGCCCCGCACCTACATCGCACGAATCTCGGCGCAGGCGAACCGCGAGCCGCTGCAGAGCATGCACGTCGTCGTTCGCGTGCTCGGCGTCGATGCCGCGTTTGCCGAGCGCAGCGCAGTGCCGGGCGCGCCGGTGACGCTCGTCGTTCGCACGGACGCGCGGGCGGTCACGGTGCAGATGCTGCGCAGCGGTCCCGAGACCGCGCCGACCTACGCAAACAACGAGATCAAGGGCATCCCGGTCGGCGACCCGCTCACGGTTGACTGGCGCAAGCACTCGAACGCCCCGGCGCCGATCGCGCTCACCGTCGGCTCCGACTGGCCGAGCGGCATCTACGCGGCCCAGCTCACCGCCGACGACGGCCGCGTCGGCTTCGCTCCGCTTCTCGTCCATCCGGTTGCACCGACCCCCACCCGCGTCGCGGTCATCATCCCGACAAGCACGTGGGGCGCGTACAACTTCTACGACGCGAACGGCGACGGCTGGGGCGACACGTGGTACGCGCGCTGGCACACGATGCACGTCGACCTGACGCGACCGCACGCGAGCCGCGGCGTTCCGTACCGTTACAGGAGCTACGACCTCGGCTTCCAGCATTGGCTGGCGCAGACCGGCAAGGAGGTCGACATGTACGCGGACGAGGACCTCGAGGCGTTCGCTCCCGCGGACCTCCGTGCCGCGTACGACCTGCTCGTCTTTCCAGGTCACACCGAGTACGTGACCGAAGCGCTCTTCGACCTCGTCGAGGGCTACCGTGACCTCGGCGGCAACCTGATGTTCCTGTCGGCGAACAACTTCTTCCGGCGGGTCGATCGCACGGGCCACGGAATCTCGCTCATCGACGAGTGGCGCGATCTCGGCCGGCCGGAGTCAAGCCTTTTGGGGGTGCAGTACGTCGCGAGCGACCGCGGGCAGCGCCGCGGCCCGTTCACCGTCGTCGGCGCCGACGTCGCGCCGTGGGCGTTCGTCGGCACCGGACTCGGCAACGGCTCGACGTTCGGCAAGTACGGGATCGAGATCGACGCGCGCTCCGAGTGGTTCAGCCCGGCGAACACGCAGGTGCTCGCGACGATCACCGACCTCTTCGGGCCGGGCCGATCGGCGGAGATGACCTACTACGAGCACCCGAGCGGCGCGAAGGTCTTCAGCGCGGGTGCTCTCGACTTCGGCGGGCAGATCCTGCTCTGGCCGCAGACGCAGCAGATCCTCGAAAACGTCTGGCAGTACCTCGCCTAGCCGGTCGTGAGCTCGCGGAAGCGCTCGCCACGCTCCTCGAAGCTCGCGAACTGGTCGTAGCTTGCGCAGGCGGGGCTCAGAAGCACGACGTCACCCGGCTCGGCGAGCGACGCCGCATGCGCGACGGCCTGCTCGAGCGTGCCGTCGCGGAAGCCGTCGACGACGTGTGCAAGCCGCTCCGCCTCCGCGCCGATCAGGTGCACGGAGCGCACGTTCGGACCGAGCGCGGCGACGAGCGGCGCGAAGTCCTCGCCCTTCGGCGAGCCGCCGAAGATGACGTGCACGGGCTCGTCCTCGTACGCTGCAAGCGCACGCAGCGCCGCGGCCACGTTCGTCGCCTTCGAGTCGTTCACGTAGCGGACGCCGCCGCGCTCGCCGACGAGCTCGAGCCGGTGCGGCACGCCGGCGAACGTCTCGAGCGCTCTCGCGATCGCCGCGTCGTCGATCCCGGCAGCACGTGCCGCGGCCGTCGCCGCCGCCGCGTTCTCGCGGTTGTGCGCTCCGCGGAGCAGCGGCTCGGCGGGGAGCGGATCGTCGGCCGCGAACTCGGTGCCGTGGAGGCCGAGCCCGCGCGGGACGATCTTCGCGCGCGCGCGCTCGAAGATGCGCAGCTTCGCGTCGCGGTAGGCCTCGAAGCTCGGATAGCGGTCGAGATGATCGGGCTCGAGGTTGACGAGAACCGCGACGTCGCACGCGAGCTCGTGCACGTCCTCGAGCTGGAACGACGAGAGCTCGCACACGACCCATTCCGCGCGCTCGACCGACGTCAGCGGCACGCCGATGTTGCCGGCCACCGCGACGTCACGGCCCGCCGCCTCGAAGATCGCGCCGAGCAGCGCAGTGGTCGTTGTCTTGCCGTTCGTGCCGGTGACGCCCACGAAGCGCGTGCCGCTCGGTGCGAGCAGACGGTAACCGAGCTCCACTTCCGACCAGACCGGGATCTCGCGCCTGTGCGCTTCGACGACGAGCGGGACGTCACCGGGCACGCCCGGCGACTTCACCACGACGTCGACTCCGTCGAGGAGCGACAGGTCCTGCTCGTTGCCGAGGCTTCTGTCGACCAGCACCGCCTCGTCGACGCGCGCCGCCGCGGACCGACCGGACCGCGCAGCGCCGTAGACGAGCGCTCTCACTGTCCTCTGAACTCCAGGAAGTACTTGTAGAAGAGCGCGAAGCCTGCGCCGCACAGGATCGCCGTCACGATCCAGAAACGGACCATGATCTTCGTCTCGGACCACGCCTTCATCTCGAAGTGGTGCTGGATGGGCGTCATCAGGAAGATCCGCCGTTTCCAGTATCTGAAGCTCACGACCTGCAGGATCACGGTGATGGCGTTGATCGCGAAGATCCCGCCGACGAACAGCAGCAGCAATTCGACCTTCATCATGATCGCCATCGCCGCGATCGCGCCGCCGAGCGCCATCGCGCCGGTGTCCCCCATGAACACCTCCGCGGGAAACGCGTTGAACCAGAGGAACCCGATGGCGGCACCGATCAACGCCGCGCCGATGTACGCAACGTCGAGGCGATTCTGAATCCGCGGCGAACCGGAGCGGATGAAGATGGTGACGGCCATTGCCGTCAGCGTCGCGAGGGCGATGATCGTCGTGCCCGCAGCGAGGCCGTCGAGCCCGTCGGTGAGATTCACTCCGTTGACCGCCCCACCGATGATCAGGAACAGCAGCCCGTACCAGAACGGGCCGAGCGGGATCGAGAAGTTCGCGACCGGCACGTAGACGTGATGCGACAGATGCTGGTGATGCGCGGCGATCCCCACCGCACACGTGATGCCGATCAGCAAGAGCATCTTCCACCGGCCGCGGAGCCCCAGCGAGCGCTTGTGCCGCAGCTTCGTGAAGTCGTCGAGGAACCCGACGAGGCCGCATGCGAGCGAGGTCCCGAACACGGTCAGAGCCGGCGCCGTGTACGCGGACAACGGCAGAAAGCCGATCGTGGCGGCGATGAGGATCAGAAGCCCGCCCATCGTCGGAGTGCCCTGCTTCTCGCGATGCCGCTCCGGCCCTTCCTCGCGGATGTGCTGGCCGAACTCGTTCTTGCGCAGGAACGCGATGAACGTCGGCCCGCTCAGGATCGCGATGATCATTGCGACGAGTGCAGCGACGAGAACCCTGGCCATGGCTAGCTCAAGTTCTCCGCCACGACGCCGAGTCCCACCGCGAGCGAGCCTTTGACGAGCACGACGTCGCCGGGCCGCAGCTCTTCGCGCAGGCGGGCGGCGGCCTCGTCCGGGGTCGCGACCCACTCGCCTCCGTAGCCGCGCGCGAGCTCGCCGACCGCGATCACGTGCTCGATCCCGAGCTCCGCGACGAGCCGGCCGATCTCGGCGTGGTATGCCGGAGCGTCGGGGCCGAGCTCGCGCATGTCGCCGAGCACGGCGATACGTCGGCGGCCGTGCGCGCGCTCGCCGAGGTGCTCGAGCGCCGCGCGCATCGACACGGGATTTGCGTTGTAACTGTCGTCGAGGAGCAGCCCGCCGCCTGCGAGCGGCCGCTCGACCTCCCGGCGCTTCGAGAACTCGACCGCCAGCTCTCCTCCGGGAAGCGGGACGCCGAGCGCTCGCGCCGCGGCAACCGCCAGCCGCGTGTTCGCAAGCTGGTGGCGCGAGTCGTACGACGTCCTGAACGGCAACGGCTCTTCGAGATCGACGCGCTCGATGCGGACGTCGTCGCGATGCAGGTGGGGCTCGAGCAGCGGCTCCGGGGGGACGATCGCGATGCCGCCGGCAGGTAGCGCGTCGATCAGCTCGGCCTTCGCCTTCGCGATGTTCTCGAGCGAGCCGAGAAACTCGAGGTGCGCCGGCCCGATGTTCGTGATCACGGCGATCTCCGGTCGCACGAAACTCGCGAGCCACTCGATCTGCCCCGCGCCACGCATGGCGAGCTCGCAGATGCAGACCTCGGTATCGTCCTCGACGCGGCACACCGTCAACGGGACGCCGATCTCCGTGTTGTGGTTGCCCTCGTTCGCGACCGTTCGACGGTGTGGCACGCAGAGCGCGAACAAGATGTCCTTGGTCGATGTCTTCCCCGTCGAGCCGGTGATGCCGACGAAGGTCGCCGACGAGCGAGCACGAACCTCGCCGGCGATCGCCGCGAGCGCGGAGAACGCGTCTTCCGGCACCAGCGCGGCGGAGGCTCCGCGCGCAAGCGCATGCTGGACGAAGGCGGCGCCGTCGCCGACGGCGACGAAGAGGTCTCCCTCTTCGATGCGGCGCGAGTCGACCTGCATGCCAGTGACCGCGTCGGCCCACGGCCGGGCGACGACGTGGCCGAGCGGCTCGAGCACGTCGAGCTCGAGCGGGATCATCGGAGCGCCTCACGTGCAACGGCGCGATCGTCGAAGGGCACGAAGCGGCCCGCGATCTCCATCTCGGTGTCCGCGCCCTTGCCCGCGATCACGACCACGTCGCCTGCGCCCGCATCCGCGAATGCACGCTCGATCGCTTCACGCCGGTCGAGCACGATCTCGAGCCGCCCGGCGGCCACCTGCTCGGCGATCTCCTCAGGATCCTCGCCGCGCGGGTTGTCGGTCGTGACGATCGCACGGTCGGCGAGGTCGCCCGCGATCCGGCCCATGATCGGTCGCTTCTCGCGATCGCGGTCGCCTCCCGCACCGAAGACCACGGTCAAGCGGCCGTCGCCCAGCCCGCGTGCGGCGCGCAGCACGTTCTCGAGCGAGTCGGGCGTATGCGCGTAGTCGACGATCACGCTGAACGGCTGGCCGGCCTCGACCGACTCGAACCGGCCGGGCACGCCCGTCACCGCTTCGATGCCTGCCGCGATCGCGGCGTCGTCGATCCCGAGCACACGCGCTGCTGCAGCCGCGCCTGCGGCGTTGGCACGGTTGAAGGCTCCCCGCAGCTTCAAGTCGAAGTCGAGCTCGTCGTGGGGCGAGAACGCGACCGCACCGGGTAGCTCGCCGAGCAGCCGTTCGCCCCACGGGTCGGCCGAGTTCACGACCGCGGCATCGGCCTGCGCGAAGAGTGCGCGCTTCGCGGCGAAGTACTCCTCCATCGTGCCGTGGAAGTCGAGGTGGTCCTGCGTGAGGTTCGTGAAGACGAGCACTGCGAACCGCGTGCGCGCCAGGCGGCCTTTCGCCGACGCGATCGACGTCGCCTCCATCGCGCACGACCGGTCGCCCGCGTCGAGCATCTCCCGAAAGAGGCGCTGCAGGTCGATCGCCTCCGGCGTGTTCAGCCCCGTCGGCCGCTCCTCGCCGCCGACGACACGCAGGATGTTCGTGAGCAGGGCAGGTCGGCGGCCGGCCTGCTGGAGTATCGAGCGGAGCAGGAACGCGGTCGTCGTCTTGCCGTTCGTCCCCGTGACGGCCGCGATCTCGAGCTCGCGTGACGGGTTGGCGAAGAACGCAGCGGCCGCAGCCGGCATCGCCGCACGCACGTCGTCGACTTCGACACACGGCACGTCGACGGCAACTGACCGCTCGGCAACGATCGCAGCCGCGCCGGCGTCGACCGCACGCGGTGCGAGGTCGTGTCCATCGACGTTCGCTCCTCGCACGCAGAAGAACAACGCCCCGGTACCAACGTCGCGCGTGTCGTAGGCGAGATCTGCGATCTCGAGCTGCGGGGCCCCGGCGACGCCCATCGCTTCGGCGAGGCGGGTCAGCTCCATCGGTCGTGAGATTAGTTCTTGTTCGGCGCGTTCGGCGGCACGCCGAGGTACTGCAGGTCGAACTGGGCGATCTGCGCAAAGGCGGGCGCTGCGACGGTGCCGCCGTAGATCCCGCGCCTCGGGTCGTTGACGACGACGAGCACGACGATGCGCGGGTGCTTCACCGGCACCATGCCGATGAACGACGCGACGTACTTCCCCGTCGTGTACCCATGCGGCCCCGGAACCTGGGCGGTGCCCGTCTTCCCGGCCACGGTGTAGCCGGGGATTGCGGCCTGGGTCCCGGTTGCGTTGTGTTCGTCGACCACGCCGGTCAGCATCGTCTTCAGCTCGTCGTCGATCGCGTGCGACACGACGCGGTGCCGCTTGAAGTGCGTGAGGACCTGCCCGCCGACGCGCGAGACGAGGTGCGGCTCGACCCAGATGCCGTTGTTCGCGATCGCGGCGTACGCCGATGCCATCTGCATCGGCGTCACGTCGATGCCCTGCCCGATCGGCACGTTGCCGATCGTCGAGCCGGACCACTGGTCGAGCGGCAACACGAAGCCCGGGCTCTCGCCGGGGAAGTCGATGCCCGTCATGGCGCCGAAGTTGAAGCGTTTGATCCAGTGCAGGAGCCCGGACGAGCCGAGCTTCTCCGCAATCGTGATCGCTCCGACGTTCGACGAACGAGCGAGGATCTGTGACACGCTCATCGTCTCCGTGGGGCGGAACTCGGCATCGTGGATCACGCGGTCGGCGACGTGGATCGAGTCTCTGAGCTTGAACGCGGTGTGCGGCGTGACGAGGCCGTCCGACAGCGCTCCGGCGATCGTCACGAGTTTGAACGTCGAGCCCGGCTCGTAGACGTCGGTCACGGCGCGGTTGCGCTGATAGGTGAACGGCGTCGTCGAGGTGTTGTTCGCGTTGTAGCCGGGCGCTTGCGCCATCGCGAGCACGGCGCCGGTCTTCGGCTCGAGAACGATCGCGGTCGCGGAGTCCGCGCCCCACGTCGCAACGGTCTTGCGGAGGACAGCCTCGGCGTTCGCCTGGATGACGTGATCGAGCGTCGTCAAGATGTTCTGGCCAGGCCGCTCCGGCGTCGACCTGACGACGTCGAGCGCACGCCCGGCCGGGTCGCGGATCACGGTCTGCTTACCCGCCTTGCCGGCGAGCTGGGCGTTGTACTGGAGCTCGAGGCCGCCGAGCCCCCTGTTGTCCGTGCCGGCGAAGCCGATCACCTGCGCCGCGACCGTGTTCTGCGGATACGCGCGCCGCTGCTCCGGATACGAGTCGATCCCCGCAAAGTGGTCCGCAAGGAAGCGGGCGGCGAGCTTCGAGTCCGCAAACCGGTCGACGTACAAGAAGTGCGTCTTCTTCTGGACGAGCTCCGGATACAGGATGTTCGGATCGACCCCGAGGATCTTCTGCGCGGCGAGCGCGACGCCACGGGGATCGGTGACGAGGTGCGGGTCGGCGTAGACCGTTGTCGTCTCGATGCCGATCGCGAGCTGCACGCCGCTGCGATCGAGAATCGAGCCGCGACCTGCGGGCGTGACCGTCGTCTCCTCGTGCATGCGCTCGCCCGCGCGCGAGAGCGTCGCCGCGTGGACGACCTGCAGCCAGGCTGCGCGGCCGAGCGCGCCGGCGAACACCAGGACGAAGCAGGCGAGCAGCAGCCGGATGCGGCGGTTTGCCTGCTTGTCTCCTCTCACTTCGGCGCAAGGTTGACGAAGCCGTACTCGGATGGATCTTGGTAGACGAGGCCGAGCTGCTTCGTCGCAGCCGCCGAGACGCGCGGTGATGCGACGAGCTGCGAGTACTGCGTCTGCAACGCTGCGTTCTGCGCGAGGAGCTTCGTGCGCTCGGTGTTCGCCGAGTCGAGGCGCAGGTTGAGCTGCAGGACGGCCACGTTCACGAATACGACACCGGCCAGCAGAATCCCGCCGACGGCGATCCACAGGATGCCGCCGCGCGCGCGCGGCTTGGCCTTGCGCCGCGGACGCGCGCGGACACGGGTGACTGGAGTGTCCGCGATGGTCGCCGCTTGGGCATGCGTCATGCTGGCCACCGCGTCAGACCTTCGTCCCGACGCGCAGGCGCGCCGACTGCGCGCGTGGGTTTCGCGCGATCTCGGCGGCATTGGGCCGAATCGCGCGCCGTGGCGTGGCGCGCATCGTGGGCGTGGAGCCGCACACGCAGATGGGGAAGTCGGGCGGGCACGTACACCCTTGCTCCTGCTTGCGCAGGAACTGCTTCACGATCCGGTCTTCGAGCGAATGGAACGAGATGACGCCGAGCCGGCCGCCTGGACGCAGCATCTCGAGCGCCGCCGGCAGCGCGCGCTCGAGCGCACCGAGCTCGTCATTCGTCTCGATCCGCAGGGCTTGGAACACACGCTTCGCGGGGTGGCCTTCACCGAAGCGCGCCGGCGCGGGTATCGCCTGCTTGATCACCTCGACGAGCTCCCCCGTACGCTCGAGCGGCGCGTCGCGGCGCCGCTTGAGAATCGCGCGCGCGATCTGCCGCGCGAATCGTTCCTCGCCGTACCGGCGGAAGATGTCGGTGAGGTCGCGTTCGCTCGCCTCGTTCACGAGCTCGCGCGCCGAGACGGGCGCGGTCGTGTCCATGCGCATGTCGAGCGGCGCATCGGCGGCGTAGGAGAACCCGCGCTCGGGACGGTCGATCTGCATCGACGAGACACCGAGGTCGAGGAGAACGATGTCGGCACGCACGCCGTTCTCCGCCAGCTGGCGCAGGACCGCGGAGAACTCGCCGTGATGGAGCCGCGCCTTGACACCGTGCTCGCGCTTGAAGCGCGCGAAGTACGGCGCGACGCTTGGATCGCGGTCGATCGCGATCAGCTTCCCATCGCTCCGCAGGCGCGACGCGAGCAGCGACGCATGACCGCCCGCGCCGAAGGTGCCGTCGACGATCGTCTCCCCCGGCCGCGGGTCGAGGGTCGCGACCACCTCGTCCGCGAGGACGGGAACGTGATCGATCTCAGTTGGCAAGACGCTCGGCAACATCTTCCGCGCTCCCTTCCACCTCGTGTAGCTGCTCCTGCCAGGTCTTCCGGTCCCAGATCTCCAAGTGGTCGAGGACGCCGGCCACGGTCACCTCGCGCCCGATGCCCGCCCCCGCGAGGAGCGAGGCCGGGATGACGAGGCGGCCCTGCTTGTCGAGCTCCGCAGCCGTGGCGCCGGAGAAGAAATGACGCCGCAGCCGGCGGGCGTCCTCGGCAAGCGGGTCGAGCGCCTGGATGCGCGCCGACAACACGTCCCACGCCTCGCGCGGGTACGCGCGCAGGCAGCCGTCGAGGCCGCGCGTCACGAAGACCCCATCGGCGAAGGCTCCGCGGAGCTTGGCCGGCAGCGTGAGGCGGTTCTTCTCGTCAAGGGAATGCTCGTGCTCACCGAGTAGCATGGTCCACTTCGACCCACTTTAACCCACTAGCCCCCACTGTCAAGCCCGAACGAGGGCACGCGCCGCCCACGGCACACTTGTGCCAACTTGGCACAAGCGATTTAGAGAAGCGCGACGGGGTCGCCGACCCGGACCTGCCCAGGTCGGACGACGGCGGCGTGGACGCCGAACGGGAGCGGCTCGGTCGTCTCGACATCGGCGCGGTAGCGGGCGAGCGCCTTCAGCGTGTCGAGGTTCGGCCGCCCCGTGTCCGGGTCCTGCGTGGTGATCGCGCAGCGTCCGACGTTCCCGGTGGGAGCCACCACGGCCTGGCCGATCTGGACGCGACGTCCCAGCCAGGCGTCCTCGGCGTGCGGCTCGAGCCCCTCGATTCCGAAGTTCATCCGGAAGCGGCGGCAGTCGATCGCCTCGACGCCGAGCTCGTCGGCAAGCGCGCCCAGCGAGCCGGTCCCGAGCAGGGTCGTCGCTCCGTCGCGGCCTCGGTCCGGCGCCGGGGCACCGGGCTCGACGAGTCGGATCGGCTCGCCGATGTACGCCGACAGCGCCTCCGACCACGGACCCACGACGAGTCGAGCCGGCCGCGCCCGGCGATGGAACGTCGTCGTCACCTCCTCCCCACGCATGACCGGCCCGCCGGCCTCGCTCCCGTCGGGGAAGCGAAGGACGAGCGAATCGGCCGGCTCGTCGTAGGTCGCCTGGACGAGCTGGAGCGCTCCGTGATCCTTGTCACTCAGGAGACGTCCGCGCTCGCCGATCAGGTAGAAGCGCCGGTCACCACGCACGCCGGTCTCGACGAGCTCGACCTCGTCGACCTGGTGGAGCATGGTTGCCTTGGTCGGCGTCCACGAGATCCAGGAAACGCGCGCGGTCATGACCGGCACGCTAGCTGGCGCTCGTACGGCCCGGCACCGCGGATCACGGAGGCACCCGCCGCGGCGGCGAGCACGACCGCCTCCTCGGGCGGGTCGCCGCGTGCGAGCGCGAACGCCAGCGCGGCGGCAAACGAGTCGCCCGCGCCGTAGGTGTCGACGATCGTCCCGGGATCGTCCGCGCTGTACGGGACGCCGTCGAGCGTGCCGCCCGCAGCGCCGTTCGTCAGGGCGACGTGGCGCGTCTGGAGCGAGCCGTCGTACTGCTCGCCCCTGTCATTCGCACTCGCGACAAGCAGGTCGATCGGAACACCGGCTGCTTTCAGCGTGCCGAGCTCGCGCACCGTGGCCGCGACGAAGCGCGCTGCCCGCGCAGCGCGCAGCGCAGCGACGGTGCCCGAGACGAAGAAGACGAGGTCGGCGCGGGCGACATCGAGCGGGCCGTCGGCGAGCAGCTTGTCGCCGAGCACGGTGATCGTCCGCTCGCCCGCGGCGTCGACGTGCGTCCACGCGCGCCTGGTGGGCGAGTCGTCGCGCCACTCGACTCGCAGGTCGATGCCGAGCGCGCCGAGCCGTTCTGCCGACGCGTGCCCGAGCGTATCGTCGCCGAGGGCCGTCTGGAAGGTGCAGCCGCCGGCGAGCAGCGCGAGCTGCCGCGCGACGACCGCGCCGCCGCCTGCGGGCTCCTCCCACACGCGTTCCGCGTGCACGATCTCGCCCGCCGCGGGCATCCGCGGGACGCGGGCGAACTCGACCCATTCGACGTGCCCGACGACTGTGCATCTCACGTGACGGCACCCTCCTGCGTTGCAGAGATGATGAGGACGATGACGACGGAGCGCGTTCCGCCGTTCGAGCGGTTCTACCTGGCGCACCGCGACGAGGTGCTCGGGTATCTGCGGCGGCTCCTGGGGCAGCGCGCCGAGGACGCCTGGCAGGAGACGTTCCTGCGCGCGCTACGCGCGTACGGACGGCTCGAGCATGGCCGCCACCTACGTGCCTGGGTGTTCACGATCGCGACCAACGTCGCGCTGGACGACCTGCGGGCGAAGACGAAGCAGCTGCTTCCGCTCGACGGCGAGCCGGCCGTCGAGCTTCGGCGCGATGCGTTCCGCGAGCTCGAGCACCTCACCGGCGAGTTGCCGCCGACCGAGCGCGCAGCCGTCGTGCTCCGCTACGGCTACGACCTCCCCTACGCCCAGATCGCCGACGCGCTCGGCTCGTCCGAGGAAGCCGCTCGCGCGGCAGCGTCGTCCGGAGTTCGACGACTACGGAGGAATCATGAACGTCACACCTGAGCTCGACGCTCGCTTTCGCACGGTAGCGCTCGGCGAAGGTCTCGTCGACGTGCGCTACGACGTCGTCGACTCGCCGGTCGGCGACCTGCACGTCGCGGCGACCGACCGCGGCCTCGCGCGCATCTCGTACTTCGGCAACGGTTTCGAAGATGCCCTCGCACGGGTGTTCGGCGTGCGCGTGCTGCGCTCGCCGCTCGACGAGGTGCGCCGCGAGCTGGACGAATACTTCGACGGTCGCCGCCGCGAGTTCGAGCTTGCGATCGACCTGCGCGTCGCGCCGTTCCACGCCGATGTGCTGCGCGAACTGGCGCTCGTGCCGTACGGAGTCACCGATACGTACGGAGGCCTCGCCGCAAAGGTGGGCCGACCGCAGGCGGCGCGTGCCGTCGGCACGATCATGAACCGCAATCCGATTCCGATCGTGCTCCCGTGCCATCGCATCGTCGGCAAGAACGGGGCGCTCACCGGCTATGCGGGCGGCCTCGACGTGAAGCGGAAGCTGCTTGCGCTCGAGGGCATCGCAGTCGACTGACGCGCAGACAGCCCACTGCTCCCTAGGCTGGCGGCGGTGAAACGAGTCGTGATCGTCGGCGGTGGGTTCGGTGGGCTGATCGCGGCGCGCGGGCTCAAGCGCGCCGACGTTGAACTGACACTCGTCGACCGGCAGAACTTCTTCCTCTTCCAGCCGCTCGTCTACCAGGTTGCAACGGGCTCACTCTCGTCGGTGGAGGTCGCCTTTCCGCTGCGGCGAGCCGTACGCCGTCAGCGCAACACGCACGTCGTGCTGGGCGAGGCGACGGCGGTCGACGTCGACGCGCGAGTGCTCACGGTGTCCGATCTGCCGACCGGCGGCACGACCGAGCTCTCGTACGACGTGCTCGCCGTCGCGACCGGGTCCCGCTACTCGTATTTCGGCCACGACGGCTGGGCAGCGCATGCACCGGAGCTGAAGACGCTCGACGGCGCGCTCGAGCTGCGCGATCGCATCCTGCTCGCGTTCGAGGCGGCGGAGCTCGAGCACGACGACGCAGCGCGCCAGAGCTGGCTCACGTTCGCCGTAGTGGGAGCCGGCACGACCGGTGTCGAGATGGCCGGGCAGATCGCCGAGCTCGCGCGCGACGTCCTCCCGAAGGAATACCGCTCGGCAGACACGCGGCGCGCGCGTGTGTTGCTCGTCGAGGCGGGCGATCGAGTGCTGCCGGGGTACGCACCGGCGCTTTCCGCGAGCGCCGAGCGTCAGCTGCGTTCGCTCGGCGTGACGCCGCTCCTGCGCACGACCGTCGTCGGCATGGGCACCGACTGGGTCGAGGTCGAGCGACGCGACGGTGCGCGGGAGCGGATCCCGGCGCGGACGAGAGTGTGGGCGGCCGGCGTGGCCGCGACGCCGTTCGCCGGAGTCCTCGGTGCGGCCGCGGGAGCGGAGCTCGACCGTGCCGGCCGCGTCGTGGTCGAGCCGGACCTCACGGTTTCAGGCCACCGCGACGTGTTCGCCTTCGGCGACATGGTGTCGGTGCGCGGACAGCAGCTCCACGGCGTCGCGCCGGTTGCGATGCAGCAGGGAAGGCACGTCGCCCGCTCGATTCGCGAGGGGACGCGCACGCCGTTTCACTACACCGACAAGGGAGAGCTCGCGACAATCGGACGCGCGCGCGCCGTCGGGACGGTGCGCGGGGTGCACGTCACGGGCTTCCCGGCGTGGGCGCTCTGGCTCGGGATCCACATCACGTACCTCGTGGGCTTCGAAAACCGCGTGCTCGTGCTGATCCGCTGGGCGGTCGCCTACTTGACGCGCGGGCGCGGCGCCCGCATCGTGCACCGCCCCTAACCGAGCGCCGCGGCCGCGATGCGGACAGCCTCGTCGTAGGCGGCGGTCGCGAGCCCGGAGCCCCACGTCATGCGCGCGACGCCGAGCTCCTGCAGATCGCTCGGCGACGGCGTGTCCTTGGTCGCAATCACGTTCACCGGGCCGTCGATGCGCCGGGCGAGCTCGGCGATCGAGACGACCGGCGCGAGGATCGGATAGGTGCAGTCGGCGCCCGCGGCGAGGTAGGCGTTCGCGCGCTCGACCGCCTTGTCGACGTCGCCGCGGCCGATGCCGAGGAACACATCGACGCGCGCGTTGACCACGAGCTCCGGCACGGCCGCGCGGATCTCGCGCAGCACCGCGACCTGCTCTCGGCGCGGCACGAGCCCCTGCCGCGTCGAGTCCTCGACGTTGATCCCGGCGAGCCCGGCCTCCCACGCCGCACGCGCGGTTCCGACCGGGTCGCCGTAGCCGCGCTCGAGGTCGGCCGTCACCGGCACGTCGACCGCCGCCGCGATCCGCCGCGCCGCCTCGATCATCTCTCCGGCCGGCGCGCGTTCCCCGTCCTCGTAGCCGAGCGAACGGGCGACGCCCGCACTCGAGGTCGCAAGCGCCCGGCAGCCCCGGATTCCGGCGAGCGCCTTCGCGCTCGCGACATCCCAGGCGTTCGGCAGCACCAAGATCG
Organism: Gaiellaceae bacterium; assembly: GCA_035650975.1. GTDB lineage: Bacteria > Actinomycetota > Thermoleophilia > Gaiellales > Gaiellaceae > PALSA-600. Next base: position 31,233 of record DASRGQ010000064.1, read on the forward strand.
GCGCCTCGCGATGCATCTGCCGAAACGCTGCCGCCTGCTCGTGCTGATCCATTCCTGCTGAGGCTACAGCCCGGAACCGCCCGGAGCCGATCGGGAAAGCTTCTCGTGTGGACGTCTCCTTCGCCGATGCGTTTCGCGCCGAGTACGCCGCGCTGCATCGCTATCTGCGCCGACGCGTCGGCGCCACGTTGGCCGACGAGCTTGCGTCGGAGACGTTCACGATCGCGCTGCGGCGCTGGGGCACGTTCGACCAGGCTCGCCCGCTACAACCGTGGCTGTACGGAATCGCGTCGAACTTGATGCGGCATCACTGGCGCAGCGAGCGCCGGCAGCTGCTCGCGTACGCACGAACCGGCGTCGATCCCGTCACCGAAGACCTCGAGGATGCGCTCGATCGCGTGGACGCCGGCACCCAGCGCCGCGAGCTTGCCGCAGCGCTGGCGGAGCTCCGCGACCAGGATCGTGACCTTCTGCTGCTCCGTGCGTGGGCCGGTTTGTCCGACGCAGAGGTCGCCGACGTGTTGTCGCTGCCGATCGGCACGGTGAAGTCGCGCCTGCACCGGACACGCACACAGCTCGGGAACCGGTTGACGGCCGGTGGGCAAACACCGGTGAGAGCACGAGCTGTCGATGAGCGAAAGGCGATGCGTTGAGCGATCACGAGCTGCAGCTGCAGGAGTATCGGGCCGAGGTTCCACTCGCCGGCGACGACGAGGTGGAGCGCGCGCTTCGCCGCACGCTCGCCGGCGGACGGCTCGAGGCGCCGTCGCCGCGGTGGAGCTTCCGCCGTCCGCGCGTGGCCATCGCGATTTCCGCGGCCGCGCTCGTGCTCGGAACCGGAGCGATCGCAGCCGTTGCCGAGGGGCCGTGGTGGCAAAGCGGGGCGCCGCCCGTCGACCCGCAGGCGGTCGTCTCGGTCGCGCGCGACAACATGCCTGCGAGCGTCAGGGTCGCCGACGCGCGCACGGTCGCGACCGACGGCGACGCAGCGCTCGTCGCCGTACCGCTCGACACCTCCGGCTACTGCCTGATCCCGGCGCTCGACGGCCGCGCCGTCTTCGGCTCGTCCTGCATCTACGAGGTACGAGATCCCGCGTCCGGTGACGCCGACACGATGGAGACCGCCTCGCGCCCGGCGGTGGACGGCGACGCCGCCCGGTGGATCGCGTACGGACGGATCACCGATCCTCGGGCGGCGTCGATCGACCTCGGCGCATACACGGTGCACCTCGTCACCGGCGGGTTCTTCCTCACAGAGATTCCGAGCGACCTCGCACAGAAGCTCGGCGGCACCGCCAACCGCGGCTCGATCCTCGACTCCTCCGGCCACGTGCTCCGCAGCGGCTGCGTCAACTGGGGCGACCCGCCGGGAACGCCCGCGGGCTCTGCGCACGCGGACACGACGCTGTGGATCGATCAGCCGGCCGGCGCCTGCAAGCCCCAGCTCCTTCCGCCCGAGCCGACACTCGAGCTGAGCCAGGCGAAGCAGCTCTTCGACGTCACGCTCACGCAGCCGTACTCGATCTGGCAGCCGGGGCAGCAGATCGCCTTCGAGCAGGTACCGGCGAGCGACGGGAGGACGTGCGTGATCGCAACGGGCCCGGGGCTCACACCGTCCGGCGAAAACCACTGCGGGGTCCAGGCCGGCGGCCCATGGCCGAGCGGCCTGCCGATCAACACGGAAACCGGAACGCAGCTCGCCCACCTGGACGGCAAGCCCGTCTACGTCTTCGACGTGAGCGGCACCGTCGACCCGCGTGCGAACATCGCCCGCTTGACGCTCACAGCGGGATCGGCGACCGCGCAGGTCTCCTACGCGGACGGCTTCTTCTTCGCACAGCTCCCGGCGACGACACCGGGCCCACTGAGCGGAGCGATTCCGCTTCCTGCGGGACCGTGGATCCTCACCGGCTACGACAGCGCCGATCACGAGGTCACGCACATCGACCTCAACGCGCAGCAGCAGGCGCGAGAGCCACACTGACGCTATGCCTCTGGCAGCTCGCCGAGCAGCCGGTAGCCCACCCCCCACACGTTCTCGACGAGCGCGACGGGCGGTGCGACCGCGCGCAGCTTGCGGCGAAGGCGTGACGCGTGCGAGTCAAGCGTGCGCGTGCGCGCGGACGCGCGGTACTGCCACACCTCGGCGAGAAGCTCCGCCTTCGTGAACACGCGCTCGGGGTCGCGCGCGAGCCGCAGAAGTAGGTCGAACTCCTTCTGCGCGAGCGGGACGCGGCGACCGGAAACGCGAACGTCACGCGTCCTGGTGTCGATGCGCACCGGCCCCGCCTCGACGACCTCGGCCGGGCGCGGCCGCGCCCGGCGCAGCACGGCGTGGATGCGCTCGACGAGGGGTCTATTTCAGTTAGTTCTTGGCTCAACCAAGCCGCTTGACGACAACGCGCTGACGCTATCCGCAGAGTTTTGGCGGTATCACTCCGGAACGAGACTGCTTATCCGCACGGGCTTTTCCGCGTGCAGGACTTTTGCCTGAATCCGCGGGGAATCAGCCTTCCGCCGTTAAGCGCTTCGCCGCCTGCACTAGCCCTTCTTCTGCGCCTTCTTCTTCTCCTGCTCTTGCTGGTAGCGCTCCGGGAAGGTGTTCTTCGCCGCGACGGCCCGCCCCTTCTCGATCTTGTGCTTCTTGCCCGCGGCCTTGCTGCTGCCTGACATCTCGTCCTCCTTGTTGACGACCACCAAGGGATCGGCAGCGATGTGAGTTCCCTTGATGAGGAGGCGCTCAGCCGTAGACCAATCGCTGCCAGTAGTCGGTCCGGTGACGGCGCGGCGATCGAGCGTCGAGCAAGGTGTTGACCTCTCGCTCGTCGGCCGCGCGCAGGCCGGCCACAGCCAACTCTGAGGCCGCGTGCACAAGCTCCGGCGGTTCGCCCGGCAACAGCTCGAGAAGGGCTTCCAGACGGCGGCGCTCATGCGAGTGGCGAACCCACCGCAACACGTCAGCGCGAGTCGGAACCTCACCGTCGACACAGAGCTCGGCGATCTCGCCAATGAGCTTCACGGCGAGCTCGTCGAGTGCCAAGGCGAACTGCTTGTCATCGTTGTACTCGGGGCGCCCGGCGGCGAGCACGTGCGCGCTGTGTAACTCCTCGTGGATGAGGACTCCGACCAGCACGAACAGCATGTCGGCGTCGCGACACCAGTCGAGGAAGTCTTGGTAGACGAGGACGACTCGCCGCACCGACGGAGCCCAGGCAAACGTCATGGCCACTCGCTGCCCCGCGTGTTCGGCGTCGGCCTCAGCCTGAAGCAGCGGGCAGCCTTTCAACACCATGCGATAGCGAGCCGGACGCGCAAGCGCCGGCAGTCCCGTCCACATGTGCATCAAGTCGCGCACCTCGGCAAGCGTCCGTTTCTCTCGCGCCGACAAGCGCAGCGGCGGCACGAAGTCGGGGTACTGCTCGCGAACGAAGAGATAGGCGACTGCTTGGGAGTCGATGATCGCCGGAACGTAGTCGCGATGGAAGAGCTCCGGCCGGTCGTAGCTCAGCGCCATCCAAAAGTGATTCCAGAGCGTCGCTGCTCGCCGCCGTGTCACCCGCTGCTCACGTTTTGGCCAGCGCAGATCGTCGAGGAAGGCGGGCGCGTCCGGGCCTAAGGCGCGCAGCGCCTCCACTTCTAACTCCTCGACGAGAACCCGCGGCGAGACCACGGGCCGAGGGTGCGCTCGCGCCTGTTAGGAGTCGTCGCTTTTGGTCGCTTCGGCCCAGGCCACGACCTCTTCCCGCAGCCAGAGCCGGACACGGCCCATGCGGACCGCAGGCTCGGGGAAGCCGGGCCGGCGAATGAAGGCGGCCTCGGTCAAGCCGGTGAGTTCAGTGACTTCGGCGCCGACGAGGTAGAGATGCCGGGCCTCGTTGCGCTCGCGGCGCGGGAATGGTCTCTCGGCGCCGTAGGCTTCGATGTCCTGACGGATCCAGAGGCGCCCACGCGGCAGGTCGATGACCGGGGTCGGAAACCGTTGCCAGGTCGAGAGCTTCGCGAGCCAGGTCGTCGTACAGCCGAGGATCTCTGCGGCCTCGGTCATGCTGACAAGCTCGAACGGGCCCCGGCAGATGAACTGCTTCGCTTTTCGCCGAATGGGGCGTCCGGCAACGGGTTCGATTTCGCCGGCGACCACCGCCACGGCGTCTTGCCAACTGAGGCCGAGCTTTCGGGCGACGTGATGAGCAGCGGTCGTCACCGGGAGTTCGCCGTCTTTGAGGTTGCTGTTGTAGTCGTGCGCCCAGGCCGTGTAGCTCCGAAACGTACGGTCGGTCGGCTTCGATCGCAGCCATAGTTCGATTGACCGCCGCGGCGCCTCGTACCTCCGCCGCCGGCCGCCGGAGGCGGTGCGCAGTTGCCGGCGCTTCACCGAGTCGTGGTCATGGCCGAGGAAGGCGTCCTTCGCGAACCGCCAGCGGCCCCAGGCCCGTTGAACGCGCCCGCGATTCCAGCTGACCCCGAGCTGGCGACAGGCTGCGTCGAACTGGTCGGGGCTCGGGGCGCTGCCCTCGGCGAGCCCCAACTCGTCGGCGACGCGCTGAAAGATCTCGAGTGCCTGCGCGCGCTCTTCAACGCGCACGTCTCGCTTGACCAGCGTCAGTCGGTCCGCCAGGCAGTCACGGATCTCTCGGTAGGTCGCGAGCTGCTCGCGCGGGTCCAGTTCGAGGAACCGCTGGAGGACGATCTCCCGTTCACGGCTCCGTTCGCTGACTGCCATGCCGGAAAGATCGGCTGGCACGGACCTTTCTGTTAGGTCCGGCTCGGACTGGCCTGCCTGCCGCTACTGCTTGCTAGCGGTAGCGATACCAGCGCAGGTTCTCGTTCGCCCGTTCCCGCGCCGGCTCAAGCCGCTCGGCAATCTCCTTCGGCTGGAACCCGGCCGCCTCAAGCGCCTTGTCCCACGTTCCCCACTTGCGACGAAACGGCGAGGAGCTGGGCAAGAAGAGCTCTTCGCCCCGTGCCTTCGCCAGCTCGATCTCCCGCTGCCGCCAATGCTCGTACTCGATGACCAGTGGCGCTCCTCCGAGATCCGCGGCACAGCGATGGAGAACCTCGCGCATCGTCTGCTCGGTGTAGGTGTGCGGCTTGCCGACGATGCGCGAGCGGAAGCGGGCCTCGATCTTCGCCGCCGTCGTCACGTCTGCAAGCGCGACCGCCTCTTTGGCCCGCCGCCAGCTGCCGAAGAAGCGGATGACCGCGTTGACGTCGAGAACGTCCTCCCCCTCGGCGAGAAGCGCGCGACGAGCGCGGCGGTAGGAGTCGGGCGTCAGCTCCTCCACGCGCGCGGCGACTTTCAACAGCGAGTCGAGATAGACGGCAAGCTCGTTCTCTTCAGCGGCCATCGCCCGGAGGCGAGCGTCGTTGATCTTGGCCAACGCCTCCTCCTGCTCGGGGAGCGTCAGGAGGGCGAATGCGGAAGCGACAACGTCAGCGGCACGGGTCTGCATAGAGATAAGGAGAAGGCGCCCTAGGCGGCGTCGTCCTCCCAGCCGTTCAGGTGCCGCACGAGCGCGACGACGGTCTCGTCGTCGGGAACGTCGTCGAGGCCACTAGCGACGAGAACGCTCTGTGCGCTGTCGAGCAGGTCGTAGGTGACGAACCCGTCCTCGCGCTGCTCGTAGAGCTCGTACTCCTCGCCGTCGACGATGTACGCCTTCACGAAGGTGCCCATCCCTCTCCTTCCAAAGGAGACGACGATAGGTCCGTCCGCTGAGGACATGGACTGCGCGGAAGACGCGACCATGGCGACACGTTGCGGCGCTAGCGGTAGGGCCATGAGCCAGAAACGCACCGACCTGTCCGCGCTCTACAAGGCAGCGATGGAGGCGCGCTCCACGGAGCCGCACGCCGTCATCCGCCGCAAGCGCGGCCCGCGCCGCTAACGGCCGCGCCGCTCGAACACAACTCGATTGCAGCGCCTCCGCTCGCGAACCAGCGCTTATTCGGAGCACTGCGCGCTGCCTGCCGGAGGGGCATCCGCCCCTCCGGCAGAGAGTTCGCCGACGGAACCGGCGACGTCAGGGCCTCAAGACGAGGCGCGCCGGCACGTGGCCGGCTTCGACGTCGGCGATCGCTTCGTTGACGTCGGCGAGCGGGCGCTCCTCGTAGACGACGCGCGTCAGGCCGGCGGCGTGCAGCTCGAACACCTCCCGCAGGTCGCGGCGCGTGCCGACGATCGAGCCGACGACCGTGAGACCGTTCAGGACCGTCTCGAAGATCGGCAGCTCGATGTGGTTGTCCGCCGGCAGCCCGACGAACACCAGCGTTCCCCCGCGCTTCAAGCCGGTGTAGGCCTGCTCGAACGCGCGGGGCGAGACCGCCGTGGCGATGGCCGCGTCGACTCCGCCGAGCTCCTTGAGCCTCCGGCCAGGACCCTCCTTGGCCGCGTTCACCGTCGCCACGGCGCCGAGCTCGCGCGCGAGCTCGAGCTTCTCCTCGACGACGTCGACGGCAACGACGCGAGCGCCGGCGATACGCGCGTACTGGAGCGCGAGGTGCCCGAGCCCGCCGATGCCGAAGACAGCGACCAGGTCGCTCGAGCGCGCGCCAGAGACCTTGACGGCCTTGTAGGTCGTGACGCCGGCGCAGGTCAAGGGCGCAGCCTCGGCGGGGTCGATGCCGGCGGGCACCTTGACGACGTAGCGAGCGTTGGCCTTGACGTACTCGGCGAAGCCGCCGTCGACGGAGTAGCCGGTGTTCTGCTGCGACTCGCACAGCGTCTCCCAGCCGGAGACGCAGTACTCACAGCTGCCGCAGGCGGAGCCGAGCCAGGGAATGGCGACGCGATCGCCGACGGCGACCTCGCTGACGCCTGACCCGACGGACTCGACGATGCCGACGCCCTCGTGGCCGGGTGTGAACGGCGGGTTCGGCTTCACCGGCCAGTCGCCATGAGCGGCGTGAATGTCGGTGTGGCACAGGCCGGAGGCCTCGATCTTGACGATGACCTCACCGGTGCCGGCGACCGGCTTCGGAACCTCGGCGACGATCAGTGGCGCGTCGAAACTGTGCACGACGGCCGCCCGCATCGTCGTCCGCTCGGTCGTGGGAGCTGGCTTCGGCATAAGGGTTGCCTCGCTCATCGCTCCTCCTTTCGCTAGACACCTTGAGCGTCGCGCGCGCACGCACGACGACCATCGGGGCCGACGCCGATTTGCGTTCGGAGAAACTACGGATTCGACACGATCACTCGAAGCAGGCCGCCGTCACGCAACCGCGGAAGTACGTGAACGGCCCATCCGGGAGCAACCAAGAGACCTCAGCTCGCGTGGGCATGCGCACGCCGGCGAGCTCTTCGTAGTCGCGATAGACGCCCGTGAACGGCGTTTCGACAATCTGCTTGCCGACACGTCGCGGGCGTGCACTCGACGACGCAGCGACGATGTCACCGGCGGCGTCGAAGGTCAGCAGCACGCTTGCGGGTGTGCCGCCGACGCTCGTCGCGACCTCGACGGTCTGTGCATCGCGCTCGTGCCAGGTAAGGGCATCGTTCCGCGCCATCGCCTGCGGCGCCCACGGTAGCTCGGCCAGGTAGCGCATCGCCTCAGCCCGAGCGACGTCTCCTCCCCGCGCGCGCATCACCGGCAAGCGACCCCGCAGCCGTCCATCCAAGCCGCCGCGTTCGTCGCGATACCAGTCGTCGACATGCAGCGAGATGCATGGCGCGAGGCGAAACTGCGCGCGCCAGCAAAACGCGACGCGCGGGATCGTCACTTCCTGCTCGGCCGTAAACGAGAGCCAGCGCCCAGGCTTCAACTGCATCTCCCCGACCTGGCGCAAGCGGACGCGCTGAGGTGCCGCATCGGTCGCGAGGTTGCGCTCGAGGTAGCGGCGCACGCGCTCCGGCACCGCCGGGCTGGCCGTCACGCTCCCGTGCGAGACCATTGGGTGAGGGGTCGGTAGACGTAGACAGCGAAGGCGACGAGCGCGACGGCAAGCGCCCCCGTGAGCACAACCCCACCGGGCGACGAGCCTGGGTCGTGCTTGATCTCCATCGCCGCCGCCATCGCGCAGACAGCCGGCCCGACGAGCGCCAGCCATCCGCTGACGAGCCAAAGCGTCTTCCTCGCCCAGGGGCGGCCGTGGCGGAGGCCAACCGCCGTCGCCAGCAGTGTCGGCAGGAAGACACCGAGGTCGAGAAGGGCGATCGTCCAGAAGAAGGTCGGCCCAGCGCGATAGCCGGCGCTTGGATTGTTCCCCGAGGCGTCGACGAGAGCTGGGAGATAGCGGCCAAAGACGGCGAGGGCGAGAAGCGGCAGCAGGTAGCGCCCGATGCGACGAGCTCGACGCTCATCGATCGCCGGTAGCGCCGAGACGTCGAGCATGCTCCATGCGCACACCCCGACGAAGCCGGCGAGGACGAACAGCGCGAGGAAGAGAAGGAAGAAGCGCTCGTTGTTCCCCGGTATGCGCACGTACTCAGGACCGAGGACGTACTGCGCGAGCATGTAGGCGGCGTATGCCGCCGGCCCCAACGTCAACGCCGGGGCCGCCGGGTGGCGCCGCAGAGTGAGGACAGCGACGCCCAGCGTCAGCGGCGCGACCAGCGCCAATGAGGCAAGGTCGAGTCCCACTGTCTGGTCGCGCACGGTCTCGCTGACGCGATAGTGAATGACGTCGAGCACGAGTGGCCCAAGCACCGACACCAGCGCGAGCCCTAGGGCGAGCGCGAGTAGGCCCGCGCCGAGGAGCTGCTCGCGTGCAAGCGAGAGCGGCAGGCGCCTGTCGACGGTACGTGGCGAGCTGGTGTTGATGGCCTGGGAGGACATCTCAGAACCCCATCCCGACAGCGAGCGGCGTTGGCTCCGGGCGCTCCCACGAATAGGCCACCTCCGCGAGCCGCGGCGGCCCGGCGACGAGGTGATGCCATCCCGAGGCTGCTGCCCAGACGTCGACCTCGGCGAGGAGCGTTGCGAGCCCGTGCTCGTCGGCCGTCTCGAAGACGAAGATTGCCTCCGCTGCCGTCAGCAGCAGCTGATGCCGCGTCAACGGCGTCTCATTCGGCTCGAACGGCGGGCCGAGAGCGGCAAGCTCACGGGCCCGCGAGAGCGCGCCTTCCTTGAGCGGCACGACGACAGTCGCGCGGCGCGGCGCGGCGAGGCTCAGCTCCGAGAGCCGATCGACGAGCTCCTGCAAGATCCCGGTCTCGAGAACGGTGCTCGTCAAGTGCAACTCACCGTGGGGACGCTCGATGACCAGAGAGCGCCGACCATCGACTCGCTCACTCGGGTCATGGGCGATGTGAAGCCCCCGGAGTTCCTCGTAGCCGATCTGCCGATCGATGTCCGCTCGGCGACCACGCGACTTCTCGCGCGACTTCGCATCGCTTGGCTGCCCGACCAACCGCAGTGCCCGAGCGCCGAGCTCAAGGCGACCGACATAGGCCTGCCCATCGGGTTCGCACCACTTGACCGCGTAGCTTGTCTTCATGCTTCGAGCCTAGGGCCGACTCGTCGAGCGCTCGTCGTGGCCGCTACCGATTGCGCTGCGGATAGTCCGCACATCTGAGCTGCATCCGAGTTGCAGAGGCCCGCGCGGGCCTCTGCAACTCGGATGGGGTCAGTGGGTCGGGGCCGCCTGGGCGGCGAGCCCGCGCACGACCAGCACCGGGCGCTTCGACTCGTTCAAGACCCCGCGGGAGACGCTGCCGAGGAGCGCGCTCGCGAAGACGCCGTGCCCGCGGGAGCCGACGACGAGCAGATCGACGTCTTGCGCGTCGGCGTAGGCGACGATCTCGTCGACGACGTTGCCGACGAGCAGCTTGCTGTTGGCCCGCACACCGCGCTCGGCGGCCAGTGCCTCTGCCTCCTCGAGCGCAGCGCGGTCATGAGCGTCGAGCTGGTGCGCGACGTGGGGAATCCCTCCGGCGATACCGACCATCGGGACGGCGTCGAGCGCCGGGGCGACGTGCACGAACAGGACCGCCGCATCGTTCTCCTCGGCCAACTCGAGCCCGAACTCGACGGCCTCGACCGACGCCG
>DASRGQ010000065.1:0-7314 GCA_035650975.1 Gaiellaceae bacterium
CGACGGTCGGCGATGCGTAGACACCCGAGATCGCGGGGAAGGGCGGCTTCGAACGGGGCTGGCCCCGCTTGCCCTCGAGCGACTCGATCAGCGCCGTCTCCTCGCCGCAGATGTACGCGCCCGCGCCGCGGTGGACGACGATCGTGACGTCGCCGCGGATGTCGGGCCGGTCGCGCAGCTCGTCGAGCGCGGCGATCAGCACCTCGTACGGCCCCGTGTACTCGCCGCGGATGTACACGAAGACGTTCTTCGAGTCGACGGCGTGCGCGGTGATCAAGCAACCCTCGATGAAGCGGTGCGGAACGCGCGAGAGGATCTCGTTGTCCTTGAAGCTGCCGGGCTCCGACTCGTCGGCGTTGACGACGAGGTAGTGCGGCTTCGGGATCTGCTCCTTGGACGGGACGAACGACCACTTGCGGCCGGTCGCGAAGAACGCGCCGCCGCGGCCGCGAAGCTCCGACGCGAGCAGCTCCTCGGTCACGTCCGCGGGCGACATCGCGCGCGCCTTGGCGAGCGCCTGGTAGCCGCCGTACTCCGAATAGGACGTCGTCGCGTCCTTGAGGACGATCTCGTCGATCAACCTAGGCGCCACGGAGCTCCTCGACGATCCCGGCGACGTCCTCGGGTTTCACGTGCGTGCGGTAGTGGTCGTCGATCGCGACGATCGTTCCCCAGCCGCAGCCGCCGAGGCACTCGATCGCGCGCACGGTGAACGTCCCGTCCTCGCTCGTCTCGCCGGCGTGGCAGCCGCACGCGTGCTCGAAGCCCTCGAGCACCTGCTGCGCGCCGACGACGGCGCACGAGACGTTCGTGCAGACCTCGATCAGGTGCTCGCCGATCGGCGCGAGGTGGAACTGGTCGTAGAACGATGCGATCGACTTCACGTACGCGGGTGTCTCCTCGAGCGCGTCCGCGACCTCGCGGAGCGCCTCGGGCGAGAGCCAGCCGTACTCCTCCTGCGCGAGCCGGAGCGCCGGCATGACGGCGCTCTGCGAATCGGCCGGGTACTTCGCGCGCTCCGCCTGGATCGCCTCGTACAGGCTCATCGATCGACCTCGCCCATCACCGTGTCGAGGGAGCCGACGATCGCGATCATGTCGGCGATCAGCGCGTCGGTCATGCACGTCGCGGTCGCCTGCAGCGCGACGAACGACGGCGCGCGGAACTTCACGCGCCACGGCTTCGCGCCGCCGTCGGAGCAGACGTAGCAGCCGATCTCGCCCCGCGGCGACTCGATCGCGTAGTAGACCTCGCCCTCCGGGACGCGGAAGCCCTCGGTGACGATCTTGAAGTGGTGGATCAGCGACTCCATCGACGTGTGGAGCTCGTGCCGCGGCGGCAGCACGACCTTCCGGTCGTCGGCGATCCACGGCTCGCCTTCCATGCTCTCGAGCCGGTCGAGGCACTGCTCGACGATGCGCACCGACTCGCGCATCTCCTGCATGTGCACGCGGTAGCGCGCGTACACGTCGCCTTCGGGGAAGACGGGGACGCGGAAGTCGACCTGGTGGTAGGCGAGGTAGGGCTGCGTGCGGCGCAGGTCCCAGTCGACGCCGGACGCGCGCAGCACCGGGCCGGATTGCCCGAGTGCGATCGCGTCAGCCGCCGAGAGCAGCCCGAGGCCTTCGGTGCGCTCGAGCCAGATCTTGTTGCGCGTGAGCAGCGTCTCGTAGTCGTCGATCGCGTTCGGCATCCAGTCGGTGAACTTGCGGCACTCCGGATAGAAGCCGCGTGGGATGTCCTCGGCGAGACCGCCGATCTGGAAGTACCGCGTGTGCATGCGGTAGCCGGTGACGAGCTCGAACAGGTCGAGGATCTGCTCGCGCTCGCGGAACGCGTACCAGAACATCGAGATCGCGCCGAGCTCGAGCGCCGACGTGCCGAGCCACACGAGGTGCGAGTGGATGCGGTTCAGCTCGCAGAGGAGCGTGCGCATCCAGGTCGCCTTCGGCGGGATCTCGAGGTCGAGCAGCTTCTCGACCGCGCCGACGAAGACGTACTCGTTGTTCTGGAACGAGACGTAGTCGATGCGCTCCGGGTACGTGATGCACTTCCACCACGTCTTCTGCTCCATGTTCTTCTCGAAGCCGGTGTGGAGGTACCCGATGACCGCCTCGACGCCGGTGACGTCCTCGCCGTAGAGGTCGACGATCAGGCGCAGCACGCCGTGCGTCGACGGGTGGTTCGGGCCGAAGTTGATCGTCTGCACGTCGCCGGTCGCCTGCACGCCTGGAGGGGTGTGCAGGACCGTCGGGATCGGGCTCGGGATGCGCGTGCCCTCGTAGATCGGGGCGCCGGTGCGGCGGGAAGCGGTTGCCGTCATTCTTCGCCCGAGAACCTCACGGGCTCGCCGCCGAGCGGGTAGTCCTTGCGCAGCGGATGGCCTTCCCAGTCGTCGTCGAGCAGGATCCGCTTCAGGTTCGGGTGGCCTTCGATCGCGACGCCCATCAGGTCCCAGGCCTCGCGCTCGTGCCAGTCGGCGGTCGGCCAGACCGGGATGACCGTCGCCACCGGCTCGCCCTCGTCGAGCCAGACCTGCAGGCGCACGCGACGCGGCGACTCGGTGATCGAGAGCAGGTGGTAGTTGACCGCGAACCGCTTGGGCTTCGCGAGCGGCACGACCTGATAGCCCTGCGTCATCGGCGTGTTCAGGTCGCGCCCTGCAGCCGTCCCGATGTAGCCGGAGACTCCGGCCTTGCCCCAGCCGAGGTAGTCGACCGCGGTGATGTCGGAGAGGAAGTTGAAGCCCTCCTCATCGCGCAGGTGGCGGCCTGCGTCGACCAGCTGCGCCGGCTCGACGACGACCGTCGTCTCGCCATGGGCGACCCGCTCTTCCACGAACCCGGGCGTGCCTTCGTACATCAGCTGGCGACGCTCCGCAGCTCGTACGCGGGCGGCACGCCGGCCTTGACCGCCTCGTGCAGGCGGATGATCCCTTCGATCAGCTGTTCGGGCCGCGGCGGGCAGCCGGGCACGTACATGTCGACCGGAACGATCTTGTCCACCGACTGGACGATCGCGTAGTTGTTGAACATGCCGCCGGAGCTCGCGCAGGCGCCCATCGCGATCACCCACTTCGGCTCGAGCATCTGGTCGTAGATCTGACGCAGCGGTGCCGCCATCTTGTGCGCGACGCGTCCGGAGACGATCAGCAGGTCGGCCTGGCGCGGCGAGCCGCGAAAGGGCTCCATGCCGAACCGTGCGATGTCGTAGCGGCTGCCGACGATCGACATCATCTCGATCGCACAGCACGCGAGGCCGAAGGTGTCGGGCCACATCGAGTTCGTCTGCGCCCAGGCGACAGCCTTTGCGAGCGTCGTCAGCCCTACCTTCTGCTCGAGGTCCGCGACCTCCTGTTCGAAGCTCGACGCCTTCGTCGGCATGAGCAGCCGCTCGGACTTGAGCCCGTAGGCGCGAAGCGGCTTCTCTAGCGCCACTCGAGCGCTCCCTTGCGCCAGATGTACACGTATGCGACAAGCAGCACGATCAGGAACGTCAGGAACTCGAAGAACCCGAACCACGCGAGCTCGTGGAGGATCACGGCAAGCGGGTACAAGAAGACGATCTCGATGTCGAAGAGGATGAAGAGCATCGCCGTCAGGTAGAAGCTGACGGTGAAGCGCTGGCGCTTCGGCGGCCCCTTCGACACCCCGGACTCGAACGGGATCGCGCGCGCCCGCACGCGTCGGTGTGGGCGCTGGGCGAAGACGAAGCTTCCAACCATCATGGTTGCGGGGATCGCGAGGGCGAACAGCCCATAGATCGCGAACGGCAACCAATCGTTGAACATGTCGTCTCCTGCCTTCCGGCCCTCGTCCGGCGCGGACGCTAGCAGGATCGTCGATCCTGACACGAACTCAACTGCAAAGCCCGGAGCGAAGCGTGTTATCACTGTCACGAACTCGGGGGGTTCCCGCGGCGGCAGTGGTGGGTACACTGAGATCGATGGCAACCGTCGAGCAGTCCGAGATCACCGTCGTCACGCTCACCGAGCGCGCGGCGACGAAGGTCGGCGCGCTCATGGCGCAGGAGCCTGCAGGCGAGGCCGAGGTGCTCCGAGTCGCGATCCAGGGCGGCGGCTGCAGCGGCTTCGAGTACGCGCTCGGCTTCGACCGCGGCGCCCAGTCCGGCGACAACGTCCTCGAGTTCCACGGCGTCACCGTGGTCGTCGACCCGTTCAGCGCGCCGTACCTCCAGGGCTCGACGATCGACTTCTTGGAAGGCCTCCAGGAGTCGGGTTTCAAGATCGACAACCCGAATGTCAGCTCGGCGTGCGGGTGCGGCCACAGCTTCCAGGTGGAAGACGCCGAGGCGCCCGCCGACAGCTGCGGCGGCTGCGGCCACGCGCACTGAAGCGCTTCAGCGAGACAGACGGTCGATCAGCGACGACGCGGCGGTGACGCCGACGGCGACTGCGAGCAGGAGCACGCCGAAGTCGAGCCACAGGTTCGCGCTCGTCCCGACGAGGAGACCGCGGAGCGCGTCGACCTCGTAGGAGAGCGGGTTCACCTTCGAAAGCACACGCACCCAGCCCGGCATCACCTTCACGGGGTAGAGCGCGTTCGAGGCGAAGAAGAGCGGCATCGTGATCATCTGGCCGATGCCCATCAGGCGGTCGCGCTTCAAGACGATGCCGGCGATCGTCATCGAGAGGCACGAGAAGAATGCAGCGCCCAGCGTGACGATCGCGATCGCGCCCAGGATGTGCAGCGGGTTGTAGGTCAGCGCGACGCCCAGTAGCACCGAGACGACGAGCACCACGATCACCTGCGCAAGCGCACGGATGCCGGCGGCGAACGCCTTGCCGAAGATGAGCGCCGAACGCGGCGTCGGGGTCGCGAGCAGCTTCGTCAGGACGCCGGCATCGCGCTCCCAGATGATCTGGATGCCGTAGAAGATCGCGATGAAGAGCCCGGACTGCGCGATGATCCCGGGCGCGAGGAAGTCGAGGTAGCGGAGATGCCCGGTGGGGATCGCGTGGATCCTGTTGAACGTCTCGCCGAAGACGATCAGCCACAGGATCGGCTGCACGGCGCGCGTGAAGAGCTCGGTGCGGTCGTGCGAGAGCTTCTGCAGCTCCACGAGGCAGAACGTGCCGACGCGGCTCGGGTAACGGCGCCAAAGGGCGGGGCCGCCGAAGCCGTCAGCCGAGGCGGCGCGCGGTGCGGCGAGTACGGCGGATCTCACGTAGCCCTCCCTTCGAGTCGTCGTCCAGGCTGCCCCCGGTCGAGTGGCGGAAGACATCCTCGAGCGTCGCGTCCGGCCCGAGGGCGGCGGTGAGCTCGTCCGGCGTGCCTTCGGCGCGGATCCGCCCCAGGTGCATGAGCGCGACGCGGTCGCAGAGCGCCTCCGCCTCTTCCATGTAGTGCGTTGTCAGGAGCACGGTCATGCCGGTTTCCCCGCGCAGCTCCTCGACACGCTCCCAGACGCCGTCGCGCGCAATCGGGTCGAGCCCGATGGTCGGTTCGTCCAGGACGAGCAGCGCGGGGCGGTTGACGAGCGCCTGCGCGAGCTCGAGCCGGCGCACCATGCCGCCCGAATACGTGCCGGCGAGGCGGCCGGCCGCGTCGGTGAGCGCCATTGCCTCGAGCGCGCCGTCGACGCGCGCCCGGCGCTCGGCGCGCGGAACGTCGAAGAGGCGCGCGAACCACATCACGTTCTCGCGGCCGGTCAGCGCGGCCTCGATCGAGAGCTGCTGCGGCACGTAGCCGAGCAGGCGTCGAACCGCCATCGGCGAGCGCGAGACGTCGCGGCCGAAGACGGACACGGATCCCTCCTGCAGCGGCAGCAGCGTGTTCATGAGGCGGATCAGCGTGGTCTTGCCGGCCCCGTTCGGGCCGAGCAGCCCGAACACCTCACCGCGGCCGACCGTGAGGTCGACGCCGTCGACCGCTGCGTGATCGCCGAAGCGGTGGCGGACGCCGCGGCACGACACCGCGGCGAGTGGTTGCTCCTCGAAGGCAGCGGCGGTCATGCCGCCTGCGCTGCGCTGTCGAGGGATTTTGCGAGGCGCTCGAGCACGGGGACCGCCGCGTCGATCGTCCTTCGATCCGCAGGTGAAAGGGCCGCCAGCGCCTCCTCGAGTGCGTCGACGCGGCGATCGCGCCACGCCTCGACCGTGCGGCGTACGGCGGGCGGGAGGTCGAGCCGGGCGACCCGGCGGTCGGCGTCGTCAACACGCCGCACGAGCAGCCGCGCCTCGGAGAGCTGGCGCACGAGGGTGCTCACCGTGTTGGCGGCGAGTCCGAGCTCCGCCGCGGCATCGGCGATGGAGCTTTCCGGCCTTCGCCGCAGCAGGCGAACGAGCTCTGCCTGCGCGCCGGTGAGCGACGAGAGCGCCTCCGGGCGCACGGCGCGCCGCCGGATCGAGCGGCGAAGGGTCGAAAGCGCATCGAGCAGCTCGTCGGCGGGCAACATGGACGGGAGTATACCTCTGTAACAGAGGTAATCGGTTTTTGTCACCGGGCGGCGGCGTGACATGATCGGGCCGTGGACGTCGCGCAACTCGAGTCGGTGGCGATCTTCTCCGGGCTCTCGAAGAAGGAGCTCGAGCGGCTTGCGCAGTGGACCGATGAGGTCAACGTGCAGGAAGGCTACGAGCTCGCGACCGAGGGCCGGTTCGCGCACGAGTTCTTCGTGATCGAGGACGGCGCGGCGGCGGTGCTGCGGGACGGCGAGCGGATCGCCGAGCTCGGCCCGGGGGACTTCTTCGGCGAGATCGGCCTGCTCGAGACCGAGCGGCGCACGGCGAGCGTGATTGCGACGACGCCGATGACGGTGATCGTGATGTTCCAGCGCGAGTTCAAGCAGATGGAGCAGGAGATGCCCGCGGTCGCAGACCGCGTTCGCTCCGCCATCCGCGCGCGCCTCGACGCGTAACCGCTCTTCTACGCTTGTTCGCATGACTCCCCTTCGCGTCGCCGTCGTGGGCTCGGGCCCGGCCGGGTTCTACGCCGCCGACGCGCTCCTCAAGTCGGATGACCCCACGGTCGAGGTCGACGTGGTCGATCGGCTGCCGACGCCCTGGGGGCTCGTGCGTCTCGGCGTGGCGCCCGACCATCCGAAGCTGAAGACGGTCTCGAAGGCCTTCGAGCGCATCGCCGAGAAGCCGGGCTTCCGCTTCCTCGGCAACGTCGAGGTCGGGCGTGACGTCTCGCACGAGGATCTCGCGCGCCTGTACGACGCCGTCGTGTACGCGGTCGGCGCGCAGACCGACCGGCGGCTCGGGATCCCGGGCGAGGATCTGTCCGGCTCGTGGGCGGCGACCGAGTTCGTGGCCTGGTACAACGGCCATCCCGACTACCAGGAGCTCGA
>DASRGQ010000066.1:0-29900 GCA_035650975.1 Gaiellaceae bacterium
TCGCGCGCGTGCGCGAGCGGGTCTTCCATCGCGGCGAGCCGTTCGACGAAGCGCGTCCGCCCCTCGAAGAGCTCGGCGAGCTCGTCGATGCTCAACTTCCGCGGTAGGTCGCGCATGCGTACGACGAGACGAGGAGCGGCACGTGATAGTGACCTTCGTCGAGCTGAAGCTCGAGCTCGACCCGGGTGAAGAACGGCGAGTCGGGATGGAAGACGATCCGGTAGGTCCCCGGCTCGGCGTCGGCGAGATCGCGGATGCGTCCGTCGGCGTCCGTGACGCCCTCCCCGGCGAGCGTGCCGTCGGCACGGTAGAGCTCGATGTGGACGCCCGTAGCGGGCGCGCCGCGCTCGGTGTCGAGAACGTGCGTGGAGACGGTCGTCATAGCCTCGCCGCCTGTTTGCGGTGCTCGCGGGCGATCTCCTGCTCGTCGGCGTTCACGAGCGCGCCGCCGCGCACGACGTCCTTGCCGTCGACGATCAGCCGGTCGACGCGATGTGGGCCGCTCAGCACCAGGTCCGCGACGAGATCGTCCGCGCCGCCGAACTCGAGCCCGTCCGTCCGCCAGATCGCGAGGTCGGCGCGCTTCCCCGGTGCGAGCTGCCCGATGTCCGAGCGCCGCAGCACCTCGGCGCCGCCGCGCGTCCCGAGGCGCAAGGCTTCTCGCGCGGTGAGTGCCCCGCCGCCGTCACGCCCGCGCGCGGCGAGCAGCGCGTTCTTCACCTCGAGGAACAGGTCGCCGCGCTCGTTCGACGCCGTGCCGTCGACCCCGAGCCCGACCCGCGCACCCGCATCGAGCAGCGGGCGCACCGGCGCGACACCCGCGCCGAGCCGCAGGTTGGACGTCGGGCAGTGCGCGACACCGACGCCGGCCGCTCCGAATCGCCTCACGTCGGCTTCGGAGATGTGCACGCAGTGCGCGCACCAGACGTCGTCGGCGACCCAGCCGACGCGATCGAGGTACTCGACCGGCGTGCAGCCGTAGAGCTCGCGGCAGTACGCGTCCTCCTCGACCGTCTCGGCGAGGTGCGTGTGCAGCTGCAGCCCGAGCCGTCGCGCGAGCGCCGCCGACTCTTCCATGAGGCGCGTGGTCACCGAGAACGGCGAGCATGGCGCGACGGCGATCTGCACCATTGCCCCGTCGACCTGTGCGTGCAGGCGCTCGGTGTCTGCCAGGATCGCGTCGATCTCCTCGACCAGCGAGTCGGGCGGCAGGCCGCCGTCGGACACGCCGAGGTCCATCGAGCCGCGCGAGGCGACGAGCCGCACGCCCAGCTCGCGCGCAGCTGCGATCTCCGCCTCGACGAGCCCGCTGACCCCGCGCGGGAAGACGTAATGATGGTCGAAGACGGTCGTGCATCCGGAGAGGGCGAGCTCCGCCAGGCCGCACCGCGCCGCCGCGTACTCCATCTCGTCGTCGATGCGCGCCCAGGTCGGGTACAGCGTGCGCAGCCAGGTGAAGAGGTCGGCCTCCTGCGCGCGTGCGCGCGTGAGCGACTGGTAGAGGTGGTGATGAGTGTTGACGAGCCCCGGCGTCACGATCGCGCCGCCGAGGTCCTGCGCGGGGCCCGGCGCGTCGCCGGCGCCCAGGCCCACGATCAGCCCGTCGGAGAGCTCGACCCACCCGCGCCGATGCTCGGTGCCTTCGTCGTCCATCGTGGCGATCCACGCGTTCGCGAGGATCACGCGTCGGCTCCGAGCGGCACGAGGTCGAACGCGTCGACGTCGACGAGGCCCTGGTCGGTGAGCTTGAGCGACGGGATCACCGACAGCGCGAGGAACGACAGATGCTGGAACGGCGCTTCGAGCGTGCAGCCGAGCGCTCGTACTGCCGCGGCCAGCTGGTGCGACTCCGCGACGACTTCCTCGAGCGGTGCGTCGGAGAGCAGGCCCGCGACGGGAAGCGGCAGCTCGGCCGTCACCTCGGCGCCGTCGACGACGACGATGCCGCCGCCGCGGTTCGCAAGGCGGCGTACAGCAGCCGCCATCGACGCGTCGTTCATGCCGACGACGACCACGTTGTGCGCGTCGTGCGCGACCGACGACGCGACGGCGCCACGCTGGATCCCGAAGCCGCGGACGAAGCCGAGCCCGACACGGCCGGTGCCGAGATGACGCTCCACCACCGCGATCTTCGCGAGGTCCTGCGCGGGGTCGACGAGCGCCTCGCCGGCCCGCGTCGGCGGCGTCGCGGTGAGCGAATCCGTGACGATCTGGCCGGGCACGATGCCGATCACCCGCACGGCGCCGCCCGGCCACGGGATGCGGAACATCTCCGGCCCGAAGGCGCCGATCCGCACGGTGTGCTTCACCCACTCGGGCACCGTCGCCCGCGGAAACGCCTGCACCGGCCGGCCGTTCTTCAGCACCGTCTCCGGCTCGAAGCTCGCGAGGTCGGGCAGCAGCAGCACGTCGGCGCGGTAGCCGGGCGCGATCGCACCGAGGTTCGGCAGGCCGTGCCAGAGCGCCGGGTTGAGCGATGCGCAGACGAGCGCGTCCTCGGGGCGGATGCCGAACCCGACCGCCTCGCGCACCATCGAGTTGATGTGACCCTCGGCCGCGATGTGCTCGGGCTCCCGATCGTCGGTGCAGAACGCGATACGACCGGGGCCGTACTCTGCGAGCAGCGGGAGCAGTGCGTGCAGGTTGCGCGCCGCAGTGGCCTCGCGGATCAAGAGCCACATGCCTGCGCGCAGCCGCTCGCGCCCCTCCTCGGCGGTGTACGCCTCGTGGTCGGAGCCGATCCCGGCCGCGGCGTACGCATTCAGCGCACGTCCGCGCACGCCGGGCGCGTGGCCGTCGACGTGACGCGCGAGCGCCAGCTTCGCGAGCTCGCTCTCTGTGCCGGAGACGACGCCGGGAAAGTTCATCATCTCGGCGAGCCCGATCACGCGACGTCGCCGCAGCAGCGCGTCGAGGTCGCCGGGCGTCAGGTCGCGACGCGGCGACTCGAAGCTCGACGCAGGCACGCACGACGATGCCATGAAGTAGACGTCGAGCGGAACGTCGTCGCAGAGGTCGATCAGCCAGTGCACGCCGTCGGTGCCGAGCACGTTCGCGATCTCGTGCGGGTCGGCGACGACCGCCGTCGTGCCGAACGGGAGCACGAGCCGCGCGAACTCGTCGACGAGGAGCTTCGACGACTCGAGGTGCATGTGCGCGTCGATGAAGCCTGGGACGACGTAGCGTCCCGAGGCGTCGAGAACGTCGCGCCCGTCGTAGTCGCCGAGCCCGGCGATGTGGCCGTCCACGATTGCTACATCCGTCTCGAGCCACTCCCTCGTGAAAACCGACAGCACCTTGCCGCCGCGCACAACCAGGTCGGCCGGCTCGTCGCCGCGGGCAACGGCGAGCCGGCGCGGGAGGGGTGCGTCCATGCTGCGAGAACCGTACCCTTCCAACCCGTGGAAGTCCTGACGCCGACCACCCTCGACGACGCGCTGCAGCTGAAGGCGGAGCACCCGGACGCTCTGCCGATCCAGGGCGGCACGGACGTGATGGTCTCGCTCAACTTCGACCGCGCGCGGCCCGCCGCGATGCTGAACCTGAACGAGGTCGCGGAGCTACGTGGCTACGCCCGCGAGAACGGCACGCTGCGGCTCGGTGCAGGACTGACGTACGCCGAGATCGAGCACGGTGAGCTGCGCGACGTCTTGCCTGCGCTCGCCGAGGCATCGCGCACGGTGGGCTCGCCGCAGATCAGGAACCGCGGGACGATCGGCGGCAACCTCGGCACGTCGTCGCCGGCAGGCGATGCGATCCCGCCACTCGTCGTCGAAGGCGCTGACATCGAGTGCGCGTCGGTACGCGGTACTCGACGCGTGCCGATCCTCGAGTTCGTGACAGGCGTGAAGCGCAACGCGCTCGAGCCGGACGAGCTGATCACAGCGGTCGTACTGACGCCGTCGCGCGCGCCGCAGACGTTCATGAAGGTCGGGCCACGCAACGCGATGGTGATCGCCGTCGTGTCGCTGGCCGTCGCGGCGGGCGACGAGCTGCGTGCATCGTTCGGCTCCGCGTCGGCGCAGCCGGCGCTCGTCACCGCGCCGCGCTCGGACGCAGCGTCGTTCGCGGAACGTGTCGCGGCGGCGGCCGCGCCGATCGACGACGTCCGTGGCACCGCGCGCTACCGCAATCACGCTTTGCGCGTCCTCGCAGAGCGCGCCTTGAAGAGAGTTCTGGCATGAGGATCACCGTTTTCGTCAACGGCGAGGAGCGGCAGGCGGACTGCTGGGAGGGCGAGTCGCTGCTCTTCGCGCTGCGCGAGAAGCTCGGCTTCCCCGGCTCCAAGAACGCCTGCGAGCAGGGCGAGTGCGGCTCGTGCTCAGTGCTGCTCGACGGGACGCTCGTCTGTGCGTGCCTCGTCCTCGCAGTGCAGGCCGACGGCCACGAGGTGACGACGGTCGAAGGGCTCGCGAGCGGCGAGGAGCTGCACCCGGTGCAGCAGGCGTTCGTCGATGCGGGCGCCGTGCAGTGCGGCTTCTGCACGCCGGGCCTCGTTGTCGCGGCCGTGGATCTTCTGCGCCGCAGCCCCGATCCGTCGGACGACGAGCTGCGCGAGGCGCTCTCCGGCAACCTCTGTCGCTGTACCGGCTACGCAAAGATCTTCGACGCGGTGCGGGCGGCCTCTCGCGCATGACGCAGACCGCCGTCGGCCGGATCGGGCAGCTCGTCGCGCGCACCGACGCGCCGCCGAAGGTGAAGGGCGAGTTCGCCTACGCGAGCGACCTGATCGTCCCCGGGATGCTTTGGGGCCACACGCTGCGCAGCCCGCACGCACACGCGCGCATCCTCGAGATCGACATCTCCGAAGCGGTCTCGATGCCCGGCGTGCACGCCGTCTTGACGCACGAGGACGTGCCGGGCGAGAAGCGCTACGGGCTCGAGTTCGCGGACCAACCCGTGCTCGCGATCGACCGCGTCCTCTACTACGGCGAGCCGGTGGCGCTCGTCGCCGCCGAGCATCCCGAGCAGGCGAGGCGAGCGGCCGCGCGCATCCGCGTGGAGTACGAGCCGCTCGAGCCGGTCGCCGACATGACGCGCGCGACAGAGCTGCCCGACCTGCACCCCGAGAAGCCGACGCGCGGTCACGGCTACCGCGAGGACGACCGCCCGAACGTCGTGAGGCACATGGTGATCCGGCACGGCGACCCCGACGCGGAGGGCGACGTCTCCGTCTCCGGTGTCTACGAGATCGGCAGCCAGGACCAGGCTTTTCTCGGACCGGAGTCGGGGCTCGCGGTGCCCGACGGCGCGGGTGGCGTCGACATCTACGTCGCGACGCAGTGGCTGCACGTCGACCGCGCGCAGGTTGCGCCCTGCCTCGGGCTGCCGCTCGAGTCGGTGCGCATACACCTCGGCGGTGTTGGCGGCGCCTTCGGCGGCCGCGAGGACCTCTCGATGCAGATTCACGGCGCGCTGCTCGCGTTGCACACCAACCGCCCAGTGAAGATCGTCTACAACCGCGAGGAGTCGTTCACCGGTCACGTGCACCGCCATCCGGCGCACATCAGCTGCGAACACCGCGCGACGCGCGTCGGCAGGCTCGTCAACGTGCGCATGCAGATCCTGCTCGACGGCGGCGCCTATGCGTCGTCGTCGACCGCCGTCGCCTCAAATGCCGCGTCGTTCGCTGTCGGGCCGTACGAGGTGCCGAACGCGCTGATCGAGTCGACCGCGCTCTACACGAACAACCCGCCGTGCGGCGCGATGCGCGGCTTCGGCGCGGTGCAGACGTGCTTCGCCTCCGAGGCGCAGATGGACAAGCTCGCCGCTGCGCTCGGCATCGACCCGGTCGAGCTGCGCCTCCTGAACGCCCTCGCGCCCGGCGACGTGCTGCCCACGGGGCAGAAGATCACGGGCTCGCTCCCGATCGCCGAGACGATCAGGGCCGCAGCTGCGCTCGAGCCGCCCGCTCCGGAGCCGCTCCCACGCACGCCGATCCGCCTGCCCGGCGGCGCCGGCAACACGACGCGCGGCGACGGCGTCAAGCGCGGCCTCGGCTTCGCCGTCGGCTTCAAGAACATCGCCTACTCGGAGGGGTTCGACGACTATTGCGCCGCGCGCGTCCGCCTGCTCGCCGACGGCTCGGCCGAGGTGCATTGTGCGGCTGTGGAGGTCGGCCAGGGAGTGACCGGCGTGATCCTGCAGGTCGCGCGCACGGAGCTCGGCATCGACGACGTCCGCCTCGCCCCGAGCCAGACTTCGACCGTCGACTCGGCGGGCTCGGCTTCCGCGTCTCGTCTCAGCTGGATGGCGGCCGGCGCGGTGCGCGACGCATGCCGCGCGGCACTCGAGGAGCGCGAGCGGCGGCCCGGCGAGGAGGTCGACGTCGAGCGGATCTACCGGCACCCCCGCACGACCCCGCTCGACCCGGAGACGGGTCAGATCACGGGCGAGCGCGCACACGTCGCGTTCGCCGCCTGTGCGATGAAGGTGGTCGCGGAGGTCGATGTCGAGCTCGGCCTTACACGCGTCGTCTGGATCGGGGCGGCGCAGGACGTCGGCAAGGCGATCAACCCGCAGCAGGTCGAAGGACAGATCGAGGGCGGCACCGCGCAGGGTCTCGGGCTCGCGCTGATGGAGGAGATCCAGACGCGCGACGGGCGGATCACGAACGCGAGCTTCACCGACTATCTGATTCCGACTGCGCTCGACATGCCGCCTGTCGAGTCGGTGCTGATCGAGGATCCCGAGCCGGATGCGCCCTACGGGCTGAAGGGCGTCGGCGAGCCGCCGACCGTCGTCTCGACGGCGGCGATCGTCTCAGCGCTCCGCGCCGCCACCGGTCGCGAGCTCGTCCGCGTGCCGGTGCGCCCCGACGACATCGTCTTCTAGGGGGAGCACGGTCTCCTCGGGTGGCGGGACGGTTGCGGGCTCGCGCCTCACGACTGCGGCGACCGCGCCGACGACGATCGCCGCGCCGACGAGCAGCCGCCACGTGAGGTGCTCGCCGCGGAAGAGCACGCCGAGCGTGATCGCGACCACCGGGTTCACGTAGGCGTACGTCGAGACCATGCCGAGCGGTGCGTTCGCGAGCAGCCACACGTACGCGGTGTAGCCGACCACCGAGCCGAACGTGACGAGATAGACCCAGCCCGCGATCGAGGAGGCTGCGGGCGAGAAGCCGTGCACCGTGAACGCGCCGATCGGCAGCAGCACGAAGCCCCCGGCGAGCATCTCGAGCGAGGTCGCCGCGAACGGGTCGCTCGGCATCTCGAGCCGCGACGAGAGAAACGATCCGGTCGCCCACATCGTCGCGGAGCAGAAGCAGAGCAGGATGCCCCACCAGCGCGCGCCGCCGGACGGCTGCGCGACGACCGCGACGCCTGCGAAGCCGAGCCCGACGCCGGCAAGCACCTGCCACGGCAGCCGTTCGCGGGTCAGGCGAAGCACCGCCACCCAGAGCGGCACGGAGGCGATGATCAGCGACGCGAGCCCCGTCGGCACGTTCCGCTCGGCGATGAAGAGGATCGAGTTCGCACCGGGGAGCAGGCAGCCGACGACGATGCACGAGAGCACGGCGCGACGCGTTGTGCGCAGCGTCCCGCCGCGGGCGCGCACGACGCACGCCATGATCGTTCCCGACGCGACGAAGCGCGTCCCGGCTGCGAAGAGCGGTGGGATCGTGCGCCCGGCGTAGTAGATGCCGAGGTAGGTCGAGCCCCAGATGACGTAGACCGTGAGGAGCGCGGTCCAGACCTTCGCGCGGTGCGACACGCGTTAACGAACGAGCGAGAGGGCCGCGCCGATTCCGAGCAGCGCGATCCCCAGCGCGCGCCACGGCGAGATCGCGATCTGGTGCACGCCGAACAGGCCGAAGCGGTCGATCACGGCGCCCATCACGAGCTGCCCCGCGATCAGGATCCCGATCACCGCGGTCGCGCCGAGACGCGGCTGCGCGAACGTGATCGCAAGCACGACGGTGAAGCCCATCAGTCCGCCGATCCACATCCACACCGGTGTCTTCGCGACGTGGTGCAGGCCGCCGAAGCCGCCGCGCACCGCGAGCAGGACGCACACGGAGAACGCGAGCTGCACTGCGGTCGAGAACGCGAGAGCTTCGAAGACGCCTACGCGGCCGCCGAAGCGTCCCATCACTGCGACCTGCACCGAGCCTGCGAGGCCCGCCGCGACGGCGAGCGCCACCGCGAGCGCGCTCAAACAGCCATTCCCGGCGCGAGTAGGGTCTCGTGCATCAGTCGACGGAGGAGGTTGGGGTGATCAGAGCGTTCGTACTCTACGACGGCGAGCCAGACACGGAGCGCTACGCCGAGCACGTCGAGCTGTGCCGCCGTGTCGAGGGTGGGACGTTCCGGCACGGGCGCATCTTCGGCTCGCCGAGGGGCGGGCCGGCACACCACTACTACGCGGAGTGGGAGTTTCCCGACAGGGCGGCGTTCGACGCGGCGTTGCGCTCGGAAGCATTCGCGGCGACAGGCAAGGACGCGATGGCGATGGGCATCCCGGTCACCGTCGAGTTCGCCGAAGTCGACTAGCCGAACGTCGGCGGGCGCTTCTCGCGCACCGCGGCGATCCCCTCGCGCACGTCGGGCCCCGACATGTCGAGGAACTCGAGCGCGAGCGACGCATCGAAGGCCGGTCCCGCGAGGCGGAGCCAGTTGTTGAGCGCGAGCTTCGTGTGCCGGATCGCCGCCTGCGAGCCCGACGCGAGGCGCTGCGCGATCTCGAGTGCGCGCGGCTCGAGCTCGTCTTCGGGAACACACAGCGACACTAGACCGAGGCGCTCGGCCTCGACGCCGTCGACCGGCTCGCAGAGGAGCAGGTGGTACTTCGCCTTGGCGAGCCCGCAGAGGAGCGGCCACACGATCACGGCGTGGTCGCCGGCAGCGACGCCGAGCTTTGTATGCCCGTCGACGATGCGCGCGGTCGGCGTCGCGAGGGAGATGTCCGCGAGCAGCCCGATCGCGAGCCCTGCACCGACTGCGGGCCCGGTGATCGCCGAGACGACCGGCTTTGGGCAGTCGACGAGGTTGTAGACGAGGTCGCGCGCTTCGTGAAAGACGCGCATGCGCGTGGCGTGGTCGTCGGCGATCGCTTCGACGAGGTCGAGGTCGCCGCCCGAGCTGAACGCACCATCGGCGCCGCGCACGAGCACAACGTGTGTCTCGTCGTCGCTGCCGACGCTGCGCCAGAGCTCCGCGAGCTCGCGATGCATCGCGCCGCTCACCGCGTTCAACCTGCCGGCCGCACGCAGGGTCAGCCTGAGAACATGCGCGGCGGGACAGTCGAGCTCGAGCGACGGGTAGGCCTCGTAACCCTTCACAAGCGTCGATCCTAGAACGGCCGACGGTCGCTCTATGTTGACCGTTCATGGCGGCGGTCGAGGTCACGCGGCACGCGGGCGTCCAGACGATCACGCTGAACCGCCCCGACGTGCTGAACGCGCTGAATCGCGAGGTGCATCAGGGTGTCTTCACGGCGCTCGAAGACGCCGGGCGCGACGACGCCGTGCGCGCGGTGGTGATCACGGGCGCGGGCCGTGGGTTCTGCGTCGGTCAGGATCTGCAGGAGTTCTCGTCGGGAGCCGGCGACGTCGCGCAGAACCTGCGCGACAACTACCACCGCAACGTCCTCGCAATCCGGGCGCTCGAGAAGCCGGTGATCGCCGCCGTCAACGGCGCGGCCGCGGGCGCAGGCATGTCGCTCGCGCTCGCATGCGACGTGCGGATTGCGGCTGCTTCGGCGAGCTTCGTGCCCGCGTTCATCAAGATCGGCCTCGTCCCCGACTCCGGGGGCACGTGGCTCGTGCGCAGGCTCCTCGGTACGGCGCGCGCGTTCGAATGGCTCACGACCGGTCGTCGCCTCGGCGCCGAGGAGGCGCGTGAATGGGGCGTCGTCTCGGAGGTCGTGCCGGACGACGAGTTCGCGGGGCGCGCGCAGGAGGTCGCGGAGCTCTACGCCGCGATGCCGACGCGCGCCGTCTGGCAGACGAAGCGGCTGCTCGATGCCGCCGAGTCGTCGACGTTCGCAGAGCAGCTCGAGCTCGAGGCGACGACGCAGGCGGAGCTGACGCGCACCCCCGACTTCGCCGAAGGCGTCGCCGCCTTTCTCGAGAAGCGCGACGCGGCGTTCACCGGCGGGCCGGGAGCGTGGGCGCATCCGGTCAGGCTGCGAGTCGCCGACGACCTGCAGCGCTGGCGGCTGACCGTCGCGTTCCGTGGGCTGCTCGCGCTGCCGCATCTGCTCGTGCTCACGCTCTGGTCGTACGTCGTTTTCCTCGCCAGCGTCGTGAACTGGACGATCGCCCTCGTGCGCGGGGCGCCCTCGACGGGTGTGTGCGCGTTCGTCGAGCGCTTTCTCCGCTACCAGGTGCACGTCTACGCCTACGTGTACCTCGTCGCCGATCCGTATCCGGGCTTCCGCGGCTGGCGCGGCACGTACCCGATTGACCTCGACGTCGACCCGCCCGGCGAACAGGCGCGCTGGAAGACGCTCCTTCGCATCGTGCTCGTGATCCCCGCCTACGTCTTCATGAGCGTGCTGCAGTACGTTGTCGTCATCGTCGCGCTGCTCGGGTTCTTCTTCGCCCTGGCTGTCGGGCGCTACCCGAAGGGCTTCCGCGACCTGAGCGCGTATTGCTTGCGCTACGCGGCGCAGACGTGGGCCTATCTGCTTCTGCTCACGGACCACTACCCGACGCTCGCCTCGAGCGCCATCCAGTTCGAGAAAGGCTCACAACCATGACGCAAACGGCCTCCGATCACCATCCGATCGGCCTGATCGTCGACGACGACCTGCGCCGCAGCCGCTTGACCGTCTTCTTCCGCTTGCTGCTCGCGATCCCGCAGGAGATCTGGCTCGGCATCTGGGGGATCGCCGTCTACGTGGTCGTGATCGTCGCGTGGTTCGCGGCCCTCTTCGTCGGGCGTGTGCCAACCGGGATGCACAGTTTTCTCGCGCACTACGCACGCGCGGCCACGCACCTGCGCGCGTACATCCTCCTGCTCGCGAACCCATGGCCGCCGTTCGGCGGCGAGCGAGGGACCTACCCCGTCGACCTTCGCATCGACGGACCGATGCAGCAGAGCAGACTGACGGTGTTCTTCAGGGCGCTGCTGGCGATCCCCGCGTTCCTGCTCACGTACGTGTTCGGGATCGTCAACTCGCTCGTCGCGTTTCTCGGCTGGTTCGTCTGCATCGTCACTGGACGCATGCCGCAGGGCATGCGCGACCTGAGCCTGTGGATGCTTCGCTACGAGACGCAGACCTATTGCTACGTGCTGCTTTTGACCGGCCGCTATCCGAGCTTGTCGGGCGCGCCGTCGGTCTAGACGAGCAAGGACGCGGCGAGCGAGACCGGAACGAGCACGATGCCGATCTGCGAGTAGCGAACCACCGACGGCGACGCACCCAGCGAGCGCGCAATGCGGAGCCAGAGGAACGCCGACAGCGAGCCGGTCACGGCGAGGTTCGGGCCGAGGTTCAGACCGAGCAGGAGCGCGCGTCCGTGCACCGGGGCATGTGGCGTGAGGAGCACCGCGGCCGGCAGGTTGTTGACCAGGACGGTCGCGAGCGCCGCGATGCCCGCTGTCGGCCAGCGGCCGACGGAGTCGATGAGCGACACCGGCCCGTGCCACCAGCGGCCAACGCCGCCAAGTAGTACGGCGAGCGCGAAGAGACCGCCGAGCACGCGCACGTCGACGACCGACGCGATCTGAGTGCGCGAGACGCGCGCTGCGAGCGCCGCGACGATCCCCGTCGCGAGCACCGGTAGCGCCGGCGCCGACGTCGCGAGCACGAGCACCGTTGCGATCGCGATCGCCGCAGCGCCGATCCCGAGGCGCGCTCTCGTCGGCTCGTCTGTCCCCTCGGTGCTGCGCGAACGCAGCTCGCGGCGAAAGAGCACAGCGAGCACGACGGCCGTGACGAGCGTCGACACGAGTGCCGCCGACCACATGTGTGCCAGGAACGTCGCGCCGGACGCGTGCCTGCCGTGCAGCACGATCAGGTTGGTGAGGTTCGAGCCGGGCAGGTACAGCGACGCAGCGTTCGACATCGTCACGGCGCCGTAGAGAAACGGCGCCTCGTCGAGACCGCGCACACGCGCGAGATGGAGCAGCACCGGCGTCAGGAAGACGACCGACGTATCGAGGTTCAGCACGGCGGTGACGATCGCGACGAGGCCGAGCGCAAGTGCGTATACGCCGAGCCCGCCGGCCGGCACCCGCGCGAGGCGCGAGCCCGCTGCCGCGAAGAGGCCCTCCCCCTCGGCGACGACCCCGACGAGCACGAGCCCTGTTACGAGTGCGAATGCGGGCCAGACCTGGCCGGCCGAATGCGCGAGACCGGCCATCGCGCGGAGTCTGGCAAACCTCCCGACCGCACTTGACAGTCAAGCAGCTTGACAAGATCGTCAAGCAGCCGTACTATCGCGGCATGTCGTCCACCGAAACGTCCCACGACGATGTCGTCGTCCCCGCGCTCCTCCGCGCGGCGCGCGGCGCCTACGCCGCGTCCGTGCGCCTCGAGCTCGCGGCCGACGGCTTCGAGGACCTGCCCCGGAACGGCGCGTTTGTGATCGGCGGCATGGCGAACCACGGCGCGACGCCGAGCGATCTCGTGCGCCAGCTTCGAATCAGCAAGCAGGCGACGAGCCAGCTGATCGACTCGCTCGTCCTGCGCGGCTACCTCGAACGCGAGACCGACCCGTCGGACCGGCGCCGCCTGACCCTCGCGCTCACCGAGCGCGGTGTCGCCGCAGCGGCAGCGGTGCGCCGCGGGGTCGTCGCCGTCGACACGAACCTCGAGCGCGCGATCACAGCCGAACAGCTCGCGGGGATGCGCGCGGGTCTCATCGCACTCTGCGACATCGCCGAGATGTTCGAGGAGCTCGCGAGCTCGGGCGTCCGCTAGAACGCGCCGGCGTCGCCGTTCAGCGCGGCCTTCGACGCGCGTCGAGCCTCGTCGCGCGGCCGGCGAAGAGGATCGGAGCTGCCGGCAGGTAGCCGCTCAACGAGGCGTTCTTAGATCGTCTTGAATTGCTCGAACGGCTGGCGGCAGCTTTCGCACCAGCGGATCGAGCGGCACGGCGTCGGGCCGAAGATGTTCTCGAGGCGCGTCTCGGTCGAGCCGCAATAGGGACAGCGGAACGCCTTCGACTGCAGCTGCACGAGCGTCGTCGCGCCCATGGCGCGCGGCGCGGGCGGCGCGAAGCCGGCTTCGCGCAGCTTCTCGCGTCCCGCGGCGGTAATGCGGTCCGTCGACCACGAGTCGTCCTGGATCACCGCGACGTCCGCCACGCCACCCAGGCCGGCGACTGCGTCCTCGAGCGCGCGGCGCATCACCTCGAGCGCGGGGCAGCCGAGGAACGTCGGCGTGAACTCGACGTGCACACGCTCGCCCTCGACGCGCACGTCGCGCACGACGCCGAGGTCGACGAGGGACACGACGGGAATCTCCGGGTCGGGAATCTCCGCGAACGCCGCCCACACGGCGTCCACCGTCACCACTGCTGTCCCGGCGCCGATCGCCGCACCTCCGTCATCTCGTTCCAGAGCTCTGCGAGGTCGGGCGTGTGCTCACCGCGCTCGTGCGTTTGTGCCAAGTTGGCACTAAGCCCGACCCGGCGCGCGAGCTCGGGCCGCTGCTCCGGCTCGAGCACGCCCAGCGCGTACGGCCACAACTCGTCGACGGCTGCCCGGAAGCGCGGCTCATCGCGCAGGCGCGCGGCCCACATCTCCGCGTGCATGCGGTGGTAGGTTTCCTCGCGGTCGATCTTCGCGGCGAGCCCCGCGAGCTCGACGTCGTCGGACCGCTTCAGCGCGTCGATGCGCACGCGGTCTGCTTCCTCGTACAGATAGCGGCGCGCGATCGTGTGCGCCCAGTCCATCAGGCGCAGCTCGACGAGCGGCGCGCATGCGTACTCGTCCGGCGTGCGGTCGAACGCGAGCGCATCCGCATCCGTACCGAGCTCCGCGGCTGCGAGCTCGTACAGCGCACGTGCGTGTCCGATCTCGTTCTGCGCGATCGACGAGAACGCGACGTCCTCTTCCAGCGTCGGGGCGATCCCGGTCCACTCGGAGTCGCGCCAGCCGAGAATCAGCTCGTCGTCAGCGAGCGCCAGCAGCGCGTTCGCGCGCAATGCGCAACCGCTCCTTGATCGAATAGCCGTCGACGCGGCGGTACTTGAGGTCGAACTCGTCCGCCCACTCCGTCACCTGATGGATCGACTCGCGCGGCACGAGCCACAGCGCCTCGCTCTCGCCGCGACGCCCGTACTGCTCCCGTGCCCACGCGTCCGCGAACGCCGCGTCGGGCGCGACGACCGAGCCGGCGTGCGCGAACGGCTGGCCCTTCTTCTCCTGCCGAAAAACCTCGTAAATCACGCAGCGAGCACCGCGTCGCGCACCCACTTCTCCTGCTCTAGGAAGCGCGACCGGAAGGCGAGCCGGTCCTGCGAGCGCGGTCCGTGCCCGGTGACGACCGAGCGCAGCTCATCCCAATCCGGCTCGGAGTACGTCCACACGCCGTCGTCGGCGCGGTGCAGGTTCGGGTCGGGAACCGTGAGGCCGAGCTCCCAGATCTGCGGCACGTACCCCTCGAGGAACTGCTGGCGCGCCTCCTCGTTTCCCTGCGACTTGATGCGCCACAGCCACATCGGATCCTCGTCGCGCGGAATCGGGTTGCCGTGGAACTGCATCAGCGGCCCCCACCACCTGTTCAACGCTTCCTGAACGAGCTCGCGCTGGTAGTCGGAGCCGGTCATCATCGCGAGGATCACGTCGCGGCCGTGCAGGATGTGAAACGACTCCTCCCAGCAGATCTTCTTCATGATCCGCGCGTACGGCGCGTACGAGCACTTGAGGAGCGCCTTCTGCGAGATGATCGCCGCGGCATCGACGAGCCACGCGATCACGCCGACGTCGCCCCACGACTTCGTGGGGTAGTGAAAGACGTTGTGGAACTTGCTCTTGCCGGAGACGAGGTCGGCGAACATCTGGTCGCGCGGCTTGCCGAGGTCCTCGGCGACGCGATAGATGAGCTGTGCGTGCCCCACCTCGTCCTGCACCTTTGCCGTGAGCGCGAGCTTCCGTTGCAGCGTGGGCGCCTTGAGGATCCATTCGCGCTCGGGCAGGACGCCCATCAGCTCCGAGTTCGCGTGCATCTCGATGAACTTGACGAGCTTCTGCCGGTATTCGTCCGGCAGCCAGTCCGTCGCCTCGACCTGGCCGCCCTCCTGGACGCGGGCCAGGAACTCCTCGGTGCGCGAATCCACGCTGACCTCCTACCTACCGATCGTTAGGCTGCCATCATAGAGGCTCGATGTCCGCCCGACGCGAGGAGTTGAACCGGATCGCCGCCCGCCTTTTCGCCGAGCGGGGCTACCAGGGCACGTCGCTCGCCGACCTCGCCGATGCGCTCGGCGTCCAGAAGCCGTCGCTCTACCACCACATCGCGTCCAAGGAAGACCTGCTCTGGACGGTCGCGTGGGAGGGCGCGGAGGCGTTCCACGAAGCTCTCGACGCGGTACCGGCCGACGCGCCGGCGACGGAACGCATCCGGCTCGCGCTGCGGGCCCACCTCGCCGTCGTCTCGGGTCAGCTCGACGTCGCGACCGTCTTCGTGCGCGAGTGGCGCTACCTCGCCGGCGACCGGCGCACGCGGTTCGTCGCCGAGCGGCGCCGCTACGAGGAACGGATCCGCGACCTTTTTCGCGAGGGCGTCGAGCGCAGCGAGCTGCGCACCGATCTCGACGTCGCGACGGCCGCCCTGCTCTTCCTCTCCGCCGCGAACTGGGCGTACACGTGGCTGCGGTCCGGCTCTTCGATCGACGAGCTCGCGGACAGGCTCTTCGCCGCGCTGCTCGACGGTATGCGCGGCTACGCGACGCCCTGACCGAGCGCGAACGTTCGCCGCACCGACCAGCTCCCGTCGCTCTCCGACTCCTCGAGGAGCGCCACCTCGGTCGCACGCGCGCGGATCGGGAGCCCCTGCACGTCGTCGACAGTGATCGTCAGGTGTGGAATCACCTCGTCGAACGCGCCCTCGTACGGGGCGTAGTCGGGCCAGCGCTGCCACACGGCCGCCGTCAAGTCGACGAACGGCGCCGAGGGGCTGGGGTGCAGCCACCGCGTGCCCTCCGCGAACTGCTCGACGCTGTCTAGTTCGAAGTCGAACGCGTGGAATCGTCGGAAGAGATCCTCGAGCGCCTGCTCGTCGGGCGTCTCGTCGAACGGGAAGAGCACCGTGACGTGTGCGGGTACCCCCGGCGCGCCGGCGTAGTACGGCGCCGCTTCGCGAACGGGGACGACGAGCGCGGTGCGTGGCATGCTCGGCAGCGTGAAGAAGGCGCTCTTGATCGTCAACCCGTACTCGACGCACGTCACCGGCAGGCGCATCGCCGAGGTGGAGCTCGCGCTGCGGGCGAACGTCGACGTCGAGACGCAGTTCACGCAGCATCCGGGGCATGCGACGGAGCTCGCCGCGGCGGCGGCCGCCGACGCGGTGGACGCGATCCTCGTCTTCTCCGGCGACGGGACGTACAACGAAGCGCTGAACGGCGCCGACGGTGCTTTGCCGTTCGGCTTCCTGCCCGGCGGTGGGACGAGCGTGCTGCCACGTGCGCTCGGAGTGCCGCGCGATCCCGTCGACGCTGCGCGTGCGCTCGGGCGAGCGCTCGCGGAAGACCGGATGCGGCGGATCTCGCTCGGGAGCGTCAACGGACGGCGCTTCAGCTTCTCGGCGGGGCTGGGCTTCGACGGGGAAGCGGTTCGCCGCCTCGACAAGCTCGGCCGCCGGCCCGGCGGCGCACGCCCGGGAGACGTCGCGTTCCTGCGTACCGTCGCGAAGATGATCCTCGAGCGGCGAGGGCGCTGGAGCCCGGCGCTCGAGATCGAGGGCGTCGGGCGCGCCGCCTTCATCCTGGTCGCGAACTGCGATCCGTACTCCTACGCCGGCTCCGTACCGATCCGCGTGACGCCCGGCGCGGCGTTCGAAGAAGGGCTTGCCTTCGCGGCGGTGCAGCGGGTCCGCGCGCGCGACGTGCCGCGCCTCGTCACCGCGCTCGTGCGGGGCACCGGCTACCCGGACGTCGTCTTCATGGGCTTCGACCTCGACCGGATCGACGTGCGCTGCGACCGGCCGCTCCCACTGCAGGCAGACGGCGAGGATCTCGGCGACGTCGAGCACGCCGTGTTCGAGGCGTCGCGCGACGCAGTGGCCGTCCTCGTGTGACGCACGGGTGGAGTACCCTTCCGCCCCGCATGGCCTCGACCGACGCGCTGCGCGGGCTCGTTCCCGAAGGGGTCGACGACGCCGACCTGCTCGAGCTGTATCGACGCATGGTGCTCCTGCGGACCTACGACGAGCGCTCGGTCGTCTATCACCGGCAGGGGCGCATCGGCACGTACGCGATCTTCTGGAACCACGAAGCGATTCAGGCCGGCGCGACGTTCGCGCTGACCGATGACGACTGGATCTTCCCCTCCTACCGCGAGTCCGCGATCGGGCTCGTGCGCGGCATGCCGGTGCAGACGATCCTGCAATGGTGGCGCGGTCATCCGTCGGGCTGGTGGAGCCCGGCCGACTGGAACGTCGCGTCGATCTGCGTCCCGATCGCGACGCACGTGCCGCACGCGGCCGGTCTTGCGTGGGGCAAGAAGCTGCGGGGCGAGGACGCCGTCGCAATGGCGTTCTTCGGCGACGGCGCGACGAGCGAGGGTGCGTTCCACGAGGGCGTCAACCTCGCCGCGGTGATGAACGCGCCGGCCGTGTTCGTCTGCAACAACAACGGCTGGGCGATCTCGACGCCGCTCGAGGCCCAGACGCGTGCCGAGACGCTCGCCGACAAGGCCGTCGGCTACGGCATCCCCGGTGTGCGTGTCGACGGGCTGGACGTGCTCGCTGTCTTCGCAGCGGCGCGCGAGGCGGTCGAGCGGGCACGCGCGGGCGGTGGGCCGACCCTGATCGAGTGCGTTCACTACCGCGCTGCGCCGCACGCAACCGCGGACGATCCCAGCGCGTACATCGACCCGGCCCGCGTCGAGGAGGAGCGCGCGCGCGAATGCGTCGGCCGGTTCGAGCGTGTGCTGAAGGACGCCGGACTGCTGACAGACGAGCGTGCGGAAGAGATCCGTGCGCAGTGCGAGCAGCTCATGCGCGAGGGTATTGCCTCCGCCGAGGCGGAGCCGCCTGCCGATCCGGAGCTGCTCTTTTCGCACGTGTACGTCGACCCGCCGGGAAACATGCGCAATGGCTGAGCTGACGCTCGTCGAAGCCGTGAACGACGCGCTGCACACGGAGCTCGCGCGCGATCCCGACGTGCTCGTCATGGGCGAGGACGTCGGGCGCGCGGGTGGTGTCTTCCGCGCGACTGCGGGCCTGCGCGATCGCTTCGGCGCGGATCGGTGCGTCGACACGCCGCTCGCGGAAGCCGGCATGCTCGGCGGCGCGGTCGGGCTCTGCATGGCGGGGTGGCGGCCGGTCGTCGAGATGCAGTACGACGCGTTCTCGTATCCGTGCCTCGATCAGCTGATCACGCACGTC
Source organism: Gaiellaceae bacterium (assembly GCA_035650975.1). Classification (GTDB taxonomy): domain Bacteria; phylum Actinomycetota; class Thermoleophilia; order Gaiellales; family Gaiellaceae; genus PALSA-600. The sequence continues at coordinate 18,505 of DASRGQ010000066.1, forward strand.
GGCCGCTACCGCTGGCGGAGCGGCGGGCGCATGACCTTCCCGCTGACGATTCGCATGCCGTACGGCGGCGGCGTGCGCGCACCCGAGCTGCACGACGACTCGCCCGAGGCCTACTACGTGCACACGCCGGGCATCAAGGTCGCGATCCCGTCGACTCCTGCCGACGCGAAAGGCCTGCTCGCGGCGGCAATTCGAGATCCGGATCCTGTCGTCGTGTTCGAGCCGAAGCTCGTGTACCGCACGGCGCGCGGTGAAGTGCCGGAGGGCGAGCACGTCGTTCCGCTCGGTCGTGCGCGTGTCGCGCGCGAGGGAACCGACGTGACGCTCGTCGCCTACGGCGCGATGGTCGCGGTGTGCGAGCGCGCGGCGGAGCTCGTCGAGCGGTCGTGCGAGGTGCTCGACATTCGTAGCCTTCGTCCGCTCGACGAGGACGGCATCCTCGCTTCGGTTGCGAAGACGGGTCGTGTCGTCATCGTGCACGAGGCGCCGCGTACCGCAGGCTTCGGCGCCGAGCTCGCGGCGCTGATCGCCGAGCGAGCGATCTTCGACCTGCAGGGCCCGGTTCTGCGCGTGACGGGCTACGACGTGCCCTATCCGTATTGGGGGATCGAGGACGCGTACGTCCCGTCGGCGGGGCGCGTCGCCGCAGCCGTACGCTCGTTGTTCTGAGCGAGCGGCTCCGACTCTGGCTCGAGCGCGACCGGCGCGGCGCCGGCTATCACCTGCGCGACGCGGCGACGGGCGACGTGGTCACCTGGGAGGACGAGCGCATCCGCGTGATCGCGGTGGCCGGCGTGTCGTTCAGGCCCGACGATGTTGCCAACGGGTCGTTCGATCCGGGTGCGCGGCTCGTGCTCGTACGCGAGCCGGACAACGAGCACGATCCGAACGCGATCGGCATCTGGAACGAGTCGCGCACGCTGCAGGCCGGCTACGTTCCGCGCGAGGTCGCGCCCGAGCTCGCCGGCGACGAGCTCGCCGTGTCCCTGTGGCGCTTCGGCGAGGGGCTGCGCGTGCTGCTCGTTCCACCGGGCTCGTGGGTGGGGCGGCCGCGAAGGTAGCCTCCCGCGTCGTGGCGTACGAGTTCAAGCTGCCGGATCTCGGCGAAGGGCTGACGGAGGGCGAGGTCGCGCGCTGGCTCGTTGCGGAAGGCGACGAGATCGCCGAGGACGCGCCGCTGGTCGAGGTCCAGACCGACAAGACGACGGTCGAGATCCCGTCGCCGGCCGCAGGTGTCGTCTCGAGGATCCTGGTCGCGGAAGGCGAGGTCGTCCCGGTCGGGACGGTGCTGGTCGTGATCGGCGAGGACGAGGCCGCTGAGGTCGCGTCCGAAAAGCAGGCCGATGTAGGCGTACCTCTACGTCACGACCCACCTTCAGGACCTGTTGACAGAGTCCAGGCGACGCCGCTCGTTCGGCGCATTGCCGCGGAGCTGGGCGTCGACCTCGCGCAGGTGCAGCCGACAGGTCCGGGCGGGCGCATCACCGAAGAGGACGTGCGGGCCGCGGCCGGCGGCGCTCGTGCCAACTTGGCACAAGCTCCGGAAGGGCGGCGCGAAAAGATCCGGGGCGTCCGGCGGCAAATCGTCGAGCACCTCTCGCGCTCGCATCGTGAGGTCGCCGCCGTCACGTTCGTCGAGGAGTGCGACTTCTCGAACGTCGACCTGAAGCTCCTGCTCCCGACCGTGCTGCACGCCACCGCGCAGGCGCTTCACGACTTCCCCGAACTGAACGCGCGTCTCGAGGGCGACGAGATCGTCTACCTCGACCGCTACGACCTCGGCATCGCCGTGCAGACCGACGCGGGGCTCGTCGTCCCGGTCGTGCGCGACTGCGCTACACGTTCGATCGACGAGTTGCGCGCCGACGTCGACACGCTCGCCGAGAAGGCGCGCGCCGGCACGCTCGCGCCCGAAGAGCTGCGCGGCTCGACGTTCACCGTGACGAGTGCAGGCAAGCTCGGCGGCCTGCTCGTGACGCCGCTCGTCAATCATCCGGAGGTCGGCATCCTCGGCGTCCATCGCATCGCGCCGCGACCCGTCGTACGCGACGGCGAGATCGTCGTGCGCCCCATGGGGAACATCAGCGTCACGTTCGACCATCGCGTCGTCGACGGCGCGCGCGCCGCGCAATTTGCGCTCGCGGTGATCGAGCTGCTCGAAGCCTGACGCTCGCTACACGGCGACCGCGACGTGCCGGTCGACCATCTCTTCGATCTTGGGCGCGCTCGCACGGCCGTCGAGACGCGCAACGGCCTTCCGGTCGACGATCAGCACGAGCGTCGGAACGCTGCGAACGGCGAGCTTCTCGGCAAGTTGCGCGTGCTTGTCCACGTCGACCTGAACCACCCGCACGCGCTCGCGCTCCTTGTGAGCGATGTGGGCGATCAGGCTCTCCATGCGCCGCGAGGGGCCGGAACGCGGCGACGAGAAGAACACGAGCAACGGAACCCCGGCGCGAGTCACGTCCACCCTCTGCCCGCCGACGACCCGTGTGTAACCTCGTCGGCGTGGGCGGCTGGTACTGGATCGGCGTTCTCGTCGGGCTCGGCGCCGCGATCGGGATCGCAGCGACGGGCGTGCTGCGCCGTGCGCTCATCGCCGCAGCGGTCGCGGCCGTCGCGGCAGTGGTGATCGGCTTCGTGATCGGCGGCATCGCCGACGCGATCGGCGGGCTCGCCGGCGCGGCGTGCGGCGCATTCGGCTCGGCGCCGCTCGTCAGCGGCACGCTTCGACGCGGCGGCACGCGAGGCGGGACGGCGCTGCTGCTCGGCGTCGCCGCCCTCGTCGGAGCGGCGCTCGCGTTCGTTCCGGCGCTCGGCTACCTCGAGGCCGCGGCCGTGCCGATCCTCGGCGCGAGGCTTCGCCGCCGCTCGCCCGACCGCCACGCGGGCCTACGCACGCTTGCGCGCGACTAAGCCCGTCGTCCTGATCGTGATCGACGGCCTGACGCCGTCGATGTTCGAGGCGGCGGACACACCGGCGCTTCGCTTCCTCGCCGAGCACGGGGCGTACCGCCGCGCGGCGTCGACGTTCCCGTCGCTCACGCCCGTCTGCCTCAGCTCGATTGCCACCGGCGGTCATCCCGACACGCATCACATCCCCCACCTCGTCTGGTGGAACCGCGCCGAGCAGCGCATCGTCGAGTATGGCTCTTCCTTCGGCGCGATCCGCGCTGCCGGCTTCGCGCGCGCACTGAAGGACACGATCATCGATCTGAACGCTCGCCATTTGTCGCGTGAGGCCGAGACGGTCTACGAGCTGCTCGAGGGTCACGGGCTCACGACCGGCGCGATCAACATCACCTGTTATCGGGGGGACACGCGCCACCTGCCGACGATCCCAGGCGTGCCCGCCGTTTACGGCCCGAAGCGCTTCTTCTTCTATTCGCTCTACGAGAGCGACCGTACGGGCGCCCCCCTCGCGATCCGCAACCGCGCACTCGGCTCGATCGACGCGTATGCAGCGTGGATCGGCCGCTGGCTCGTGACGCGCGATGGCTTCGACCTGCTCGTCTTCTACCTCCCCGACTACGACTACGCGTCGCATGCCGCAGGCCCCGACGTCGCGCACGATGCACTGCGCCGGAGCGATCACGCGATCCTGACGCTGATGGACGCCGCCGGTGGACGTGACGCGTTCCTCGAGCGGTACGCGGTTATCGTGTGCTCCGACCATGGACAGTCGAGCGTCGACCGTGTCGCGCGGCTGATCCCAGACGACGGCGAACGCGTCACCGCCTCCAATCGCGCGGCGATGGTGTACACGACCGAACCGAGGCGGGTGGCGGAGCGGCTCGACAAGGAGCCGTCGGCAGGCATCGTCCTCTTCCGCGAGAACGGCGAGGTCGTCGCGCGACGCGACGGAGACGAGGATCTGGCTCTTCTCGACGGCGTTCCCGACGGCCGCGAGCGTGCGGCCGCTGCGGTCGCGAACCCGAACGCCGGCGAGGTGATCGTGTCCGCCGCGCCCGGCTGGGAGTTCGTCGACCTTGCCGGCCGACACCACCTCGGTGGCGGGAGCCACGGCTCGCTCGACGCCGCCGATTCCGAGGTGCCGATGCTGACGGTCGGGCTCGGCGAACCGCCGGCGTCGATCACCGGGGTCAAGGGCGCGGTCGCCGCGCACTTCGGCGTGCGCTAGCCTCGCGCGCGTGGCCGCTCTCTCCGCGCGCACCGCCCGCGCGCTCCGCAGCTCGCACAATTGGATCCAGCTGGCGAAGTTCGGCGTCGTCGGAGTCGCTGGCTACGCCGTCAACCTGGCGGTGTACGCCGCGCTCCTCGGCATCGGCGCACACAAGGCCGCGGCTGTCTCGTTCATCGTCTCGGCGGCGAACAACTACTGGTGGAACCGCCACTGGACGTTCGCCAGGCAGAAAGGGCACTTCGCCTATCAGGGCGCCCGCTTCTTCGCGGTCGCCCTGGCAGCGCTCGGCGTGAACCAACTCTGGCTGCTCGTCTTCCTGGACTGGCTCGGCTGGGGCAAGATCGTCTCGCAGGCAGTTGCGATCGTTCTCGTGACCCCGCTGAACTTCCTCGGAAACAAGCTCTGGTCTTTCCGGCGCTGAGAGTCGCCGCGGCGCTCGCGGTCGCGCTTGCCCTCGCCCCGGCCGCGTCGGCTGACACGACGCGTCCCACGAGCACGACGATCCCGCTCACGACACCGACAGACCTCGGCTCGACCACCGGCCGTCTGCAAGAGCGCGAGGTGATCGCGCGCTTCCTCGCCGTCCCGAAGGTGCGCGACTGGCTGAAGCGCTACCCGCCGCATCCGCAGACCGAAGCGAGCTTCTCCGCAGGTTCGTGGACGGTGAATGTCTCCTCCGGCAAAGCGGGCGTCGTCGCAACCGGCAACGTGGACGACATCACCGGCGCGGTCACGCAGGCATGGACCGGCCCGCAGGTTGCGTGGGCGATGGCGCGTGGGGTCAAGGGGGCATTCGGCGGCACGCAGATCAACAGCCCGGCGATCTGGCTCGCGTTCTGCATCATCTTCCTGGCCGGGCTCGTCGACTGGCGGCGACTCCTCTCCGTGCGCAACGTCGACCTCGTCGTGCTCCTCTCGTTCACGGCATCGCTCTGGTTCTTCAACCACGGCAACGTGTTCGCCGCGATGCCGCTCGCGTACCCGCCGATGGCGTGGCTGCTGCTGCGTTGCGTCTGGATCGCGCGCGGCGACCGGCCGGCACAGGGCGAGCCGGTGTGGCCGGTGTGGGTGCTCGCGGCGGCAACCGTCTTCCTCGCCGGGTTCCGCGTCGGGTTGAACGTCCGCGCCTCGAACGTGATCGACGTCGGCTACTCCGGTGTAATCGGCGCCGATCGGATCGTCAACGGCCAGAGTCCGTACGGTCACTTTCCGGTCGAGGACGACCTGAAGCCTTGCGGGCCTGCGGACTCGAGCGGCGAGATCCGCGACCGCATCCAGACGAACGGCCGCTGCGAATCGGCGAACCCGCTCGGCGACACCTACGGCCCCGTCTCGTACCTCGCCTACATCCCCGGGCTCGAGCTGTTCGGCTGGAGCGGCAAGTGGGACTCGTTGCCGTCCGTGCACTTCACGTCGATCCTCTTCGACCTGCTCGCGCTGATCGGGCTCGCACTCGTCGGGCGGCGGCTGGGCGGGCCGCGACTCGGCGCCGCAGCTGCGTTCGCGTGGGCGGCCTGGCCGTTCACGCAGTACGCGTCGAGCTCGAACACGAACGACGCGATCGCGCCCGCGTTGCTCGTGTGGGGGTTCTACTGGCTGACGAGCGACCTCACGCGCGGCGCGGCGGTCGCGCTCTCCGGCTGGACGAAGTTCGCCTCCCTGCTCGTGCTCCCGCTCTGGCTCGGGTATCCCGAGGCGCGCCGGCCGCGGCCGGCGATCCTCGCGCTCCTCGGATTCGCGCTCACCACCGCGGTCGTGTTCTTCGTGCTCTTCCTCGAGCCATCACCGTGGCACGCCGCGAGGGTGTTCTACGACCGCACCGTCTCCTTCCAGATCGGTCGCGACTCCCCGTTCTCGCTCTGGGACTGGCGGCAGTACCACGCGAAAGGGCTGCCGGACCTCCACGTCGTGCAGCGCATCCTCGAGGTCGCCCTCGTCGCCGGGTCGGCTCTCCTCCTGTGGTACCCGCGTCATCGGTCGCCGCTACGGCTCGCCGCGCTCACCGGCGCCGTGCTCGTCGGCTTCGAGCTTGTCCTGACGCACTGGTTCTATCTCTACCTGCCGTGGTTCTTCCCCTTCGTGGTGCTCGCTCTCGTCGCACCGCTTCCCGGCCGCGATGACCCGGTGCCGCTCACTGCCTGACGCTCTCGCCGCCTGCGGGCTTTTTCTCGCCTGCTTCGGCCTGGTGCACACATGGTTCTGGGCGCACGACCAGCTCGTCGACTGGCCGACCTACCGCGACTACGGGATCGCGATCGCGCACCACGGCGATGTGCCGTACCGGGACTTCGCGGTCGAGTACCCGCCCGGGGCGCTGCCCGTCTTCGTCGCCCCGGTGGTGTTCGGCAACTACGCCTCGGCGTTCGCGTGGCTGATGGCCGGCTGCGGCGTCGTGCTCGTCGCAGTCGTCGCGGCGATCGACCGCCGTGCCGCGTATTTCACCGCGCTCGCGCCGGTGCTCGTCGGGTCGCTGATCCTCTCGCGCTTCGATCTCTGGCCGGCGCTGCTCTTCACCGCCGCGCTCGCACTGCTGCTGGCCGGACGGCACGGGCTCGGCTGGGCGTTCCTCGGGGCGGCCGTGTCGGCGAAGCTCTGGCCACTCGTTGCCGTGCCGCCGGCGCTCGTCTGGTCGCTGCGCCACGGGCGCGGCTCGCGTGCACTCGTCGGGCTCGGCGTCGCGCTCGCCGCGTTCGTGCCGTTCACGGTGCTTTCACCTTCCGGGATGTGGCACAGCCTGAGCGGTCAGGCGTCGCGCCCGCTGCAGATCGAGAGCCTCGGTGGCGCGCTTTTCACCACCTTCGGCCATCCGCGGATCGTCAATACGCACGGCTCGCAGAACGTCGCCGGGCACGGCGCCGTCGGGGCGCTGCTCACCGTGGTCGAGATCGCCGCGATCATCGGCCTCTGGGTCGCGTTTGCGCGGGGCGCGCCGACGCACGACCGCCTGATTCGCTACACCATCGCGTGCGTCTGCGCGTTCGTCGCGTTCGGCAAGGTGCTGTCGCCGCAGTACCTGATCTGGCTGATCCCACTGGTTCCGCTCGTGCGCGGGAGGCGCGGGCTCGTTGCGGTCGCGGCGCTGACGACCGCGTGTGTCCTTACGCAGATCTGGTTCCCGTTCCGCTACTGGGCGTACGTCGACCGGTTGCACCTCGCCGGCGTCGTGCTCGCGCGCGACCTCGTCCTCGTCGCACTTGTCGCGCTGCTCGCATGGCCGCTCACTCCCGCTTCCGGCACCGGCTAGGCTAAGCCGGCGCCTCCGCTCTTTGATGAGCTCCGTCGAGCTACGCTCAAACCGGAACGCGAACGAGCTCGCAGCTGATCGCGCGGCCATCGGCATTGCACTCGACGAGCACGCCTTCGATGCGCACGTCGCCCGTCGCAGGCTCGAGTCGCGTCGGCAGACCCGTCACGAATCGCTTGATCGCATTGTGCTCGTCGCTTCCGATCACGGAGTCGTGCGGGCCCGTCATGCCTGCGTCGGTGATCGCGGCGGTGCCGCCCGCAAGCACGCGCGCGTCGTTCGTCTGCACATGCGTGTGCGTGCCGAGCACCGCGGTCGCGCGTCCATCCAGGTAGCGAGCAAGCGCGACCTTCTCGCTCGTTGCTTCGGCGTGGAAGTCGACGATCACGACCGGCGTCTCCCTCCGTGCCTCCTCGACGAGCCGGTCGGCGGCGACGAATGCGCTCTCGAACGGATCGAGGGCGAAGCTGCCGAGCAGGTTGAGCACTGCGACGCCGCCGACGACGGTCAACCCGCGGCCCGGCGAACGCGGCGACATGTTCGCCGGACGAATGACGCGATCCGTGCCTTCGAGGTAAGGCCCGAAGCCTTGCTGTCCCCACGTCCAGTTGCCGAGCGTGATCACGTCCGCACCGCTCGCGAGCAGCTTGTCGGCGAGCTTGTCGGTGATCCCGCGGCCTGCAGCGGCGTTCTCGCCGTTGACGATGCAGAAGTCGGTAGCGAGCTCGTCGCGAAGCGACGGCAGCCGCTCTTCGACCGCGCGCCGGCCCGGTGCGCCGAACACGTCGGCGACGAACAGGATGCGCACCAGTCGCTAGTCGAGCGAGGGTGTCGCGACGGGATGCACTTCGATCGCGACATGGTTCCCGGCGTCGTTCGTGTAGCGCGCCAGCGCCTGGCGCTCGACGTGCGAGAAGTCGACGACCGAACCGAGCCGCGTGCCCCCCGCGGAGATCGTCGAGCCGACGGTGAGCGCCGGATCGACGCTCACGTGTGACACCGACACCACGAGCGACGGCGCGCCTGTCGGCTGGATGTCGATCTGGGAGCCGAGCGAGCTGCCGTTGATCACGACCTTGTCGATCGCCACGATGATTCCGTCGACAGGCGCGTACACATCGGTGCCTGCCGCCGCGCCCACCTCGAGTGACGTCCCGTCGGTGCCGCTGCCCTCGGGGAGCTCGTACCAACGGGGTTTCGCCGACGATCCGCCGACGATCGCGTGCAGCACACGCTTCAGCACGTTCTCGTTGGCTTGCGCGCCGAGCGGTGAGAGCGCGAGCGCGCCCTCGCTGCCGCCTCCGTAGCCGATCGCGGTCACGCGCGACTGGCTGACCGGAAGCTGCAGGTGGAGGGAGCCGAGGCGCGCGACGATCTCAGGCGCGGGCGGCCCGGCCGGGAGCAGCCGCGCGGCGCTCGCGGGAGCGGGCGCCTGGACGCCGCGCCCCGAGCCGCCGAACGCGGACAGGAGCAGCGTGACGAGCGCGACCACTGCGATCACGACGAGGACGGCGAGACGGCGCAGGCGCCGTTCGCGCTCCAGGTGGCGGCGCCGCGTCGTGCGCGCACGCCGCTTCACCACTGGGGGCGACATGGCGGGCACCGTAGCCGACGCCTGCGGGCGATTCAACCGAGTGGGCTCGGGCGAGCCGACATCCCAGTCCCAATCCGGCGGACGGATGGGTACGACCACCGCGGTAGCATCGCGGGCGTGAACGCCGTCGGCAGGCCGCCGCGGATCCGCATTCCACGCTGGATACAGCTGGTCGGCCTCCCTTTGCTCGTCGTGCTTCTGTGGCTGCTCCTGAACGCGGCTGCTCACGTCGTGTTCCTGTTCATGGTCGCCGCGCTCGTTGCCCTTCTCCTCGATCCGCTCGTGCGGGTCCTGCAGCGGGTGCGGCTCCCGCGCGGCCTGTCGGTCGCAATCGTGTACCTGCTCTTCCTGGGGGCGCTCGTGCTCATCGTCGTCGCGATCGCCACTGCCGTCGTCACCCAGACGAAGACGGCGGCGAACAGGTTCAACGGCTACTTCACGCATGTTCATGGCGCGTCCGGACAGACGTCCGCCGATCGCGACGTCGACCGGCTGCAGCGCTGGTTGAACCAGCATCACTTGAAGTCGGTGAAGATCGAGAAGCGCGGTCACAAGCTCGTCGAGCAGATCCGCCAGCGCGACGTCGGCAAGTACACACACAAGATCGTGACGTTCGTCGAAGGAGCTGCGATCTCGATCGGCAAGACGCTGTTCAGCCTCGTCCTGCTGCTCGTCGTCTCGATCTACATGCTGCTGGACATGCAGCGGCTCGGCCGTGCGATCGACCGCCGCTTCCCGCCGCGACCGGGAGAGCAGCCGCTCCTGCGCGCGATCGAGCATTCGCTTGCGTCGTATGTGCGCGGACAGATCGCGCTCAGCTTCATCATCGGCGCAAGTGCGGGAATCGGGCTCTGGCTCTTCGCCGCAATCGGGCTCCTGCCGCATGCGCAGCAATACGCGTTGTTGTTCGGCGCGTGGGTCGCCGTGACGGAGATCATCCCGTACCTCGGGCCGTGGCTCGGTGCGATTCCGCCGTTCGTGTACGCGGCGGTCGTACACCCGATCTCGGCGCTCTGGGTTGCAATCCTCTTCCTCGGCATTCACCAGATCGAAGGGCACGTCGTCGTGCCGAACGTGATGGGGAACGCGCTGCGCCTGCATCCGCTGCTCGTCATCTTCGGGCTCGGTGCCGGGTTCGAGCTGTACGGCCTTCCGGGAGCTCTCGTTGCCCTGCCGACGCTCGCCGTCGCGCGTGCGATGTGGGAGTTCTTCGCCGACCGCATCGCGCTCGAGCCGTGGAGCGAGCAGCGCGTCGAGAGCGAGCCGGTACCGGTCGAAGTCGGGCTCGTCGAGCCGCAAGCCGCCGAGCGCTCGTGACGCTGCTCGCGGCGCGAGGGATCGCGCGGCGATTCGGAGCGCGCGTTGCGCTCGAGCCCATGGATCTCGAGCTTGCTGCAGGCGAGGTGGTCGCGCTCGTCGGGCCGAACGGTGCCGGGAAGTCGACGCTGCTCGCGATCCTCGCCGGAGCACTCGAGCCGAGCGAAGGCAGCGTCGAGCGTCCGGCCCGCGTCGGCTGGGTGCCGCAGCGGCCCGCGCACTACGGGCGCCTCACGGCGCTCGAGAACCTCCGGCTCTTCGCAGCGCTCGAGCACGCCGAGGCGGGCCGCGCCGACGAGCTGCTCGACGCGTTCGAGCTGCCCGGCGACGTGCGCGCATCGAGCCTCTCCGTCGGGAACCGGCAGCGGCTCGACGTGGCGCTCGCATTGCTCGCCGATCCGCGCGTGCTGCTCCTCGACGAGCCGACTGCATCGCTCGACCCTGCGCAGCGCGAGCGCGTCTGGGAGATCGCGCGCGGCGTCGCCCGCGACGGAGGCGCCGTGCTCGTCGCCACGCACCACTGGGAAGAGCTCGAAGGCCGCGCGAGCCGCACGCTCGAGCTCGCCGACGGCAGGTTGGTGCAATGAGGGCGGTTCTGCTCGTGCTCGCGAAGGACGTGCGCACGCTCGTGCGGACGCCTGCACTGCTCGTCGTCCTCGTTGCGTATCCCGTTCTCATCGCCGCGCTCCTCGGCCTCGTCGCGGGGTATGCGAGCTCGAAGCCGCGCGTGGCGTTCGTCGACGAGGACGGCCTCCCGGCACACATCGTCGTGGGGCGACGCAGCTTCGACGTGAAGGCGACGATCGACCAGGTCGCCCACAATGTCCGGCTTGTGCGCCTGGCGGAGGACGAGGCGCAGCGCGAGCTCGCCGACGGCAAGGTCGTCGCGGTGGTGACGGTGCCGCCGGGGTTCGCGGCGACGCTGCAGCAGATGGTGAAGAGCCCGACGCTCCAGCTCGCGGTGACGCGTGGGGGCACCTCGGCGCGCGTCCGTCAGCAGGTGCAGGCGCTCGTGTACTCCCTGAACCGCAAGCTGCAACGTGCGTACATCGACGCGAACCTGCAGTACGTCCGGCTGATCCTGCACGGCGGCGACG